>JAVBUE010000019.1:0-43523 GCA_031555735.1 Tannerellaceae bacterium
GTCTGTAGGCTGCGCACCTACCTGCATCCAATACAAAGCTCTTTCGAAGTTCAAATCTACTGTAGCAGGATTAGTGTTCGGATTATAAGAACCTATCCTTTCAATAAACTTTCCATCCCGTGGAGCCCTGCTGTCTGCAACAACGATCTGGTAAAAGGCATACCCTTTACGACCGTGTCTCTGCAATCTGATTTTTGTTGGCATGTTTTTGAATGTTTGAGCTAACAGCTTGTTCCATTAGCGGGTGCAAAGTTAGGTATAATAATGATGTTACAAAACTTTTTCGTTAAAAATGATACAGGTAAATTGTTTTTCCGGTCTGACCCCGGATAAATAGCAAATTGGTTTGTTTATCTGCAGGGAATCGCTTAATTTTGGCAGAATAGGCTGATAAAAAAGCCGGAAAGTAATCTTAAACCTGTCAAATTTATATGTCAACAGAACAGAAGGAAGGGAAATTGGGCGGACTGCCTGAGAATGCCTACAGGGAATTAAAGGAAGGTGAAGTTTATAAACCGATGATGCCCGCCGACAGGCAATTCAGGGAAGTGACGCCCTGGTCGGTATGCTGGGGGCTGGTAATGGCGGTGATCTTCAGCGCTGCCGCTGCCTATCTGGGACTGAAAGTGGGACAGGTGTTCGAGGCGGCGATCCCGATCGCCATTATCGCCGTGGGCCTCTCCGGCTCGTTCAAGCGGAAGAATGCGTTGGGTGAGAATGTGATTATCCAGTCGATCGGCGCCAGCAGCGGCGTGATCGTAGCCGGTGCGATCTTCACCCTTCCGGCGCTGTATATCCTGCAAAGCAAGTATCCGGAGATAGCCGTCAACTTCTTCGATGTCTTTATGAGTTCATTGCTGGGAGGTATCCTGGGTATCCTGCTGCTGATCCCTTTCCGGAAATATTTCGTGTCCGATATGCACGGCAAATACCCCTTCCCGGAGGCGACAGCTACCACGCAGGTGTTGGTATCGGGCGAGAAAGGGGGCAACCAGGCACGGCCGCTCATCCTTGCCGGACTGATCGGTGGGTTGTATGATTTTTGCATCGCAACCTTCGGTTGGTGGAGCGAGGTAATCAGTACCCGCATGATAGGTGTGGGCGAGATGTTGGCGGATAAGGCGAAGGTTGTGTTCAAGGTGAACAGCGGCGCGGCTGTGCTCGGGCTGGGGTATATCATCGGGCTGAAATATTCGATGATTATCTGCGCCGGCTCGTTCTTGGTATGGCTGGTGATCATTCCGGCGCTTTCCGCCTTCTTCGGCGGGGAAGTACTGACATTCGGTAACGCTGCCATCACTGCTACGGTAGGGAGCATGACTGCCGAGCAACTGTTTACGACATACGCCCGCCATATCGGTATCGGCGGTATCGCCACGGCGGGGATCATCGGAATTATCAAATCATGGGGTATTATCCGTAGTGCAGCCGGATTGGCAGCGAAAGAACTGAAGGGAAAAGGCGGCGAAAAGCCGGAAACAGATGTACGTACGCAACGCGACCTGCCGATGAAGGTGATATCCATCGGGTTGGTGGTTACGCTGGTGGTCACCTATCTGTTCTTCCATTTCGGCGTACTGGATAATTGGTATTATGCCGTGATCGCATTGATACTGGTTGGCGTAATCGCTTTCCTGTTCACCACGGTGGCTGCCAATGCCATCGCTATTGTGGGAACCAATCCGGTATCGGGCATGACGCTGATGACGCTGATCCTCGCCTCCATTATCCTGGTGGCTGCCGGGCTGAAGGGTACGGCGGGAATGGTATCGGCACTGATTATCGGGGGTGTGGTATGTACGGCCTTGTCGATGGCGGGCGGTTTCATTACCGACCTCAAGATCGGTTACTGGCTGGGCAGCACGCCTGCGAAGCAGCAAAGCTGGAAGTTTCTCGGGACGTTGGTTTCGGCGGCTACGGTAGGAGGGGTGATCCTTATCCTCAACCAGACCTACGGATTTACCAGCGGCAAGCTGGCCGCGCCGCAGGCAAATGCCATGGCGGCAGTGATCGAACCGTTGATGAGCGGCTCGGGCGCTCCCTGGGCATTGTATGCTGTGGGGGCGGTATTGGCTGTCACGCTGAATTTCCTGAAAGTGCCCGCGCTGGCTTTCGCCCTGGGAATGTTCATCCCTCTGGAACTGAATACACCGTTACTGATCGGCGGCGCCGTGAGTTGGTATGTAAGCACACGCAGCTGTGATCCGGAAGTGAATAACGCCCGCCTGGAAAAAGGTACGCTGATGGCTTCCGGCTTTATCGCCGGCGGCGCATTGATGGGAGTGGTCAGCGCCGCCATGCGTTTCGGCGGTATCAACCTTGTGAATGAACACTGGCAGGCGAGCCATGAAGCCGAATGGCTGGCGCTTGCCATATATATAGGAATGATTGTCTTTTTAGCCGCCAGCTCGCTGAAAGCAAAGAAAGGGTAAAATGATGGAAGCGCCTTTTGTCAATGTCGGTATCTTATCGGATAAAGAACTTACGTTTGTATTCGACGGCTCGTATGTCCATACGGAGACCGGCGCCTTTCCGGAAGGAGAGTGCCGGGCGGTCTGGCAAAGCGGCAAAATCCTGTTCAACGGCCGGTTGTATGAGGAGTTGTTTTTCGAACCCTCCTCCCCCTCGGCCTCTTTCCAACTGAAAGGAGTAGTGATCGGTGTCGATTTCCATTGGGAACGGAAGGAAGACCAGTCTTTCCACGGCGCCCTCAACCTGGTTGTCGATCAGGATACGTTGGTGGCGATCAATCAGGTGGATGTGGAGGCGTACCTTGCCAGTGTGATCTCGTCGGAGATGAGCGCAACGGCTTCGAAAGAATTCCTGAAAGCGCATGCGGTAATATCGCGCAGCTGGCTGCTGGCGCAGATTGGTAAGAACGGCGGCCCGCGGGAGGAGCAGACGGACTACCGGAACGGTACACAGAATGCACATCGGCTGGTACGCTGGTACGACCGTGAAGACCATACATTGTTCGATGTCTGTGCCGACGATCATTGCCAGCGTTACCAGGGGATTACGCGGACTGCCACGGCGATCGCGCAGCAGGCGGTTGATGAAACGCGGGGTGAAATACTGACGGCTGAGGGGATAATTTGCGACACCCGCTTCTCGAAATGCTGCGGCGGTGTGACCGAACGGTTTGAAACCTGCTGGGAGCCGGTACCGCATACCTACCTGACGGCCGTACGCGACAGCGCCGAGTCCTTGTTACCCGACCTGACCCTCGAAGCGGAAGCCGAACAATGGATACGTTCTTCCCCCGAAGCCTTTTGCCATACACGGGATAAACGGATACTCGTACAGGTGCTGAACAACTACGATCAGGAAACGACCGATTTCTTCCGCTGGCAGGTGGTTTATACACAGCGGGAGCTGGCGGAACTGGTCGCCCGCAAGACAGGGATGGATTTTGGGGATATCATCGACCTGGTTCCTGTTCAGCGAGGCTCTTCCGGACGTATGGAGGCGCTGACCATCGTGGGTACGCGGCAGACATATACCATCGGTAAAGAGCTGGAGATCCGCCGCACGTTGTCGGAGTCGCACCTTTACAGCTCCGCCTTTATAGTGGATAAGGAAGAAGGGGGGGATGGCGTGCCGCAACGTTTTGTGCTGACGGGTGCGGGGTGGGGGCATGGCGTCGGACTCTGCCAGATAGGCGCCGCCGTGATGGGCGACAGGGGATGTGATTACCGGCATATCCTCCGGCATTATTATCCGGGTGCGGAGATAGAGAAACGATACGAATGAAGCCGGAAAAGAAACATCCGCTCGCTGCGTTGATCGGACAGGGCGAGCACCAACAGCTTGATTTTAAGTTTGAGGTGAACGACAGCAAGAAGATTGCCCGCACCCTCTGCGCCTTTGCCAATACGGATGGCGGCCGCCTGCTGATCGGTGTGAAAGACAACGGCGTGATATCCGGCATTCAAAGTGAGGAAGAATATTATATGATCGAAGCGGCATCGCAGATGTACACCCGCCCCGTGATCCCCTTTGAGGCAAGGCGTTGGGATACCGGAGGCAAAGTGGTGCTGGAAGTATATATCGCTCCGGGAACGGGAAAACCTTATACGGCTCCCGACCGTGACGACAGCTACAAAGCGTATATCCGTGTCGGCGACGAGAATATGCTCGCGAATGAAGTGCTGCTGCTTGCCTGGCGGAAGAAGCAGCAACGCGACGGTACCTTGCTGAAGCTAAGCAAACCGGTGGAGATCCTGCTGTCGTGGCTGGAAGCTCATCCCAACGTGACGATCAGCCAACTTTGTCGCATGGCGCATGTGAACTACTACACGGCACGGAATATCCTGAGCGACCTGATCGCTGTCGATGCGCTGGAATATGTGGTGGAGAATAAACGGATCTGCTACCGCCGTACATCGTCAGACAGGTAGCACATACACCTGGGCGTTCTCCGTGCGGACTACCCGTATGGGTGTTCCCTTCTCTATAAAACCTTGTTCGGAGATGCCGTCGTACATCTCTCCATCGATCGTTACCTTGCCCGATGGGCGCAACACAGTGGCGGCTATACCGGTGTGGCCTATCAGCCCGGTATGCATATCTACGGAGATGGCTTGTCCGAGGTCGGTATGCAGGGCTACTTTCCGGAACAGGCCTTTGTTGCTGCCGATCTTGTCGGACAACCACAGGATCAGGGCGAAACTGAGTCCGATGCCCATCAGTACCGTCAGCGCCGCCCGGCCCGTTTCCGCCCCTGTCACTCCTTTGAAGGAAAAATCCGTATTGTCGATCAGGCTGATGGTCAGTCCGGCTACGGCAAGCAGGATGCCACTGATCCCCGCCACCCCGAAGCCGGGTATGACAAACACCTCAACACCAATCAGCAGGAT
Organism: Tannerellaceae bacterium; assembly: GCA_031555735.1. Taxonomy (GTDB): domain Bacteria; phylum Bacteroidota; class Bacteroidia; order Bacteroidales; family Tannerellaceae; genus JAJDIA01. The sequence goes on from JAVBUE010000019.1 coordinate 4,860, forward strand.
ACCGCAGATGAAGACCAGTATCTCCCAGTTCTGCGCCAGTCCGTCCATATACAGCGGTGCGAAATATAGCACGGCGGCAACAACCGCGGCGGCGGAGGGGAAACCGATCCCCGGTGTCTGCAACTCGAAGTAGATGCCTCCGATGATGATCAGGATCAGCAGCGACTGGACGACCGGACTCATCAGGAATCCTTTGATGTTATCAAACCAGGAGGGTTCGTACTGCCTGAGTTCGTAGGTGTCGTACCCAAGGTAACGGGTGATGACTTCATCGACGGATGCGGCGATCCCGTCGCAATAGCCCCATCTCATCGCTTCTTCGGCGGTAAGGGTGAGTACTTTGCCGCTGTCGATCAGGTGGGGAATCACCGTGCGTTCGTCCACCATGGCTTCGGCTATCAGCGGATCTCTTTTCCATTGGAGGAGGGTGTCGCCGTTTTGTATCAAGGTGTCTTTCCCCTGTGCTTCTGCGGTGGCGCGGATCATCGAACGCATATACGACTGGTATTTGTCGGGCAGTTCGGCGCCGGTTTGGTTGACCACCGTGGCGGCTCCGATACTGGCGCCTTTCCGCATGTATATTTTTTTGCAGGCGATGGAGATCAGGGCACCGGCGGAAGCGGCGTTGTTATCGATAAATACATATACGGGTATCGGCGCGTACAGGATGGCTGTCCGCATGGAATCGGCGGCATCCAGCAATCCTCCGTACGTGTTGAGGTGCAGTAAGACGGCATCGGCGCCCAACGTCTGTGCTTCGGCCAGGCCGTTGCTGAGGTAGATGCGGGTCGTACTGCTGATTTCCTTGTTGATATCGATCCGGTAAACAAGGGGTTTGTCCCTGTTTCCCTGGTCCGCGCCGGCCTGTAGTACAGCCAGCACAAGGAGGATCAGGCAGAGGAGGATGCTTCTGTGTTTCATAAGTGTTCGTGTATAAAAAAGTTTCAAAACATTAATTAGTAATATAAATATGTGCGCATATACGCGTATGTCATTTCCTTTTTGTACTTTTGTTGTATATCAGTGACGCCGGAACGCCAATTAAACGCTAAATAACAGAAACAGTATGAGCCCGTTGCAATTTCAGAAAAAAATTTTGGGCATGCAAGAGAATATGATGAATTTTGCTCTTATGCTTACAATGAACAAAGAAGATGCCTGCGATCTGTTGCAGGACACCACCCTCAAGGTGCTGAATAGCCGTGATAAATTTGTGGACAATGTGAATTTCAGAGGCTGGGTATTGACCATTATGCGCAATATCTTTATCAACAACTACCATCGAGTGGTGCGGACCCAGACGGTGATCGACCAGAATATGGATCTATACAACCTCGACGGCATTGCCGCCCCGGGTATGGATACGCCGGAAGGATCGTATCAGTTGAAAGAGATTACGGCAGTAATCAACAGCCTGAACGATGAGCTCCGCGTTCCCCTGGGTTTATTCCTGAGTGGGTACCGGTACAGTGAAATCGCCGAGAAACTCGACATCCCCCTGGGTACGATCAAGAGCCGGATTTATTTCGCCCGCAAACGGTTACAGGAGGAATTGAAGGAGTTCCACATAACGATGTAAAGCCGTATCAGCCTGTTCCCCTTCCTGTGTGCCGATCCGTTGCCAGGTCCGGTAGGATCGCGCTTACCCGACTACTTGTCTGAAGCCGGGAGATAATTATTTCTGTATTCGTTTTCGTATTCAGAATATAATCCATATCTTGCCCCGATAAATGAGTGAGCAAGTGAAGAAAATGACCACATTAGGCGTATTCCTTATAATGGGATGGATGGGATACGCACAGGAAACAGTGATATCAGACCAAGTTCCTATATCTTTTTCTACTGCATATTTGCAGGCTGCCAAAGGGCAGGCTGTGTTCTATTCCGGTAAAGAACAATATGTTTATCCTACTTATTACGAAGGACATCCCTATCTGGTTGCAGTCGAGCCTGTGACGGGAACGGTTGTTTACGACGGTATCACCTATCCGGATATCCGTATGCGTCTCGACCTGTATCGCGACGAACTGGTTGTTTCCCTCCCCGAAGGGAATTACAACGTTGTCTTGCAACCGGAAAGAGTGAATTACGCCGATCTCCATTCCTGCCGATTGATTTATTATTATCCCGATGGGTTGAAAGGTTGTCCCGTACAGGGTTACCATATTTTATTGCGTGAGGGAGCGTATCCTGTGCTCGAACGGCCTTCTGCCAAGTTGATGGATGTGCTGAGGGGTACCGAGCGGGAGGTCTATTTTGAGCAGTCGCAACGTTTCTTTATCCGGAGGGACGAGGCGTACTATACCGTGAAAAGCAAATCTTCCCTGCTGAAGGTTTTTCCCTCACACAAGAAAGAGTTGAACCAGTTTATCAAACAGCACAAACTGAATTTCCGGAAAGAAACGGGGAAGGCCATTGTCGCCGTGGTAGAAGAGTATGAACGATTAACGAAGCAACCATGAAGAATAAGCTATCCCTGACGATGTTGTCCCTGCTGATCGGTGTTTCGGCCTTGTTAGCCCAGGAAGGGAAGGTTACCGTATCGTTGACAGACCGTTTGATCACTGAATTGTTCGAAGCGATAGAGAGCCAGACGGACTTTCGGGTCTATAGCCAGCCATCCGAAACGGATTCGCTCCGCATTACCGTCGCCGCCACGGACGAAGAGCCTGCGCTTGTCCTCCGCCGGGCGTTGGATAAATCCCCTTTTTCTGTCACCCAGTTTGGCCAGGCACTGTTCGTGCTGCAAGGGAAAGAATTGGTGACCGAACTGCCGGAAGGATATTACCGCTCAGATAAAACCAGCGCCGAGGGGGAGTACGACCTCTCCGGCCTGGCGCTTATCGGTTCCCGCCGGGAGCAGAAAGCCACGTCGGAAAGTAAGGTGTATGAGATAGGCGACCAGAGTGATCCCAAGACAGGGCGAGTAACGCTGACCGGGGTGGTGACCGACTTTAAATCCGGCGAGCCGATGATCGGTGTCGCGCTATTTGTCCGTGACCCGCTGATCGGAACGACCACCGATGCCTTCGGCTATTTCTCCATCCAATTGCCTGCCGGCCGTAATGAATTGCACATCAGTGGCGTGGGGATGAAGGAAACCAGGCGGCAACTGATGCTTTATACCGACGGCAAACTGGATATCGAACTGGAAGAGCAGGTGTATGCCCTGAAGGAAGTGACCATCTCCTCGGAGAAAGTCGCCAACGTCCGGAATACCACCCTCGGCATGGAACGCCTGCAGGTGAAAGACATCAAAAACATCCCTACGGCATTCGGTGAGGTGGATATCCTGCGGGTCGTGATGTCGCTGCCGGGCGTAAAAGCAGTGGGCGAAGCGTCCAGCGGCTTTAATGTACGCGGCGGGGCGACAGACCAGAACCTCATCCTCTTCAACGACGGAACGATCTATAACCCTACGCACCTGTTCGGCTTCTTCTCCGCCTTCAACTCCGATGTGGTGAAGGATATGGAATTGTATAAGAGCAGTATCCCGGCCAAATACGGCGGGCGTATCTCTTCCATCCTGGATATCAACGGACGGGAAGGGAACAAGAAGGAGTTTCAGGGATCGGCCAGCATCGGTCTGCTGACGAGCCGGTTGACACTGGAAGGTCCTCTCTTCGGAGATAAAACATCGTACATCGTTGCCGGGCGTACCACTTATTCGGACTGGATATTGAACGAACTGCCCGAGAACAGTGGGTACAAGGACGGGACGGCGGGGTTCTACGACCTGAACGCCACCGTCAACCACCGCTTCGACGAACGCAACAACCTCTACGTGAACGGATATTACAGCGCCGACCGCTTCAGCTTCAACGCATTTGAGAAATATACATACCGCAACGCGAACAGTTCGGTCAAATGGCGGCATATCTTCAGTAACCGCTTCACAGGCGTCTTTACCGGAGGGTACGACCATTACGATTATAACACCCGCAATACCGAAAACCCGGCAACGGCCTTTAAGCTGCAGTTCGGAATCAACCAGTATTTCGGCAAAGGTGATTTTGTATGGTATGTGAATGATAAGCATACGATCGACTTCGGCCTCAATAGTATCTACTACGACCTCAACCCGGGCGAATACATTCCCGATACAGAGGAGTCGCTGGTGAAAGAGGAAAGGATGCAACGGGAAAAGGCGCTCGAGTCGGCCTTGTACGTGGGCGACCGTTGGGAGGTATCGCCCAGCTTGTCGCTGAATGCCGGTATCCGCCTCTCCCTCTTCAACGCGATGGGGCCGCGGACGTTCAACCGCTATGAAGCGGGTATGTTGCCATCCATTGAATCAGTGGCTGAGACGGTGACGGAGGAAGGTGTTTTTAAAACCTATGTGGGGCCTGAGTTCCGCCTGTCCGCCCGCTATGCTTTTACGGAAGACTTCTCGGTTAAGGCCGGTTTCAATACCATGCGGCAGTATATCCACAAACTGTCGAATACCACCATCATGTCGCCCACCGACACCTGGAAGCTGAGTGATGCCAATATCAAACCGCAGACAGGCCAACAGGCCTCCGTCGGCCTGTACCGAAACTTCGCCCATAACACGATCGAGGCTTCGGTGGAAGGGTATTACAAGACGATGAGCGACTACCTGGATTACCGCAACGGCGCCGAGCTGCTGATGAACCCGCATATCGAGACCGATGTGTTGAATACCGACGGACGTGCCTACGGGATCGAATTCATGCTGAAAAAAACACAGGGTAAGCTGAACGGATGGGTGAGTTATACCTATTCACGTACGGAGTTACGGCAGAATAATCCGCTGATCATCGATCCGGTGAATAAAGGCGACTGGTATCCCGCCGACTTCGATAAGCCGCACGATATCAAATTCGTGGGTAACTTTAAGTTTACGCACCGGTTCAGTTTTTCGTTGAACTGTGATTACAGTACCGGGCGGCCGATCACCCTGCCCGTGTCTAAATACAATTATGCCGGGGGGCAGTTTGTCTATTACTCAGACCGTAACCAGTATCGCATACCCGATTTCTTCCGGGTGGACGCTTCGTTCAATATCGAGCCGAGCCACCACCTGACCTTGCTGACGCATAGCGCCATCTCTTTCGGGGTGTATAACTTGACCGGCAGGAACAATGCCTATTCGGTGTATTACATCACGGAGAAAGGGAGACTACAGGGGTATAAACTGGCGATTTTCGGTGTGCCTGTACCTTTTGTATCGTATAACATCAAGTTCTGACACGGGTTAGATCAACTGTAAAAGTCATCGTATGAAAAGATATTGCTTATTATTCGTATTCGTATCCGGTTTCCTTTTCCCTTTCCTTTCCAGGGCGCAGGCAGAGGCGAATGTCCGTGAACGTGTCTATCTGCAAACGGATAAAACACTCTACCTTGCCGGCGAGCTGGTGTGGATGAAACTGATACTGACCGATGCGTCGGGGCGTCCCTTCGCCGGCAGTAAAGTAGGGTATGTGGAACTGCTGGATAAAGAATCAGCCCAGGTACAGGCCAAAATCGAACTGGCGGAAGGAGTGGGAGAGGGCTGCCTGATGATCCCCCTCACGCTGCCTACCGGCAATTACCGGCTCGTAGCCTATACCCGGTATATGCGGAATGAGGGCGAAGCGGTGTTCTTCGAAAAGATACTGTCGGTAGTGAATACCTTTTCGCTGGATAAAACGGTGCCGGCAGCGAAGGATTCGGTGCCGGTAGCCTTCGTCGCCAAACAGGATCCCCGGGTCTCTTTGCAGACCGACAAGCCGGCTTACGCTACCCGTTCCGCCGGTGACCTGCGGATAACGGGACTGCCGGAAGATCTGCATACCTTGTCGGTATCGATTGCCGGACTCGAGCTGATGCCGGTAGCGCAGCCCACCGGTCTCCAGTCGTGGAAAGACCAGCTGGCATCCCTGCCCCGGGGCGAATTTTCCGTGGATATGATCCCTGAATACGAAGGACATATCCTGACCGGCAAGCTGGTGAATGTGGCGAACGGCGGGAGTGTGCACGTGGAAGGCCTGATGCCGCTGCTCGGTTTTACAGGCCGCCAGGTACGTTTGTTCGGCGGGCAATTGGACAAAGAGGGGAACACCTCCTTTTTCACCAAACATATTTCCGGTACGCATGAAATCGTTACAACCGTATTGAACCCCCGGGCTTCCGAGGCGGCGGTGGATATCCAGTACGGCGCTGCCGGCCAACCGTCCGACCAGCCTGCTGTAACGGTCACCACCACCAAAGCGGTGGAGGAAGATATCTACCGGGTGGATATCCAAACGCCGTTCGCTACACATACCGGGGAGGCGCTTCCCGATCTCCACCTGCATCCGGCATGGAACAGCTACCTGTTGCAGCGGAGTGTGGGCTTACAGGTGCTGCATAGTTTCATGGCTGATTCGATGTCGAACACGGTTAGCAGCGATGCCTTTTTCCAGTGGCAGCCTACCCATGTGTATAAGCTCGACGAATATACCCGCTTTACCACGATGGAAGAGGTGGTGATCGAATTTATCCCTTCCCTCCGTTTCCGGCGGTTCGGTGGCAGGCGACACCTGTCGGTGCTTACCGAAGAACGCATGGGCTTTACCGTCGGTAATACACTGGTACTGCTGGACGGTATCCCGGTGGTGAACCACGAACATATCTTCCGCTATGATCCCCTGAAGGTGGATAAGATAGAGATTTATCGCGGTAAATATGTGTTCGGCGGGCAAATGGTGAACGGGATCGTTTCCTTTAAGACGTATGAATACAATTATCCGGGACTGGCTGCGGATCCCGCCACGCAGTTTTTCGACTATGAAGGGACGCAGGCGCGCCGCCTCTTCTATGCGCCTTCTTACCTGACGGAGGCGGGACGGAAGAGCCGGGTACCCGATTACCGGCATACTTTGTTGTGGAATCCGCGGGTGCAGACCGGTGGCGAATCATCCGTCAGCATCCCCTTCTCTACTTCCGATCTGAAGGGCGGATATGTGATCACCGTCGAAGGACTGACGCGCGGCGGTGTGCCGGTGTCGGCCTCCACGCTTATTTCGGTGGAATGAGGGGGAACAACTGATTTGTATTCGTTATCTTTGCCCCCAAATAGTCAGACCGATGAGAAGTTTTGCAAGTGATAACAATTCCGGTGTGCATCCGCTGATTATGGATGCCCTGTCGAAAGCGAATGCCGACCATGCCGTCGGCTATGGGGATGATCCCTGGACTGCCGCCGCTACGGCGAAAATCAAAGAGGTGTTCGGGGCTACTGCCTCTCCCTATTTTGTGTTTAACGGAACGGGCGCCAATTCGGTAGCCCTGCAGGCGGTGACCCGTTCGTTTCATAGCATCCTCTGTGCGCAGACCGCCCATATCTATGTGGACGAATGCGGGGCGCCGGCACGGATGACGGGCTGTTCACTCACCGCGATCCCCACGCCGGATGGCAAGCTGACTCCCGGACTCATCCTGCCCCATCTGCATAACTTCGGCGTATGCCATCATTCGCAACCGAAGGTGGTGTATATCTCGCAGGTATCCGAACTGGGTACCGTTTATACGATCGATGAGGTGCGGGCTATTGCCGATCTCCTGCATGCCCACGATATGTATCTCCACATGGACGGAGCACGTCTGGCCAACGCCTGTGCCTACCTGCACTGTTCCATGAAGGCGCTGACGGTGGATGCCGGTGTGGATGTACTGAGCTTTGGGGGTACGAAGAACGGCATGATGATGGGTGAGGCGGTGATCGCCTTCCATCCCGAGATTGCCGAAAACCTCATCTACTTCCGGAAGCAATCCGCACAATTGGCCTCGAAGATGCGTTACCTCTCCGCACAGTTTATCCCTTATCTGGACAACAACCTCTGGCTCGACAATGCTGCGCGCGCCAACGAAAGTGCATTGAAAGTGGCCGCCCTCCTGCAATCATATCCGCAGATCCGGTTCACCCAGAAGATCGAATCCAACCAGCTTTTCTTTACGATCCCGCCGGAAGCGTTGAAGCAGTTGCAGGATACCTATTTCTTCTACATGTGGAACGAAGCAGCCAATGAGGCCCGCTTCGTCACCTCTTGGGATACCAGCGACGAGGATATCGCCGGCCTTGCCACGGTGTTGAAACGCATTTTCTAACTCCTACACCAGGTTTGTTTTTGTAAAATATCTGCCACGCTGCCACGAAACCAGTCCTAATAGGCTGGAATACACTGTGCTATGGCGTGCAAGATACCTGTGGCAGATCCGTTTTTTATGCCTTTTTGCTGTCACATCTGCCACCTTCTATTGGCACACTCCTTCCACACTTCCTCCCACTGGCTGACTTCCGCCATTTGCCGAGGGCAAAAACGTTGTCAAAATGTCAATCTGCATCTGGATGTTGTTCTTTCAACGTCTGGATGTTGGTTGAACAACATCCAGACGTTGTGGACACGAGATCCAGATGAAGATTTATCAACATCCGGTTGTTGGAAAAACGCCGGAGAGTTGTCAGTGCAACTCCCAAGAGTGATCAGTTCGAATTTTTAAGCGCTGATACAGAGGCTATTAGGTGCTGAAAACTTCCATAGGTAAACGTTTCAACAAACATAGGTGGATGTTCAAACAAACATAGGTAGATGTTTGAACATCCACCTATGATTGTTTTTGCTTTCAAATTGCGTGTGTTTTTGCTTTCAAATTGCGTGAAAAATAAAGGGGCTACCTCTGGTTTTGAGGCAGCCCCTTTTCTCTTTCCTGTGTGCAATGGATTATTTCACGTTCTTGCGTTGATCCCACCACAGCTGTTTACCCCAGCAGTAGTCAACGATACCCGGAAGAACCAGATCCAATTGAGCCTTGTTTGTCCGATACTCATTATCTGGATAGGGAGCGCGGAACTGACAAGAATTATGCTTGTCGCCGAATGCTGAAATAATAGATACATAGAAGTCAACAGGCGTACCGGTTCTGCGGTGCAGACACCAGGCTTCGTGTTGTTCTTTGAATAAACCGATCCACATTTCATTCCAGATCGTTTGTTTCTGGTTATCCCATTTGCCGGCGTTAGCCAAATAAGCTTTTGCATCGGCCTCAGCAACATCATTGTCTTCCATTGACAACATAACGCCCTTTTCATAAGCGGCCTGTGCTGTCATGCCTACATTCCAGCCTAACATGGCAGCCTCAGCCATGATGAAATAACTTTCACAGGCTTTATAGAACGGCGTGAAACCAGCCTGGTCTTTACGGTATTTATTGCCAATATGTGAGATGCTTTGTAGTGTTGATACTGTTTCACCACCGTTTACATAACCCACATATTCACCCTTATTGTTCTTTTCTGCCAGAATAGGAAGGCGGGGATCGTTATTTTTCTTCAGGTGATTGATGAAGATATCGAACACACCAAAGTCATCACGTGAAACGCTATTGTCGTACCATGGTTCGTTGTATGGCTTGGAGCCTTGCCACCAGAAGATAGCACTCGAATTGTTGGAATCAATAAACGGATATTTGGACGGATTGCCGCAGATTTCCTCAATGGTACTCTTCGCTAATGCCGGAGAAACACCGGAAATACGCATAGCGATACGCAAACGGAGTGAGTTACAGAAACGTTGCCATTTATCAATGTCACCTTCATACAGGAAGTCCCCAACGCCGATTTCTCCATCACCTTTATGGACAGCCATTTCGTCAGCAATCGCTTTCAGGCGGGCTAGCAGGTCAGGATAGATATCTTCCTGTTTGTCGTATTTCGGAGTTACATTACCTTCCGCTCCCTTGAAAGCTTCAGAATAAGGAACATCACCCCAGGCGTCCACTAAGTATTGGAATAAATATAACTGCCAGATGCGGGCAACGTAACTGAGTTTTGCTGTTTCACTCGTTTTTCCGATGATGAGGCTCAATTGAGTATTACCGTAATAACACTGATACCATTTGTTTCCATACCCGTTATTGTCCGGTTTTGCACCATCCATATAATCCGGATACTGGATCTTTACGATATAACCTGCCCACGTTCCGAACGCATCAATTTCACCACCAAATTCGCTTGCTGTACCGCGCAATATATTTGCCAGTATATTCGTTGGGGGAACATCGTTAAATGCATACGGGTTCGTGTTTACTTCTTCAAACGTGTCGGTACAACCCACAGTCACCATCATGGTTGCCGAGGCTAACAGAACTGTCGCTTTTTTTACTATATTTTTCATATATATATTCTCCTCTATCAATTAAAATGTAACACCTAACTTGAGGCCAAGGCTGCGGGAAGTTGGAGTCGAAGCTTGTTCGAAACCTACACCGCGGCTATCACTGGATACACCTCCTGTTTCCGGATCCAAACGTAATGTGTTGGATTTGTGAACCCAGAGAAGAGCCAGGTTGGAGCCGATCAGAGAAACATTCATCTTCGTGATGAATTTTGTTTTTTGGATCCACTTCGAAGGGAATACATACGACAGGCTGGCTTCGCGCAGCTTCAGGTACGACCCGTCAAATATGCTAAATTCGGAGGGGTTGCCTGCGTGGAAGAAATCGTCCGGATCCACCCGGATGGTATTTTCCACCCAATTGCCATTGGCGTCCTGCATCACAAACTTCGTGTCTGACATAAAGTTCTGTCCTGCGACTAAACCATCTTCACGAATATTGTTGTCTGCCGTAATCTTAGCTGTACCTGCGCCGTAGCTATGCGACATGGACTGCGACCAGATATCGCCACCTATACGTAAGTCCATCAGGAAGCCGAACGACCAGTTCTTATACGAGAACTCATTCCGCCATCCACTGATGAAGTCAGGTGTGATGTAACCAATGTCCTGGTTGTTCTTGCTCTGGATATATCCTTCTTCATTGACCTTGATGGCGCCTTTAAGCGGTCCATTGTAGTCATCGTCATCACCTAAGCGGTCGTAGCCTGTAGATACCAAGACACCCCAGGGTTCACCCACTTTGGCTTGCGTCGGGATACCCCATGTCCAACCTATGCCGTAAGACGAAAGTTTGACGCCGGTTTCTTTGTTATCATACAGTTCGATAATCTTGCTTCTGTCTCTCGAGAATGTGAAAGTGGTAGTCCAGTTCAGTCCGTTCGGGTTCTGCAAAATATCACCGCTTAACATGATTTCAATCCCTTTGTTTTTGATTTTACCGGCATTTACCAACATGCTGTTGAAACCTATGGTGTTGGATGTTCCGACACTGAGGATCTGATTGGTTGCTGTCTTATCATAATAGGCAATGTCAAAACGGATACGATCCTGGATAAAGTTAACTTCCATACCAATCTCTTTTGTCAGGATGCTTTCGGGTTTCAGATCCGCATTCGGATACTGGTAACTGAAAGACATCTGGGATACACCATTGAATGTATCTGAACTGGTTGAGTAGGTAGCGCGGTTGCGGTAAGCAGAGGTCGCGTTACCGATTTCGGCTATACCGCCACGGAGTTTCAGGAACGACAGGATGCCACCATCACCCTTCAGACTTTCGAAGGTGGCTGTTGGAATCCAACTGGCGCTGATCGACGGGTAGAAGATAGCTGATTTGATGGTGGAACTCCAGTCGTTACGAACACTACCATCCACATACAACTGGCTCTTCCAACCCAGAGAAGCACTTGCATAAACCGAGTTTGAACGGATATGACTGTAACCCATAGACGTAGCCGCATCTCCGGAACGGTTACCAATGGTGTAAACACCTAAAACGGTAAGTGCGTTTGCTCCCAGTGAATGGTCGTCAAATTGCAAATCGCGATAGTTAGCTCCGGCAATACCTGAAATGTCAAAATCACCAAAACGTTTGTTGAACGTTGCAATAAAGTCGGCATTCAATTCACTGTTCTTTGCTGTGTACATGTTAAATCCGCCATTCGGATAATCACCATAGTCGATATAGTGGCGTTCGAAACGCTGCAGGTTATAGTAATCCAAACCAACACGACCTTCAAATTTCAGGAAATCAAACGGTTTGTAGAACAATGCAGTTTTACCGAAGAAACGGTCACGCTGATAACTGTTCTGGTTCTCATTGACAATGAAATATGGGTTTGAGTGGTAGTTGTTGTTCCAGTTGTAGAGCGTGTAGGCACCGTTAGCATCTTTCTGATCCCAATTGTCTTTCAATGCCTGCATGTTGATCTGACGGCCTGACCACAAGATAAGGGAGTTGATGGGGTTATTACCTCCATAGCCCTGTCCGAGCAGGTTGTCGCTTTCCGTACGCGTATAGTTCGCGCTCATTTCGAAACTGACGTATTTGTTCAGTGCCACATCCGAATTGAACTGTCCGGTGTAACGTCTCTGGTCGGTTTCAGGTACCGTACCCACCTGGTTACGATAAGAGAGCGAAGCACGAAGGCTGGCTTTTTCAGACTGGGAAAGAACAGAAACCGTATGGTTCTGAGAGGTACCTGTCTGGAAGAAATCTCTGATATTGTTCGGACGGGAGATCCAGGGAGTCGCCTGGCGTACGCCGTCGATTACAGGGCTGTCGAACTGCGGAAGGTTCAGACCGATATCCAGACGGGGACCCCAGGATTCGTCATAGCCGTCTTTGATACCGCTGCCGGCACCATCGACAAAACCAAAACCGTATTTGGTTGAATAGTCAGAATAGCTCATCTCCGGATGGCTCTGTTTCCAGGAATATTCGCTACCTTTTCCTCCCTGACCGTATTTGTTCTGAACAAGGGGAATCGTCGCTGCCTGGTCAAAAGTAATATTACCATCATAGGAAATGGATACACCTTTAGATTTTTTACCGGATTTGGTGGTGATAAGGATAACCCCATTACCGGCGCGCATACCGTAAAGGGCCGCCGATCCACCTTTCAATACCGTAAGAGATTCGATATCTTCCGGGTTAATGTCGTTCAAGCCGGAACCGTAGTCAACACCTACATAGTAGTTGTTACCTGAACGCTGCGTATCGTTAGCAATAGGCACCCCATCCACAACGATCAACGGCTGCTGGCTGGCACTCAATGAAGAGTTACCACGTACCGAGATGCGGGAAGAAGCACCCACCGTACCCCCGAACTGGTTCACCTGAACTCCGGCCAACTTACCGGTAAGCGAACTGGTTACGTTCATTTGGCCGGATTTTGTGATGTCGTCGGCTTTTACTTCTGCAACAGCGTACCCCAGTGATTTCTTTTCACGGCTGATCCCTAAAGCGGTTACTACCACCTCATCCAGATTCTGGGTGTCGGTTTGCATTACAATTCTCACATTCGGAGCAACGGCTACTTCCTGCGGACGCATACCAATATACGTTACCTGCAGTGTTTTGCCGGACGCGGGCACGTCGAGAGAAAAAGTACCGTCGATAGAGGTTACAACCCCTAATGTCGTTCCTTTTACAATGACGGCAGCTCCGATCACTGGCTCACCATCTTCAGCGGAAGTGACAATACCTGTCACTTTCGTTGTTTGAGCGGTCACGAGTCCTATGCTTACGAATAAGCAAAATAAAACATAAGTCAAACGTTTCATAGACACACTTTTTGTTACACATTTATATTAATAGTATTCTGTTTCAACCCATCCGGGAAGAGTGGCTTTTCAGATGTCGGCGGATGACGAAATGACACAACCTTTTTTTACATTACCGGCACAATCTGTTATGTTAAAATTTACAATACGTAACATGCAAATTAACACTTCAACCCTATCTTCTCACATTTTTTTTCAAGACACAGTGGCAAAACTACGAAAATAAATCGCAATTGTACACTTATTTGCAACATTTTTTTGCAAAAATAGCATAAAATAATACAAATTCCTTTTTGGGGGACTGCCGGATAGTTGCACCCGAAAACGGCGAAATGCCTTAATAATCCCTAAAATACACGCATGCTGACGGCAGAATCGGTATATTTGGGCGATCATAAAAAGCAACATCTGTTCAATGGGAAAAGGAATAAAACGATCGGTTGGAATGTGGGCGGTTTTAGGCTGTCTGGTCAGTGGCGTATATGCGCAGGAAGTGGTGCCGGCGGTGGAATCTCCGGATAGTACGCGCCATCTCTGGCAGCCGCTTTTCGGCGAACAACTGGCGGAAGCCCGGTATGACACGGCGGCATGGACGTTTGCCGGCGGTGTCTTGACGGCTTCCAAAGACGAAGCGATCTGGAGCACCCGCGAATTTGAGAACTTCGAGCTTGATATCGACTTCAAGACCGATAACGGAACCAACAGCGGTGTCGTTATTTATTGTACGGATACGAAAGACTGGATCCCTCATTCGGTAGAAGTGCAGATTGCCGACGACTATTATATCAAGTGGAAAGACGCCAAACCCTATGAACGGTGCGGTGCGATCTATGGCCACCTGGGTCCCCGGAAAGAGCAGGTGGTGAAAAAGCCCGGCGAATGGAACCACATGCGTATCCGATGCATAGGAAAACACATCACTGTGATCCTGAATGGGAAAAAAGTGACGGATATGGATATGGGACTGTGGATCTCCGGCATGAAGAACCCCGACGGCAGCGATATCCCTTCCTGGCTTCCCCAACCATTTGCCACGCTTCCTACCAAAGGATTTATCGGGTTGCAGGGTAAGCATGGCGACGCAACCATCTGGTTCCGTAACCTGAAAATACGGAATGTCAGCCTGCCGAAGGAACGGAAGTGATCATTTCATCCGGGGATCGGCTCCCCACATCAGCTTTTCCCGTAAGGTCTGGTAAAAGGTATGTCCGTGCCGCTTGATGATCCGGGTGGTATAGTCGGCTTTCGTGATGGTCAGCGCCGTATCCACGGGGAATACTTCCGACCGGCCGTCGAGCGCGATCAGGAAACTGTCGCTGCGGCTTTCGATGGTAAGCCTGATGACGGCGGTGTCGGGAATTACCAGCGGGCGTACATTCAGCGAATGGGGAGCGACGGGACTTAATATGATGCTGTTGCTTTGTGGTACGATCACCGGTCCGTTCACACTCATGGAATAGGCGGTGCTGCCGGTGGGAGTGGCGATGACCAGCCCGTCGGCCTGGTAGGATGCCAGGTATTCGCCGTCGAGCAGGGTATGGATGAGGATCATCGAAGAGGTGTCGCGCTTGAGGATCGCCACTTCGTTCAACGCATAATTATATCCCTGGTACAGCTGGCCTTCCGTACTCAACCGCAACAGGGTGCGTTCTTCCACCCGGTAATGGCCGCGGAACAGGTCTTCCAGCGTCTCTTCGATCTCCAGGCTGCTCACGTCGGCGAGGAATCCCAACCTTCCGGTGTTGATGCCCAGGATAGGGATATGATGACGGTTGATACGCGCCGCCGTCCGCAGGAAGGTGCCGTCGCCTCCCACGCTCAGGGCGAGGTCGAGGCCGGATACTTCTCCGTCGAGCAGCCCGGCTACCGGGGGTAATGCCGGTATGGCGGCGGATAAGCACGCATGCCAGGCGGCGTCGGCATATACTGTCGCACCGTGGGCAATCAATTTCTCAAACAGCAGCAGGATCCGGCTTTGTTTCTCCGCCTGGTAATCACTGCCGAATAGGCCGATCTTCATAAGGTATTCCGGTGCCGATGGCGGCTTTACATATTCATATAATATAATAACTCGTTCACGCGCTGTTGCAGCAGGTCGTCCACCATCCCTTTGTCCATGAAATGGTAGAGGACGGTGTAGTTGAACCGTTCGAAACTGCGGATCACCGGCGAGGCATCTTCCACGTCCATCTTGAGGGTGAGGTGCAAACGGCCGGTGTCTTTATCGACGGCGGAAAAGAGGCTCAGGATATGGGCGTTGTTCGATTCCACGATGCGGGCGATATCTGTCAGTGCATAGTCCTGCGGGAGCAGTTCGATCACGATCACGCTGCCCGCCGTATCGGCATTGCAGAGCCCGGCCAGTATATCCACTACGTTTTCGCGGGTCACCACGCCGAGGTAAGCTCCGTCCGGGGAGACTACCGGGAGCAGGGTCAGTCCGTAGCGCGACAGCAGGGTAAGCACTTCATGCAGGTGGCCGTTCTCCCTGACCGCCGGTGCGAACGAGGTCGCATCGTCCACCGGCGCATGCGGATCCGGCATGGATAGCAGTTCCTTTTCGGAGACCAGGCATTGGTACTGGCTGTCCTTCAGTAACGGCAGATGCTTCAACTTCAAGTCGTCCATCAGCGCCAGGGCATATTCCACCGTGTCAAAACTTTTTAACACCGGAATTTCTTTTGTTATGAAATCTTTCACCAACATTTCTCTCTATATTCCCTAAAACCTGCTAAATTTGCCGATACATTTTTGCAAAAGTAATGAAAGAAATAGATTGAAACGTAGCAAATGACGAATTTAAGTGTAAACATTAACAAGATCGCTACCCTGCGGAATGCCCGGGGAGGTAATATCCCCGACGTAACCCAGGTTGCCCTGGACTGTGAAAAATTTGGTGCACAGGGTATCACTGTCCACCCCCGTCCCGATGAACGGCATATCCGGTATAGCGATGTCTTTGCCCTCAAACCCCTGATCCAAACGGAACTGAACATTGAGGGAAATCCGTGCGATAAGTTTATCGACCTCGTGGTAAAGGTCAAACCCCGGCAGGTAACGCTGGTGCCGGATGCTCCGGACGCCATCACCTCCAATGCCGGATGGGATGTACGGACCCATTTCGACCGGTTGAGTGAAATAATCGATATATTCACCGCTAAAGGAATACGCACCTCCCTGTTTGTGGGAACCGACCTGGCGAATATCGAATGGGCGGCGAAAACGGGAACCGACCGGATCGAACTATATACCGAGCCGTATGCATCCCGCTACCGGGAGGATCCGGAAGCCGCCGTCGCCCCGTTCGTGGAAGCTGCCCGGCTGGCGAAAAACCTGGGGCTGGGTGTAAATGCCGGGCACGACCTGAACATCGACAACCTGGCGTTCTTCAGCCGGCATATCCCTTGGTTGGAAGAGGTGTCGATCGGCCACGCGTTGATCGCCGACGCTTTATACATGGGATTAAAACGTACGATCGAGTTGTACAAGCATCAATTGATAAATAGTGAATCATCCGCAAAATAATACAGTACATTAATAAAACATCAGCATGAGTTTCTTACTTTCCATTCAGACCGCCGGGGCGCAGGCTACCGAACAGATGCCCGACCTCACCGCAGTGACCGTTCCCACGGAAGCGCAAATCAATGTGATCGACCTCGCCATCAAAGGGGGATGGATCATGGTTGTCTTACTGCTGATGTCGCTCCTGGCCATCTATATCTTTATCCAGCGGATCATGGTGATCAAGCGAGCCGGTAAAGAAGATGAAGCCTTTATGAACCGGATCAAGGATTATATCCACGACGGGAAAGTGGATTCGGCCCTCAACCTCTGCCGCAATACACCTACGCCCGCAGCCCGTATGATCGAAAAAGGGATTACCCGGTTGGGACGCCCGATGAGTGATGTGCTCGTGGCGATTGAGAATGTGGGCAACCTCGAAGTGGCCAAACTGGAAAAAGGATTTCCCGTGATTGCCACCACTGCTGCCAGCGCGCCGATGCTCGGTTTCCTGGGTACGGTGACAGGGATGGTACGCGCCTTCTTCGACATGGCGAATGCCGGTGCGAATGTGGATGTTACGCTGTTGTCCGGCGGTATCTATGAAGCGTTGGTGACGACCGTCGGTGGCCTGGTGGTTGGTATCATCGCCCTCTTCGCATACAACTACCTGGTTTCACAGGTTGACAATGTGGTCAATAAGATGGAAGCCCGGACGATGGAGTTTATGGACCTGCTCAACGAACCGGCAAACTGACGACATGGGACTGAAACGAAGAACAAACATCGACAAGAATTTCAGCATGGCATCGATGACCGACGTCATCTTCCTGTTGCTGATCTTCTTTATGATCACATCCACGGTCGTGGTGCCCAATGCGATCAAGGTGACCCTGCCGCAATCAGGTAAGCAAACAGCCGCCAAACCGTTGTCGAGGCTGACGATCGATGCGGGGTTGAACTACTATGTGGCTTTCGGCAAACAACGGGAGGTGAAGGTGTCGTTTGATGAGATCACGCCCTTCCTCCAGGATTGTTACGCGAAACAACCCGATATGTATGTCGCGCTCTATGCCGACGAAACGGTACCCTATAAAGAAATTGTCAAGATACTGAACATAGCGAACGAGAACAAGTTCAAGATGGCGCTCTTCACCCGTCCGCAATAATAAGTATGAAATATACGAAAGACGACATATACAGCCTGGCAGGTACCCTGGTTTTCCACCTGGCCATATTTCTGCTGCTTTGGTTCACGGTATTGAAAACCGTCGTGCCGGAGGAAGACGGCGGTATCCTGGTGAACTTCGGCAATGTGAACGCTTCGGCAGGTACATTCGAACCCCTGAATATGGGACAGGCGCCTTCGCAGGCAACGGTTACTCCGCCGCCCGCACCGCGTGTGGAAGCGCCGAAGGAAGATCTTGTCACCCAGGATTTGGAAGAAACCGTCGCAGTGGAAGATGCCAGAAAGAAAAAGGAAAAGAAAGCCGAGGATGAGCGTAAGCGGCTTGAAAACGCCGAAAAAGAACGTCTTCGCCAGGAGGAAATCACCAAACAGCGCTTAGCGGAAGAACAACGGAAGAATGAACAGGCCGTCTCCGACAAGATGGCGGGCGCTTTTGGCCGTGGTTCCGCCACAGGAACCAACCAGGGTGATGCCGAGACGGGAACGGGCAACCAGGGAAGCCCCTTCGGCAATGCCGACCGTGGCGCCAATGAAGGGGTTGGGGGATACGGATCGTTCAGCCTCAACGGCCGGTCGATCGGTGGCGGCGGCCTTCCGCGGCCTGACTACAATGTGTCGGTGGAAGGAAAGATCGTGCTGGAGATCGTGGTCGATCCCCGGGGGAATGTGATCTCCGCTGAACCGACACGCGGCACAACCATCGACTCGGAAGCCCTGCGTAAGAGCGCCCAGGCTGCTGCCAAACAAGCCAAGTTCAACAGCATCAAAGGGGTGAACAACCAGCAGGGAACCATTACATATATTTATAAACTCAATTAACACGCACGCCTTATGAAGAAAGCTTTTGTATTCCTGGCAACCGGTTTCGAAGAAACGGAAGCTATCGGGACGATCGACCTGTTGCGCAGGGGCGATATTGATGCCACCCTTGTTTCCATCACCGGAGAATATATTGTAGAAGGGGCGCATGGGATCGGCGTATTAGCAGATGCCTTGTTGGAAGAAACGGATCTGACCGACGCCGATGCCTTGGTATTGCCCGGCGGTATGCCGGGCGCCAATAACCTGAACGCTTGCGAGCCGTTGCTGCAACAACTTCTTGCCCACCATAAACAGGGAAAGGTAGTGGCGGCGATCTGTGCCGCTCCGCTTGTGTTGGGCGGATTGGGTATCCTCGACGGACGCAAAGCTACCTGTTATCCGGGTTTTGAGCAAACACTGAAAGGCGCTGTCCATACGGGTGAAGCCGTAGTGACGGACGGGGCTGTTATTACCGGCAAAGGGCCGGGTCTGGTATTCCATTTCGGCCTTGCCATCATCGAAGCCCTGCAAGGGAAAGCGGTAGCCAAAGGGGTTGCCGATGGCTTATTACTCTAACTCTATAAACCGTATTGTTATGAAGATCTTCCATGGATTATGCGTGCCGGTTGTGGTAACGGTCGGTATGTGGGCGTTGGTATGCTCTTGCAACCAGGGTAAGCCGAAAGAGGCGGAAGCGGAGATCGCACAAGTGGTCGCGCCCATTACCCTCATCGATAAATCGCTGCCGGAGGTGAAGCAACTGGTGGATGGCCGTTGGGCGTTGCTCATGGGAAAGAACGCTACCCAGGAATGTGAGTTCGAAAATACCTTCATCACCTTCAACGGCGATAAGTATATCTGGACGGAAGACGGGGTGGATGAACCGGGCGACCTGAACTGGCGCAATGCTGCCGACGGTACCACCGCCTGGCTCATGGATGTGTTTTATACCACCCATCCTTCCTATCCGCTTGAACTTCGGGGCGATACCTTGTATATCAAGGATGTATCGGAAACCAACTATCTATATACATTGATACGTAAGAAAAAGTAATCCGGGCAACCGGATTACTTTTTTATTGCATATTCCTGACGGATCGCTTTGTCGAAGGCGGCCCAGTGTTCGTCTGTCATGCTGTTGGGCGTGAAGAGGCATACACCTGACGCGCCGCTTTCTATCGAGCCGCGTACAGCTTCTGCAATTTCCGAAGGCAGTAAGCCATGCCCTTCCGGATCTTTGATGCTGGTTTTGTTCTGCCAGTCGCGGCAGATAAACAGACCGCTATATACCGGTGCTTTGCCATCCACGGCTGCTACTTCCTCGGCAGTGATGGGGCGCAGCCAATCCGCTCCTTCCAGGTAGAAATCGTTGTAATTCATCGGGAAGAAAGCGTCGATATCCCATTTGTCCCATTCCTGGCGAACCAATTGCTTTGCCAGTGTAGGACCGGGGAAAACGGCGGCGCTCACCTTCTTACCCTTGGCATGGATGGAGGCGGTGAGGCGGTTGACAAGTTTGGTGATCACGTCGTAGCGGAACTGTTTCCATTCTGCACACGTCGAAGGATCTTCCACTGCTTTGATATCGATGCCGGTAGCCGCTTTGAAGTCGCCCACACATTTGTCGCAATAGCAATAATCGGCAGTCGGATATTCTTCGTTCATGACCAATCCGTATTTCTCCCACAGTCCGCGGGCGAGGATCACATCTACATAGCGGATATAGTCGAAATGGATGTAATCCACTTCGGGGATATCGGCCACCTTGCCATACATGCCTTCCAGGAAATGATAGACCTCTTCGTTGTTCGGACACATAAACTTGTAGTACGGCACATAGGCTTGTACCGACCAGGCTGATTCGCCTTTACGGTTCACGGCATACCAGGACGAGTCGGCGTCGCCTTTCAGCATGGTCGGTATCCAGGCATGGTATTCCATCCCGTTGGCATGTGCAACTTTGGCCGCCCGTTGGTGTTTGGCGGGATCTTGCCCGCCGTTGTAGCAGATACCGTCGAGGCCATGCGTTTTCCACTTGCTGAAGTCGGCTTGTAATGTCTCTTCGGTGGTGTTCCGGTTTTCACCCTGCCAGCCGTACGCTTTGATTTTCGTCTCTTTTGTCTGTGTGCAGGCGGTCATCAGGATAGCCGCCAACGCGATCCAATATGTTTTCATGATGGGTATATAAAAAGACAGAGCCGTTGTAGGCGGCTCTGTCAGGTTAAACGATTATAGTGTACACGTACAGATCGTCGGGATCAGGTTACGGTCGCCATACGCATTATCCACGCGAGCCACATTGATCCAGAACTTCCCGTCGTGCAGCCAATCCAGCGGGAAGGCGGCTTTGCTGCGCGGATATTCGTGTTTCCACTCGTCGGCGGTGATTTCGTATTCCGGGTGCGGGGCATTCTTGAGTACGTTGTCTTCGCGGGAGGCTGTGCCTTCTTCCACTTCGGCGATCTCTTTCCGGATGCAGTCCATTACTTCCACGAAGCGGTCGAGTTCGGCTTTGCTTTCCGATTCGGTCGGTTCGATCATCAGCGTGCCGTGTACCGGGAAAGACAGGGTCGGGGCATGATAGCCGAAGTCCATCAGGCGCTTGGCGATATCCCCCTCATCCACACCCGAACGTTCCTTGATCGTACGGCATTCGAGGATCAGCTCATGGCCTACCCGTCCGGTAGCGCCGGTATAGACAATGCCGTACGCGTCTTTCAGCTTGGCTGCCAGGTAATTGGCGTTGAGGATCGCCGCTTTGGTGCTGATGGTCAACCCTTCAGTCCCCAGCAGGCGGATATAGGCATAGGTGATGGCGGCAATACCGGCACTGCCGTATGGGGCGGCGGAAACGGTGTTCAGGTCGCTTCCCCATACCACCGGGTGCGAAGGCAGGAAGGGCACGAGGTGCTCGGCCACACAGATCGGTCCCACACCCGGTCCGCCACCGCCGTGCGGCGATGCGAATGTCTTGTGCAGGTTGAGGTGGCATACGTCGGCGCCGATCTTGCCGGGGTTGGTTAACCCTACCTGGGCGTTCATATTAGCACCGTCCAAATATACCTGTCCGCCACAGGCATGGATGATATCACACATCTCCCGGATACACACTTCAAAGATACCGTGTGTGGAAGGGTAGGTGATCATCGTGGCGGCGAGGTTCTCCTTATTGGCTTCCGCTTTCTGGCGGAAATCGTCGAGGTCGATATTCCCGCAGGCATCCGTTTGTACGGTGATGGTGGAATAGCCGCACTGGATGGCGCTGGCCGGGTTCGTACCGTGGGCTGATGCCGGCAGGAGCACGATGTTACGGTGTCCCTGGCCGATACTTTCGAGGTAGGTACGGATCACGCGCAGCCCGGCGTATTCGCCCGCCGCTCCCGAATTGGGTTGCAGGCTGACGCCCTTGAGCCCGGTGATCTCAGCCAGGTAGGCGGAGAGGTTCTCGATCATTTCGGTATATCCTTCCACCTGGTCTTCCGGTGCGTAGGGGTGTATGTTCTGGAACTCCGGACGGCTCAGCGGCAACAGTTCGGAGGCCGCGTTCAGCTTCATCGTGCATGAGCCGAGGGAGATCATGGAATGGGCGAGGGAGATATCCTTACGGCCAAGGCGGGTGATGTATCGCATCAGTTCCGTTTCGGTATGGTATTTCCTGAATACATCCTGCCGGAGGAAGTCTGATGTACGGGCGAAACGCGCGTCGAAGTATGTCTTAGCCGGTACCGATTCGCTCAGCATATAGTCTGTTCCGGCGGCGCTGGCGAAAATGTAGAGGAGGACACCCAGGTCGGTCGGCAGCGTGGTCTCGTCCAAGCTGATCCCTACCTGCCCGTTGTCGAGGTAGCGAAGGTTCACCTTACAATCGAGGGCGATCTCACGCAGGGCCTCCACCGATACACCGTTCGGCAGTTCGATCCGCAACGTATCGAAATAGTCGGTGTTGCGTTGTTTGTAGCCCAGTTTCTCCAGTTCACCCGCCAGGAATCCGGCCTGGCTGTGGATCCGGCCGGCGATATCCCGCAGTCCTTCGGCGCCGTGATAGACGGCGTAGAAACTGCTCATCGTGGCCAGCAAAGCTTGCGCGGTACAGATATTGGAGGTCGCTTTTTCGCGTTTGATATGTTGCTCGCGGGTTTGCAGGGCCAGCCGATAGGCTTCATGCCCGTAGGCATCTTTGGAGATCCCGATGATACGGCCGGGGATGGAACGTTTGTATTCGTCTTTGGTGGCGAAGTATCCGGCCGACGGGCCGCCGTAAAACATGGGGATACCGAAACGCTGGGTGCTGCCGAATACCACGTCGGCGCCCCATTCGCCCGGAGGCGTCAGCAGCACAAGGCTCATCAGGTCGGCGGCGACTGCCACCTTCGTCCCGTTGGCGTTGGCATTAGCCACAAAACCGGTATAATCTTCGATCGAACCGTTGGCGTCCGGAAACTGCACCAGCGCGCAGAACACATCCGACGTAAAGGCAAAGGTGCGGTAGTCGCCCGTCACCACCTTGATTCCCTGCGGGATCATGCGGGTAAGGATCACGGCTTTGGTGGAAGCGAACAGTTGATCGTCGATAAACACCGTATTGGCTTCGTCCTTGACCTGCGCACGGCTGCGGGATGCGTATAGCATGGATACGGCCTCGGCACCGGCGGTAGCCTCATCCAGCAGCGAGCAGTTGGTCAGCGGCAGGCCTGTCAGGTCGCAGATCATCGTCTGGAAGTTGATCAGCGCCTCCAGCCGTCCCTGGGATATCTCCGCCTGGTAGGGTGTATAGGAAGTGTACCAAACCG
This sequence comes from Tannerellaceae bacterium, assembly GCA_031555735.1. GTDB lineage: Bacteria > Bacteroidota > Bacteroidia > Bacteroidales > Tannerellaceae > JAJDIA01. Next base: position 28,592 of record JAVBUE010000019.1, read on the forward strand.
GGTTTTCCAATACATTCCGTTGGATGGGAGCCGGGCAAACGGTGTCATACCATCCCATACCGATATACGAGGTATATACTTCATTTTTCGATGCCAGCTCGGCAAAATGTTCACCCAGTTCGCGTTCGGTCATCGGCTCGGGCAGGTTCAGCGGTTCCGTGAGGCGGATGTCGGAGGGAATGGTCTGTTCGATCAGTTGATCCACTGAACTTGCACCAATAGCTTGCAGCATGGAAGGTATATCTTCCCTGGAAAGCCCTACATGGCGATTGACAAATTTTGTTGTATCCATAGCTTCAATGTATTTTATAAATAAGGATTGTTCATTTTCTCACTAAAAATGGTGGTCTGCTGCCCATGTCCGGGATACACGATCGTCTCGTCAGGCAGGGTGAGTAGCTTGTCGTTGATGGCGGCGATCAGCACTTCCTGGTTCCCTCCCCACAGGTCGGTACGTCCGATGCTGCCGGCAAACAGCGCGTCGCCGGAAAATACATAGCCGTTTTTCTTGTTGTAGAACGCCAGGCTACCGGGAGAATGGCCGGGTACGAGCAGGGCCGTCAGTTCCGAATGCCCGAAGGAGATGGTCTCGCCGTTGACGATGAATTTCTCCACCGGTATGTTTTTCACCACGATGGGGATGCCAAACAGCCGGGCTTGCACGTCCGGATTGGGCAGCCCTTCCACATCGGCTTTGTGCGCTTCGGGCTTGAGCCCGTAGGTACGGTACACAAATTCATTGCCGAAGATATGGTCGAGGTGCAGGTGGGTACAGAGGTACCGTTTCAGTATCAGCTTGTTGTCTGAAATAAACTGGCTGACTTCTTTCTCCTCTTCTTCGCGGGCACAGCCGCAGTCGATCAGAACCGCTTCCCGTGTATCATCATACACGAGGTAGGTGTTCTCCGAAAAGTAGTTCGTATTAAAGGATTTAATGGTGATCATAAAGGAATGTACACAACTTTTTTAGTTTCAAAATAGGTTTCTTTCAGGTGGGTATGCAGATCGATCGTTATTGCCTGATGGCGGAAAGGCAGTATCTCGTGCTGCAGTTCCCCGCCTTTCAGGCAGATCAGGCCGTTTGGCAATGCGTTTTGCTGTTCGTTGCGGATGTTTTTGCGGATGATCCGGACCAGGTCGGCCAGCGGCATGACGGCGCGGCTGACCACAAAGTCGAACAGCCCTTTCTCTTCTTCCCCGCGGCAGTGGCGGAAACTGATATTCTCCAGGCCGATGGCTTCCGCTACCGCCTGTCCTACTTTGATCTTTTTTCCGATGCTGTCGATCAGGTGAAAATGGGTGCCGGGAAAGAGGATCGCCAGGGGGATACCCGGGAAACCGCCTCCTGTACCCAGGTCCATCACTGTGGAGCCGTCTTTGAAACGGATCATTCGGGCGATACCCAGGGAGTGTAATACGTGGTGTAGGTATAAGTTCTCAATATCTTTGCGGGAAATCACGTTGATACGCGCGTTCCATTCCGCATATAACGGATACAACGCGTCGAACTGAGCCTGTTGCTGCTCCGTCAGCAACGGGAAATACTTTTTTATTTTCGATAATTGTTCGTGGACAACAGCCAGAGAGGAAGACGCTTGATCCGGTTGCATAGGGGCTCAATTACCTGTGAGGTGGCTGATCGGACTACCGCTTTTCAGCAACGGGGAGAGTTCCTTATAGGACAGGTGTACGTCGATGGCGCCCACTACGTAGGCCGCGATCTCGTACTCATTGAACGTATAGGTGATCCCGTCGGCATCGATCAGGAAATTACCGTTCGGGTAGATCTCGTCGATGCTGAAAAAGCCGATGTTCTCCAGCTCTTTCGGGTCGGTCAGCTTGTTCTGCTCCGCAATCTTACTAACCATCATCTGTGCCAGCCGGTCCTGGAAGTTATCCACGAAGATGTCGCTCTCGGTGATGAATGCGCCTGTGTGCAGGTTGATCACGTGGTTACGGTTGGCATGGGCTCCATGGGCTCCGCCGGTATAGCTCTCCGTGTGGACGGTGAAACTGATCAGGTCGTTTTGGTTATAGACGATCTGGTCTTTCGACATCTCATAGTAGGAAAACCACGATCCGGCCGGTGTCTCGTCGGTCTTTTCCATCTCACGGGTGAACTCACCCTCCAGTTGTTTGTATGTATTCAGATAGTCTTCGGCATATTTGGCAACGGCTTCTTCGGGCGACAGGTTGTCGTATCCTTCGCCAAAGTACGACGAAACGAACAGTTTCTGAAGTGTCGGCAGCATATCCTTTCCTTCGGCTTTGACGGGATACTTGAACAGGATTTGCAGGTTGCAGTTCGGATTGGCGGGATTATTCAGGAGATGGTAGGTTTTCTCTACCCGGATGGAATCGTAGGTGACAGGATTATCTGTCGCTTTTTTCGGTCCGAATTCACAGGAAGAGATCCATATGCTTATAAATGTGAGGAATATGATATTCCTGCCTGTTTGAATTTTCATGCTCTTTTCTCCTTATCGTTTCTGGTGCAAAAGTAAGTGATTATATTATATAAACAAATGGGAACGAAGAAGTTTACCGTAAATATGATATTAAACATATATACATAAAAACCGGGGCTGTCCGATCAACGATCCAACGGCTTGCTGCGTGTTTTTCAGAAGTTTGATGGTTATTCGGCCGGAACGGTTGCCGCCTTTATGCCGTTCATGTAAAAATTTACCGCCTGGATACCTGCCGTTTTGGGGAATTGGAACACGAGTGTGGGTGTGATGGTGTAGGAGAGGGCCTCGCCCGCAGTGGATTCTACATACAGATCCACGGTGGTTCCTCCCACCACTTCGGCTTTGCGGAGGGTAAGGGTGGTCTGATTCCGGACCGGTTTCAGGGTGATCGCACCTACGATCTGTTGCCCGAAATCGGGCATGTCGATCTTGTTTCCCATCGTTTTGGCCTTGCCTAATACGGCATCGAATGCCGTCTGGTTGGGGAAGAGGAGGTAATCGGTGTCTCCTGCGAACTGGTAGGTATTCCGGAGGAAATAACCATTCAGCGGAGTTGCCACCACGGCTACGGTCTGTTCTGTCACGACGGCTGTATCAGGCTTGACGGGATCCGACTGGGTCTTGTTTTCGTTCTTCCGGGCATTGGTACATGCCATGGTTGCCAGGAGAAGGCTAACCGTAATCCATACTTGCGCTTTCATCTTATTCAATTTTGTTGTTTAACCTGTTATCCGGCTAACGCCATTGTTTAACCAAAGATCCGGCAAAGATACGGAAAAAAGAAGTATATCCGGTCAAGGTACGGATGAATCTGTTTCTTATTGTAAACAATAGGAAGATCTACTACCAACGTATAGAGGATCTAAGTCAGTCATTCGGATGATCTCTTCTCTCCACAGCCGTGGAGAGAATGATCCAGCCATATGGGATGAAGAACGCATCCTTATCGCGGCACTTCTTTTTCCTGTTATTGACAGATCATCAGTATCCATTCCCAGGATTCGGGATCGGGTTCGTCCCAGAGCTCGATCCGGCGCTGGAGGATGATCTTATCCATCAGCGTTTGTACGATCATGCTTTCAGACGATTTCAGGGAAAGTTCTTTGCTTTCGGTCATCTCCGCCAGGCGGGAACTGTATGAACCATCCGGGTAACGGATATCTCCCAACTGCTGCATTAACTGCCTGGCGGCGATGAAATTACCCAGTTGGCATTGGGCTTCCGCTTCGTTGAGGTACTTTTCGGCACCCCGCAGGCCGTATGGCCTGGTAGTACCATAACCCGGCTGCGAACGGATGAAAAGGTACGGGGGAAGGATAATGCAAAACTCCCGGATCACATAGTGCAATGGGTGAAACAGGGTTTATGGTCAAAAAAAAAGAGGGTGCTACAAGCACCCCTCCTTTTCTGATGATTAGATGGAATTACACCTGTAGTAATTAGCGTGAACCGCCAGCCCACCATACTTTTTCTGTATACACATAAGAACCGTCGCCGAAGGCTGCTTTGATGTTATTGTTCGTGGTCACATCAGAAGAACCGTATGTATAACGCAACGGGAATCCTTCTATCTGATTGTGTTTATTGGCTAATACAATAAAATTGTTGTTCAAAGCTTGTAAACGTCTGTAGTCATTGTATGCTTCAACCGACTCCCCGGAAGCACCTGCGAAAGACAGGTATTTCTGAATCATGATTTCCTGAAGAGGATTGGCTGTAAACAAGGGCTTCACACTGGTAGTAAAGTATTCCTCAAACACATCCGCGCCTAAATCTGATTCAAAACCAGCATCTTCAATCGTGTAGGCAACATTGGCAAATGCTGCAGCAATGGCTTTTTTGAGGCTGTTTTCCGCCTCTGTCAGGTTGTTTAAGCGACATTCCGCCTCTGCTTTGAGGAACATGAGTTCGTGGTAGCTGAGTAACTGGGTGGGAGCAGACCATGCGCCACAAGCCAGTGATACACTGTACACTTTTTGAGATTGAACAAGATCACCATTGGGTGCGGCTTTGATCTTTGCCGGGTCGGAAATAACACTGGTGACGCTTGACGATCCGTATGTGCCAAAGTACTGGTTTACACGCGGGTCATTTCTGGCAACAAGCTTATCGATCAAACTTTGGCTGGCTCCAAGAGCGTTACGGCTGTAATAAAAACCGGCCAATGGGTTGACATTGTTGTCTCCGTCATAGATGGCGAATTTGAATTCCTCGGCTGGGGATGTGAAAGATTTAGAGACACAATCCAACACCGTCTGTAAGTCTGCGTTTTGGTTCGCGCTGCGGGCCAACAATCGCATTGTATAACGGGCTTTCAACGCGTAAGCTGCTTTTTTCCATTTGGCGGCGTTGCCGGCATAGATAAAGTCGTTAGCGCCCATAACACCGATCGCATCTTTCTGATCAAATAATGCGATTGCATCGTTAACAAGCGTCATGACTTCTTTATAGATATCTTCCTGTTTGTCAATTTTGGGCTGCATAAATATAACGGTTCCGTCCGGATTGGCTTCGCCTGCTTCAGAGAAAGGAGCATCGCCAAATAAGTCGGCAATGATTGCACCATTGTAGGCAAGCATCAATTTGCCCACTCCCAAGGTTACACTATTCCCGAATTCATTGCCTCCTTCAGCACATTTTCCAATGACTCTTTTTGCATAAAGCACGTTGGAATATACGCCTCCCCAGGCATTGTTGTACGTGGTAGAAACGGATGGTTCGCCCGAACGGGTTTCCGCATTATACAATTGGTTGTGTGTACCGGCTTCATGCTCGATATATGAAGAGGCATACAAAGAGAAGTCTCCACCAACCACACTGAATGCAGTCGTTGTCAGTAAGTCTGAAACAATGAATTTGGAAGATACATCCAGCGGATGGTTCTTGTCTTCATTTATGTCATCCATTACACTGTCCGTACAGGATGCGAATGTTATGGCTAATGTTGACATTGCCAGTAACTTTGCAATAAATATATTTTTTTTCATATGATACATATTTCTTTAGTATTGTGTTTGCACAATCCTTGTTCATTAAAATTTAAGATTGACTCCCATACCATAACTGGTTGTCTGGGGCAACGAAAAACGTTCGAAGGCTCCAGTCATGTTGCCGTTACTCTGAGAAGATTCAGGATCCAGATTCGGATATTCAGTCCAAAGTAGGATGTTTCTGACAAACGCATTCAACCCTACTTCAATCGCTCTTGATTTGTACAGGTCGCAACTCAACGCGATTTCACGTAACTTGATAAAGGACGTATTGTAGATGGAAGACTCACCGATACCGTTGATTTTGCTGTAGTAGTTTTGCCAGGCAACAGCTCCTTCAATGGGCGTAGTGTTTGGAGTTCCGTCCGCTTTCACACCTTCAACAATGAAAGAACCTTCACGGCCTTCCGTGTTTTTGCTGATACCGTACATATCCAACAGGCCGTTTGTCCCACCATACATTTGTCCGCCTGATTTCCAGTCAAACACGGCGCTCAGTCTGAACTGATGAACACGCAGGCTGGTATTCATACCTAATAAAAAGTCCGGAGAAACACTACCGATCACCTTGTCCGGACCTGTTGTGGGTATCCCGTTGGCATCTACGATAATACGTCCTTCGTTATCACGTGCGTAGCTTGAACCATAGATTACCGGATATTTGTCGCCAATCCCTGCGCGAACCTGTGGTGTGACGAATCCACCCAGGAAGATACTGTTCACTTCCGGTGCCAACTTGTCCACATAGTTGTCGATCTTTGTGAAGTTAAAGGCGATATTCCAATCGTAGTTTTTTGTTCTGATCGGGTTGATCCCTAAAGTGACTTCGTGGGCATTCGTGTGGAGGCTACCGCCGTTACTCATCAAACTTCCTGATCCGGTTGAACCAGCCAATGGAATTGGGAAAATCTGGTCTTTCACGTTCTGTCTGGAGAAGGTGTAGTTTAAAGTGAACAGATCATTCAGGAAATTAATATCTCCCCCTAATTCGTATGACTGCGTATTCTGAGGTTTCAGGTTCGGGTCATATACCGTACTACTTGGTACATAGGCGTTCACACCATTGATCGGATATAGGATCGGATTGGCGAATGTGTAGAAACCACCACCGTAACTGGGGGTAGTGTAGTATGTCTGTCTGAATTGGCCGGCTTGTCCTACCTGTGCGTATGATACGCGTAGTTTCGCATAATTGACGATGGAATTACCCTTCAATCCATCCAATTCGGTGACGATAAAACCTAAAGAAGTGGACGGGTAGAAGAAGCTACGGTTTTTACTCGGCATGGTGGATACATAATCCTGGCGGCCTGTTACGCTCAGATATACCATGCTTTTGTATGAGACGGATGCATTGGCAAAGAAACCTACTGACCGGTCTGCCCATTGTTCTTCCGAATTGTCCTTTACTGTGGCATTTCCAATATGATTCCAACCCGGGATTTCGAAGTTGCCTCCGTACATATAATAATATTTCTCCGTATTATTCACTACTTCATTACCAACTAAAGCGTCGAAATGCCAGTCGTCATTGATCTGCCAGTCATAAGCAACTGTTGCAAGGGAGTTGAAGGCCGTATTGGTGATACCTTGGTTTTCAATCTGTCCGTTATTGGCCGAACCCTTGATGCCGTATCCCCAAATAGTCTGGTAATGTGTTGTGTAGGCATCTACCCCAAGTTGGTATTTAACGTCCAGTCTTTGGTTGGTTGTTCCCATTTTTGTACTGAAAACGGCGAACGCATTTCCGAAGAAACGGTTTGTCTTTTCGTTGAAGTCGATATTGTCTTTCGACCAGTAAGCCGGCGGGAAAGCTCCTGCGCGATAGTTGTTAATCCGGTAGGGGTTCCCTTCGTAGTTCTGAGGAATACCTGCCAGGTCATAACTGGGAGGTGCGGGATAAATAGTAGCTAGGATACCATCATTAGCTGTAGGCATCTTTTGGATTGATGTGCTGACAAAGCTGGCTGAAGCGCCGGTTTTGAAATGATCGGTCAATTTTGTTTCGGCAGTCAGTTTCGCATTGTAACGATCCATTCCTGTCGAAGGCATGATACCGTCCTGGGTAGTATTTCCCAAAGAGAAAGAATAAGAAGACCGGTCAAGCGCCTGCGATACGTTCAGGAAATTGTTCCAGGTTACGCCTGTGTCAAAATAATCTCTGATATTGTCATAAACTCCAGGTGTAACCCACGGATCCATACCTGCATTAGCCCGTTGAGGTACATAGTACATGCCGGGGTGCAATCCGTCTCTGTCAGTCTGACTGTTCTTTACGTTTCCTCCATAAGCGGGATCATTGGGTAATTCGGAAATTTTAGGTCCCCAGGTGAGTGAGCTGTTCGGGCTATAAAGACCTTTATCTCCTTGTGCATACAGTGTCTGTAATTCCGGATAACGGTTGATTTTGTCAAAACTTACACTGCTGTTGAATGATATCTGTGGTTTGCCTTTTACTGCGCCTTTCCCGCTTTTTGTGGTGATAACGATTACACCGTTCGAGGCGCGGATACCATAAAGGGCGGAAGCAGCCTGGCCTTTCAGGATGTCAATGGTTTCAATGTCATTCGGGTCGATATCGACAGCACGGTTAGAGTAGTCCGTTCCGGATACCGAACCTCCTGTCGAAAGGTCGGGAGTCGATGCAATGGGCATACCGTCAATTACGTATAAGGGAGTGTTGTTCCCTGTAAATGAACGGGCGCCACGGATCGTGATCTGGGATGATGCTCCCGGCATACCACTGGTTGATTTGATGTCTATCCCGGATGTTTTTCCCTGCAATGCACCGGCCAGGTTGCTATTCGCCGCCTGAACAAGTTCCTCGGATTTTACTTTTTGTGTGGCATATCCAAGTGCTTTTTGCGCCCGTGAAATACCCAGAGCCGTTACCACAATTTCATCCACCATGATACTTGAAGACTTCAATACGATTCGCATATTCGGTTGAATCGTAGCCTCCTGTGTTTCCATCCCTATGTATGAAACAACGAGTGTTTTTGCATCCGCATCCACACCCAGGGAGAAATTACCATTCACATCGGTCACGTTACCTGTCAGCGTACCTTTGACCTGAATAGATGCTCCGATAACCGGTTCGCCGTCTTCCGCAGAAATAACAACGCCGGTTATGGTCCGTGTCTGTGCTACCGACAACCCTACGCAAAGGATCGCGCATAGCATTGTCAGAAATAACTTTTTCATCATAAACGTCATTTTTTTGTTAGTAAAATAAGTATTTAAATCAATTTTTCTTTTTGTGCTTTCAATCATTTGCTTGTTGTGGCAGGCGAATTTACTTTCTCTTTCCGTATGAGTGCATCGCTAATATGTGTTCTTTTTACAATTATTATTCATCCTTTTTGACTTCGCTTTGACTGAGTTGACTTATATAATTAATTGCAAAAATAAGCAAATATTATGAGAAATTATAACAATACTCCAAAAAATAGTTGCGAAGATGGTGTTTTTAGCTTAAAAAAACGGAAAAAAAGGAGGGGATTCCTTGTCTTTTTGCTTGTTGTTTGGTGATTTATCCGTTTTTCAGTCAGAATGAACCGGCTGTAGGATTCGGATTGTGGTAAATCGGTTGACATTTTGTCGATAGCCTGTATGGTTTGGTTTTTAAGAAAAATTTTGAGTGTGATGGGGGGGATGACCACTTTTTTCCGGACATATCCTTTGATAACTAAAGAAAATGAACGACTTTTGTCACCATGATAGGTCAACCTTTAGCGGAACGGCTGCGCCCGAAAACATTAGAAGATTATATCGGGCAGAAGCACCTGGTAGGTGGTGGCGCCGTGCTGCGGAAGATGATTGAATCCGGACGGGTGCCTTCCTTTATTTTATGGGGACCGCCCGGGGTAGGGAAGACCACATTGGCACAGATCATCGCCCAAAAACTGGAGGCTCCTTTTTATACCTTGAGCGCCATCAGTTCCGGTGTAAAAGATGTACGCGAGGTGATTGAGAAAGCGGGGAATAACCGTTTCTTTGGTACGGTGTCGCCCATCCTCTTTATTGATGAGATCCATCGGTTCAGCAAATCGCAACAGGACTCCTTGCTGGGGGCGGTAGAGAAGGGGGTGGTGACGTTGATCGGCGCCACGACGGAAAACCCTTCTTTCGAAGTGATCCGCCCGCTGCTGTCGCGCTGCCAGGTCTATGTGCTTAAATCGCTGGATAAGGAAGACCTGCTCACACTGCTGCATAAAGCGATTGCGGAAGATGTGGTGCTGAAAGAAAAGACAATTGTATTGAAAGAGACAAACGCCATACTCCGCTATTCTGGCGGTGATGCCCGTAAGTTGTTGAATATACTTGATTTGGTCGTTGCAGCAGAGGCAGGCAACGCAATCGAAATTACGGATGAAAGAGTAGTTGAACGCCTGCAGGAAAACCCGGCCGCCTACGACAAAGGCGGTGAAATGCACTATGACATCATATCCGCATTCATCAAATCCATCCGGGGCAGTGATCCGGATGCCGCCATCTACTGGCTGGCGCGGATGGTGGCGGGAGGAGAAGATCCGGAATTTATCGCCCGGCGCCTGCTGATCTCAGCGGCGGAAGATATCGGACTGGCTAATCCGAACGCCCTGTTACTTGCCAACGCCTGCTTCGACGGACTGAAAAAGATCGGGTGGCCGGAAGGGCGTATCCTCCTGGCGGAAGCGACGGTCTATCTGGCCTGTTGCCCGAAGAGCAATTCGGCTTATATGGCTATCGACAGTGCGATCGAACTGGTGAACCGAACCGGTAACCTGCCCGTCCCGTTGCACCTGCGGAATGCGCCGACCAAACTGATGAAGGAGCTCAACTATGGGAAAGAATATAAGTACGCGCATAGTTATGAGGGTCATTTCGTACAGCAGGATTATCTGCCGGCCGAGATCTTGCGGGAGCGTATCTGGCATGGACAGGATAGTCCGGCCGAAAAAAAGCTCGTTGAGCAGATGCATCGCCTGTGGGGCGATCGGTTCGATTGATAAAGTGTATTGTTTTTTCGATAATATCTGTCGAATTGGTTGCTATGTAAACGAAAAAAGCTACATTTGGCACTTATTTTAAAAATATTCGTTACTAAAACATATTATAACATTTTTAAATTGTATCAGTATGAAGAAGCACAATTTTTATGCAGGTCCTTCTATTCTGAGTGAATACACGATCAAAAGCACGGCAGCAGCCGTCGAAAATTTTGCCGGTACGGGATTATCTCTGCTCGAAGTATCCCACCGTGGTAAGGAGTTTGTGGCTGTATGCGACGAAGCGCGTGCCTTGATCAAAGAATTATTGGATGTACCGGCCGGCTATGAAGTACTCTTTCTGGGGGGAGGCGCCAGCATGCAATTCTGCATGGTTCCTTTCAATTTGTTGAACAAAAAAGCGGCTTACCTGGATACAGGCACCTGGGCGTCCGGTGCGATCAAGGAAGCGAAATTTTTCGGTGAAGTGAATGTGTTGGCTTCTTCCAAAGAAGCGAACTATGCCTACATCCCGAAAGGATATACGGTTCCCGAAGATGTGGATTATTTCCATTTCACTTCGAATAATACGATCTTCGGAACAGAGATGCGGTATGATCCGGATGTGAAGGCCCGGCTGGTGGCGGATATGTCGTCTGATATCTTCTCCCGCCCCATCGATATCTCCAAATACGACGTGATTTATGCCGGTGCGCAGAAAAACCTGGCGCCCGCCGGTGTGACGGTAGTGATCGTCCGGCAGGATGCCTTGGGGCATGTGGATCGTCCGATTCCTTCCATGCTCGATTATAACACGCACATCAAGAAAGAGTCCATGTACAATACTCCTCCTGTTTTGCCGATTTTCTCCGCGTTGAAAACGCTGGAGTGGTATAAAGAACAGGGCGGGGTGGCCGAACTGGAAAAGAAAAATGTGGAAAAGGCGGCTGTCCTGTATGATGAAATCGACTGCAACAGGCTGTTCAAAGGCACGGTTGCTGTGGAAGACCGTTCCATCATGAATGTTTGCTTCGTGATGAACGACGAATACAAGGAACTGGAAGATGAGTTTAACAAATTCGCTTCGGCTGCCGGTATGGTGGGTATCAAAGGTCACCGCTCGGTAGGCGGTTTCCGCGCATCGCTTTATAATGCCATGCCGAAGAGCAGCGTAGATGCATTAGTAGCGACCATGAAAGAATTCGAAAAATTACATTGACAAACCCTGTTTATTATGACAAAAGTTCTTATTGCGACCGACAAACCTTTTGCTCCAGTGGCGGTAAAAGGAATCAGAGAGGTAATCGAAGCCGCAGGCTTTGAACTGGCTTTGCTGGAAAAATATACCGATAAAGCACAGTTGCTGGATGCGGTGAAAGATGTGAATGCGATGATTGTACGTAGCGACATCATCGATGCGGAAGTGCTGGATGCCGCTAAACAACTGAAACTCGTTGTTCGTGCAGGAGCAGGATACGATAACATCGATATCGAAGCTGCCTCCGATCGGAGGATTTGGGTAATGAATACCCCGGGACAAAACGCGAATGCGGTGGCTGAACTGGTGTTCGGTATGCTGGTCTATGGCATTCGGGGGTTCTTTAATGGCGCATCAGGCACCGAATTGAAAGGAAAGAAATTAGGAATACTTGCCTATGGGAACGTGGGTCGTAACGTGGCGCGGATCGCGAAAGGATTCGGGATGGACGTGTATGCCTTTGACGTTTTCTGTCCGGTTTCGGAGATCGAAGCGGATGGGGTGCATGCGGTAGATTCCGCTGCGGAACTTTTCAAAACCTGCCAGATCGTATCGTTACATATCCCGGCAACCCCGCAAACGAAAGGATCTATCCATTTCGATCTGATGAATTCGATGCCGAAAGGAGCTGTTGTTGTGAATACGGCGCGCAAAGAAGTGATGGATGAAGCTGGTTTGAGCCGGATGTTCGCCGAACGTCCCGATTTCAAATACCTGTCGGATATCCAACCCTCTATCGATGCCGATCTCAAAGCCGCTTATGGTGACCGATACTATAGCACGCCGAAAAAGATGGGCGCCCAAACAGCTGAGGCCAATATCAACGCAGGCATTGCCGCAGCTCATCAGATTGTCGGCTACATCAGGGATGGAGAGCCTAAATATATTGTAAATCCATTTTAACGAGGAATGATTAATGGTTAATGATTAATGACTGCAAAGACTGAGACGTTCTTTATTAATCATTATCCATTAATCGTTAATCATTAACCATTAAGTATCATGAAGATAAAACCATTCAAGGGCATCCGCCCGCCCAAAGAACTGATCGAACAGGTGGCTTCACGCCCGTATGATGTACTGAATTCGGAAGAAGCCCGTGAAGAAGCGGGAGGGAACGAAAAATCCCTCTACCATATTATTAAGCCGGAAATCGATTTTCCCGCCGGTACCGACGAGCATGAGCCGGCCGTGTATGAGAAAGCGGCTGCCAATTTCGCCCTGTTCCAACAGAAGGGATGGCTGGTGCAGGATGAACAGGAACATTATTATGTATATGCCCAGACGATGAATGGACGTACGCAGTATGGACTGGTGGTCTGCGCCTGTGTCCAGGATTACCTGGATGGGAAAATCAAGAAACATGAATTGACCCGTCGCGATAAGGAAGAAGACCGCATGAAGCATGTACGTATCAACAATGCGAACATTGAACCTGTATTCTTCGCCTATCCGGATCATCCGGCGCTGGATGCGATCGTGAAGAAATATACAGCCCGAACACCGGAATATGATTTCGTGGCGGTGCTGGATGGCTTTGGACATACCTTCTGGGTGATTGATGATGCCGAAGATATCGCGCTGATCACCGGGCTTTTTGCCGATATGCCGGCGATGTATATTGCCGACGGTCACCACCGCTCAGCCGCCGCTGCCCTCGTGGGTGCCGAAAAAGCGCAGCAAAACCCCAACCATCGGGGCGATGAAGAGTATAATTTCTTTATGGCTGTTTGTTTTCCGGCGGGACAATTGACCATCATTGATTACAACCGGGTGGTAAAAGATCTCAACGGGTTGACTCCTCTGTCGTTCCTGTCTGCGCTGGAAAAGAATTTTGTGGTGGAAGAAAAGGGTACGGCGATCTATCAACCGGCCTCCTTGCACAATTTTGCGCTCTATATTGATGGGAAATGGTATTCATTGACAGCCCGGCCGGGTACGTACAATGATAGCGATCCGATCGGTGTGTTGGATGTGACCATTTCTTCCAACCTGATTCTGGATGAGATCCTCGGGATCAAAGACCTGCGTTCGGATAAACGCATCGATTTCGTGGGTGGTATCCGTGGATTGGGCGAACTGAGCAAACGGGTGGATAGCGGCGAAATGAAGGTGGCGCTTGCGTTGTATCCGGTGACCATGAAGCAGTTGATGGATATCGCCGATACGGGCAATATCATGCCTCCGAAAACAACCTGGTTCGAACCGAAGTTGCGCTCGGGCCTTGTAATCCACAAGCTGGTTTAAGGATGATTAAGAATATCGTTTTCGATCTGGGTGGTGTGATCATGCATCTCGATCATGAACGGGCTGTCCGCCGGTTCGAAGAACTGGGCGTGAAGGATGTCCGGCAGTTGCTCGATCCCTATGAACAAAAAGGGTTTTTTCTGGAGGTGGAAGACGGACGGCTGGATGCCGAAGGCTTCCGCCTCAAGTTGAGCGAACATGCCGGACGTTGTTTGTCGTTCGAAGAAATCGCCTGGGGCTGGATGGGTTTTGTGGTGGAGGTTCCTCAGTATAAACTGGATTATATGCTGGCCTCGCGCGAACATTATAATATATATATCCTGAGCAATACGAATCCGTATATTCTGGACGCTTGGGCGCGTACCTCTGCATTCAGTGAAGCGGGGCGTCCGCTCACCGATTATTGCGAAAAGATTTATGCGTCTTATGAGATGGGTGTCACAAAACCGGATGAACGCATCTTTACCCGTATGATGGCGGATGCCTCGTTGATCCTGGAAGAAACGCTTTTTGTCGATGACGGTCGCCGCAATATCGAAACTGCCGCCGCCTTGGGCATGCATACCTGTCAACCAGCGAATATGGAGGATTGGCGTGAGACGGTCACACAGATCCTGCAGCGGCATTAGATTCACTCAGCCTGTTTCATCTGGTTCATTTGACCGATATTCCTCCCTCTCAGCGACTCTTCCTTTTTGTGATGTCACATGTCACGCCCGCTTTACATCAGGTTTTTTTGTGACATGAGCCGGATTTGATGTCACCCGCTTCCTGAAATCTGCATCCGGATGTTGATATATCTGCATCCGGATGTCGTTCCAACAACATCCAGACGTTGGCGGAACAACATCCGGACGTTGTCCGGACAACATCCGGATGCAGATTGGAATGTTGGCATCGTCTTTTCATCCACCTATGATCGTCCGATCATCTACCTATGTTTGTTTAAACAACTACCTATGATTGTCAAAACATCTACCTATGGTAGTTTTGTAA
>JAVBUE010000088.1:0-28753 GCA_031555735.1 Tannerellaceae bacterium
CGAATTTCTCAAACCCCTGGGGTATATGTGCGGACAGTATGGGAAGAACCACCTGGGCGACCGGGATAAGTTCCTGCCTACGGCACACGGGTTCGACGAATTCTTCGGTAACCTCTACCACCTGAACGCGGAAGAAGAACCCGAAAATCCGGATTATCCGAAAGATCCGGCCTTCAAGAAAGATTTCGGTCCCCGGGGTGTATTGCGCTCTACAGCCGACGGGAAAGTGGAAGATACCGGTCCGCTGACCAAGAAACGGATGGAAACCGTGGATGAAGAGTTCCTGGCGGCCGCCAAAGACTTTATCACCCGTCAGGTGAAAGCCGGTAAGCCGTTCTTCACCTGGTTCAACTCTACCCGTATGCACGTTTATACGCACCTGAAACCGTCGTCCGACGGCAAAACCGGACTCGGACTACAGGCGGATGGGATGACGGAACATGATGGTATGGTAGGCGAACTGCTGAAGTTGTTAGACGACCTGGGTATTGCCGACAATACGATTGTGATCTATTCGACCGACAACGGCGCGATGAAGAACCAATGGCCCGACGGTGGCGCTTCTCCTTTCCGTTCTGAAAAAGACACCAACTGGGAAGGGGCATACCGCGTGCCGTGTCTGGTGCGCTGGCCGGGACATATCAAACCGGGGAGTAATTTCACCGGATTGTTCTCCGCCGAAGACTGGCTCACCACCCTGGTGGCTGCCGCCGGAGGAAGCCCGACCTTGAGGGAAGACGCAACGAAAGGGGTAACAGCCGGAAGCAAGACGTTCAAGGTTCATTTGGATGGCTACAACCAGTTGGATTACCTCACCGGTAAAGCTAAAGAATCGGTACGTCCGGAGTTTGTGTACTTTGATGATGATGGAAACCTGGTGGCGTACCGCGATACCCGGTTCAAATTCATCTTCTCCGCACAGTATGCTACCGGCATGGCTGTTTGGCGTATGCCGCTGACTACGCTCCGCGCACCGCTGGTAGTAGATATTTTGTCGGATCCGTACGAATATTCGATCGATGGCTCTGCCAACTACGAAGCGTGGATGTTGCACCGTGCCTTCCTCGTATTGCCTGCCGTACAGAAAGTGGGCCAATACCTGGCTACCTATAAGGACTTCCCGCCGCGCCAACGGCCTGCCAGCTTCTCGATTGACCAGGTATTGGATAAACTCAACGCCGCCATCGGACAACACTGATCGTAACAAAGAGAAGGTATGACAAAAATATATTTGGAAATGAAGCGTGCGGCTCTGCTGCTGCTGCTGTTGGTTCCCATGTCCGCATCCTGTAACCAACCACAGGATACCACCCGGGGACAGGATACGCAAACGGATACGGATGCACGTACGGATATGACAACCAGGCGGCTCTATGCACGCGCGGTTGAAGGAGCGATCTGGGGTATGCCGCTGGTAAATGTGGATTATATGCGGCAGGCTTATTTCAGGGCGGGTGCCAGGTATAATGATGTGATCTTCTGGTCGAATCCGAATACCTGGATGAACCAGACAACAACACCCAACCACTCCACCTCGTATGTGATGTTTTTCATGAACCTGAAAGACGGCCCCGTTGTGGTGGATATCCCGGCGGCTACGGAACAGGCGCTCTACGGCACACTGATCAACTGCTGGAACGAACCGCTGGTGAATGTGGGAAACACGGGCGACGACAAAGGGAAAGGAGCTAAATACCTGATGCTTCCTCCCGGTTATTCGGGGAAGATACCTGCCGGTTATGTGCCGGTGCAGTCGGCCAACTACAACAACTATAGCTTGTTGCGTATCATCATTAAGACGCAACATCCCGAAGATGTGAAAAAGGGGATCGAATACCTGCATACGCTCAAAATATATCCGTTGGCGGATGCGGCGACTCCCAAGCCGATCCAATTTATCGATGTGGCGGGACAACCGTTTGAAGCGGTGCCCGAATACAACGCGCATTTCTACACCTCCCTGGCGCGTATGGTGCTGGAAGAACCGGTGCATGAACGCGACCTGGCCGTGATGGGGCAGCTCTATCTGCTGAATATCGGCAAAGACCTCACCTTCCGGCCGGATTCGTCGCTTACCCGCTTGCTGGACAAAGCGGCCGAAGAGGCACATCAATGGATGATGGAAGGGTATGCCACCAACGGTACGCCTATCTGGCCGAAGGAAGGGCGGAAGTGGACATTCTTATTGGATATCCCGCTGGCGGAAGGAACAAAGGTCACCTTTGTGGAACCCGGCAAAGACCTGCGCGTGGATGTGCGGGCTGCCGCCTGGTTTGCCATGTTCGGCCCTGTTGTTCCGCCTCCTCCCCAATTGTACGTGAAGTCGTATGAGACGAATACGGGCGAACGCCTGAACGGAAGCCATACCTACCACTTGCACGTGCCAGCCAATGTGCCTACCACCCAGTTCTGGGCGGTGGATGTGTACGACGCGGCTACGGGTGCGTTTATCCGCGAATCCAACATCGTGGGACTTGATTCGTATAAAGAAAACCTGGTGAAAAATACGGATGGTACCGTCGATGTGTATATCGCACCCCAACCTCCGGAAGGGAAGGATACCAATTGGATCCCGACGGTGGAAGGAAAACCGTTCTTCGTTATGTTCCGTATCTACGGACCACAGAAGGGGGCGGTGGATGGCAGCTGGGTGCTGAATGATATCGAGAAAGTAAAATAGCTCTTGAGAGGGGAAGCGCAAGCACACCTTCAGACTTTTGGCACACCCTTAGGCACTGATCTTCTATACTCTATAATGTAGCCGGACATTCCGGCCTGTGTGATCTCCCGATACGTTCCACACACGCGTATCTTCCCACAGGCCGCCTTGTCCGGCTTCTTGTTTTGTTAAGACGCGTTAAGCTCTTCTTTGTTTTAGTTAAATTTCTTCTTGCCGTGAACCTTTTCCGAAAAGCCTTGTTTAGTTGCTGTAAAACATATGGACAGTATGTTGTAGAACATAAAAACAAAAAGAAAAAGAAAATAATTAAACAAAAAGAATTCGACAAAATGAAAACAAATGCTTTGAAATCAACCACTATCACAGGCTTATTCTCCCTCGCAATCCTCGCTTTCACCGCCTGTACTCAAAATGAAGATATCGAAATGGCAGCAGGAAGGGCAATTTCTTTCCAACAGGCGGCGATGACGAAGGCGGAAACTCAGGTAGCAGAAGGCAGCTTTATGGTAGCAGGTTATAAAGGGACTACTGCATTAGGAACGAAGGTATTCGCGGCAGAAGAATATGATGTTACCGATGGATTTGATGCGCCTAAGTATTATGATGGAGTAAACGTCTATTGGTTTTATGGTTATGCTGAAGCAACAGGTGATGATGAGTTGGCAATAATAGAAGATGATATCGTATATAGTGAAGGATCAGGACCTAATATTGTGTTTACTACTCCGGAAACTGCCAATGTGGATCTTGTAACAATGGCAACAGGTTCAGTTGGCCTTTCAGCGCAAGATGAGTCACTGGATATTACATTCAAACATGCTTTATCACGCGTTCGTTTTTCGGCTATCAAACAGCATGATGGAATGGCAGTTGTAATTAAATCGGTTGAGATCTCGGTGCCCAATAATGTATTAACTATCCCTTATACAAATTTTGGAAATGCAGATAATGGATCTTCAGGAACCGCTTCAAGTTTAGGGGAAACCCCATACACATATACAATCACCGGTGATCAAACATTATCAGGAGAAGAAGCCGCAGGATATACAGATACTTACTTATATATAGTTCCGCAATCCGTAACATCAATAGCTGTTACATATACATTGGAAGGCGCTCTGCAAACAAAATCATTTACTACTGATACAGAAATGCTCGCAGGTAAAGCCTATAATTTCCAATTTACTATTACAGCAAATGAAATTCGCTTCACTACAAACCTTGAGAACTGGGATCCTGTTACAGCTGAAAGTCTTACACCAGCAATCTAACCTTTCCAATAAAACATACCCCTCTCACAAAGCCACCTCTACAGGTGGCTTTGTTTTTTTGTACATGTTCCGGCCATTGCGTCTTGAGGCTCCGGGAGGTTAATCCCACATCCACCTGACAGATTCCCTCCCTCATTCGTAGGCAGTAATACCATCCTACAAATGATCTATTGTCAGCATGCGGATGGTTTAGTTGTTCCAGCCGGGTGGAACATGTATTCCACCCGGCTGGAACATACGTCCCACCTTGGTGGAACACGTGTCCCACCCGGCTGGAACAACTAAACCATCCGTATGCCTGCAATAAAGGAACCTAATCCCGGTGATACATCTTCTCTATCTATTCATCACCTTTGCCCGATACCGCGACATCTCCGCGGGGATGCAGGCTGAGATGAACGGGAAAAAGGGAGACAGGTGATTAGATATATCTGTTGAAAAACGCGAAAACAGCGTGTTTTGTTAGATATATCTGTTAACTTTGCATCGGATAAAATGGATGATATGGACTGGTACGGAATAACGGATGCGCAGATTGCGTTCGAGATGGGGAAAAGGATCAAAGCGACCCGGTTGAGAAAAAAACTTTCGCAGGTGGAGGTAGCCGAGCGGTCGGGCATCAGTAAGTTTACGATAAGTCAGATGGAGAACGGCAAAAATACGTCGTTGGCATCGCTGATCGCTGTGATGCGGGTCCTGCGATTGCTGGAAAATTTCGACAGCCTGATTCCGCAACAGGTAATCAGCCCCGTACAGATGTTAGCTGCAATCAATAAAAAACGCAGAAAATGACCGATATAGTTCTGAAAGTCTCTTTATGGGGGCAGGATGTTGCTGCTGTTGTGTGGGACAATGAGAGGGAATATGCCGTGTTCGAGTTCCTGCCCGGGTTTTCCGCCAGAGGTTTAGATATAGCACCTCTTATGATGCCCTTGGAAGATCTTCGTCGGGACGGTAGGACATACTATTTTCCTTCTCACAGGGACAATAAGACATTCAAGGGATTGCCGGGACTCATCGCCGATTCCCTGCCCGATGCTTATGGGGATCAAATACTGGAAGTGTATTTTGCCAGCAAAGGATTAAACGGCAGGATGTTCAGCCCGGTTGACCGACTGTGTTATGTGGGTAAACGCGGAATGGGCGCTCTGGAATTTGAACCGGCGCAAAGCAATCCGCAACTGGACGAATCATCGGTGATCGAGATCGCCCACCTGACCGACCTGGCTAAGGACGTTTTGGGCAGGCGCGAGGAGTTTCAACTCGAATTAGCCGAAGGCGATGAATCTTTGCTTGATATCATCAGGGTCGGAACGTCGGCGGGCGGAGCGAAACCCAAAGCCATCATTGCCGTCAACGGCGATATGTCGGAGGTGCGTTCCGGGCAGGTGAAAGCACCGGATGGGTTTACTTACTGGCTGCTCAAATTCGATGGTGTCGAGACCGGTAGAGTTTCGGACAACCCCCTCGGAATAGGCCGCATCGAGTACGCCTATTATAAAATGGCTCTCGATTGCGGCATTGAAATGACCGAGTGCCGATTGTTCGAGGAGGGTGAGTACGCCCATTTTATGACAAAGAGGTTCGACAGGACGGATACCGGAGATAAGCTGCACACCCAAACGCTGTGTGCCATCGCTCATTTCGATCGCGACGACCGCCACTCATACGAACAGACCTTCCAGCTAATGAGGCGTATGAACCTGCCCTATCCCGATATGGAACAGTTCTACTGCCGGATGGTATTCAATATCATGGCCCGGAATCACGACGACCATACAAAGAACCATTCTTTTATCCTGCGTCCCGGCGGAGAATGGAGGCTGGCTCCTGCCTATGACCTTTGCTATTCCTATTCATCAGCAGGCCGGTGGACAAATCAGCACCAGATGTCGGCGAACAGCAAGCGCGACGACTTCACGCGCGACGATCTGCTGGCAGTAGCCCGGAATATGGGGATAAAAAATGCGTTGCCGATTGTGAATCAGGTTTCGGAGGTCGTTGCTAACTGGAACAGGTATGCCTCGGAGGCGGGTGTAAAAGAGGTGCATAAGGAGCAGATAGGAAAGAATTTACGTATCACCTAAGTAGAATAATACGGATATATCCTGTGAATCTCTTATCTTTGCCCTGATTTAATAAGTTGTGTTGATGTTGAGATATCTGTTGCTTGTTGTGGCCCTGTTGTCTGTACACGAAATGTATGGGAGTAGCGGGGATGGATTGTCGCCCGGAGAGAAGGGCGGGGATGAACAGACGGGCGATTTCTCACCGGAACGCACGCCCCGTTTTGCCCTCAAGACAAACCTGCTGTACGATCTGGCGCTGACGCCGTCGGTGGAAGGGGAGTATTACTTCGCCCGCCGCTGGTCGGCGAACCTCGATTTCCAGATGGCCTGGTGGGAGTTCGCGTCGAAAGATTACTATTACCAGCTGATCCTTGCCAGTCCCGAGTTGCGCTATTGGCTGAACAGCCGGTCGGCCTACCGCGGCCACTTTGCCAGCCTGTATGTGATGGGTGGATTGTACGACCTGAAATTAGGTGAACGGGAAGGCTACCAGAGCGACAACCTCCTGAGCGCCGGTATCGGTTGGGGCTACCACCTGCGGTTGTCGCGCAAGCTGGCGATGGAGTTTGCCCTGAGCGCCGGATACCTCAGTACCGAGTACCGGAAATACCGTCCCTCACCCACCGACCCCCATCATTATATATACGACGGCACGTCGCGATTCAGCGGTATCGTTCCCACGAAAGCGAAGGTATGCTTAGTCTGGCGTTTTTAATCTTCCGCTACATTCTTTCATACTTATCGACGAATCCGGGGCAAATCGCCACCTTTACCTGCAACAGGCGTTAAAAGATGCCTCTTTTCTCCCAAAAGCAGTGAAAACCAAAACATTTTATCCCCTAAACTGTTCTGTGCGTGGTATTTCGTCCTATATTTGCATCAGCTACTTATAGTGAGAAATAGGAAGTGGTTTTTTAGCCGTTTGAGTGTTTTTGATGATGACTATGTTTAGACATAATGTGACAAACATGTTGTTCCGGGCATGCCTGTGGGGAATCCCGCTGTTGAGCCTGCTCTCCTGTGAGAAAGACGTTGCCCCGGAAGCCGACGAATCTTCGCCTATCTGTTTGTCCGGCGTCCTGCACGATGCCGGCAAAGAGGGTTTTACCAAAGGCGAAACACCCGCATCCGACGGTTTTTCCATCGGCGATACCATCGGACTGATGGCGTACCGCACCGGTGTGAATACCTGGAAAACGATTGGCTCCTCCATGACACCCAATCTTATGTACGACCAGAAGGTAACGCGGACTGCCGACGGATGGGTCTATGCGCCCACCCGTTACTGGATTCCCCAGTATATGTATTCGTTCTTCGCCTACGCACCCTACCATACGCCGATCGCTAACCTGTCGGGGAGCAGCGTGCAGGGCTCTCCTTTCCTGGAAATCACAACACCGGAGCTGCCGAACGACCATGTCGATCTGAAAACCGCCGCCTGCTTTGACAAAGAAGACAACGGATGGCCGGTAGAACTCCCCTTCAAACATGCCTTCACCCGCGTACGTTTCTCCGCCAAAGTAACGGCGAACGAGGCTTACTACCAGGCAACGGTGACGGGTGTGGAGATGACCGGCATCGCTACCAACGGCCGCTTATCACTGGACTCTTGCCGCTGGAGCGCACAAGGCATGCCGGGCAAGGTGACGGTGATGGATGAGGCGGCTGCGGGCGATGATCTTCTCATCCCTTATTCGTCCGCCTCACCGGAAACATCCCTGGGAGCCCCTTCCTTCCTGATCCCGCAGACGATGGGGGCGGATGCGAAGATCACGTTCTATTATACCATCGTCTCTCCTTTTGAAGTGGCTCCGATCCAACGGCAGGCTGTTTTGTCGTTGGACAAGGTGGTGTATGCTCCCAATCAGGCGTTGCATTATGTGCTGACCATCCGGCTGACGGGTGTGGCGTTCTCTGTCCAGGTGGACGACTGGAATGTAAAAGTGGATCCGAACAATATCGCGTTAGAATAAGATGATACGTATCTATCCTATCCTCCTCCTCTCCCTCTCCCTGGTTCTTTTCTCCTGCTCGCGGGAAGAAATGCCTGCCGGGGAGGAAAGGCTCGTCACCCTGCAGTTTGCCAGCGGCGACGCGATTGAGGAGGTGCAGACCAAAGCGGCGGTCAACCTGCCCGCGGGGCGGACGGTACGTGTCGTTGTTTACCAGAGCGAACAAGGGGCTACCACCGCCGATCTGTCGCGGAAATACATCACCACCAACACCTACCAGGTGCAGGCCGATGGCTCGCTCCGTCCCTGCCTGGTGGATGATGAGGGAAAAGTGGCCAGCGGGGAAGCTTTCGATATCCAGGTGCCTGTGTACGACGGGGCAACCAAATACCTGGATTTCTACGCTTATTCACCGGCTCTGCCCCTGAACGACGACCACGCCACCACGACCGTCACCAACAATATCGATTTCATGTCCACGGCTCTTTACGGGCAAGGCATCGCCCAGTCGGAAACAACGCATACGATCCCCCTGCCTGTTATGCATCATTTATGCTCGGCAATCAAGTTTGAGTATATATACAACCTGGATAAGGTGAAGCTGGAAGTGCCCATCGGCCTGGAGTATCTGACCAACCGCCCGTTCGGGTTGATGATTGAAAACCTCTACCTGTCGGCTTCCTACACATTGGGGGCTGCCGATTTGGTGATCGATCCCACCTCAATCGGCGCCTATCATGCCCCGGATCATACGCTTACCAACCCGTCAACCTCCGCCTCGGATGAATCAAAGCTGGGCGGGGTGATCTATTTATTGCCGGAGGCGGCGGATAACTCGGTGGCGGATAATTCGTTTCAGTTTAAGGTGGATATTCTGTTTTCCAATGCAGGCTTGTCTTCACGGGCTCAGGTGGTATCCTACCCTGCATGTAAGGGGGATATGCTGATGAAGGGGGATATGACGAAGATGAATTTACTGGTTACTTATATAGGTCCAAGTACTACACTGATGACTGTCAAGGCTACGCAGATAGTTGCCTGGGAACTTGTCCCGGATCCTATTTATTTCCCCTTGTAATATGAAGAAGAAACAGCGAATCCTCTATTTCCTGCCCTGGTGGTTTGCCTGCCTGTTTTTTGCTTGCGAAGACACCGTGATGCAAGACGACACTCGTTTGATGGAAGCAGACAACAGGGTGGATACAGCTCATCCGCTTCAGATCCAAGCTTCTATTGATAATGGATTTGCGGGGACTAAAGGGTATGGGACGACAAGCTACCGGGATGCGGTTTATTTTGACACCGCTGATCAAATTGCTGTGTTTGCCACTCGTACACGCAAAGACGGCCAGCCGGGAACCAACAACGATGTCTTTGCCTCTTTTTATGACTTGGGGTATAAAGCGCCCTCTGTTTCTACTCCCACTAATGGCTGGACGTTGGCGCGAAGCGGTGTCGGAGTTTATATTCCTTTTTTCCCTTCTACCCGTTTGGATATGTTCGCGTATTACCCCTGGCCGGATATCGCCCAGATGAATGAAGGGAAAAATACCATTATCAATACAAACGATATACGGAAGATCCATTTCCGTATCTATCAGGATCAAACTACTACTACGCTCAATTTATGTAACATTATGCGGGCAAGGCCGGTATTGAATCAGAGCTATACGAGTGCATCCAGAACGGTGACTTTTGTATTCGAACACCTCATGTCGCTGCTGGAGTTCTATATTTATAAGGATGGCGCTATTACTTATCATGAAGGGACTACCGATCCGGATCCGGATAAGACATGGATGGAAGGCGACTCCCTCATCCTACGGCGTGTTGTAGTATTAGGCAAGCGGATATCTACCGAAGGTTATTTTGATTTGACAGGGCCGGATCCGAATGTGCGTATCACGGAAATATCATCCATGTACAATGAAGCGATATACAAAAAAGACTCCAATGGAACCCTGTTACACACGTTAGAGGTAGGTAAGCAAATAGATGCTTATACACAAGCTACCCCGGGAGCCCGACGCCATGTGATTATTCCACCTGTGGATATGATACCCGAAGACCTGCCTGATCCGCAGGACGGCGAACAAAGCGAAATGGAGATTATGGTGGAATTGCAATGGAAACCGGCAGGCGGTACTCATTTTGAATATACAAACCGGAGAGGGATCGTGAGAGGTTATCGCTTTCAGAGCGGGAAGAAATATATTATCGACATCCCGATCCGAAAGAAGGCTGTGGATAATCATGGCGAACTCATTATTAAGGAATCCCAGGAAGGGTGGACGAATAAAACCTGGTCCGCTTCCTTTAAATAACAGCAAACAGATGAACAAAATAGTACTCGCTCTTTTAGCAACCTGTTTATTCCTCATTTCCTGCAACAGGGAAGAGGAAGTGCCCGGTACGGGGATGGGTGAAGGAATCATTTCATTGAAATTGGAGTTTCAGGATCCTCAGGAGATCGTAACACGGACGGTGCATGAGTATAAAATCTATAACATCACCATCATGACGTTTGATGAACATGGATCACTGGTTTCCAGAAGACATGCTTTCTATAACGATCCATTGAATGAGAATAGCCTGACGGTGGATGACATCACGATCAAGGAGAAGGGGAGCCTTTACGCCATCGCCAATATCGGGCATAATTCCTCTGACGACAATAATTCGTTTGAGAAGATATTTTTACACGTATCCGACGAGAAATCGTTACTGGCGCTTGTTGAAACCACCAAAATATATCGGGATATCCCCGTAACCACCGTCGGCGGAGGGACAGGTATCCAGGCGCTGGTAATGGTAGGTAAGACTACTTTCCCTACATTGATTTCCGGCGAGCTGACCATCCCGATGCAACGCATTTCTGCGAAAGTAAAAGCGACTATTCAGGTGAACAGTGGTGTGGATAGCGGATTCAAATTAGTAGGAGCCCGTATGTCGTGTTTGCCGAACGCTTGCCACCTTATCCCACGCAATGATGATTTGCCATTGGGTGATGTAAACTACTTTGTAAGCGACTGGTTTGCTCCTGCGGCAGGCAACCGGAGTCTGGTTGTTGATTCATTTTATGTGTATGAGAACCATAAAGGGACCGGACCGGATAAGTCGAACCTGAAAGTAGGAGATGTCATAACCAAAAACGCTACATACCTGGAAATCCTGGCTACCTACCAGGGCGATGAATATGTGTATAAAGTGTATTTGGGTACGGACAATACGACGAACTATGATATCGACCGCAATACGAATTATGATGTAACCGTGGATATCACCGGTCTCACGGAAATGGCAACGGATATCCGTATCTCCCGTTTCTTCAAACCCAAAGATGACGACCCGAAAAAAGTGGATTGGTACATTACGGATGGCCTCCTGTTGCATTACGACGGGATAAAGAATAACGGGGATGATCCGCGAGTGACGAATGCGACGAAAGATATTATTACAGATCCAAATAGACCTACCGCTGTTGGAGGTTCACTCACAAATTTTTATTATGATTATTCCGGTATTGTAGGGGGATATACACCGGTTCAAACGCTTTCCCCTCATACGGATGGGAAGAAAAACCGTTGGAAAAATCTGGCTCCGGCTACGTATGGCACATATAACATTCCGATCTATCCAATAGCGGCTACAGGTAAAATGACGACAGACGAAAAAAGTCCTATCTGGGGACCTGATTGCCTGAGTCTGAACGGGAAATTTATTGCAAGTATGGAAATCTGCGATGCGCGTATCTTTGCGGAGACCTTTACTGTAGAATGTGTTTTTATGGCGAATGAAAACAATCTTGCAAGCGGAGGTAACGACCTCTTTGCTTTCTGGCATACTCCTGCCGGCCCACGGTACGTTATTGCCGATGTGGAAACCTATCAAAACGGATTAGGGTTTATTGCAGGAGGCAACTGGAATGGCATGAACTACGGTACCACCTTGTTGATTAATCGAAAGCACCGGGTTGTTGTTCAGTTCGATGGGCAACAATTGATTGCCTGGATGGGCAATAAAACTGTTTTTACGGAACAGAAAGTATCGGATGGTGCGATCCCCTGGCAAAAAGGACCATTGGGATCACCCGGTCCGAATTGTCCGGTTGCCAAAGGGACGGCAGCGCCCTATGCTACCCAGTTAACACTTGGTTCGTGGGTACGACATTATGCTTCGGAAACCTTCAACGGCAACATCTACAGCTTCCGTTACTACAACCGGGTACTCACTAAAAATGAGCTCGATTATAACTTCTCCCTGGATATGCGGAGGTATGGCGTGGTAAATATCTTATAAGTACGGGATGGGCGATAGGCGTGGGTACATATTCTCCGGGTTGGCGGTGGCTTTGTTGCTGCTGCTGGGTGGATGCCGGAAGGAGCTCTGCTATGAGGAGTATCATCCCCATTCCCGCCGGGTGATGGTGGAGGTGGATTATGCGCAGATGGATACTGTCCCGGATGAGATGCGTATCAACTTTTACTCGTTGGAGACGGGCGAGGAACTGACGCGGTTTGTTTCGCCTAAAAAACCCTATGTGGACCTGCCTGTCGGACGGTTCAGGGGGGTGCTCTTCAACGATAATTCGGAATATGTCAGCTTGCGCAGAGAGGACGATTATACGGAAATCTCCGCTTTCCTGTCGCCCCTCACACGTGCGCAATACAATATGATCTATGGCGGGAATCCGGTAGCCCGCATGGGCGACAACGGCGAAGCGGAAGATGTGTATGGCGCAATCATGGAAAAGCCGCAGCCGATTGATCCGTCGGCACAGTTGATCGGCCAGCCCGATTACTTGTATGTAGCCAAACAGGATACGCTGGAAGTAACCAACGATCCCACCCTACAGCACATACTCCGCCTCTATCCGGAAAACCAGGTGAGCCTCTGTTACATCAAAGCGGAGGTAACCGGGTTGGAATATGTGCAGCAGGTACGCGGCATGTTGACGAATGTATCGCCCGGTGTCCGTTTACACGACCTGAAACGCGATCCCTATACCGCCGTAGTCATGTTCGACTTTAAGAAAGAGACCGGCTGTATCACTGCCACCGTCGCTTCCTTCGGTTTCCTGATAAACGAAGAAGGGGGCGGAACGGCTCAACACATTATCAATATCGAATTCCTGCTGAGCGATAACAGTGTATATCGCACATCCTTCCAATTGAATCCCGTACCGGATACCGAACCTCATTCCCTTAAGAAAATCATCCTCGACCCGATCACCATTGATGCGCCCGCTTCCACCGGAGGCGGCGGTTTCGATGTGGGGATAGACGACTGGCTCGACGAAGAGACCATCCCGGTTAACTAACCCGCTTTTCTCCTGCCCGCGTCTTGCGGCAAAGTTCACAATCGTTGTTTTTGGGATAACAATTTATTCATACACGTTGTTGTAAGAATAGATTATTCATCAACAAAAAGAAAAAAAATGAAACGTGTTAATTTGAAAGCCATACTCTTCGGCGTTGTATGGGCGGTGGCTATCGCGTCGCCTTTATCCGCACAGCATGCTGCTTCCGATGCGGAAGCATTGAAACAGGCCAATAACCCATTGGCGAGCATCAAATCGTTTAATGTACACAACTATTATTCGCCCAGTTTGTATGAAGCGCCCGATGCCAGCACCAACCTCGTGTGGTTGCGTTATGCACAACCTCTCGGATCGTTTCTCGTACGGGCTTCGATGCCGTTTATCACCATCGCGTCGCCGGATGCCGGACCCAAGTCGGGACTTTACGACGCCAATATCTTCCTGATATACAAGTTCAAGATGAAGAATGAGGGCATGGAACTGGGGATCGGGCCGGCCTTTACCTTTCCTACCGCTACCCGCGACCTGGGATCGGGCAAATGGCAGACCGGGTTCTCGGCCATCGCCTTCTTCAAGGAGAACTCCGTGCTACAGGCTGGCTCGCTGATCAACTGGCAGATCTCTTTTGCCGGCGACGAAGATAAATCCGATGTCAACCTGCTCACGCCGCAACTTTTCTTCCTCTGGCAACTCGGCGCCGGCACTTACCTGCGTAGTACCGGTGCGTGGAGTTTCGATCTTGAGAAAGGGTACTATAATATCCCGATCGGGCTGGGACTCGGCAAGGTGGTGAAGGTGGGCGGCAGCATGTTCAACATCTTCCTCGAACCCCAATACTCCGTCTATGCCTATGGCGGTGGCCAGCCGAAGTTACAACTCTTCGCCGGCTTCAACGTACAGTTCCACTAAGCCATCTATTGTCCGGTTCGATCCGCTGCCGAAAGACACGAGCAACAGTGCAGCCAGTCCGGTTCCTGTACATGATAAGCGTTGTTTCATACGTTGGAGGATTTATCAAATGAGCTGAGTATGTCGTCGAGTGTCCGGTAGTCGTTGTGCAGGTGCATCTTGTTCCGTTTGATGCGTACCTTCCGCTGGCATACGGCCGATGGGGTGATGTTGTAAATGGCCGATAATTCGGTGACGGTGACCCCTGCCCGGATCAGGCAGCAAAACTGTACCTCCCCTTTCTTCAGTAGGGGATAGGCTTTGCCGAGGCGGTCGGCGAATCCCGACCAGGCCACGTCGTTCACGTTTTTCACTACACCGTCGATCTCCTGGCCGGAGAGGCGTTTGAGCTTGTCGTCCGCTGCGGTTACCGCATCCCCTTTTTTACCGCTTTTCTTCCGTTTGCCTGGCGCTGGGATCATTTCTGAAGCAGAGAGTTGGCGAAACAGTTGCTCGCGCATACCGGTAGCCTTTTCGTTGAGTGCGCCGATATCCCGTTCGCGTTCGAGGCGGGTAATCTCGTCGCGCAGCGCCCATTCCCGCGCCTTCCCTTCGCGGAACAGCCGAACCTGCCGTTTACGCAGGCGGAAGAAGGCTACTCCTCCGATAACCACCACCGCCACCAGGCTGCACCGCAGGAAGAGTATCTCCCGTTGGTGGGCTTGCACAAGGATGATCCCGCGCGCCTGTGCCCGCTCCAACGCTTTCATCGGCGTTGAAGGAACCGAGCAGGCCACGCCCACCCAGAGCAGACAAAGGAACACAAGCTGTTTATTCACGGAGGATTGTGATCTTCCCGCAAATATATTATTTTCCGTTGACAATCAACGCTCTTACGGCAGTTAAATACGTTAATAACCTAATTCATATTCCTGTTTGACGGCGGGTACGCCTTCCTGCATCCACTGCGGCATGGGTGATCCCTGTAGGAAATGGTTGAAGAATTGGAGCATACGGCGTTGGAAGTCGATCCGGTTCGCCATCTTCATCGGCCAGTGCGGTTCGCCGGTGTAGTTGAGCATCCACGCCTCTTTGCCGAGGCGTTTGAGGGCGACGAAGTATTCGATCCCCTGATACCAGGGCACATGCCCGTCGGCATCGTTGTGCATGATCAGGATCGGTGTCTGCACCTTATCCATAGCGAAGAGGGGCGAGTTGGCGGTGTAACGCTCCGGTCCCGTCCACGGCGTAGCGCCCAGGCGGCTTTGCGTATGTTCGTACTGGAACGCCCGGGCAAGCCCGCTTCCCCAGCGGATACCGCCGTATGCGCTGAACATATTCACCACTGGCGCACCCGATTCAATCGCGGCGAAGCGGTTAGTCCGTGTGGCGAGGTAGGCCACCTGGTATCCGCCCCAGCTATGTCCCTGCGCGCCGATCGACTGCTCGTCCACATATCCCCGGGCAACCAGTAGATCGATACCCGGCATCACGGCGTTGTAACAGCTCTCGCCCGGATAACCGTCGCGGTACCGCACGTCGGGGTTGAAGATAAGATAGCCCTGGCTGTTGTACATGTGGTAGTCGATGGTGGAACGTCCCGGTTCGGGCATGTGGTAACTATAGAGCGTTTCGGCATTGCGTTCGTAGAAGTTGACGATCATCGGATACTTCCGCGACGGATCGAACCCGGCGGGTTTATACACTACGCCTTCGAGGGGGATGCCGTCGGCAGAGGTCCACGACACCAGTTCGGTCGTTCCCCAGCGGATACCCTCCTGCTGGCGGCCTTCATGCGTGAGTTGGATGGGTTGGCGGAAACGGAGATCCGCCAGCCGTACGTCGGGATACTGTTCATAGGTCTCCGACGTGTAGATCACCGCTTCACTGTTCCTCGCCTTCATGCCGAAGCGTAGCAGACAGTTGCCTGCCAGCAGTGTTTTCGGCGGGGCGGCTTTGATGAGCGTGCTTTCGTAGAATCCCGAGCCTTTGGTGGTTTCATTGAATCCGGCAAGCAGTTGGGGGCGGGAGAGGTCGATCCACCGCTCTTCCCTGTCCGTACGGATACGGCGGTAGGTGATCTTTTCCGTCCGTCCGTTGCGTGTGAGGTTGACGGGGAGAGTGGCGGCTTGCGGGTCGAACCGCCAGATATCGTACCGGTCGTACAGGAGGATGGCCGTATCATCCGCCAGCCACCCGGCAGCGCCGTGGGAGGAGGGATAATCGGGAACATCGTTGTCTTCATCCCAGGCGGGGAAAGAGGTCGGGGTGGTGAGGCGGTATGTTTTCAGGTCGGCCAGCGAGAGGGTGTGCCAACTGCTGTCGGTATCGGCATACCAGAAGGCGTATCTCCCGCGGGGTGAGAGGCGTAACTGGCCATAGTCGGCGCGGCGGATCAACTGGCGTTCGCCGGTTTCAAGGGAGACGGTGTAATAGTCGGAGCGCGTCCTTCCTTCCCACATCGACGAGAGGGAGTAGGGGCGCGAGGTGGAGAGCAGGGCGAAGGGCGCGTTTCCTTCGTCGGCCACCTGGCAGTTGGGCAGTTCTTCACCGGCGAGTTGGAAAAGCGTGCCGGCTTCGATATTATAGACGGCGCGGTAGGTACGTTTCAGTTCGTTGGTTTTATTGAACGACTGGACGGTGTATTGTTCCGGCTCGTTCCAGCTCCAAACCTGTACACCAGGGAAATCGCTTTCCAGACGGGTGGTGTCTTTCTGCCGGGGCTCGGGCGAACTGCCGAAGAAGAGGCGGCGGCCGTTCTCCGAGAAGCTTACTTCCCCGTTCTCATTCAGCACCCATCCGGCGGGGAGGGACTGATGGCCACGAGCGGCAATCGGGGTCGCTGGTTGTTGGGCTACAGACAGCCAGAGGTCGAGCGCCTTATAGACAGAATCTTTCTGCTCGCAGTAGAGAAAGGCGAGGCGGTCGCCCGTTTCGTTGAGCGCGATCTGTTTGAATACACCGCTGCCTTCTTTCACCAGCGTTGTGACGCCTTTGTCGGGCAGGAAGGTGTAAAGACCTGCTTTGGTTCCGAGGGTATCGCCACCGGATACATAATAAAGTATGCCGCTTTTCCGGGCGAATTTATATTCCTTTACAGCGGGGTAGCGGTAGGTACGGCTGCCGTCGAGCGAACGGATATGCAACGTGGAGTCTTTGCGTCCCCGTTGGTAGCCCAACCAGTCGGCACGCTCCGCTAGCAGGTAGCTTTTGAGGGAATCGATCGTTTCTTCCCTGCCGGACAACTGGCGGACGATGAGGGTGTTCATCGGCATCTCGTCTTCTTTGGTCTTCCGCAGTTTCAACGAATCGGTGAGCGCCTTGGAGGGAACGCGGGTGACCAGCGCATACTGCGAGGAGGAGGCAAATTCGACTTTGGCGGCCGGGTCATACGAAGCCACTTCGGCACCCTTTGCGTTGTACAGCCGGATGGTGGCGTCGCCTTCCCAGGGTTCCACTTTGACGGCCGTCCATTTCCCGTCGTCCGATAGCCGTTGGTCGGTGATCCGCCGCCAGTTTACCAGGTCGTCCACCGTCAGGCTCCGCTGCGCCACAGTGATAAAAGGTACTATACTCCCGGCAAGACAAGCCGCCAAACACACGATTCGTTTCATATCCATATCCCCGATTTGTTAACAGAAATTCAAAAGAACCACAATGATACGGTTTTTTACGGATACCGGCACTGCAAACCGGCGGGATTTTAACACGGGAGCCCTGGAAAGAATCGATGGCGCCCTGAACCCTCTTATTTCTCAAAATACTTCACCGGCGCAGCGTCGGTTTTTGCCGGGTTGACTGGTGAGGTTATCGCCCATGTCTTCGCGGGCAGAAACGGCAATGGCCGAAAGGCGTGCCACCACTTCAGGGTATAATTCGGCAACATTGTATTGTTCGCCGGGATCCCGTCGTATGTCGAAAAGTGAAAGCCCGATATCTGTCGTGCCCCGGATCCCCGGATAGCCGTCGTTGCCAGGTAGGTTCGAACGATAGGTTTCATGTTTATGCGGGAAGACCAGTTTGAACTGTCCGTCGCGTACGGCCTCCAGGTCGTTTTCCTTATAATAGTAAAGGAAATGTGTGCGGGGAGAAGTATCGCTTTGCCCGTTCAACAAGGGGAGGATACTGACCCCGTCAATAGGCAACCCAGGTAAGGGAGCGCCGGCAATGGCGGCCAACGTAGGCAGGATATCAATAGTTGAAGCCAGTTGGTTACATGCTTTCCCTTCCGGGATGACCCCCGGCCAGCGCATGATGCAGGGAACACGATTCCCTCCTTCAAACGTAGTCGCTTTGGCTTCCCGCAAACCTCCGGTGCTACCGGCATGATTGCCGAAGTTGGCCCATGGGCCGTTGTCGGAAGTAAAGATGACCAGTGTATTTTCTTCCAACTGGTTCTTTTGGAGCGTTTCCAGCAGCATCCCTACACTCCAGTCGATCTCCATCATCACATCGCCATACATTCCCTGCTGGCTTTTCCCCTTGAACTTATCGGATACGGCGAGGGGTACATGCGGCATGGAATGGGCGAAATAGAGGAAGAACGGTTGTTCGCCTCCTTTATTCCGTTCAATGAAATGGACGGCACGATCGGTATATAAGGTCGTCAGTCCGGCCTGGTCGTCTAATGTCCGTATTTCGCGTACCTTTTCATTGCCGTCGATCAACGGCAACGGTGGGTGGCGAAGTTTGTTCGGCAGGTTCGAAGCCGGGGTGACCGGCTTACCGGCATAATCTACCGGCCACATGTCGTTTGAATAAGGCAGACCCAGGTATTCATCGAAACCGTTCTGAAGCGGAAGGAACGGTTGCAAATGACCCAGATGCCATTTCCCTACCATTCCGCAGGTGTAGCCTTTCTTCTTCAGTACTTCGGCTATGGTCTCTTCATCGGCATGGATTCCTTTGTTCATCTGGGGTAATAATGCTCCGGGGATACCGACCCGGTTCGGATAACACCCTGTCATCAGTCCGGCACGTGAAGCCGAACTGATCGGTTGGGCGGCATAAAACTGGGAGAAGAACATCCCTTCTTTGGCGAGCCGGTCGATCGACGGGGTCTGGTATCCGGTAGCTCCTGTGATGGTGAGATCGCCATATCCCATATCATCCATAAATATGAGGATGATATTGGGAAGCTTCTCTGCCTGTAGGTTTGCCGTACAAAGCAAAGCGCTTCCCAACATGATATTCAGTTGTCTGTTTAGCATAACGGTTACCAGAAATAGGTGTCAACCACCGGTTGCATCTGCGGATAGGCGCTGTCTTCGTCTCCGTATTTTTTCTTTAATCGCAGCAGCTCGTTCTTCAGTTCAGTGATCAGCGCTTTGTTCTTCGGATCGTTATAGATGTTCTTCATCTCGGCCGGATCATCCTGCAGGTCGTATAGCTCCCATTCGGCAGGGACAACCGGTGTGTCTTTCGTCCCTTTCATGCCCAACGGCTGCCCGTAGTAGAAGATCAGTTTATACCGGTCAGTGCGGATCCCGTAATTGGCCGTTACATTGTGTGAACCGTCGGCGTGCATCCAATACCGGTAGTACATGGACTTCCGCCAGCCGGCCGGCGTTTTGCCCGCCGCATTCTTGCGGAAGCTTTCTCCCTGCATATGAGCCGGTGCCTTCTCCCCGGCATAGTCGAGGAACAAAGGTGCAAAGTCTATATTCATGACAATATCATTGTTCACCGTACCCGGTTTGATCTCTTTCGGATACCTCATCAGGAAGGGCATGCGGAGGCATTCTTCATACATCAGCCGTTTATCGAACCAACCGTGTTCGCCCAGGAAAAAGCCCTGGTCGCCGGTATAGATGATTACGGTATTCTCTGTCAGACCATTCTCGTCGAGATAAGCCAGCAGCCGCCCCACATTCTCGTCAATTCCCGCAATACACCGCAGGTAATCCTTGATATAGAGCTGGTAGGCCCAATGGCGCTGCTCGTCGCGTGTCATTCCTTCGGGGATGTCTATTTTGAGGTCCGTCTTGTTGAGGTTCTCCATACTCATCTGTAACAAGCGGGCATACTGGCCTTTCCCATCGTAGGTATCAAGCAGGTTGTCAGGTTCGGGAACGGTCACATCCTTAAACAGGTCCTTGAATCGTTCGGCAGGCTGCCAGGGACGGTGTGGAGCCTTGAAGTGGCACATGAGAAAGAAAGGTTTATCCGTGTTCCGTTCTTTCATAAACCGGAGCGCCTCGTCGGTGATCACGTCGGTAGAATGTCCCTGGTATTCTTTCCCCTTGTCGGTCCTTTCGCCAATAAAGGACGCGGGATTATCGCCCCACATGCCTTTTCCGATCAGGATCGGGTTATAATACCTTCCCTGTCCGGGCAATACATTATAATAATCGAATCCCTGCGGTTCGGTACCGAGGTGCCATTTGCCGATAATGCAGGTCTGGTATCCGGCATCGTGCAGGTTACGCGCCACGGTCGGATGGGTAGGATCCAACTGGTCGCCAAGGGTATAAACGCCATTTTTCTGGCTGTACTGTCCTGTCAGTATCGCACCCCGGCTGGGGGTACTGATCGAGTTGGTGACAAAGCAATTGTTCATTCGAACGCCTTCCTTGCCGATCCGGTCGATGTTCGGTGTCGGCAGCACATTCGCCAATATGCCTCCGTAGGCGCTGATCGCCTGGGAGGTGTGGTCGTCAGACATGATGTAGATGATATTCGGACGTTTGTCGGCGCCATTCACAAATTGGATAGCTCCCAGTCCGATCATGCATAATCCGAACGATCTGTAATTAAATAGTCTTTTCATATTCCTGTTGTGTTATTAATAGTTGCGTTGATTACGATGGTCGAAGTGCGGACGTTCGGTCCGTTTCAACGGGATACTCATACCGCCGGTCTCTTCGAGCCAGTTGTAGAGGTCGTGGTTGAGTTGCTTGATCACTTCCTGATGTCCGGGGGAAGCGATCAGGTTGTGCATCTCATTCGGATCTTCCTTCAGGTCGTAGAATTCGTTCGTATCCCAGATGCCATGGTAGCGGATGTATTTGTACTGGTCGGTACGGACACCGTGCATGGTCGGAGTCTGCGGAAATTCGTGTTCCCAATAGTATTCGTAATAAATACGTTCACGCCATTCGGTTTGTTCGCCTTTTAACAAGGGGATAAACGAATATCCAACCATCTGGTCGGCCTTCTGTAAACCCAGGTAATCCATAATCGTGGGAGCGATATCCACGTTCTGGACCATTTGGTCGACTACGATACCGCCTTTGAACAGACCCGGGCAACGGGCCAGCATCGGCACTCTGACAGATTCTTCGTAGAACTGGCGTTTGTCGATCAGCCCGTGCTCTCCCCATGCAAAACCATTATCACCCATGTAGATCACGAGTGTGTTTTCATCCAGACCCGCTTCTTTGAGATAATCCAGTACAGCCCCAATGCTTTCGTCCACCGACAGCAATGTTTCGCAATAATTACGTACCTGTACATCCCAGGGGCGGCCATGGTAGGAATAGTCCACTCCGTGCCAGCTTTCCCGTTGGTTCTTTACCCAGTCGGGCATCATGTTTTCACCGTAGTAGTCCTTACCTGAGGCGGCTTTTCCTGTATTTTTGTCAATAGATGGCAGCGGATGTATCCCGTATTCGGGCATATGGTATGAAGGAGGCAGCACGAGTTGCTCCTGCTGGTAACGTCCTTTATGCCGTTTGGCTGCAGCGAAGTTGTCGTGTACACCCTTGTGCGAAAGATAAACAAAGAACGGTTTTTCGTCGGCTTGCTGCTTTTTCATGAAATCAAGGGCGTGTTCCGTCAGCAGGTCGGTCACATATGCGCTATCCTGGTAATGTATCCATTCTCCGTTGGTATTGATACGGGGGTTATAGTATTCGCCTTGTCCCTGGAAACCTTCCCAATGGTCAAAGCCCGGTTGGGGATCACCCGAGTCGTTTCCCATATGCCATTTGCCGAAGAACGCGGTTTTATAACCGGCATTCTGTAGATATTCAGGGAAGAACGTCAGTCCGGGAGGAAGCGGCGCAGTGTTGTCGACTACCTTATGGGTATGTGAATACATTCCCGTCAGGATAGAGGCCCGGCTGGGTGACGATAGTGAGGTGGTGACAAACGCATTCCGGATATGTGCACCTTCTTTCGCCATCCGGTCCATGGCCGGCGTCTGCAACCAGGGAAGGGTGTTCATAAACCCCATGTAATCGTAACGATGGTCGTCGGAAAGGATAAAGACAACGTTCAACGGCTTTTGGGCGGGAGAGCGTTTACTCTCCCGCTTATCCGTATCCGTACAAGCGGAACACAAACCTGCGATTCCGGCTGTAATAAGTAATGGATGGATATAAGATTCTTTCATTTCATATATATGTTTAAATAATTACCAACCGGGGTTTTGTGTCAATTCCGGATTCAGGTCGAGTTCGCGCTGCGGGATAGGCATCAGTATCATATAGTCTTTCAGGTTCTTAGCGATATCTGTTTTGTTCGTTTCAGCAACACCGGCCTCATAAGCGCTATGGTCTTTCATCCTTTGAAGGAATGTACCGGTACGTACCAGGTCAAACCAGCGATGTCCTTCGATCGGGAATTCCAACCGCCTTTCATCCAGTATGGCTGTGCGGAATTGTTCCTTGGAAAGGCCGGTGTAGTTGCCTGACGTACCTTTGAACGCCCGCTCGCGTACCCGGTTCAATACCTGATGGGCATTGGCCGGTTCGCCAGTCTCATTCAATACCTCGGCATACATCAACAGGGCGTCTGCATAGCGGATGATATGCATGTTGATATCACACTGGTTCGAAGCGGAAATGCCATCGATCCAATACTTACTGAACAGGGGAATGCTGGACATTACGGTCTTCTGTTCTACCATACTATAGAAGTCGTAACGCAGGTTGACATGCCTGCGGGTATCATTCTCATTAAACGCATCATATAGTTCCTTCGTCGGAATATCCGCTTCATTTGATCCGTTCACCCCGATATTCCCTCCGGGTACTGAATATTTAGGACCGGCCAGTCCCATTTCACCGTTACTGGTCAGAGGCGGTTTCTTGTATTCAATATAGAGTACGGCCTCTATCCCGGCTTCGGCCTCTGTATGCCAGTTCGCTGCATAATCGGGATGGAGACCATAACCGTAAGTCCTTTCATTTTCCACTACTTCGGCCAGTTTCTCTTTGGCGGCGGGAAAATCTCCTTTTGTCATCAGAACCTTGGCCAACAGAATCTTGGCAGCTCCCTTTGTGGCTCTTCCTTCATCCGTTGCCGCATAATCGGAACGTACCGGCAGAACAGCCTCGGCCTCTTGCAAATCCTGGATGATCAGTGCATAAATCTGATCTTTGGAAACACGCGGCCCCATCGCATCGTTTATGCTTTCCAGCTTGGTTACCAGCGGTACATCACCAAAAAAGCGCACCAGGTTGAAGTAATAAAGTGCACGAAGGAACTTCGCTTCGCAGATCAACCGCTCCTGTATAGTGGTATTCATCGTGATCCGGGGGATGTTGTTGATGGCGGCATTGGATTTCATGATACCGGCATAGTTGTTGTTCCACATATCCCGGATAAACGTATTTTCCGAATTATAGCGCATGAATTCCATATCCTGCAGGAATGCATTCGGCATTCCCAATCCGTTCTTCATCACATCGGTGGGTAGTTCGGCTACCATATACATTAACCGGTTGTATATCGTGTTTAACTGTTGATAGGCCGCGTTTACGGCGGCTTCCGCATCTTTCTGGGTACTGTAGAAGTTATCGACCACCAGCCTGTCGGCAGGCTTTTCATCCAGGAAGGACGTACATCCCGTTACAGACCCAAAGACTATGCTGATGAATGCAAATATAATCATTCGTTTCATACTGTTCGATTTAATAGGTTATTTAATATCAAGCTTCACACCAAACATAAAGGTACGTGACTGCGGATATCCGCCAAAGTCTTCACCTGCTTCCAACGTGGAGGCGCCACGGTAACTGACTTCCGGGTCATAGCCGCGGTAGTTGGTCCACGTAAGCAGGTTCTGCCCCGTCACATATACACGGATTCCCTGGATATGTTTTATCCTTACTTTGGGGAAGCCATACGAGAGGGAGACGGTCTTCAGTTTCAGGTATGAGCCGTCTTCGATAAAGCGGTCGCTGATCAGTACATTCCGGTTGGTGGTAGCCTTCGGATAAATAGTACTCGGATTCGTTGGCGTCCAACGATTCGTCAGATCCTGGTAGGCGTTCTGTCCGCCGGTAGGCGTTTCCAATTCTACGGCATTCATATTGAAGATCTCATTTCCATACGAATATTGCAGGAAGACATTCAACTCAAAGCCTTTGTAGGAGAAATTATTAGCCATGCCGCCAAAAAAATCCGGGTTGGCATCGCCCAATACTTCACGGTCGTTCGCTGCATCTACCTTGCCATCTCCGTTCAGGTCTTTGTATCTACGGAGACCTATGCCGATCGGCGAAGCGGAAGAAGTTTGCTTTTTGGTCTCTTCTTCGTTCTGGAAAATACCGTCGAAGCGGTATCCGTAAAAGACGCCGACAGGCTCTCCCACGATCAGCCGGCGGACGGATCCTGTTTTCAGGTGCCCATCGCTTTCGCCCATTTCTTTATACGATTCGCCTCCCAGTTCCAACACTTTATTTTTATTGAAGGAGATATTAAAGGTAGTAGTCCATCTGAAAGCGCCGGTCAGATTATCGCTCTCAACGGAGAACTCATACCCGGTATTTTCCATGCTTCCGATGTTCTTGAGCATCGTGCTGTAGCCGGATACTCCGGTAATGGCCACGTCGTACAACAGGTCGGTGGTTTCTTTCCGGTAATAGTCTGCAGTAAGGCGGAGCCTGTTCTCAAGGATACCCACGTCCAGACCAATATCCAGCTGTGCTGTCTTCTCCCATTTCAGGTCGGGGTTGGGTATCTTATTCGGGAAAAAGCCTGTTACCTGCTGGTTGCCTATCACCCAACTGTTGGATCCCAATGTGGCGAGTGACTCATAGGCGCCGATCTCGGTATTCCCTGTCAATCCATAGCTGGCTCTCAGCTTCAGATTCGGCATGAAGGTACGGAGCGATTCCATGAATGGTTCTTCAGAGATACGCCAACCAGCCGATGCTGACGGGAAAAAGCCGTATTTGTTGTTTGCGCCGAACCGGGAAGAACCGTCCACACGAGCGTTCACCGAGAAAAGATACCGCTGCATCAGCGTATAATTCACACGCGCCAGGTAAGACAGCAAGCTCCATTGAGGGGCATTGGATGCAGGGGCGTTATAGACGGAACCTGCTCCCAGGTTATTATACTGCATGACATCATTTACGTAATTCGATGAGGATCCCATAACGTATTCCGTATTGTTCTGTTGCATGGTAAATCCTCCCAATACGTTGAACGAATGGTCTTGGCCAATGCTCTTGTTCCATGTCAATGTATTTTCATTCAGCCAGTTGATCATTTTACTTACACCTACATCGCCCCTTGCCTGTCCGTTGGCCTGGTAGATGGTTGAAGGCGTATATTTATTCATTTTCAGGTACATGACATCCGCGCCAACAGACACTTTCAATTTCAGGTCTTTTAGTATCTCCCACTGCAGATAAATATCCCCGAGCATACGGGAAATGGCATTGTTGAATTTACGTTCGTTGGCTGTGGCAACCGGATTGGGAAGCAACGTTCCCGGGGTATTGATCTGGGTATATGTCCCTGTTCCCGGATCTGAATAGATCGGCAGGATAGGATTAAATTTCTGTGCGCCTGTAACAACTCCTCCTTCACCGCCGGATTCGGTTTCCACTGAGTTAGTTATTGTATGGCTGACAGAGAAATGTGTCCCTGCCGTGAAAGTCTTTGACAAATGGCGATCCAGGTTCAGGCGGAGTGAGTAACGTTTGAAATCGGATTTAATGATCACTCCTGTCTGGTCAAAATAGTTACCGGAAATTGCATATTGCGTTTTTTCATCCCCTCCCGAGAAGGTGAGGTTGTAGTTCTGGCTGAAACCTGTCTGGAATACCTCTTTTTGCCAGTCGGTACCCTTTCCGAGCAAGGCTATTTCAGCTAAGGCCGCATCGTCATAATAGGGTTTCATCCCATCGTTGGTATAGGCTTCATTCACGAGTTTGGCATAGTCCTGCGCATCCATTACATCAATCAGCTTGCTTACTTTGGAAACCCCGAAACTGGATTCGAAGGTGACATTGTCAACTCCTTTTTTCCCGCTTTTTGTAGTGATCAATACCACACCATTGGCGGCACGGGCGCCATAAATGGCTGTGGCGGAAGCATCTTTCAGGATTTCAATGGATTCGATATCGGAGGGATTGACGGTTGATAATCCGCTTATGGATGTTTTCCCTCCCGTATCACCGACGCCACCCCCACTGTAAACCGGGAAACCGTCAATAACATACAACGGTTCATTCCCGCCCTGCAACGAGCTGCTTCCTCTGACGCGGATAGAAGCCGTCGCTCCCGGCATACCCGATGTTTGGGTTACCTGTACACCCGACGCACGTCCGGCCAATCCCTGATCAATTGATACCATGGGTGTTTGCTGGATTTCTGTTGTTTTCACGGAAGAGACAGCACCTGTCAGGTCGCTTTTTTTCACGGAACCATAACCGATCACCACTACATCATCAATGAGCTGCGTATTTTCAATTAATTGGATCTGCAAATCGGTTTGTTTACCTACGGGTACTTCCTGGGTAATATATCCGATATAGGAGATTACCAAAACCGAGTTCTCGGGTACTTCTAATGTAAACTTACCATCCAGGTCCGTGATATTCCCGATAGTAGTTCCTTTTACAACCACGTTGGCACCAATGACCGGTTCCTTCAGATGATCCACTATAAGACCGGTGATCCTCCGTGCCTGGTTGCTGATTTGAGAAGTGGGCGCTGATCCTGATCCGGTGGCATCCGACAAGATCACTTGTTTATCTACAATATTGTATCTGACATTCGTGTATTTAAATACAGCATCCAGCACTTCGTTGATATTCTTATTTGTGACATGGACATCGACACGCCTGTTGATATCCACCGTTTTGTCGGTATATAGGAAACTGTATCCGGTTTCCTTTTCGATTTTGTCCAGTATTTGCTCTACCGTTTTGTTTTTCAGTGAAAGTGAAACCATTTTGGTCTGCGAGAACGAATTTCCCGCATGCAACTGTAGCAGCAGAATAAATAAGAGAGGCAGACTTATTTTCATGATACGAATAAGTTTACAGGAGGAACAGGGCTTCTGCTCCTTGAAGGGATTAAATAATTTCATAACTTTGTAATCGTTTTAATTTAACAATGGTCAGTTCTACTTTTGCTGAACTGATGATTAACCCGGGGCAAGAATGAGTGGCGCTTATTCTTGCCCTCTTTGCACGTTTGTTTTTCTTGTCGAGACCTCCTTTCTTAATTATATTTGATAAGTATTTAGTTCAACCATATATCAATTCGTTGGCGCGTAAAGGAATAATCTTTCTGCTGTTCGGCGTCGGCAAACGACCATCGGATCGGTGCAGCCATCTTCATATAATCGAGTATTTGTGTGATTGTTTCTGTAGTGAACGTAGCGCGGAAATTAAAATCCGGATACGTACCCTTCCCTTTGTGTAATACGATATCCACATTGAAGCGCCGCGACAATGTCCGTGTTACATCCTCCAGTGAGTTACGGCGGAATATGAGTATGCCGTTTATCCATGAGATTTTTTCGGCTACCTGCACTTTGCTGACAGTGGTCTTCTTTTCCGCCCGGTTGTAGCATACGATCTCACCGGGATGTAAACGGACAGCATGGTCCCGGCAGATCCATTCAATGTTCCCTTCTTCCAGGGTCGTTTCAATCATCGGCTCATCGGG
This sequence comes from Tannerellaceae bacterium, assembly GCA_031555735.1. Taxonomy (GTDB): domain Bacteria; phylum Bacteroidota; class Bacteroidia; order Bacteroidales; family Tannerellaceae; genus JAJDIA01. The sequence continues at coordinate 28,038 of JAVBUE010000088.1, forward strand.
ATATGACTTGATGTTGAATTGTGTTCCATATGCCTTCACCTCCAGTTGTTCCTGCAACGACACGACAAATGGTTTCTCTTTATTTGATTCGACATCAAAATACCCTTCGCCGTTCAGTACTACTTTTCGCTCCCTGCCGGAAAAGCGGACCGGGTAATGAAGCGTACTACCGGCATTTAACCACACGCCGGATCCGTCGGGCAACTTAAATTGGGTGACCACGCCCGGCGCCGCTTCCACGGAAAGGTAGGTTCGTCCGTCTTCGATATATTGTTTAATATATAAGTAGGAGAGGATAGATGTGGGGATAAGCAGTAAAAGCAACGACGCGGCAACCAGACAGATCCGCCGCCATTGAAACCTTTGGGTGGCAGATCCTGCCATTCTTCTTTCCACCTTCCGGTAGGCTTCGGCCGTATCGTATGACTTGTATTCCCGGATATCCCGTTCAACCTTGGCGATAGCATCCAATTGTGCCTGTATCTCTGCTGGCTTATTCTCCACAATTTGTGCGTTTAGTTTGTGTTTTATCATGTCTTCCCTAATAAGACACACACCCGGCAGATTTGCGACAGATTTCCTGACTTTGACACAATTTCAGCTTAATAGAATTTCACATCTGATAATCAGATATATACAACTATCTGTTGGGTGATTTGGGTGACGCAACGGTTGAAAACTGCTATATTTGCACATGTTTGTGCGCAAAAAGAAAA
>JAVBUE010000087.1:0-33600 GCA_031555735.1 Tannerellaceae bacterium
ACACAATCATAGGTGGAAGTTTTGAGCTTTGCGACAAATGGAAGAGCAAAAAAAGATGTCAACATTTCAATCTTCGTCTGGATGTTGTGCGGACAAGATCCGGATATTGTGCGGACAACGTCTGGATGTTGTCAGCACAACATCTACATGCAGATAGATCAACATCTACACGCAGATAGAAATGCCGGGTGTACCATTTCAAAATGGGACAGCATACGAGATTGCCGGAATGATTGCCACACAGTGGAAGGAGAGTGGAGGGAAAGTGGAAGGAAAAACACACCTCCCTTCCACTATCTAACATAATGTAAGCCTGCACGATAACATCCCTTAGTGGAAGGTGGAAGCAGTTTCCCCCAAATACCGTGTAATACGTCATTTCAGCCTTCGTGGCACGTACTGCCTTTTGCAAAACGACACACTCACGGTACGGTCTGAACCGGGAAAGGCAACGGTGTTCAGGATGGGGTTCGCCTGAGATAGGGGGATGAAAAAAGGCGCCCCTGAGAGGCGCCCCCTGTTGTTAGTATCGTTTACCTACCACGTCCCAATCGACGATCTTCCAGAGTTCTTTCAGATGGTCGGCGCGACGGTTCTGGTAGTCGAGGTAGTAGGAATGTTCCCACACGTCGAAACCAAGGATCGGGGTCAGCCCTTTGGTAACGGGGTTACCGGCGTTGGCTTCTTTGGTGATCGACAACTTGCCGTCTTTGTCTTTCGCCAGCCATACCCAACCCGAGCCGAACAGACCTACGCCGTTGGTCTCGAATTCTTTCTGGAAATTCTCGAACGATCCCCAGGTGGCATTGATGGCATCGGCCAGCTTGCCGGCGGGCTTACCGCCTCCTTTGGGTGAGAACTGGGTGAAATACAAATCATGGTTTAACACCTGTCCGGCATTGTTGAAGATGGCGCCGTCGGATTCCTTCACGATGGTTTCCAGCGGGGCATTCTCAAACTTGGTGCCCGGCACGAGATTATTGAGGTTGTTTACATAGGCCTGCAGGTGCTTGCCGTGATGAAACTCAATGGTTTGCTTACTGATAACCGGTTCCAGCGCGTTGGCTGCGTACGGTAATTGTACTAATTCAAATTTCATAATTTTTCCTTCTTTTTCTGTTATCTGATTGTCGGCTTCCTTTGGTAAAGCTAACATTATTATACTTAAGCACAGTGTGATCATATGGCTTTTTATGTTTTGTTATATAAGCAGAACAGCCATCCGGGTGAAAAGGTTCACCTGTTGAGAAAATATGTGGGTGAAGGGATGTTTTTCACATATATAAAGTGTTTTATATCGAATAAGTTTCTAATTTTGTCGGCTCAAACACGTTGTATTAATTTCTAACAAGTTAAGTAGATGGTAAAGAAAGTTGGGAATTTAATTCCAAACACCTTTTTTATTACGAAGGGAAGTGGAGAGTCGGATCTGGAAAAGCACGCCGGCTCTTATCACATGGCCCTTTATGATGCCGGTATTTCAGACTTCAATATCATGACGTATTCGTCTGTCATACCTGCTACGGCGCATCTGGTAACCATGGATGAAATAGACCTTCCTCCATTTGGTTCGGAAATGAAAACCATCATGGCCGTGTCGCACGGATACCAGGATGAGTTTGTTTCTGCCGGTGTGGTTTACGCCTGGATGTACAAAGACGAGAACTTTGACGAAAAGGTGGGCGCACTTGTCTGCGAAGTAAGCGGCCGGTATCGTATTGAAGAGCTGGAGTCGCGTTTGATCCGCGTGATCAACGACCTCCACCAGAAAACCTATGGTAAGTATTACTTAGGTGAACTTAACTTTATCACGGAAGGGATCACCATCGAGAAACGCTACGGTACGGCTCTGGCCGCCCTGTGTTTCGTTGATTTCCTCCAACCGGAGATCGAAGGATAATTTTATATCTATAATTATTGCACCGGAAGAGGATGGTTGTGAAACCCTCCTCTTTTTTTGCCCCTACCCGGGCATCATGCGCATAAAAAAAGCCACCCCGGAAAGGGCGGCTTTTTTCGTTATACCAGCGGTTCGCTTATTTTGTGAAGCGTAAACCGATATTGACTTTTTCTGCGCTTTGCAAGAGGGGAAGCATGCCGTTAATCATAGGCGCCAGGTTTTCCGGGATGAACTTGGTCAACATGCCGGAATTAGCAATTTTCAAAACCAGAGCCTTGTCGGCATAGAATGTGGTGAGGCTGCCTTCCTGCTTGAAGGTAAGGGGGATCATCAGGAAGCCGTTCACATCAGCCAGCATGGATGTAAGCGTTTGCAGATCCATACCGATTTTTTCCTGCAGGCGCGGTGAGATAGCGGCCATCGCCGGGTTCGTCAGCAATCCTTTGTCCAGTCCGATCATCAGCTTGTCGCCTGCTACGGAATAATACATGTTGATGAGTGTGCCGAACATCGGTCCCACAGTAGGGATGGAAGCCAGCGTGGTCGGGGTGGTTTCGCCTACCTTAGTCCATGTAGGAGTCATCGTGCCTTTGTCGGAGAGATCAACAGTGACGGCAGATACTTTGGCGGCCAATGCTCCTCCGATTACGGGTGCCAGACTGCCTAACATGGCGTTGGTCGCAGGGTCGGCTGTAACGATATCAACATAGACATCACCTACATTCTGCACGTAGTTCAACTTAAATAATCCTGTTACCTCGCTCTGTACCGTACGGGTAACATTGGCAGTTAATTTACCATCCGTGGCGATTAAGCCTTCCACACCGATGGTGGATTTTCCGGCTGTTTCACCTACGGCCTTTGTCGCACTACTGGTAAACGTATAACCATCTGCTCCTTTAGCCATGGTAACCGGAACTTCCACGCTTGCCTGATCCGGGATGGCATTGTTCAGTTTGACCACACCTGCAGTTGCCGAAGAGGGAGTAAACTCGACCGAACGGCCTTCGGTGGCAAACAGGGCGCTGCTATTTAAGGTAAGGGCAAGTTTATTGCCATCATACGTACTGGCAAGTTCTTTCCAGCTCTCATCCACTACGGGGTCATCGTCATCATCACAGGCAGTGGTAAAGCCTAACGTGCATACAAATGCAAACAAATACAATAGATTCCTTTTCATACTTTTTGATTTAAATTCGACAATAATACCTATTCATATTCGGGGGGCAAAGTTACGCATTATGCCCGATACCTGTTCGTCTCTTTAGCATTTATTTCAGTCTGTTTACCTACTTAAACAAATGGATCTGCCAGTAAAACACTTAAAGACAAGTATTTGTTTCAAGTGTTATTGAAAACAAGGAATTGTGAAAATAGATGGATAATCAGGTGTTCTTATACGATCCCGGTAGTGAAATGTTTGTACCTTTGCCCATGTATAACATGATCCAATAAAAAAGTTTGTATGAAAAAGCTGTTTTTGTTTTTATCGCTGGGCCTGTTTGTACTGGCCGGATGCAATACCCCTGTAGCTAAAGACGCGTGTGGCGGATGCTGCAAAGATTCCAAAGACTCGATGCAGGTGGTTCTGAATATCAAACGGACGATCCTTCCCGAACATGTGTCGGCTTTCAAAACATCGTTTGAGAAATGCAGGGAGAGTACGCTGCAGGAACCGGGATGCCTGGATTATGGCATGTACCAGTCTTATACCGACAGTACTGTCTTTATGATTGTTGAAACTTGGGCGAACAAGGGTGAACACCTCAAACACATGGAGTTCCCTCACCTGAAAACACACCTTGAAGAGATCAAGGGGATGGGTGACACTTCCGCGAAGGGCAGTTTCACCGAAGTGTATGTCTGTCCGATGGTCAACGGCAAGTAATCCTGTCCCGATTCAGGATTTGTGCGTCATGATATCAAGCACCAGCCTGTCTGTAAATTCCATTCCTTTGGAACCGATCACGGTCAGGTTGGTGATTGATTTGTCGATTTCATCATCAATGATCCCTTCTACCGGGGTCACCACCTTATTCTCCATCGCCATCATGGCGCTAAGCATGGCGGTGGATACGCCGCTGGATACTTTCATGGCGCAACTGGGTTTGGCGCCGTCGCAAATCATTCCGGTGAGGTTGCCGATCATGTTCTTGATCGCATAGGATATTTGTTTTTTACTGCCCCCCATCAAGTAGGTGATGCCACAGCTGGCGCCGATGGCTGCTACCACACATCCGCACAAGGCCGACAGGCGTCCGAGGCTTTGCTTGGTGTAGATCACCATCAGGTGGCTCAGCATCAGGGCGCGGATCAGGTCTTCTTCAGAGGCTTCGATATCTTCGGCAAAGGAAACGACGGGCATGGTGGCGGCAATGCCCTGGTTCCCGCTTCCTGAGTTACTCATGACGGGTATCATGGCTCCGTCCATACGGGCGTCGCAGGCGGCTGCCGTCCGGTAGATCATCCGTGAAAAGGAGGAGTCGCCCATGTATTTCTTTCCGTTCGGGCCGGCGACGATCTTGCCGACCGTATGCCCGAAGGTTCCCTGGAGCGACATCTCGGAGGCTTTCTTGTTCAGCTCGGCTGTTTGTAGGATGAAACGGATCTCTTCTACCGGCGTTTCAACGGCGAAGGCATAGACAGTATCGAAGGTGAGCCTGAGCTCTTCTTCGCCACATTCTTCCGCCGCCGGATGGGTTCCGCGGTTGTCTAACACTGCCTGTCCGTCTTTCTCCACATAGATAATACGTGTGTGTTCGTGGCTGATGATGACGACGGCCGACGAATCGCCCGCCGTACAGCATACTTCGATATACAGTTTTTCGGCTGTTTCCTTCAGGAAGATGTCGATGCATTTCGATTCCACCATGGCTTTACCGGCGGTGAGGGCTTCGGGGGTAAGGTCGCGCAACACCTCCAAGCCATACGCCGAACGACCGATCAGGGACCCCAACGCGATGGCGATGGGCAGTCCCACCATGCCCGTTCCGGGAATGCCTACGCCCATGGCGTTCTTCAGCACATTGGCGCTCAGATAGACTTTAATCTGTTCAGGCTTCCGTTCGAGCGTTTCGGCAGCTTTTGCAGCGGCTAAAGCAACGGCTATCGGCTCTGTGCAACCGATAGCCGGAATAATTTCCTTGTGGATCAGGCGAATAATCTGTGTCTTCGTACAATTGTCCATGGTTTGTCTCGTTCGATATATAGATATGTACAAAGATAGCTAACAATTTGTTATCAGTCGCTTCTTACAACATTTTTATCACCTGCGAAAGGGTGACAAAAAGCGTATATCCTTCGGCCCGGCTGCGCGCTCCGAATTCTTTATTCCAACGGACAGAAACGGCTGTCAGCGATTTCGGGAAGAGGATATTCCCTTCCAGACCGGCGGCGAATATCTTGTCCTTGACGGGTTGCACGGGCTGGCTTGTTTCGGGGAAGGTGTCGTCGGTAACCTTGAATTGCATGTAATACACGGCGCCAACTCCGATCACCATTGGCAATTTACTGCCTTGCACGGGTATCCGGAAGTCTTTGTTCAGTCCGCCGGACAGGGTGATCAGGTCGCCCACCTTCATCTCTGTCCCTTTTTTCTTTTGATGGAATTCATAGAACGCCACGGTGGAGAAGTTGAAAGTTTTCAACGCATCGAAATAAACGGTACTGCCGGCATTGAACTCATAGCCCCACATCCCCAGCCCGCTATTGTCAGACGCGCCTGCTTCATAGGTGCCGGCCGGGATATAGACGGCGGCGCCCACATTAAAGTCGGCGCGCTTCGTGGTCCATCCCAGGGAGATCGGTTGCAGGTACATATCGCTGAAGGCGATCGAACCGTCGGCTTTGACGGAGTCAATTTCTACTTTGTTCTTTACCACGGGCACGAGGAAGGTAGCTCCCCAGTTACCGCCGAAGATTTTAAAGTGGGTTGTGACGCTGATTCCTAAGCCGGTCAGGAATGAGTTGATTCCCGGTGCATGATCCACTTTGTCGCCATTCCCGTTTTTGAAAGTGGAAGCGTTATAATAATACACCGGAAGGGCCAGGGCGATGGATGGCGGCGCCTGGGTACCTGCTTTCAGCCCTTTGTCGCCCAGAAGATGGTCGCCTTTCATTTGTGCGCGACCGGTACATAGCGCTATGGAAGCAAGGAGTAGCGCCAGGACAGGTTTGTATAAACTTGCTTTAGTTTTCATAGATATATTGCATTTATTGAATATGAAGCTTTAATAACATTTATACAACACACCGATTTTATTATTTGTTTTGCCTGAGGAATAAAAAACGGGTTCTCTTCATTGCCAACCGGTTCGTTTTCGTATCTTTGGGCGTATCATTATCTGTTAGAGCCTTGTATATGAAGCTACTTGCTTATCTTCCGGTTTATTGTTTCCTGCTGCTGAATACTGCCTGCGGCGAGCCGCCCCCTGTGGTGGAATACCGTATCCTCCCCGAACCGCAGCAGATAACGTATGCGCAGGGGAACTTCCGCTTTTCACAAACACCATCCATTGCTTACCCGCGTTCGCTGGCGAACGAAGCCCGGCTGTTGGAATCATTCCTGGAGGCCGACTGCGGGATGCATCCGGAACTGCAGGAAGGGAAAGCAAAGGGGAATATTGTGTTATCAGTGGATGAGACGGCTTCGCCCGTCCATCCGGAAGGATATACGATAGCGGTCACCCGCCCATCCATCCGTATCACCGCCCACACTGCCACGGGTATCCTCCACGGTATCCAGACACTCCGGCAGCAGATCCGGCAGGATGGAGGCGACTGGATGGTGCAGGCCGGGTCGGTTGTTGATTTCCCGATGTTCGGCTGGCGTGCGTTTATGCTGGATGAAGGGCGGTATTTCAAAGGAAAAGAGGTGGTGCTCGGACTCCTGGATGAGATGTCAGCCCTGAAGATGAATGTTTTCCACTGGCACCTGACCGACGATCAGGGATGGCGTATCGAGATCCCTGCCTATCCGTTGCTCACATCCGTTGGCGCTTACCGCGACTCTTCGGAGATCAACCATTTCCATAGCAAGGTGTTCGACGGCAAACCGCATGGGGGTTTTTATACCGGGGATGAGATCCGTGAGGTGGTGGCGTATGCCGCTGCCCGCCATATACGCGTTGTACCTGAAATTGAAATGCCGGGTCATGCCAGCGCCGCCATCGCTGCCTATCCCTGGCTGGGCACATCCGGGAAATCGATCCGGGTACCCGGTACCTTTGGCGTTCATTTTGATGTGTTTAATGTGGCAGGTTCCCGTGTGCTACAGTTCTTCGAAGATGTGTTGGATGAAATTATCACGTTGTTTCCCGATCCGGTGATCCATATCGGCGGCGATGAAGTGAAATACGACCAGTGGAAAGACTCTCCGATGATCAACGCCTATATGCGTGAACACCAATTGTCAACACCCGCCTCCCTCCAGATTTTCTTCACCAATTCCATCTCCCGCCTGCTGGCCGGGAAAGGCCGCCGTATGATGGGGTGGAATGAGATTACCGGTGCCAAACTACACGAATACCAATCGGCGGAAGATACGGAGTATGTACAGGCGCTCGAACCGGGCAGTATCGTCCATTTCTGGAAAGGCGATCCGGAACTGGTCCGCCAGACCGTGGAAAATGGCTACGACATCGTCAACTCCTACCATGTCTTTACGTATGTGGATTATAGTTACAAAAGCATCCCGCTGGAAAAAGCGTATGCTTTCAACCCGCTTCCCGAAGGGCTGACTGCCGAACAACAAAAGCATGTACTCGGGCTGGGTTGCCAGATGTGGGGCGAATTTATCCCTACGGTCGAAAGCATGAACCGGAAAGTCTATCCCCGAATCGCCGCCTATGCGGAAAGCGGATGGAGCGGAGAGGGGAAGAAGGATTATGCCCGTTTCCTCCTCGCCCTGGATACATATAAGCTACGATGGGATAAAGCGGGGATTATATATGGCTCTAATGAAGAATAGAAGGAGGGCGGATATGCGCAGCATGAATGATTGGATTTGGTTGGCGGTGGTGTTGCAGGTATTCTTCTTCTCCGCTTGTATAAAAGAAGAATTGCCGGATACCTCCGGAATAGTAAACTATATTACTGTGGGTGATGAAGTACCCGCCTTTTCCGTATCCGACGGAGAGAACAATACGTTTACTTCCGCCTCCCTGAAGGGGAAACGTACCCTGCTCGTCTTTTTCCACACCGGTTGCAGTGATTGCCAGCGCGAACTACCGAAGGTGAATGCGGTTTGGAAAGCGTTGAAAGAAGAGGATGGTTACCAGGTTGTCGCCATTGCCCGGGAGGAAAAACGGTCGGATGTGGCGGCTTATTGGGCAGCCCACCATTTCACGGTTCCTTTCTATCTGGATATGGATCGTTCCGTCTTCTCCCTTTTTGCCAACAGTACGATCCCCCGGCTCTACATCATAGATCCGGATGGCGTCGTACAGTGGATGGCCACCGAAACACTGGATGGGATGAAAGCGGAGGAGTTGGTATGGTTGCTAAAATGAGTGAACAGGTGATTCCTATGGAGAAGATTGCGGAGAAAGAAACAATGAATAAGCTCTTTACCGACTATCATGGGTTGTTTGTACGCTTTGCCAAAACCTATATACAAGATGAGGCTGCTGCGGAAGATATCACGATGGAAAGTGTCCTGTATTTTTTGGAGAACAGACACTCGTTGACAGCAGAATCGAATATTCCTGCGTATATACTTGAAACGATCAAGCATAAATGCCTTAATTATCTGCGACATCTCCGGATACAGGAAGGTGTGGAACTGCGTATGTATGAGCATCAGTTGCGCGTGAACAATCTGCGCATAGCGACGCTTGAAGCCTGTGATCCTAAAGAAATATTTAGTGAAGAAGTGCAACTGCTGATCGACGAAGCGCTGGCAGCCATGCCTGATAAAACCCGTCACATTTTCATGTTGAGCCGTTTTGAGAATAAAACCTATGGTGAGATAGCAGCCCTTTGTTCCCTCTCGGTCAAAAGTGTGGAATTCCATATTTCTAAAGGATTGAAGTTGATGAAGGAGAAATTAAAGGATTATGTGGTTTTTGTTTTATTTTTATAAAAAAACAGTTTTTTCGTTAGGGAGGGGGGCTTTACAGGTGCTTAATAGTTGATGGACATGAAAAACACGTTAATAAAAGGAATATGAGAAAACAGGGGTATATTTTATTGCTTTTTCTATGGGCAGGTTGTGTATCTGCTTCAATTACAAATTATTGGGTGATTAATGCGTCGGGGGGTATTACATGGCGGATAGACGAACGTTTGCCACATGAGGACCACATCGAAATGAGCGGGCAGAAAGTATCTACCGTCTTGCGTTATGGTGTAAACTCCGACGGCTCTTTTAGTCTGAACCGTAGTATGGTATGGCCGATGTTGCGTACTATTCCGAACAACACTCATGCCAGCCTGATGCGCCGGTTTGCCTGGAAAATAACCGACATGGTGGAGGTGAATGGACTGTCTTTACCGGATGAAAAAGTGCAATCGGTAACACTGAATGGTACCATGGAAGTGGAAAGCAGTTATGAGCTGCCGCGCAAAGGAGCGTTGGCGCTTACTCGTATCCTGTTCCCTTCAGTCACGCAGCCTGCTTTTTGTGAAAAATATGTGATCCGAAATGCGGGTGAAACAGTATTATCGGTCGAAGTACCATCGTCTTCTTCCGTTATTGAAACAGATGCCGCGAAGGGAGTAGATGGCAGCTACCGGTTGGTGGCTACGATTCAGGGGCAAACCTCCCGTCAATTGAAACCGGGTGAAGAACTGACGTTCAGCGCTTTCTTTGCCGGTTATAAGCAAGGTGAGTTTGAAGAGGCGTTGAATATTGAAACAGAGTTACAGGCCCGTAAGTTGCTGGTTGCAGGCTTTCGTGACAAGTTGGTGTTAGAGACACCTGATCCGGTGATCAATACCATGTTTGCATTTGCTAAAATACGTGCTGCTGAAAGTATTTACCATACGAAAGGCGGATTCATGCATGGTCCGGGTGGTGAATCTTACTACGCTGCGATCTGGGCAAATGACCAGGCGGAATATGTGAATCCTTTCTTTCCCTTCCTGGGATATGAGGTGGGCAACCGTTCAGCCTTCAATTCGTATGAACATTTTGCCCGGTTCATGAATCCGGAATTTAAACCTATCCCCAGTTCCATCATTGCCGAAGGTCTGGATATCTGGAATGGTGCCGGCGATCGTGGGGATGCCGCTATGATTGCTTATGGTGCAACCCGTTATGCCCTGGCGCGTGGAGATAAAGCCGAAGCCGAAAAATTATGGACGCTGATTGAATGGACATTGGAATATTGCAGGCGAAACCTGAATGATGCCGGTGTTGTGCTTTCAGATGCCGATGAGTTGGAGGGGCGTTTCCCTGCCGGAAAAGCAAATCTGTGTACTTCGTCGCTGTATTATGATGCTTTGCTGTCGGCCGTATATCTGGGAAAAGACCTGCATAAACCGTCTTCACAGTTATCTACCTATACCAAACAGGCCGAATCGCTGAAAAAAAATATAGATCGTTACTTCGGTGCTACTGTCGAGGGTTTCAATACCTATCAATATTATGAAGGCAATGATCTGTTGCGCTCGTGGATATGCATTCCGTTGACAGTGGGTATTTATGACCGGAAAGAGGCTACCATCCGGGCTTTGTTCTCGCCCCGCCTGTGGACGGAGAACGGTTTGCTTACCCAAGCCGGTAGTGAGACCTTTTGGGATCGTTCTACCTTGTATGCTTTGCGTGGCGTTTATGCCTGTGGTGAAACAGCCAAAGCAACGGACTATCTTTCCTTCTATTCCAACCGGCGCTTGTTGGGTGACCATGTTCCCTACGCAATCGAAGCCTGGCCGGAGGGCAGTCAACGCCATTTGTCTGCCGAAAGCGGACTGTATTGCCGGATCATTACGGAGGGTATGTTCGGTATCCGTCCTACCGGTTTGCATTCGTTTGATTTCATTCCACGTCTGCCTGAAGGATGGGATTCTATGAATTTGCGAAGCATCTGTGCCTTTGGTAAAGAATTTGATATCGAAGTGAAACGGACTGCCGGTAAATTGCATGTGACGGTTATCACCGGAGGAAGAATTCTCAGCAAACGAATGTACGAAGAAGGCAAAGTCCGTTTACAGTCTATTGATTTTTAAATGGACAAACACATCTTACATCGGTTTTTTGAAGGGACGGCGTCTTTACAGGAAGAGGAGACTGTCTGTAACTGGGTCGAGGCTGCCGATGAAAACCGCCAGGAACTTATCAGAGAACGTAAGTACTTTGATGTGTTATTATTTCATGGAAGGAGCAGTAGTGAGGCAAGAGTAGTGAAGCCCCTGAAATTGAACCCGGTGTGGATGGCATGTCTGAAAGTGGCAGCGATGCTTGCTGTGATACTCGCTTCTGCCCTGTACATATATACCGCGATAAAACAGGAGGAACCGATTGCGATAAACCGGATCATCGTTCCGCCAGGCGAACGGGTGAACATAATCCTTTCCGATGGAACACTCGTATGGTTGAACGCTTGTTCCGAACTGGTCTATCCTGCCGTTTTCAAGAGGGATTCGCGAATGGTGAATCTGAAAGGTGAAGGTTATTTTGAAGTAGTAAAGGATGTAAAACATCCCTTCATTGTTCAGGCGGGAAACCACGAAGTGAAAGTGTTGGGGACAAAATTTAATGTCGAGGTGAACGAGGCGGACAGTACTTTTTCGGCTGCATTGATGGAGGGATCTATCCGGGTGACTAATACCATGCATCGACAGGAAGACATTCTCCTATCCCCCCGGCAGAAAACCAAATGGGAGAATAATCAGTTTGTAGTGGAGCCTATTTCCAACCTGGATGATTATCGCTGGAGAGAAGGTCTGATTTGTTTCGATCAAATCCTGTTTGCCGACCTGATGAAACGATTTGAAAAGGCATACGATATCCAGATCATAGTACGTAATCAGAAGCTGGATAGCTATCGGTGTAGTGGCAAATGCCGGATGAATGATGGTATAGACTTTATCTTGCAGGTATTACAACAGAATGCACGGTTTGAAATCTCATGGAACGAGGATCATACGATCCTGTATATTGATTAATGGCTATTGAAAATGGTCTGACATATAAATCTGATGCCTATGTAACAAAACGAAAAAACATCTAAACATATAGCAAAGACACGAAAATGATGGATGCGATGACTACATCGCAGAGAATACAACTACAATTTTATTAATCTTTAAAATCACAAAGTTATGAGCAAAATACCTTTGTCGGGAATTTATTTTCCTGAAAAAGTAAAGAACGTACACTTTTTCAGGATAACAAAAATTACGTATATGCTGTTGTTTGTATTGGTTTTCTGCTTGCATGCGGAAAATGGTATATCACAGAAAATCACGTTAAATGGAACGAATCTTCCCTTAAAAAGTTACCTGGAAGCGATCGAAAACCAAACAGATTATTTGTTTATTTATGATTCGGAAGTGGATGTAAACAAACAGGTTTCTTTGCGCATGGAAGACGAGTCGGTCAAGGTTGTGCTGGACCAATTGGTATCTCCACTGGGGCTGGATTATGCACAGAAAGGATCCTATATCGTTTTGTCGAGCCATAGGGCTACGGCTGTAGTACCTGTAGCATCGCAACAGCGGAAAACAATTACGGGTGTTGTAATCGATGTAACCGGTGAGTCGGTTATCGGTGCCAGTGTGATCGAGAAAGGAACTACCAATGGAGTTGTTACGGATGTGGATGGCAGATTCTCGTTGGATGTCCCATCCGGAGCTACTATCCAGATATCGTATATTGGTTATTTGGCGCAAGAAATCAACGTCGGCAACCAATCTACCCTTATGATCCGATTGGTCGAAAATACCCAGGCTTTGAGTGAAGTAGTGGTGGTCGGTTATGGCGTACAACGCAAAGTAACCACAACCGGAGCCGTAGTCAAACTGGAAGGCGATGATATCAACAAGATGACCGTTGTCAATGCCACAAAAGCATTGCAAGGATTGACCCCGGGAATAACTATTGTTGACCGTGGCGGCGCTCCCGGTAGTGATGATCCGGATATCTTCCTGCGTGGCGTGGGAACTACCGGTAATGCTAAACCGTTGGTACTGGTAGATGGCATTGAGATGGCATTAAGCCAGATCCCGTCATCGGAGATTGAGAGTATCTCTGTACTGAAGGATGCCGCATCAGCTTCCATCTATGGATCGCGTGCCGCACATGGCGTTATTCTGGTTACCACCAAGCGTGGAAAAGCAGGAAAGGTTATACTGTCGTACAATGGTTCGATCGGCTTTCAGGATAGGGCTGTGAAAGCCGAACAGGTTTCAGCGCGTGAATATATGTCGATGGTCAACGAGTCGTTGATTAATGCGGGTGGTGTCGCCAAATACTCGGAAGATGATATTGTCGCTACCGAGAAAGGAAATGACCCGTATAACCACTCATACACCAGTTGGCCGGATGAGGTGTACAACGTCAATTATATCACCCAGCATACGCTGAATCTGAATGGAGGGACTGAGAGCGGTCGTTATTTGGTATCGTTTGATTATCTGGATCAGCCAGGTATGACAAAGAATACGGAATACCAGCGTTACAGCCTCCGTGTCAATACCGACATCAATATCGGCAAAATGTTGAAAATAAGTAGTGACGTGACCTATCGCCATATAGACCGCCTATGGCCGGAAGGTTTGGGGGATGCACAATACCGTGCTTGGAGTATGCAACCCACTACTCCTGAAAAATATGAAAATGGGGATTACAGGCTGGATAAGCAGCAACACAACCCGATGTCGTATATGGATCTCAATGTTGTAGGAAAGGACGAATACAATCTGGATATGTTCTACGGACAGGTGAAGGCTGACTTTGAACCGGTCAAAGACTTGGTATTTACCGGTATGATCTCCCTGAACGGTGGTTGGGACAGGCGAAAAATACACTACAAGAATCATAAGTATTATAACGAGGAAGGCACACTGGTCACGCAACGGAATAATCCGAACAGTGTGAAAGACTCACGTAACAATAATTATCAATTGACATTGCGCTTCCTGGCCAATTACAAAAAACAACTGGCTGATGCCCACGATATTGCCCTCCTGTACGGGATGGAACAAATATCTTATCGTAACTATTATTCCATGGCTCAGCGTAAAGATCTGATATCGGATGCATTGCCCGATATCTCGCTCGGATCGGCAGGTAGCCAGTTTGCCGAAGGTTCTCCTTCTCTATGGGGCATCAATTCTTATTTCGGACGCATCAACTATGGTTTTAAAGATAAATACCTGTTTGAAGCCAATATTCGTGCCGACGGTTCGTCTCGTTTTGCGAAAGGGCATAAATGGGGCGTATTCCCATCGTTTTCTGCTGCCTGGCGTATTTCGGAAGAAGGGTTCATGGAAGATCTGTCTTTCGTGGATAACCTCAAGTTGCGGGCATCGTGGGGGCAGACCGGTAACGAACGAATTAGTACCTTCATGTATATACCCCAGTACAGTACGGCAAATGTGGTCATGGATGGTAGTCTGGTTTCAGCAGTGTATCAGCAAAAAATGGCTAATCCGGAGGTGACCTGGGAAACGGTTGAACAGACAAACATCGGTTTGGATTTTGCATTTCTCAATAATACCATTTATGGTGAACTGGATTGGTATATGAAGGATACGGAGGATATTTTGCTGACGTTGGGTATCCCTAAGTTTATTGGCCTGAATCCTCCTGAACAGAATGCAGGTGTGGTACGTAATTCAGGGATTGAATCGATGATCGGTTTCCGTAAGAAATTAGGCGAAGTTTCCCTGAACACCTCCGTCAATTTTGCCTACAACAAGAACGAATGGGTAAACAGGGGCGGTGACGACAGAAACATCAGTGGCTATACGATCCAGACGCTTGGTTCTCCGTTGAATGCGTTCTATATTTACCAGGCCGACGGACTGATCGCCAACGAGCAGGAATTGGCCGACTACAGAACCAAACACAAATCCGATCCCCGTGGCCTGTCATCAATACATGCCGGTGATGTGAAACTGGTTGATGCAAATGGCGACGGGACAATCGATCCGGACGACCGCCAGATATATACATCCAATATTCCTAAATTTACTTACGGTTGGAATATCGGCATCGACTATAAGGGTTTTGACTTGAGCCTGTTGCTACAGGGATCAAGTGGAGCAAACAGAATGATGTATGGCGAATGGATAGAAGGGCCTTGCTATGAGGCATTTACCGGGATACATTATCGCGACCGCTGGACGGAAAATAATCAGAATGGCAATGCCGGCATGCCCCGTCTTGAAGCCGCTAACAATCGCAATGCATCAACCTACAATTCTTTCTTCCTGCAAAAGGTGAATTATCTGCGTCTGAAGAATGCGCAGTTGGGCTATACGCTACCGATCCACCTCATTAATCCCATGGGTGTTTCCACACTGAGGGTGTATGTGACGGGTTCTAACCTGCTTACATTTAGCAGCCTTGACCAGGGACTGGATCCGGAAGGGAAGAGCGACCGGTTGACTGATTTCCCTCCGCTGCGGATCATCAACTTTGGTGTAAATGTTGTCTTTTAATCCAAACAAAAAATGAACATTATGAAAATAAATAAGAACGTATTACTCTGTGGAGCAATGATATGGACGCTTTTCCTGACAGGAAGTTGCGATAGCAACATCAACCTCGAACCGGAAGGTATTATCACCGTGGACGGTTATTTTACCTCGGCGGAAGATTATGAGAAAGCGTTGACGGGATTGTATGAACGACTGAATGTCGGCAACTTTGATTTGTGGCTGGATGCCGTAACAGACAATGGGTTGGTAACCCATAGCTGGAATAGGGGATATGACCTGGGACGTGGTATCGGGAATACCGCTTCTTCTTTCCCTGCCGATAAATGGAACAATGGCTATGTGTCTGTTCAGCGCGCCAACGGTGTGATCAGCAATATTGACAAGTATGAATGGCCGGGTGGCGAAAGCAATACTGATCGCAACCGGGTGCTGGGAGAAGCCCGTACATTGCGGGCATACTTCTACCTGGATTTGGCTGCTATCTTCGGACAGATCATGTTCTATACCGAAAACCCCGCATCGGTAGCCGAAAGTGTATCAATCAAACAAGTCGATAATCCGAAAGAAGTATTCGATTTCATTCTGGACGATCTGGATAAAGCCATTGCTGGTTTACCGGACAAACCTTCTAACAAGTCAAAGATAGGTAAAGCGGCCGCCCGCCTGTTGCGTGCCCGTGCTGCTGCATATGCGGCAGGTTACCTGAAAGACAATACCTATTACCAAATTACGTTGAGTGAGACTGCCGCTTTATTGTCGTCTGCACCGCCGCTGGCTGCTTATGATAAGCTGTTTGTCACTGGTTGCGAAGACCTTGACGAAGTGATCCTGGTGAGAAGGTATTCCCTGGATGCTACCAATAACTGGGGTGACTGGTACAACCAATCCATCGGCGGTTACTGTGTGACCACGCCGGTAAAGGCATTGGCTGATGCATTTGAATACATCGGAACACGGGATGAGGCGATGCCCTACCTGAACAAGGATCCGCGTTTTTACCAGACCCTATTCGCTCCGGGGATGGAACTGAGAGGTAAGTATTTCAATTCCGTACCGAACAACGTTGTAGTGAAAGACGGTAAGACCTACTTCGATCCGGCGAAAGATTACGGTTCGTTGCAGGATAAAGAAGTGAGTGTAGGCGATGTGCTGGCAGAAGGAGGAGGAGGCGAATGGAACAAAACTCAGACAGGTCTTTCCTGGAAGAAGTATTGCCAGGAACCTGAAACGTGGACTACCTATAACTCATTCGTGATTTTCCGGTATGCGGAAGCCTACTTGCTCCGAGCCGAAGCCCTGCTGGAAACGGGAGGCAGTGCCGGTGAAGTGAAGTCGCTTATTAAGGTCGTCCGCGACAGGGCAGGCAATACCAATGACATCGATACAATAGTAGCCGAACGTTATAAGGGCAGCCTGCGTGACCTGGTCCGTAACGAACGGCGGGTGGAATTGGCTCAGGAAGGTCTTCGTTTCTACGATATCCGTCGTTGGAATATCCTGCTGGACGTGATGAACAAACCTGTTGAAGGAGTCGAATACCGCGATTACTCCAGTGGCACGCCGACACGGAGGGTGTACACACCTGCCGAAAGGGTCGCTTATACCGACAAAGACTTCTACTGGCCTATCCCGCAATCCGAAATAGACCTGAACAAAGGACGCATCAAACAGAATAGTGGTTGGAAGTAACCGTTTCCGATAAAGGTCCTACTAACGGTTATAGACCAGAAACCCTACGTATCATCACAAAAGGGGGTGTGCCAGACTACTTTTGGCACACCCCCTTTTTATTCATGTGAGCGCATAACAACGATGTTGGTGATATGCAAATATAGTTTTTGTGCTCACCTCGGCGCCCGTGTATATAGGAAAATAGCGATGAAGGTGTAGATGATGTTGGGTATCCAGGATGCGACAAACGGGCTGACATATCCGTTGATGGCGAAGGTGGATGTGACGGTCAGGAATAAGATATAAGTAAAGCTCAGCCCCAGGCCGATACCGATATTCATTCCCATGCCCCCCTTCATTTTGCGTGAGGAGAGGGATACGCCGATGGTGGTCAGGATAAAGGCGGCCATTACGGCGGCGTACCGTTTGTGGTATTCAATCTGGAAGGTCTGTATATTGGCCACTCCTCTTTTCTTCTGCCGGTCGATGTATGTTTTCAGTTGGGCGGATGTCATCGTCTCGCAATCATTTACCGAGATCAGGAAGTCGGCGGGTACGATCGTCAGCGTGGTATCTTTCCGTGTGCCGGAATAGATATGTTCGCGCATGCCGTCGAAGTCGCGCACCATATAATCCATGATGGTCCATTGATACAGCGAATCGTATTTGATCTCTTTGGCTGTCAGACGCGAGATTAGTTGCTTGCCTTCAAAATGTTCCAACGAAAAGCGATAGCCCATATTCGCTTCGGCGCTGAAACGGTCGAAGTAGGCAAATACCCCCGGTTCCACCTGTAACTGAATGTTTTTAGCCACTTCCACCTTCCGGTTCTTGATATACTTATTCATGAAATCGATGCGGGTCACATTTGCCGGAGGAATGATGTAGGCATTCAACACGAAGGTTGACAAGGCGATGATGGCGGCCGATACCATATACGGGCGCATCAGCCGTTTGAAACTCATCCCGCTTGCCAGCATGGCAATAATCTCCGACCGATCCGCCAGCCGCGACGTGAAAAAGATAACGGCGATAAAGGTGAAAAGCGGGCTGAACAGGTTGGCAAAGTAAGGGATGAAGTTCATATAGTAATCGAAGATAATCGCTTTCAGCGGCACCTCCGGATTCAGGAACTTATCGATCTTCTCGTTGATGTCGAACACCACCGAGATCGAAATGATCAGGATGATCGCAAACAGATAGGTACCCAGGAACTGTTTGATGATGTACCAGTCTATCCGTCTCAGTTTCCAGTCGATCTTCTTCATAAACGGTTGTTTAATTGACGTACCATACGCGTTTTCCATTCACAGTAATCACCTTCCACGATATGCTGGCGCGCCATACGGACCAGCCGCAGGTAGAAAGCCAGGTTGTGGAGCGTGGCGATCTGGTAACCGAGGTATTCACCTACTTTGACCAGGTGGTGCAGGTAAGCTTTACTGTACATCTGATCCACATACGAGGTGCCGTCGGGATCAATCGGAGAAAAATCATTCTCCCATTTCTTATTGCGCAGGTTGATCGTGCCGTATTCGGTGAAGAGTTGGCCGTTCCGTCCGTTGCGGGTAGGCATGATACAGTCGAACATATCCACGCCGCGCCCGATGGCTTCGAGCAGGTTGATCGGCGTACCCACCCCCATCAGGTAGCGGGGTTTGTCTTTGGGGAGGATCTCATTCACCACTTCGATCATCTCATACATCTTCTCGGTCGGTTCACCCACCGCCAGTCCACCGATGGCGTTTCCGTCGGCTTCCTTGCGGGCGATATTCTCCGCTGCCCGCCGCCGCAGGTCGGGATACACACAACCCTGCACGATGGGGAAGAGGCTCTGCCCATACCCGTACTTCGGTTCCGTACTGTTGAAGCGTGCGAAGCAGCGGTCGAGCCACCGTTCGGTCAGTTCCAGCGACTTACGCGCATAGTCGTAATCGGCATCACCCGGACAACATTCGTCGAACGCCATGATGATATCCGCGCCGATCGAGCGTTGGATATCCATCACATTCTCGGGTGTAAACAGGTGTTTGGAGCCGTCGATATGCGAACGGAACTCAGCGCCCTCCTCCTTCAGTTTGCGGTTTTCCGACAGGGAAAACACCTGGAAGCCGCCGCTGTCGGTCAGGATCGGGCCGTCCCAACTGTTAAACGTATGTAATCCGCCCGCCTGTTCCAATATATGGATACCGGGACGGAGATAGAGGTGATAGGTATTTCCGAGGATGATCTGCGCCCTGGTATCCTCTTTCAACTCATGCATCTGCATGGCTTTTACGGTTCCCTGCGTTCCTACAGGCATGAAAATGGGCGTCTCAATTACCCCGTGTCCGGTTGTAATCAAGCCCGCCCTGGCATTTGATTGGCTATCGTTCGCTTGTATCGTAAACGTCATGCGGCAAAAATTTGCGGCAAAGGTAATGCTTTTCCTTTAGAATCCGAATTCATCCACCTTGATATCCAACACCTTTTCTTCTGCTGGTTTCTCCGCCAGGAGGTGTACCGTGTTCGCTTTGATGATGATGGCGCGATGCGGACGTACCGGACAGATCGACTCACAACCGCCGCAACCGATGCAGAGGTGCGGTTCGACCACGGGAACCGTCAGCGTCGATCCTTCTTTATATAGTTCCATGTGTACCGCCTGTGTCGGGCAGTGTTCCGAACAGGCGCCGCAGTCGGTATTCTCCGTCTCCACGATACAGCGGTTCAGGTAAAATTCGGCGATGCCCACCTGGGTGGTCACCTTCTCTTCCTTCGTCAGCGGTTGGATGGCATGTGAGGGGCAGACGTCTGCGCAGATCGTACACTCGTAGTTACAATAGCTGCTTTCATACGACAGATGCGGACGCAGCAGGTATCCCCAACCATATTCCAATCCGGCCGGACGTAAAACTTGGCTCGGGCATTTCACCACGCAGACATGGCATCCGGTACATTTCTCGCGGAAATGCGTGAGGCTGACGGATCCCGGAGGGGTGAGGGGTTGTACGTTTCCACCCTGTCCACCGGCACATTTGCCGCAGTGTGCCTGGGCGATGGCCGATACGACGGGTACGGACGCTGCGAGGGTGGCGCCGGCAGCCAGGAACGACCGGCGGCTGTTGGCGATATCGGGCTGTACTTTTTCCTTCACGCAGGAGGGGGCTGCTTTTGTTGCTGCCGCCTTTTCTTTCCGGAACGAAGGGTTGAATGTGTATCGGATACTTCCTTTCTTACAGTCAGACAGGCAGTTGAAACAGTCCACGCACCGCGATGCATCCACCGTAAAAGCCTTCGAATCGATCGCTTCCGCCTTGCAACTGTGTTCACAGATACCGCAACTGATGCAGGTGTTCCGGTCGATCGTGACGCGGAACAACGCGAAGCGGGAAACAAGGCTGAGGAGTCCGCCTACCGGACAGAACGTGTTGCAAAATAACCGTCCCCGCCACACCGTCAGACCCACGAACAGGAGCAGGGCGACGATGGCGCCTGTAAGCCCGGCGGTTGTCACTGTACTGACCGATACATGGAATAGCGTGTAATTATCGGCTTTCGCCAGCAGTTCGGCCACCAGGTTGTTTCCCCATACCGCAGCCGGGCGGAAGAGGGTGGCGGCGATGCGTCCGAAGTTGCTATATGGATCCAGTAACACCAACCCTTCGGCAATGCCGAACAAAGCCGGGATACAGACCAGTGCGGTAAGCGCATACCGCAGCCCGTTCATCGGTTTACGGAAAGCGAAACGCCGTGATCCTTTCTTTTTCTTCTTGCCGATGCAGAAGAGGCGGTTGATCACGTCCTGCAGGATACCTGCCGGGCAGACC
Organism: Tannerellaceae bacterium; assembly: GCA_031555735.1. Classification (GTDB taxonomy): domain Bacteria; phylum Bacteroidota; class Bacteroidia; order Bacteroidales; family Tannerellaceae; genus JAJDIA01. Next base: position 20,989 of record JAVBUE010000087.1, read on the forward strand.
ACCGAGCAATACACCCGTCCAAACAACAACGCCAGCACCAGTTGGCATACCACTACCACCACCATCCCGGAGAGCAACGCCGGTACCAGTTGGATATGCAGGATGTGTTGCCAACTGCCGGGTGTCAGGCTCCTGAAATCAATAAAAAGCAGGATTACAGGAATAAAGAACAGGATTGCGAGCAGAACCCGCAACCCTTTTAAATAATGAGGATATTTCATCCGTCCGGAAATTAGATTTTAATGCGTTGGATATTCAGTTTTTTCAGGTCTGTGGTGCCCAGCTTCATTTCTTCGCCCTTACCGATATGTCCTACGGCGTCCATATCCAGTTTCTTCACCTGGTTGAACATGCCTAACGCCGCCGTATCGATGGCAACGATGTTGGGCGAGGCGATGAGGGATTTCAGCGTGGCGACGTCGGCAGCGCTCTTGCCCTGTGGGCCGTTCTGGTGCATCATCCGGTAGGCGTCCACGATATTCAGCACCGGCTTTTTATCCCAGGTACAGATATCGGCGATACATTGCTGGAGGTCGTTCTGGTGGAACACCCGACGATCCCATACGATACCCATCAGGTTCTTCATGGCGCAACTTAGTTTGGCGCCGCCATGGTTCTTCAGAATCGGCACATTGATCCAGGCGTCGCATTCGATCAGCGACTCATGGATCATCGCGCTTTTCAGGCTCACCCCTTTCGGCAGGGGTACTTCCTTGTAGTATTTCTCGTCGTTGCCGGGCATAACCACGGCGCCGGCTTCTTTGGCCGCGGCGGCGATACCACTGCTTTCATAGCATTTCTGCCAGTTGTCGCATGTATGGTCGAACACGGTCACTTTAGAGGCGCCGGCATCGAGGCACATTTTCACGAGCGCTTTGATCAGTTCGGGATTGGTGTTCCCCGCCAGCTCAGGCGTGCGGTCCCATCCGATATTCGGTTTGATCACAATTTTCTGCCCCTTTTTTACAAAAGCGCCTATGCCACCCAGTGATTCCAATGCTTTGCTGAGCATGGCGGCGGGCTCGCCTCCCATGACTGCTACCATATCAGGCGCTGCTTCCACGATCATGGAATCCGACTTCAAGGCTGCCTGCAACCCCTCAAAACTTAATGACATAGCGGCTCCTGTAGCCAGACTGGTCTTTAAAAAATCACGACGTTTCATGTTGTTTTACGTATAATATTAGTTGGATTTGAACTCATGAAAAGCAAAGATAATGGTTTCCCTCCAATTCCTGCCGTTCTGAATGGAAAAACCGCCGAAGGCCACAAAAAAAACACCTGCCACAGGGTATTGCCTGTGTGCAGGTGTCTTGAAGAACTTAAAAAAGTATATGGTTACAAATTTTCGTCGATGTCAATTTTTTTCAACTCTTTCAAGCGTATCTCCACTTCTTCTTTTTCTTTGATCAACCTGAGCTCTTCGTTGCTCATCTTGTCTTTACGATATCTCAATGCCCAACTAATGACATCATTTAATTCGTTGTAATTGAGATGTCTGAGATTTGCCTTCACGAGCGTCAGTGCGGATCTTTTCGATGTTTTTTTTGCAAGTTCCATATGCTATTTATTTAGAGATTATAAATACCGGTTGTTGAGTGATTACCAATACTATCATCATAACAAGAACCGTAATATTTTTGTTGTAAAAGTACGTGATTTCCTGCAAATATACTTTTTATCTGTGTATCTTTGATGCCCGATACAAATAATTTTGTAAACAAAGAGTATGGAGCAACCCCAACTGAATGGTCATAACAAGGAAGAGTATCCGCCGATGCATACGGCCGAACATATTTTGAATCAGACGATGGTGCGGATGTTCGGATGCCCCCGATCAATGAATGCCCATATCGAGCGGAAAAAAAGCAAATGCGATTACCTCTTGCCAACCCCGCCAACAGCTGCGCAGATGGAGGAAGTGGAGCGTATCGTAAATGAAGTGATCAGCCGCCACTTACCGGTGACAATTGAATTTTTGCCGAAAGAAACCGCCGCTTCCATCGTCGATCTGAAGAAACTGCCCGCCGGTGTAAGCGATACGCTGCGCATTGTCCGGGTAGGCGATTACGATGCCTGCGCCTGTATTGGTTCGCATGTGGAAAATACCTCGGCGATCGCCCCGTTCAAGCTTCTCAACTATGATTATGCCGACGGAAGGTTGCGGTTGCGTTTCCGCCTGATGGAATAAAATAGCCTTTCCCGGTTCCATCGAACGATTATTTTTGTAAGTTTGCAAGCGTTATCACTGACATTATTATTGTTATAAAATAGATTTAGTTATGCAAAGCATTGACAAATTCAATTTTGCCGGCAAAAAGGCATTTATCCGGGTTGACTTCAACGTGCCCCTGGACGAACAATTCAACATCACGGATGATACGCGTATCCGTGCTGCACTTCCCACGCTGAAAAAGATCCTCGGCGACGGAGGCAGTGTTATCATCGGTTCCCACCTGGGACGTCCGAAAGGCGTTACAGACAAATACTCACTCAAGCATATCCTGGGTCATGTGTCGCAGTTGCTGGGTGTGGACGTACAGTTTGCCAATGATTGCGTAGGCGAAGAAGCCGCTATCAAAGCCGCCGCCCTCCAACCGGGCGAAGCGCTGCTGCTCGAAAACCTCCGTTTCTATGCCGAAGAAGAAGGCAAGCCGCGCGGACTGGCGGAAGATGCGTCGGACGAAGAAAAGAAAGCCGCCAAGAAAGCGGTGAAGGAAAGCCAGAAGACATTCACCAAGACTTTGGCATCGTATGCCGATTGTTATGTGAACGACGCTTTCGGTACGGCTCACCGTGCGCATGCTTCCACGGCGCTGATCGCCGACTACTTCGATGCCGACCATAAGATGTTTGGTTACCTGATGGAAAAGGAAGTGAATGCGGTGGATAAAGTGATGAAAGACATCAACCGTCCGTTTACCGCCATCATGGGGGGATCCAAAGTATCTTCCAAGATCGAAATCATCGAAAACCTGCTGGGTAAGGTGGACAACCTGATCATCACCGGGGGTATGACCTACACGTTTACCAAAGCAAAAGGAGGGAAGATCGGCTTATCGATCGTGGAAGACGACAAACTGGAGCTGGCGCTCGATCTGATCCAAAAAGCCCAAGAAAAAGGAGTGAATCTCGTATTGGCTGTGGATGCAAAGATCGCCGACGGCTTTAGCAACGATGCCAATACCAACTTCTGCGCCGTAAACGAAATTCCCGACGGATGGGAAGGACTGGATATCGGTCCGAAAACGGAAGAAATCTATGCCGAAGTAATCAAAAATTCGAAAACAATCCTGTGGAACGGGCCAACGGGCGTATTCGAATTTGAAAACTTCACTCACGGCTCACGTTCCGTAGGCGAAGCGATTGTGGAAGCAACGAAGAACGGCGCGTTCTCACTCGTGGGAGGTGGCGATTCCGTAGCCTGCGTGAACAAGTTTGGTATGGCCGACGAAGTGTCGTATGTCTCTACCGGTGGCGGCGCACTGCTCGAAGCCATCGAAGGAAAGACTCTGCCGGGTATCGCCGCCGTTCAGGGGCTGCCGTATTGATCTGCCTGTTTGATTACATATTATAGCAAAGAGGATGTGTCTAAACGACCCATCCTCTTTTTTTATTTCAGTAGCTCTTCCGGTTTGCCATGTCACATGTCATGCCCGCTTGAATACAGGAATTTTTGTGACATGAGCCGGCTTTGATGTCACACACCAAAAAACCGCATCCGGATGTTGATAAATCTGCATCTGGATCTCGTTTTGACAACATCCGGATGTTGATCGTGCAACATCCAGACGTTGTCGGAGCAACATCTAAATGCAGATTGAAATTCTGACATGGTTTTTCAAAGAACCCAATTGAGTAAAAGGGCCAAAACATCCACCTATGATTGTTGGATCATCTACCTATGATTGTTGGATCATCTACCTATGATTCCTTGGAGACATCATTGTAACATCAAAACAGGCTCATGTCACAAAAAAACCTGATTTGATGCAGGCGTGACATGGTGACAAAACAAAAGGGAAGATATACTGAGAGGAGTCTAAACCCGGTGTCCCATTTCGGAATGGGACAGTGTACCATTTCGCTTATTCCCGGGTCGAACTCAGTATGTATCAAGGAGATATTATTTCATGCCGCCGAAGGAAAAGTTGACGGGGATATATACAGGTGAGGTGATGGGTACGCCGCCCACCGAGAAGGTCGGTTTGAGTTGGAGGGTGACATTGGACGTCTTATCGCCGAGTCCGATAAAGTTTTTCGCGATACCGATCACCGCCTCCTTCGTGTCACTTGTGAGCAGGGTAGCCAGATCGACCCCTATTTGCAGCGGTAACACCTGTGTGCCGCCCGCCGGGATATTCAACGCCTGGTTCACCGTGCCGGTAGTAAACTGTATATTGTCGATGCTCAGGATGTATTGCAATCCCTGCAATGCCGCCGCCGTAGAGTTCGGGTTGTTCACATTCAGGTTGAGCGTCATATCCAGCGGCAGGTTCGTTGCCGAACCGCTCAGCAACGCAAGCAGCTTGGGCGCCGACAGGAGGGAGATCCCTTTCGACAGGTCTGTTCCGCCCAGCGATAGTTTGGAGATGGATTGGTAGTCGTACTTGCACTGCGTCATGTTATAGGCGCCGCCAAGGTCTTTCATCACGTTGCACCCGGTAAGGGCTATTAAAACGGTTAGCAGGAAAAAGATGCGTTTGATTTTCATATGTGTTGTTTATTTACTCCGCAAAAATACACAATAATTCCATCCGCCAAGCCGGACAGCCCTCTTCGATCGGGTGAAAGACAGTCGATTTCATCCCCTGCGACAGAAACAAGGGGCTAAATAGCTGTGGGTATCACTTTTTATGTATATTTACCCTATTAATTTAATTCATCATGAAAAAGCTGCTTTTATCCTTTGTGACGGCCGCGGCCTTTGTATCCGTACTTGTTTCCTGTGGAAGCCCGTCGAAGACGCCGGAACAGCCTGCTGTTCCCGAAACATTTACCCTTACCCGCGATCAGTTGCTCGACAAGATCAAAGGCGGTTGGGCGGGACAAACCATCGGATGTACCTACGGCGGGCCTACGGAGTTCAAATTCAATGGGACGCTGATCCACGATTATGTAACGATCAAATGGCTCGACGGCAATGTCAAATGGTATTACGACAACGCGCCGGGATTATACGACGATATCTATATGGACCTCACCTTTGTGGATGTGTTCGACCGGTTGGGGCTGGATGCGCCCGTGGATTCGTTCGCGATGGCTTTTGCCCACGCAGGCTATATGCTCTGGCATGCCAACCAGGCGGCGCGATACAATATCCTGAACGGTATCATGCCGCCTGCCTCCGGACACTGGATGAACAATCCCCATGCGGATGATATCGACTACCAGATCGAAGCCGACTATTCCGGACTGATGTCGCCGGGCATGCCGAACGCCGCTTCCGATATATCGGACAAGATCGGGCATATCATGAATTACGGCGACGGATGGTACGGAGGCGTCTATGTGGGCGCCATGTATTCGTTGGCGTTCATATCAGACGATATCCGCTTTGTGGTGAAGGAAGCGCTGAAAACAATACCCGAAGAAAGCCGGTTTTACCAATGTATGAACGACGTGATCGGATGGTATGAAGACGATCCCGCCGACTGGAAACAGACCTGGTTCGAATGTGAGCGTAAATGGGGAATGGATTACGGTTGCCCGGACGGCGTGTTTGTGCCTTTCAATATCGATGCCGTGATCAACTGCGCCTATGTCCTCATCGGACTCTTGTATGGCGACGGGGATTTCGGGCGGACGATGGAGATCGCCACCCGTTGCGGGCAGGATTCGGATTGCAACCCCGCCACGGCGGCGGGTATCCTGGGTACGATGATCGGCTACAGTGAGATACCGGATGAGTACCGGAAGAACCTCCGGGAGGTGGAAGACCGCGACTTTGCCTATACCACCCTTTCACTCAATAAGGTGTATGAGATGAGCAACCGGCATGCCCTGCAAATGATCGAACGTCACGGCGGGACGGTGGATGAATTCCATGTCACCCTCGCCTGCCAGCAACCGGTTCCCGTTCGCTACGAAAGCAATTTCGAAGGTTTCGCTCCGATCGATAAGATAGATATCCGTAAGCCGGTGGATGAAGTGGGCGATTTCACCTTCCGGGGATCGGGCATCGTATTTAAGGGAGCGGTGCAGGCGGATGATCCGGCATACGTGGCGAAGGTGGAAATGTACATAGACGGGGTACTGGCAGAAACGGCTTCGCTGCCCGCCTCATTCACCACCCGCCGCCACGAGTTGTTCTGGAAATACCGCCTGGCGGAAGGCGATCACACGGTTTCCTTCCGATGGCTGAACCCCGACAAGAAAGCGTCGGTGCGTTTTTCCGAGGCAGTTGTCTATGTGAATACAGAGGCTTCTTAGTGTTAATCAGGAAAAAAAGACATACTTTTGCTGTTGATTCCAAAACGAAACGTAAACAATATGGGTGATAAGGAAAAAGAGAAAGGGGATGTGTTCAAGCAGTTTCATGATTCTTTCAGTAAGCTGGAAGGACATTTTCATGTGCTGGAACAACGCATTCCGGTGGAGGCGCAGATGGAATATTTCAAACATTCGGAGTTGAAGCGGAATCAAAAGGCGGACTATTCGCTGACCGACGCCCAGTGCGAAGAAACCTTTGCCCTGTTACAGGATGAAGATACCCCGGAATACGATAAGAAAGAATACCTTACCCTGTTGGCTTTGTCGAAATCGATCAAAGCCTACCGCCTGTTGGAGCAATATGCCCGCCGCCCCCATCCGTTGGTGGCCAACTGGGCTTACCTGGCATTGATGGAATCGCGGATTGCCCTCGAGTCCGAGATGTCTGACGAGAAACAGATCTTCATCTCCACCGGGTTAGGCGGCAAAGAGAATAAGCTGCGGTTCTATGTGCTGGTTCTGTCGGTGGGCAACCAACCCTTTCAGGCATACCAGCGCGATGTGATCGAGCGTGAGTTCACCTTTGCCCTTCCCCAGCTGGATTGCGAGATTGAATACCTACGGATCAACGAGAATTATGTGGAACTGCTGTTCCTCATCTCCGTGAAAGCGGATATCAAAGCCGTCCTGGACCAGGTGATTGGCGAATGTAACCAATATGGTAATTTCTTGTTCGAGCTGTTTACGATTACGAATGTGAAGGAACTGAATGCGGAAGAAATCGCGTCTATTATAGAAAGGAATGGAGACAGTCAGGCAGGCAATTAAGTATGGTATTGTCGGGGTCGGCAATACGTTGATCACCGCGTTGGTGATCTGGATATTGATGAAAGGGTTGGGGTGTTCGGATGTGTTGTCCAATAGTGTGGGATACGCCGCCGGTGTGTTAAACAGCTTTCTTTGGAACAGGAAGTGGACGTTCAGGAGCGACGCCGGATGGATGAGCAGCGGTTTCCGCTTCCTCGTCGCCTTCGGTATCTGTTACCTGCTACAGTTGGCGCTGCTGGTCTATGTGCTGAACCGGTATCTGCCCATCGATCCGTATTACAACCAGTTGCTGGCGATGGTATTCTATACGGCCATCAATTTCGTCATGAATAAGTATTATACCTTTAAAGTCGATCCGATATGAAGAAACTGGCGGTTATTATTCCCTGCTACAACGAAGAACTGGTGATTGCCGAATCCTACCGGCGCGTCAGGGAGGTATTGGCAGCATTGCCTCATCCGTCGGAGATCATTTTTGTCAACGACGGGAGTAAGGATCGTACGCGCATCCTGCTGGACGAGATCGCCGCCACGGATGAATCGGTGAAGGTGATCCACTTCTCCCGTAACTTCGGCCACCAGCCGGCGGTCACGGCGGGTATCCATCATTGTGAAGCCGACCTGGCATTCATTATCGATGCCGACATGCAGGATCCTCCCGAGCTATTTCCCGATATCCTGGCGCTCCGTGAAAAGGAAGAAGCCAACGTGGTGTATTGCGTGCGGAAATCACGCGAGGGTGAAAGCTTTTTCAAACTCTTCACCTCGAAGATGTTCTATCGGACGATGAACGCCATGAGCGAAGTGAATTTCCCGCTTGATACGGGTGATTTCCGGTTGATCGACCGGACGGTGATGGACGAGTTCAATAAACTGCGTGAGAAGGGCAAATACATACGCGGCCTGATCAGTTGGCTGGGTTTCAAACAAATCCCCTATTATTACGAACGGGAGGCGCGTATCGCAGGTGTGACGAAGTATCCGCTGAAGGTTATGCTCCGCTTCGCTTCCAACGCCCTGCTGTATTTCTCCAAGAAACCGCTGATGATGGCGATGGGAATGGGCTTCCTCGCCGTACTGATCGGTATCGTACTGGCGGTTTGGTTCTCCCTGGGTAAGATCTACGGCTATGTGAGCGCGGAGTCGGGGTGGACGTCCATTGTTACCATCGTGATCTTCTTCGGCGGCGTGCAACTGATCACTGTTGGTGTGCTGGGGCAGTACATCGGAATCCTGTTCGACGAGATCAAGGCCCGCCCCGAATATATCGTGGAAGATAAAAAGAATTTCAAGTAAAGGGATCTCCCTCTAAATACAATACGCTATGCCGTTAAACCTGCAAAAGAATCTCCCTGCCATCGAGCTGTTGAAGAAGGAGCATATCTTTGTGATGGACTCGCTCCGGGCTTCCACCCAGGATATCCGTCCCCTTCGTGTAGTGGTGTTAAACCTGATGCCGTTGAAGATTACGACGGAGACCGACCTGATCCGCCTCCTCAGTAACTCGCCCTTGCAGGTGGAACTCGACTTTATGAAGATCAAAGGGCATACGCCCAAGAATACGCCGATCGAACACATGCAGGCGTTTTATAAGGACTTTGATGAGATTGCCGCGGATTACTATGACGGTATGATCGTCACCGGCGCCCCTGTCGAACAAATGCCGTTTGAAGAAGTGACGTATTGGGAGGAGGTGACCGGTATATTCGACTGGGCGCGTACGCACGTGACGTCCACCTTCTATATCTGCTGGGCGGCACAGGCGGGGCTGTATCATTTCCACGGTATTCCCAAATACGATCTCCCCGCGAAGATGTTCGGCGTGTTCCGCCATACGGTACGTGAACCGCATCTGCCGATCTTCCGCGGTTTCGATGATGAGTTTTATGTTCCCCACAGCCGGCATACGGAGATACGGCGCGATGATATGCTGAAAGTACCGGCCATCCGTATCCTTTCCGAAAGTGAAGAATCGGGCGTCTATATGGCGATGACACGCGGCGGACGGGAGTTCTACATCACCGGTCATTCCGAATATTCGCCCTATACGCTGAACGATGAATACATGCGCGATCTGGGGAAAGGATTACCGATCGCTGTCCCCCGGAATTATTACCGCAACAACGACCCGGCGTCAGGCCCTGTTGTCCGTTGGCGCGGGCATGCCAACCTGTTGTTTACCAACTGGCTGAACTATTACGTGTATCAGGAAACGCCGTTCCGGGTGGAAGATATCAAACTGTTGGGAGATCTCTGACCATGCCTGCACACGTCCGTGCCATTGAGCTGTTGTCGCCGGCTAAAGATCTTGCTTGCGGGATCGAGGCGATCAACCACGGGGCGGATGCCGTATATATCGGCGCTCCCCGGTTCAGCGCCCGTGCGGCGGCAGGCAACAGCCTGGAAGATATTGCCGCCCTCTGCGGGTATGCGCATACCTTCGATGCCCGGGTCTATGTAGCCCTGAATACCATCCTCAAAGAAGACGAGCTGGCGGAAGCCGAACACCTGATTCACCGGTTGTATGCCTGCGGCGTGGATGCCCTGATCGTACAGGATATGGGGATCACACGGATGGATCTTCCCCCGATACCCTTACATGCCAGCACGCAGACCGACAACCGGACAGCCGAGAAGGTGCGGTTTCTCCAGGAAGCCGGATTCCGGCAGGTGGTGCTGGCGAGGGAACTTCCCCTGGCGGACATCCGCCGGATCGCGGATGAAACGACCGTGCCGCTGGAGGTATTCGTCCACGGCGCCTTATGTGTGAGCTACAGCGGGCAATGTTACCTGAGCGCCGCCCTGAGCGGACGGAGCGCCAACCGGGGTGAATGTGCCCAGTACTGCCGGTTGCCTTATACGCTGGAGGATGCCGGCGGGCAGGTGATTATCCGCAACAAACACCTGCTTTCCCTGCGCGACCTGAACCGTTCGGATCAGTTGGAAGCGCTGTTGGATGCCGGCGTATCCTCTTTCAAGATTGAAGGACGGCTGAAAGAAGCTGCCTATGTAAAGAATATCACGGCCTGGTACCGCCGGAAACTGGATGCTGTACTGACCCGTCGGCCGGAATACCGGCGCGCATCAACCGGCCGTTCCGTTTATACGTTTGATCCCGATCCGGAGAAAAGTTTCAACCGGGGTTTCACCTCCTTTTTCCTGCATAAACGGACGGCGGATATCACCTCCTTCGATACACCCAAGTGGATGGGCGAACCGGTAGGGACGGTCAAGGAGCTGAAAGGAAATTCCTTCACAGTGGCGGGCGTCAGGTCGTTGCATAACGGCGACGGGCTTACATTCTTCAACAGCCGGGGCGAACTGGAAGGTTTCCGCGTCAACCGGGTGGAAGACAACCGGGTGTATCCTGCCGAGATGCCCTCGATCCGTCCTAAGACGCCGCTCTACCGTAATTACGACCACGACTTCGACAGGTTGCTCTCCAAGCCTTCGGCTGAACGGATGATCGCCGTCCGCCTTTCGTTTCTGGAAAATGCCTTCGGCTTTACCCTTTGCCTGGAAGATGAATCCGGTGCGCGGGTTATGGTTGCACAGCCGTTTGCCAAAGAACCGGCACGGCGGGATCAGGCAGAAAATATCCGCATCCAATTGTCGAAACTGGGGAATACGCCGTTCCGGGCTACCGCAGTGGATGTCTCCCTGTCTGCCAACCTGTTTGTGCCCTCTTCCCTGCTGGCTGATTTGCGTCGGGTAGGGGTGGAGAAACTGTTGGCATGCCGGAAGATGCGTTATCAACGGGAATGGACCCATCCCCGGGTAAAAGTTCAGGCGGAGAAGAAGCCGCTTTTCCCCACCGGGAAGCTGACCTACCTGGGCAATGTGTCCAATACAAAAGCCGCCTCTTTCTACCTCGACCATGGTGTGACGCAGGTGGACGAAGCCTTTGAACTGAACCCTTTGCGGGATGTACCCCTTATGTTCGCTAAACACTGCCTGCGTTACAGCATGGGTTGGTGTCCGGTGCATCAGAAACAACCCTCTCCCTACAAGGAACCTTATTACCTGGTGTATAAAGACACCCGCCTCCGCCTCGAATTCGATTGTCAACAATGCCAGATGCGCATTATCCAATCATAATTAATCATTTATCATTAATCGTTAATCATTATGAAGAAGACCCTGTTGTTCTCCCTGATCTGTTTGTTCGCCCTGAGTAGCTGTGCCGACAAACCGCTTGATCCTAACAAACCGGTGTATGTAACCATCTCTACAACGATGGGCGACGTGACCGTTATGCTGTATGACGATACCCCGTTGCATCGGGATAATTTCATCAAACTCTGTCAGACCCAGGCGTATGAGAACGTCCTTTTCCACCGCATCATCAAAGACTTTGTGGTGCAGGGAGGTGATCCGACCAGCAAAGCGCATGAACCGGGGATCTTATACGGCGACGGGTATGGCGATTATACCATACCTGCTGAAATCGTACCCCGCCACTTCAACAAGAAAGGCGCCCTGATCGATGCCAAAGAGAGTGATGCCGATAATCCCGATCGGGTATCGGCAGGCACCCAGTTCTGTTTCGTACAGGGCAAGGTATTGAATGAAGAGGAATTGGCGCAGAAAGAAATCCGCATCAATGAGACCCGCCGTAACTGGCTCTACTACAAATACCGCAAACAGTTGAAAGCGGAACAGCCCTTCCTGGCCGATAGTGTGAACGAAGCCGAACTGCATACGCGGGCTTCCATCATGGTGGCGGATACGTTGGATGTGTTAGGCGCGTACGTCATTCCGGAAGACCGGCGCGAGGTATATCGTACGATCGGTGGCGTGCCGCATCTCGACGGTTCTGTTACCATCTTCGGCGAAGTGGTGGAAGGCTTTGATATCGTAGAGAAGATGTCGCTCGTGGCTACCGACAAGAACGGCCGTCCGCTGCAAGACGTATGGGTGACTGCCACCCGCGTGTTTCAGAAATAGCCTTTCCGGAATAATCGACAAAAGAAGCGTTTCGTGCAGAGATTCGTGCTGTTCATTAAATGATTTTGCCGCTTAGATGGAAAGAATGGACATTTGCTTCATGTTAAATCACTAAACAGTTAAGTCATGAAGAAATCAATGGTCGTTATTATGCATACCCTGTTCTGGTTATGCTTTCCTGTTATCCTGACATTTAGCCGGTGGGCTGCACAGTTTAACACGCTCCCAGGTTTTGACAGGCCATCAGTCAAAAGTCCTTGGAGTATTTCCTGACTTTGACACAATTTCAGCTTAATAGAATTTCACATCTGATAATCAGATATATACAACTATCTGTTGGGTGATTTGGGTGACGCAACGGTTGAAAACTGCTATATTTGCACATGTTTGTGCGCAAAAAGAAAA
>JAVBUE010000015.1:0-31037 GCA_031555735.1 Tannerellaceae bacterium
ACCCTCAATTTTTGTATACATATTAGGCGCACGCCCGGATTGTTCCGCGCGTGCGTCATTTTTTTGTATCCATCCCGAAATAAGTGATAGGAATACCCTTTTGAATGATAGGTTTACCGTTGTTAAAATATGTTCATAAAATGCGTGCAACCCGCATCAAATCAGGCATGATAGGAATACCGATGGCGTGATAGGATTACCGACGATGCATATCTATCAGCAGTGAATGATAGTTTTACCGCCTATGGGCGTTCGTATCAACCCTGTTGGTATTACCATCCCTCTTCGTGCAGCAAGACCATCCTTCTTCGTACAGGAGCCTGTACCGTGGTCAAAACATCTTTTTCCCATCACAAAAGCCTGCACAGCGAACACTGGTGCGAAATAATTGTTCTTAGAATATAATTCCTTCAAAAAGAGCGGTTCGTATGCAGCTTTTTATTACTTTTGTCGCTCGAAATCAGAAGAAAACAAAATCAATGGACAAAGTTAGCTACGCGCTTGGATTGAGCATCGGAAACAATTTCCAGAACTCAGGTATCAACGGACTGGAAATCGCCGATTTCATACAAGGACTAAAAGACGTCTTGGAATATCAGAAACCTGCCATCTCTTACGATGAGGCCAAGCAGGTGATCAATGACTACTTCGTGAAACTCCAATCGGAAAAACTGGAGATCAACAAAAAAGCCGGTGAAGAATTCCTGTCGATCAATAAGCTTAAGGCAGGTGTGGTTACACTCCCCAGCGGGCTGCAGTACGAAATACTCTCCAAAGGATCCGGAAAGAGACCCGCGGCAACCGACAAAGTAAAATGCCATTACCACGGCACCCTGATCAACGGCACTGTTTTCGACAGTTCCGTGCAACGGGGCGAGCCGGCTGTATTTGGTGTATCGCAAGTCATTCCCGGCTGGGTGGAAGCGCTCCAACTGATGGAGACAGGAGCCAAGTGGCGTCTGTTCATCCCCTCTGACCTGGCATACGGCGAACATGGTGCCGGTGAAACGATCGAGCCGAACAGTGCCCTCGTTTTCGACGTCGAACTGATCGATATCGTGTAAGCGACTCCCCCCCTCTCCCTGCAACCGTATTACAAGTATATAGTTAATTTAATAAATGAATAAAAGTACAATGAAAAAGTTAAGTGTCTTGGCTGTTACCATCGTAACGGCAGTCAGTATTTCTGCAACTTCCTGTGATTCCAAACCCAGTGCCAAACTGAATAAAGGAATCGACAGCGCCAGCTACGCCATCGGTCTGGCCAATGGCTCTATGTTCAAACAGAATTTAAGTACGTTCCCGGGGAATGACCCGATTAATGTGGATGCATTGCTGGCCGGATTTATCCAAGCGATGAAAGGCGATTCCTCCGCCATGCAGATGTCGCCAGAAGAAGCACAGACATTCATCCAGACATTCGTAACGAGAATTCAGGAAGAAGAAACTGCGGCCCAAAAGGAAGAAGGCGACAAATTCCTTGCTGAAAACAAAACCAAACCCGGTGTGATCACCACCGCAAGTGGTTTGCAATACCAGGTGGTTACGGAAGGCACAGGTGCCCGTCCTGTGGACACAGACCAGGTAAAGGTATATTACACCGGCACACTGCTTGACGGAACCGAATTCGACAGCACAGCCAAAAACGGTGGCGAACCCGCTGTATTCGGTGTTACGCAGGTGATTCCCGGTTGGACTGAAGGGTTGAAAATTATGCCCGTCGGTTCCAAATATATCTTCTGGATCCCGTCTGATCTCGCTTACGGCGTACGTGGTGCCGGACAACAAATCAAACCGAACAGCACCCTGAAGTTTGAAGTGGAACTGCTCGAAATCGTAAAATAAGGCAAACGCCTATTCGGATAGCCAATCAGGCAAAACATACCGATCCGGTATTGTTTTGCCTGATTTTCTTTTCCCCGGGGATGATTCAGCCCCCCAATTCCACACACAAAGCACTTTTTTCTTTCAAAATGATACGCATTTCAAAAAAATTACATACTTTTGATACTGAAAAATCCATTATTCACACATAGCTATACATATGATAGAGAAAATCGATAAACTGGACAGGCAAATATTAGACATTATTTCCAAGAATGCCCGCATACCTTTTAAAGATGTGGCAGAAGAATGTGGCGTCTCCCGCGCAGCCATCCATCAACGTGTACAACGGATGATCGATATGGATGTTATCACCGGCTCAGGCTATCAGATCAACCCGAAAAGCCTCGGATTCAATACCTGCACCTATATCGGTGTCAAACTTGAACGCGGATCGATGTATAAGGATGTGGTTCCCGAATTCAACAAAATACCGGAAGTAGTGGAATGCCAGTTTACCACCGGACCCTACACCATGCTGATCAAACTCTACGCCCGCGATAACGAGCACCTGATGGAACTCCTTAACTCCCGTATCCAGGAGATACCCGGTGTGACAGCCACCGAAACACTTATTTCGCTCCGCCAGAGCATCAAGCGGGAAATACCGATCACGCCGGAGATCGAATAAACCACAGAACCAGAAAGAGCGTTGCAGCCTTGCATCGTTTTACCTTACCTTTGCAGGGATTGAAAATTTAAAGATGAAAGGAGTCGTATTATATATATGTATAGGTTGCTGGCTGCTGTCGGGTCTTCCCGTGATGCAGGCGGCAACCACTGGCCATTATGGCTTCAGGGTCTATCTGAAAGATAAAGCCGGATCACCTTACTCGACAGCGGAACCCGAAGCGTTCCTCTCCCCGGAATCCGTCCGCTTGCGCCAGTTGAAAAACAAACCGGTCACGGAAGCCGACCTGCCGGTCTCCCCCACCTACATTGATGCCCTTGCCTCAGAAGGCGTCACACCGGTAGCCACCAGCAAGTGGATGAATACCGTCGTAGTCATCACCTCCGACAGCACCGTCGCCCGCCAACTCTCACACCTCCCCGGCGTTGACTCCGTGAAATGGGTATGGAAAGGAGTACGCGACGCCGACACCTGCGAACGCTCCCCCCGGGAAAACCTCGCACCCACAGAACCGCCTCTGCAGGAACCGTACGGTTATGCCGGCAAACAGATCCGGATGCACAACGGCGACAAACTGCACAAAAAAGGGTTTCGGGGCGAAGGAATGCGGGTGGCCGTGATCGACGCCGGTTTTGAGAACGTGGACCAAATCGCCGCCTTCGACTCGCTCCGCCTTATCGGCACCCATAACGTGGTTTCGCCGGAGCGGACGGTGTTTGACGACGACGAGCACGGCACCAAAGTACTCTCCTGCCTGGCCGCCAATGCGCCGGGATGGATGGTGGGGACAGCCCCCAACGCCTCTTACCTCCTACTCAAAAGTGAAGACAGACAGTCCGAATACCCGATTGAAGAAGATTATTGGGTCACCGCCGTGGAATACGCGGACAGCGTAGGGGTGGACGTGATCACCTCGTCGCTGGGTTATTTTGAGTTCGACGCGGAAGAGCTGAGCTATTCTTCCGGCGACCTGAACGGGCATACGGCCTTTATCAGTCGCGCCGCCAGCCAGGTGAACGACCGTGGTATCCTGCTTTTCTGCAGTGCGGGGAATGAAGGGTACGGCTACTGGGAACGAATTACCTTTCCTGCCGACGTCGCCTCGTTGCTCACCATCGGATCAGTCACCGACAAAAAGAAGCGAAGCAGCTTCAGCTCGTTCGGGCCGGCAGCCGACGGACGGGTAAAACCCGATTTGGTTGCCCTCGGAACCGGTTGTTGTGTGATCGACGAAAACGGCGACATCAGCTATTCCAACGGCACATCCTTCTCCACCCCGATCCTGGCAGGACTGGGTATCTGCCTATGGCAGGCACTTCCCGCGCTGACCAGCCGGGAGATCATGGACCTGCTGCGAGCCACTTCTTCACAGTATAAGAAACCCGACACGGAGGTAGGCTACGGCCTGCCCGACGTGTATAAAGCCTACAAGAAAGGTAGTCGCCATGGAACCAAACGTTGATCTCACTCCCGGACGTGACTGCCTGTCGCTTTCCCAACTGAACACCCGCGTACGTATGGCTATCGGCCATGCCTTCCCGGAAGCCTGCTGGTTGCAGGCAGAAATGAGCGATGTACGCGTCAACGCTTCATCCGGACACTGCTATCTTGAGTTTATCGAGAAAAACCCTGTCAGCGGGCAATCGGTCGCCAAAGCGAGAGGGACGATCTGGGCGAATACCTTCCGCCGCCTCAAGGCCGTCTTCGAAGCGGAAACACGGCAGGCGTTCACTTCGGGTCTGAAAGTGCTGGTGAAGGTGACGGTTGACTTTCACGAACTCTACGGGTTCAACCTCACCGTACAGGATATCGATCCCGCCTATACGTTGGGAGATATGGTGCGCCGCCGCATGGAAATCATCCGGCGGTTGCAGGAAGAAGGGGTATTCGACCTCAACAAAGGCCTTGCCCTTCCCTCCCTGCCCCGGCGCATTGCAGTGATCACTTCACCAACGGCAGCCGGCTATGAGGATTTCCTCAACCAGCTGACGCACAATAAGGCGGGATTCCCCTTTTATGTCAAACTGTTCCCGGCGCTGATGCAGGGAGAAAAAACAGAAGCGTCGGTCATTGCCGCCCTCGACCGCATCTATCCGCACAGGGAGCTATTTGATGCCGTGGTCATTATCCGCGGAGGAGGAGCCACATCAGACCTCAACTGTTTCGATTCCTACCTGCTTGCAGCCAACTGCGCCCAATTTCCCCTGCCCATCCTGACTGGGATCGGACACGAACGTGATGATACGGTCACGGATATGGTAGCACATACCCGGCTGAAAACGCCCACCGCCGTGGCTGAGTTCCTGATCGCATGCATGGAACAGGCCGCGTTGGAACTACAGACCCTGCAACAGCAAACCGTCCGGTTGGCGACCGAGATACTGGGACGCCACCAGACATTCCTGCAACTCACCGCCAGCCGCCTGCCCGCCTTGGCATTGAGCCGGATCGAACGCAGCCGCACCGCCCTGCAATCGCTTGCCGGCAAACTGCCGCTCTCCGCCCGCAACACACTGGCGAAGAACAGCACCACCCTCGACGTGTTGCAGAACAAGCTGTCCACCGTAGCGCGCAACCGCCTGGAAGAGCACAAGCGATTCCTCGACCTCACCGCCCAGTTCATCCAACTCTCTTCGCCCGAATCCATCCTGAAACGCGGCTACAGCCTGACGCTGAAAGAGGGAAAGATCGTAAAAAACGCCGCTTCCCTGCAACCGGGCGACGAACTGGTCAGCCGTTTTGCCGATGGCGAAACACGCAGCACGGTGCAATCCGTCAACCTGTCCGACAAACAATCCTAAATACCCCATATCATGCCTGCCAAAGAACTCACCTACAAAGAAGCCATTGAGCATCTCCGCCGCATCGTGGCCGAGATAGACAACAGCGAACTCGACGTGGACAGCCTTTCCCAAAAGGTAAAAGACGCATCCCAGCTGATCAGAATCTGTAAAGACAAACTGTATAAAGCCGACGAAGAAGTCAAAAAAATATTGGAAGAACTTGAATCATGAAAGGCTATGTAATCATCGTGGCAGGAGGAAAAGGCGAACGCATGCACAGCGACCTGCCCAAGCAATTCATTCCGATCGACGGCAAACCCGTCCTGATGCATACCCTGGAGAGATTTGGAAGCCTGATCCCTGACATAGAACTGATCGTGGTCTTGCCCAAAGACCAGCAGGAATACTGGCGGACACTGTGCCGGGAGATCGGTTGCGACATCCCCCACCGCATCGTGGAAGGGGGCGAAACCCGCTTCTATTCCGTCAAGAATGCGTTGGATGCCATCGAGGACGAAATCTCAGGCTTCAGGGAGGAAGGTTTTACATACATCGCTGTACACGATGGCGTACGTCCGATCGTGACCCCCGATTTCCTTGTCGATTGCTTTGCCTTTGCCGAAGAACACGGCAACGCCGTACCGGTGATCCCCATGACCGACTCCATCCGCGAACGGACCGACGGCAATAAGAGCAGGCCGGTGGATCGCGACCGCTATGTACGCGTCCAGACCCCGCAGGTTTTTTTGAGCAATACCCTGATCGCCTGCTACAAGCAGCCGTATTCACCCGAATTCACCGACGACGCGTCCGTAGTGGAAAAGCTGTTCCCGATCCATACCTGTCCGGGGTTAAAGGAGAATATCAAAATCACCTCCCCGATGGATCTGTTGACTGTCGAAGCCATATTGTCCCAATTTAAAAAACAAAGCGAGTCCCGTACATGAACGACCTCTCCCGACGCGACATCAACTACCTTCCCGGTGTAGGGCCACGTAAGGCCGATATACTCCGGAAAGAAGCCGGTATCGAATCGTACGAAGACCTGTTGTTCTATTTTCCCTATAAATACATGGACCGCAGCCGCTTTTACAAGGTGGCCGAAGTCAACGGAACAATGCCTTACATCCAGTTGAAAGGACAGATCCGCTATTTCGAAACAGTGGGCGAAGGCCGCACACGCCGGTTGATCGCCAAGTTCAGCGACGGCACAGGCGTGATCGACCTCGTGTGGTTCAAAGGCATGGCATATGTGACCGACAAGTATAAGCCGGAGGTAACCTACATCGTATTCGGCAAGCCGACGGAATTCGGTCACTGGATCAACATTCCCCACCCCGACATCGACCCGGTAGATCAGGCCGGACAAGTGGCAGGCGGCCTCACCCCGTTGTACAACACGACGGAGAAGATGAAGAAATCGTTCCTCAACTCCCGGGCGATCCAGAACTTCCAATACACCCTCCTGAGCTGGCTCAACTGGGAGTTGCCCGAGACGTTGCCTCCCTCCATCCTGGAGCAAACCGGTATGGTGTCGCTGTCGGAAGCCATGCGGCATATCCACTTTCCCGAGTCGACGGAAAAACTCAAACAGGCGGAGCTGCGGCTGAAATTCGAAGAGCTGTTCTTCCTCCAGCTGCATATCCTCCGTACGGCGGGACTGCGGAAGCTGAAGCTCAAAGGGATCGTCTTTCCTTCCGTGGGCAAGCTGTTCAACACCTTCTTTCACGAATACCTGCCGTTTGAGCTGACCAACGCGCAAAAGCGCGTCGTCCGGGAGATGCGTGCCGATATGGGCAGCGGCCGGCAAATGAACCGGTTGCTGCAAGGCGACGTGGGCAGCGGTAAAACACTGGTAGCCCTCCTGTCGATGCTATTGGCGCTGGATAACGGTTATCAGGCTTGTATGATGGCGCCCACCGAAATACTTGCCACACAGCACTATGCCACCGTCAGGACTTTCCTCCGGGACCTGCCGGTGAAGGTAGCCCTGCTTACCGGCTCCACCAAACAGAAAGAGCGTAAACAGCTATTGCCCGCCATAGCTTCGGGCGAGATACAGATCGTGATCGGCACCCATGCCCTGATCGAAGAAACGGTGGTCTTTGAATCGCTCGGGCTGGCGATCATCGACGAGCAGCACCGCTTCGGCGTGGAACAGCGGTCGCGCTTGTGGACAAAAGATGCGGTCGTCCCCCATGTGCTGGTGATGACCGCCACTCCGATCCCCCGCACGTTGGCGATGACGGTGTATGGCGACCTCGATGTATCGGTGATCGACGAACTCCCTCCCGGCCGCAAGCCGATCCGCACCCTCCACCGTTTCGACAACCGGAAAGCCGAACTCTTCGCCTTTATCCGTAAGGAACTCAGCCTGGGCAGGCAGGCATACATCGTCTATCCCCTGATCGAAGGCAGCGAAAAATCGGATTATAAGAACCTGGAAGAAGGGTTCGAACACTTCAGGGAGATCTTTGCCGAATTCACCGTCTGCATGGTTCACGGACGGATGAAGGCCGCCGACAAAGAACGGGAGATGCAGCGGTTCATCTCCGGGGAGGCGCATATCTTGATGGCTACTACCGTGATCGAGGTGGGCGTCAATGTGCCCAACGCGTCCGTGATGGTGATTGAAAGCGCCGAACGTTTCGGTCTGTCGCAACTCCACCAGTTACGGGGACGGGTAGGGCGGGGCGCCGAACAGTCGTACTGCGTCCTGGTTTCCTCCCACAAGCTCAGCAACGACACCCGCAAACGCTTGGAGATCATGGTAGGCACCAACGACGGTTTCGAGATCGCCGAAGCCGACCTTCGCCTGCGCGGGCATGGCGACCTGGAAGGAACGCGCCAGAGCGGCGAAGGGATCGACCTCAAAATAGCCAGCCTCGCCCACGACGGCCAACTCCTCCAGTATGCCCGGGACATTGCACAAAACATATTGAACGAAGACCCCGACTTAGTCAACGAACCCCACCGGATCCTGAACGAACGACTCAATATATTGTTCGCGCGCAAGGTAAATTGGGGAATCATCAGTTAATATGTTGTATAACATATTATGATGCAACATCTTGTAATACTGACATATACACCTAAATTCTCCGCTTTCTCACCCAAACCCATATCCTTTTTTTTGTTAAAGAATTTTGCTCCCTTAATCTATTTTGCGAAATTTGGCAATCAAGAAAGATGGGGGAGGTTCTCGTTCCTTAGATTTTAATATAGCTAACGATATAAAAAGCAGAATGAATATACGAATCCTATTACTACTGATCTGTGCAGCACCGTCGATATGGACAGCCGCGGCGCAGGAACAAAAAGAAGAAAAAAAGTCGCCAGTCATTTCCACAGCAGCCATGGATGAGCGCGTAACCGAGCTCATGGCCGACCGTGTGAAAACACCCTCAAGCACCGCTATCGAAAAGCTTATGGAAGTGAACGAGAACGCAGCACTTGTCAATAGAGAAGACCTGATGTTTCCCGCCGATGAATTATACGGTGCCACCTGGGAGAACAGATGGGTCAACCCCTTCCACAATAAAAGCATCACCTTTCCGGATTCTTTCGCCATCGATTGCTCTTCATTTATCCTTCCCATCGACAGGGAGTTGAAAGTGACATCCAATTACGGTATGCGTCGCCGCCGTATGCACCGTGGTATCGACCTGAAGGTACAGATCGGCGATACGATCCGCGCCTCTTTCGACGGTAAGGTACGTATGCGCAGTTATGAACGCTACGGATACGGTTATTACCTGGTGGTACGCCACCCGAACGGATTGGAAACCGTCTATGGCCATTTATCCAAATTCCTGGTAAATGAGAACGATATCGTACGCGCCGGTGAACCGATTGCCCTCGGAGGAAATACCGGACGTTCCACCGGATCACACCTGCACTTCGAAACCCGTTTCCTCGGTATAGATATCAACCCCGCCAATATCATCGACTTCAAAGCCGGTGTTCCGCATCAGGATCTGTACGTATTCTACAGCAAAAAGTCCAAAGGACGTAATACCAATGTTTATACCGCTTCGGGTTCGGGACAACTGGATTATCACCGTGTCAAATCCGGTGATACCCTGGAGAAGATCGCCCGTGCACACGGCACCTCCATTGAAGAACTGTGCCGCCTGAACGGCATCAGACGCACCACGATCCTCCGCATCGGGCAAGCCATCCGTTGCAACGCAGCAGGTGAGGTGGAAATAAAGAACACCAACGCCAAACCGGAAAAAGCACAACCGGAAAAAGAAACGACGGTGAAAGCGACCTTAGCAGCCGTATCGTCCATGCCGGAAACGACAACGAAAACAACGGCTGCCACCACCAAGGCAACTACCCGGAAGAAAGCAACTGTTTCCACAGCCGGCAACGACGGACAGCCGATCTATCACCGTATCCAGCAGGGAGATACTTTGGGAGCGCTTGCCCGGAAGTACGGCACGTCCATTGAAAAGCTTTGCCAACTCAACGGGATCTCCAAGACAACGGTTCTCAAGCTCGGTCGTTCCATCCGTTGCTCATAAATACAGCAATTACAATACACATGAAATGCCGGCGGATGGAATATATCGCCGGCATTCTTGTTTCCAGACATCTATTATGCGTATATTTGCATCATAATTAAGGATATATGTCAGATACGAATAAACAGTTCGACCAGATCATCGCCCAGTGCAGGGAGTTGTTTGAGAAAAAGTTGAAAGACTACGGTCCTTCGTGGCGGATCATGCGGCCGCAGTCGATCACCGACCAGCTATTTATCAAAGCCAACCGCATCCGCAGCCTGGAAATCAAGGGGACAAGCAAAGTAGATGAAGGCATCCGCCCGGAGTTCACCGGCATCGTCAACTATGGCGTCATCGGACTGATCCAACTGGCATTAGGCTATGCGGACAAGACCGACCTGACGGCCGAACAAGCCCTGAGGCTGTATGATACCTATATCACCCAGGCCAAAGAACTGATGTATGCCAAGAACCACGACTACGACGAAGCCTGGCGCAGCATGCGGATCAGTTCCTATACAGACCTGATCCTGACAAAGATCTACCGCACCAAGCAGATAGAAGAAAACAACGGGCAGACATTGGTGTCGGAAGGTATTGATGCCAATTACATGGACATGATAAACTATGCCCTGTTCGGACTGATCAAGCTCGAATACGGCGAATAAACAAGATGAACTATAAAGACACACTCCTGAAAATCAGCGCCGAATGCTGCCGCATCCTGATCGGAGTCGTTTTTATCTTCTCCGGCTTCGTGAAAGCGATCGACCCGGCAGGCTTCGCCATCAAGATCGGCGAATACCTCACCTCTTTCGGGCTGGAAAGCTTCATGCCCCTTTCCACGTTAGCCGCCTTCAACCTCTGTTCCATCGAGTTCATGCTGGGGGTATGCATCCTGCTGGGAGCATACCGTAAATACGCGGCCCTGCTTATCCTGGTGTTCATGGCGTTTATGACGCCCCTCACACTCTACCTCGCCCTCTTCGATCCGGTACACGATTGCGGCTGCTTCGGCGACGCCGTGGTCATCACCAACTGGGAAACATTTTACAAGAATATCCTCCTGAGCGCCGCGGCCGTGTTGCTGTATATCCAGCATAAACGGCTCTTCCCCTTCTATACCTATAAAGTCTATTGGTTCATCCCGCTTTTCGCCTATCTTTTCTGCAATACGTTCGCGTATTGGAACATCATCCATCAGCCGATGATCGACTTCCGGCCTTTTCAGGTAGGCGCCAACATCCCTTCGCTGATGGACGTACCTGAAAATGCCGCCGAAGACGAATACCGCTATGCCTTCGTGTATGAAAAAGACGGTATAAAGAAAGAGTTCGACCTCGACCATCTCCCCACAGACAGCAGCTGGGTGTTCGTCGAATCTACTACCGAACTGATACGGGAAGGATATCGCCCGCCCATCGAGGCATTCAACCTCTACACCACCCTGGGGAAAGATGTCACCGGAGAGATCCTGGCGGATACCGGCGCCGTATTCCTCCTCCTCGCCCCCAAGCTGGAGAAAGCCAGCGACAGCCGGATCGACGAGATCAACAGCCTGTACGAATATACCACCGACCATCACATAGCTTTTTACGGCGTGACCGGATCGTCGCTCGAAGAGATCAGCTACTGGACCGACTATACCGGCGCCGAATACCCCTTCCTGCAAGCCGACGAGGTATTGCTGAAAACCATCATCCGTTCCAACCCCGGACTGGTGCTGCTCAAAGGGGGTACGATCCTCGGCAAATGGAACTACCGGGACATACCGGACGAGACAAGGCTCCCGGCCTTTGTATCGTCCGCCCTCGCCGGAAAATACATCGACCGGAAAGAAACAACCCGTTTCGCTGCCATCTTTGGCAGTTTTGCCGTACCTTTGCTGCTCGTCTGGTGCTATGATGTGTGGCGTAACCGCCGCCGGCAGGCGAAGAAGTAAACATGTATCTATACATATTTAATTATTTATACCATCATGAGAAAGAATATTATTGCAGGAAACTGGAAGATGAACACGACGTTGGCCGAAGGCCTCGAACTCGCTAAAGGCTTGAACGAAGCCCTGAAAGGTAAATCACCGAAGTGCGACGTGATCATCGGCACCCCCTTCACCCACCTCGCCAGCGTAGCAGCAGCTATTGATACCGACAAGATCGGTGTAGCCGCGCAGAACTGTGCCGATATGGACAAAGGCGCTTTTACCGGCGAAGTTTCCGCAGCCATGGTTGCCTCTACAGGCGCTAAGTACGTGATCCTCGGCCACTCCGAACGTCGCCAGTACTACCATGAGACAGCCGCCACCCTTAAAACAAAAGTAGGCCTGGCGCTGGCAAACAACCTGACCCCGATCTTCTGCATCGGTGAAGTATTGGACGAAAGACAGGCAGGCTCCCACTTCGCCGTAGTGGAAGCACAGGTGAAAGACTCCCTGTTTGAACTCTCCCCTGCCGACTTCTCCAAGATCATCCTCGCTTACGAACCCGTATGGGCGATCGGTACCGGCGTAACGGCTTCAGCCGACCAGGCGGAAGAAATGCACGCCTTCATCCGGGGCGTACTCGCCGCCAAATACGGCGCTGAGATTGCCGACAACTGCACCATCCTCTACGGCGGCAGCATGAACGCGGCCAACGCGCAGGAACTGGTAGCCAAACCGAACGTGGACGGTGGGCTGATCGGTGGCGCTTCCCTGGGTGTGGACAAATTCATGCCGATCATCGAAGCTTTCTGATCCGGAAGCATACAAACAGGAGAAGTGCGTGGTCGCACTTCTCCTTCTTTCTTTTCTTATCCCGACATACAATGAAGCGATACCCATCCATCCTACTCCTGCTGGCCGGCCTGTTCGCCGCCACCTCCCTCTCGGCTCAAAACGCAGCCAACGAGCAGGGCACATCCATCTTCAACGCGCTCGAAAGCGACCGGCCTGGACAGGGAGAAGTGACCATCCACCAATCCGACGCCATCCGCAAACTGGTGGGTACGCGCCGTGCCGGTGATCCCGCACAGGCAGGCGACGGCAACTACCTCAAGATGCAGGGATTTCGCACCCAGGTCTTTTCGGGCAACAACCAACGCACATCAAAAGACCTGGCGTTTAAACGCAAAGAAGAAATCCTTGCCCTCTATCCCGACCTGCCGGTGTATGTCACCTATGTCGCTCCCTTCTGGAGGGTACGAGTGGGTGATTACCGCTCGCACGAAGAAGCCTATCACATGAAGATCGAGCTCGCCAAAGCGTTTCCCGCCTTTGGCAAGGAGATGTATATCGTCCGGGAAGAAATACAGATCCCCCTGTTCTGAGAAGAACACCCGGGTTTAACGACACCATAAAACGACAGCCATGCCACGTATCACCGAATCGAATATCACGGCCAACGAACAGTTGGTTTCCCACTATGCCGGTATTATCAGCCTGTTGGGCGAAAACCCCAAACGCGAAGGCCTGCTCAAAACACCCGAACGCGTAGCTAAAGCGATGCAGTTCCTCACCAAAGGATACCAGGAAGACCCGGAAGCCGTCCTCCGTTCCGCCATGTTCAAGGAAGAAGGATACAAGCAGATGGTGATCGTGAAAGACATCGATTTCTTCTCGCTCTGCGAACATCATATGCTTCCCTTCTTCGGTAAGGCGCACGTGGCCTATATCCCGAAACATTATATCACCGGACTGAGCAAGATTCCCCGCGTAGTGGATATCTTCGCCCGCCGCCTGCAGATACAGGAACGCCTCACCACACAGATCAAAGACTGCATCCAACGGACACTGGATCCGATCGGCGTGATGGTAGTGATCGAAGCCCAGCACATGTGCATGCAGATGCGCGGGGTAGAAAAACAAAACTCCCTCACCACCACCTCCGACTTCACCGGCTTCTTCGACCAGGCCAAGACGCGGGAGGAATTTATGAATCTGATCAGGTAACCTCCCCTCCCCCGTAACTTTCCCTTCTCCTTTGCGACATATTGTATAGAACGATGAACAAGATGGATGCAAAACAAAGGGAGCAGGCGTTTATTACCCTGGCGGAAACATACAAACAGGTGATATACAAGGTATGTTACATGTATGCCGCCGATGCCGACAACCTGAACGATCTCTACCAGGAAATGGCGGATATCACCGGCCTGTCCCGTACTAATGTAGCCGTCAAGCTCAATCGGATCAAAGAGAAGCTCAAAACAATGTCCAACCGTTAATCCCATCAACCGATATGGAACTCGACGAACTCAAAGCCGGATGGAATGTCTTCAGCGACCGGCTCCGGCAACAGGAAATACTCAACAAACGCATCATCCGGGAGATGATACGCAACCGCACGCACTCGGCCTATGCCTCTCAAATCCGCTATGAATGGATTGGGTTGGCCATTCTCCTCGTCATCATGGCGGCCGTGGTGCCCTTTATGTGGACGCAGTCGCCGAAGCTGACCACCGGATCATTTATCTGGCTGGAAAGCGTTTTTATGATCAGCCTGGTTGTTCAATTTTACAGCATCTCCCTGCTCGTGATCATCGCCCTTATCGGTTTCTTTATCCTCCAAAAAGGAATCCTTATCCAGAATGTGTGGAGATGGGTGTTATTCATTTCCTCACTGCTCCTTACTATCCCCATCTACATATTCATTTGCCGACGCAATTTCCAACGAATATCCACCATCGAACAGGGACTGGAAGAATTGAAAGAATTCGAAGAAGAATAGCAATATATAATCAATATTACTACACTCATGATAATAAATATTTATTATTGTAATATACAAATATTTTTATCTGTTTTATATTCCGAACCAACTCCTTTTCCAAAAGAAACGCAATTACGAAAACAATCATAGGTGAATGTTTCAACAAACATAGTCGGATACTTCAACAAACATAGGTAAATGATCAAACAATCATAGGTGGATGTTTCGAGTTTCTACGATACATCAAAAAACACTTCGCCTTTTCCTGAAAAAAAATGGATGTCAGAATTCCAATCTGCATCTGGATGTTGTGCGAATAACGTCTGGATGTTGTACGATCAACATTTAGAAGTTGTTGGAACGACATCTTTATGTAGATTTATCAACATCCGGATGCAGATTTGACATTGATCCCCTATACCTGACATCAAATCCGGCTCATGTCACAAAAAACCCTGGTTTGAAGCGGGCGTGACATGTGACATCACAAAAAGGAAGAGTCGCTGAGAGGATGTATCGTTTGTCAGAACGTATAAGAGAGAAACAGGCCGGCGCCGCCGGGATGGAGGGTGGGGGCAATGAAGAGGGCGGTATGTTGTTCAATGTTCAGGCTGCGGGCGATGGCGTTGCGGATAGGAAAATAGGCGAGGTAAGATAATTCGACCGACAGCATGCCGAAGCCTGCGCCCGCCACCACATCCGCCACCCAGTGCCGTTTGCCATAGACGCGGGCGAAGGCGACAAAGGCAGCCACCGGATAGCCCGACAATGCCTGTAACATCGAACTGTCTTTAAATTCTTTGAAGTTGAGGTGCGCACCCAGGAACGCATTCGCCGTATGACCGGAAGGGAAGGCATAGTCGGCACCATTCGGCCGCGGCTCGTTCACCCACGATTTGAGGGATTGCACCATCAGGGCATTCATCCCTTCCGCCAATGCCAGGAGGAAGAACTGATCCACCCAGTTGTGTTTCTCCTTCCCGATCAGGTCGTTCATAAATACCCATCCGAACATACCCCACTCCAGGTAGTCGTCAACCTTTAGCGGCTTATCCCTATCACTTCGTGTGAAGAGATGGTAGTCGTTCATCCCGTCGATGGCTGTACCGATGGCGCCTACCGTGATCAGCGACAGCGGGAGGATCAGGCGCGAAGCCTTGAAGTCGTACCGGACAACGGGGATGGTATCCTTGCCGGACACCTCCGCCTCCGTTTCCTGTGCCGACAGGCATCCGGGCAGGATCAACATCACACCCGCCAGCAGTATCCACCCGATCTGTTTGACTATTTCCTTCATCAACGTTCGCTTTTTCCGACTGCAAAGGAAGTAAAAGTTTTCTCAATTCCGTGTATTCCCACGTATTTTGCGTAAGTTTGCACTTCGTAAAACAAAGACGGTTATGGAACATCCTTTGCACATCTACAATACGCTTACGCGGAAGAAAGAACAGTTTATCCCCCTGCATGCCCCCCACTCCGGGATGTACGTATGCGGGCCGACGGTCTATGGCGACCCGCACCTGGGACATGCCCGGCCGGCGATCACCTTCGATATCCTGTTCCGCTACCTGCAATACCTCGGATATAAGGTACGCTACGTACGCAACATCACCGACGTAGGCCACCTCGAACACGACGCCGACGCCGGCGAAGACAAGATCGCCAAGAAAGCCCGCCTCGAACAACTCGAACCGATGGAAGTGGTGCAATACTACCTCAACCGCTACCGCGATGCCATGAAGGCGCTGAACGTGCTCCCCCCCAGCATCGAACCGCATGCGTCGGGACATATCATCGAACAGATCGAACTGGTGAAACACATCCTCGACAACGGATTTGCCTACGAAAGCGAAGGATCGGTCTATTTCGACGTCGAAGCCTACGACAAGAAGCACCGCTACGGCATCCTCTCCGGACGGAACATCGAAGATATGCTCAACACCACCCGCGCACTCGACGGGCAGGAAGAGAAACGCAACCCCATCGACTTCGCCCTCTGGAAGAAAGCGCAGCCCGAACATATCATGCGCTGGCCTTCGCCCTGGAGCGACGGTTTCCCCGGCTGGCATTGCGAATGTACGGCGATGGGAAAGAAATACCTCGGCGCACACTTCGATATCCACGGCGGTGGCATGGACCTGGTATTCCCGCACCACGAATGCGAGATCGCCCAGGCCGTAGCCTCGCAGGGCGATGATATGGTGCGCTACTGGATGCACAACAATATGATCACCGTCAACGGGCAGAAGATGGGTAAGTCGCTCGGCAACTTCATCACACTCGAAGAGTTCTTCACCGGCAGCCATGCCATGCTGGCGCAGGCCTACTCGCCGATGACGATCCGCTTCTTTATCCTCCAGGCGCACTACCGCAGCACGGTGGACTTCAGCAACGAAGCCCTCCTGGCCGCCGAGAAAGGGTTGGCACGCCTGATGGATGCGTATAAGAGCCTGCTCAAACTCCAACCGGCGGATGTTTCGTCTGCCGATATCAGCAGCCTGCGCGCCAAATGTATCGAGGCGATGAACGACGACCTGAATACGCCGATCGTAATCTCCCACCTCTTCGATGCCGTGCGCCTGATCAATACCGCCAAAGATGGCAAGGGAACGTTCACGGTTGCCGACCTCAGCGAGTTGCGCGGCCTGTTCGAACTCTTCCTCTTCACCCTCATGGGAATCACCGGCGAAGCAGCGGCGGCAGGCGGCGGCACGGAAGCCTTCGGCAAAGCCATCGACCTCCTCCTCACCATCCGCCAGCAGGCGAAAGCGAACAAAGACTGGGCAACCTCCGACAAGATACGCAACGAACTGACCGCCCTTGGCTTCGAGATCAAGGACACGAAAGACGGGGCGGAGTGGAAACTGGCTCATTAAGGACAGCCATGACGATCAACGAATTCTTTCTGGGCGACCGTTTTGCCCGCCTCGCCGGCGTGGAATTGCTGGAAGCGGGTAACGGCTATGCCCGGACGCGACATCTTCAAGTCCGTCAGCCAGGGCGTGCTCTATGCCACAGCCCGGGAGACGTTCGACCATAAACGCCTCTCCAATTGCGAAGTACAGATCACCAACGAAGCCGGTGAACTTGTCGCCACCTTCAACGGCACGGGCTACCGCAAAGAGATCAGCCTCCCCTTCGATCCCCTGCAGGAGTAGGCTCCCATACGGTATAAAAAAAGAGGATGCGCCCACCCGGACACATCCTCTTTTCTTTATACTGCCTGCGCAGTCAGATCACGTATAGCGAGCTGATGGATTCGTCGTTGCACACCCGGCGGATGGCTTCGGCAAACATGTCGGCGATGGAAAGAACCACCACCTTGTCGCATTTCTTGGTATAAGGGATCGAATCGGTGAAGATGATCTGCGTCAGCGCCGACTGGTCCACACGATTAGATGCCGGATCGGACATCACCGCATGGCTGGCAAAGGCGTGGACAGACTTGGCGCCGTTGTCCAGCATCAGGTTGGCCGCCTTGGTGATCGTACCGGCGGTATCCACCATATCGTCCACCAATACCACGTCCATGCCCTTCACATCCCCGATGATACGCATCTCCGCCACTTCGTTGGCGCGCAGGCGCGACTTGTGGCAGATCACCATCGGCACACCGAGGAATTTGGAATAGGTGCTGGCACGTTTCGTCCCTCCCACGTCGGGCGTGGCGATGCAGAGGTTTTCAAGCGGGAACGTCGTTTTGATATGTTCCAGAAAGACGGAAGAGGCATACAGGTGATCCACCGGGATATCAAAGAATCCCTGGATCTGATCCGCATGGAGATCCATCGTGATCAGGCGGTTGATACCCGCCACGCTCAGCATGTTGGCGATCAGCTTGGCGGCGATAGACACACGCGGCTTATCTTTACGGTCTTGCCGCGCCCAACCGAAATAGGGGATCACGGCAATGATGGAATGGGCCGACGCGCGCTTGGCGGCATCGATCATCAAAAGCAGTTCCATCAGGTTGTCTGAATTGGGGAAGGTGGACTGAACCAGGAATACATCCCGGCCACGGATCGACTCTTCGTAAGAGACGGAGAATTCGCCGTCGGCAAACTGCTGGATATTCATTTTTCCTAACGGACAATCCAGGCTTTTGCAGATTTTTTCTGCGAGATAACGGGAGTTTGTTCCCGAGAACACCAGGTACGGAGTATGTGCGCTCATTATGCGGATACGAATCGGTTAAGTGAATAGATATTTACGCGGCAAAAGTACAAAACAATTGCCAATAATCTATTCACTTAACCAAAGTATTATCTACAATAAGACAGACTACAGGTAGGTAAATTTCAGGATTTTCGCACCGAAAGCAGGCAACACCGTTTCGAACGGCCAGGCTGCGGTGAGCGTACCGAGCGTAATCTCCCCGCTCAGCAGGTCGGTCACCTTCGCCGGACGGTTGTCTGTAAATCCCATGTCGCTGAACGCTTCGTCGGGGATCCGGATACGTACCTGGCGGTCGGACGCGTCGAAATTGACCGCCACCAGGATCACCTCGTTGAGGTACTTCCGCAGAAAAACAAACTGGCGGTTGCTGTCCAGCTCCCCGTTCCCCACGTTGGCATACATCAGGTCGTGAAAGGTGCCGTTGGCGATAACCGGCTCGGAGGCGGCTATCCGGAGGATGTCGGTGTAGCGGGCGTGCAGTTGTTTCTGTGCGTCGGTGAGCTGTGCGCCGTCCCACTTTCCCCCGTTGTTCCAGGCGCGGATCGTCTCCATGCTCCAGTAATCGAAGATCGTTGTCCGTCCGTCGAGGCCGCTGAACCCTTCTTCATCCATCCCCCGTTCGCCATACTCCTGTCCGAAATAGAGCATCACCGGGTTGGTATGCATCAGGGCGGCCACCGCCATGGCGGGTATCCCCGGTTCAGGCCGTCCGCAGAAGAAGTCGGAAGCGATCCGTTGCTCGTCATGGTTCTCGAGGAAGTTCAGCATCCGGTCGCGTATCCCTTCCAGGCTATACCAGCATTGGGTGATCGCACTGGCGGGTTGGCGGTTACACATCACTTCCCGGAGGGTGTCATACAGCCCCACCTTATCATATAAATAGTCGAAGTGGCCGGTGAAGATATAGTTCCGGTACTGGTCGGGGTTATACACCTCGGCAATGAAGGTGATGTCGCCCGCCTGTTTGACGGCAGGGATCACCCAGTTCCAGAATTCAACCGGCACCATTTCAGCCATGTCGCAACGGAATGCATCCACGCCTTTCGTCACCCAGTACAGCAGGATATCCCGCATCTTGAGCCAGGTGTCGGGCACCGGATCGAAATGGCAGGCGCCCCCGTTGAAATAATCCACCCCGTAGTTCAGCTTGACCGTTTCATACCAGTCGTTTTTCGACGGTGCGGCATCGAAATGGTTATTTCCCGTCACCTTGGCCGGAAACTCACTGTATTCGAAATCTTCCTGCTTGGCGCCGAAATGCAGTTGGAGGGTTTGCCCGGGGAGGTAGTAGAAGTTATTGTTCACGTCGAACGCCTTCGCCATATCGTCGTGTTGCCCGAGATCATCCGTAAACTGGTCGCGGGCATCCGAGAAATACTGGCGCGCCACATGGTTGGGCACAAAATCGATGATCACCTTCATCCCGGCTTCATGCGTACGCTGGACGAGGGCTTCAAACTCCCTGATGCGGTCGGGCACCTGGTCGGCCAGATCCGGATCCACATCGTAATAATCCTTGATAGCGTAAGGCGAACCGGCCTTTCCTTTTACTACAGCGCGATGGTCTTTCCGGATATGGAAAGCGCTATAGTCTGTTTTCGTGGCATGTTCAATGATCCCGGTGTACCAGATATGGGTGGTACCGGTTTCCCTGATCTGCGTCAACACTTCCGGGGTAAAGGCAGAAAGCTTACCCACACCATTGCTTTCCAGGTTACCGCTTCTCAGCAGTGTAGCATTCATATTCCCGAACAGACGGGGTAATACCTGGTAAATTACGATTTTCTTCCTTTCTTTCATAACTATTGTCATCCTCTTATTATATCATCCAGCGTATGTATGTCCACGCTTTCCAGTATTTTTCGTTTCTCTTTGATGGTTGCGATGATGGTTTCAAACGGCCCTTCCCGCAACGGTTCACCCAGGGCATTGAGGGCGGCGTCATACCCGATCTGCGCAATCTGATCGACATTGTCGAGGTCGAACATCTTATACTGCCCGAACTCCGACGTCTCGATCAACAGGTCGCACAGCTGACGGTCTTCCAGCGTATTGGCCCTGAACATATAATGATACGACCGTTCGGCGATATACAAGAGCGTCTGTTTGTATTCCTGCCGGATCAGGGGCGTAAGGTTTACGCCGATGACCCGCTCACATTCCTGCCGGATGTTGGTGACCGGGAAATTGCGGAATACCCCGCCATCCACATAGTGGTTCCCCTCGATCTCCACCGGGCTGAAAATAATCGGCACGCTGCTCGATGCCAGCACGGCATCGGCCAACACACCCGAGCGGAACTCATGGCTCACGCCCTTGTCGAGGTCGGTCGCCACGATCACCATCGGTATAGGTAATGCTTCAATCCGTTTCGTCCGCAGATGCCTGACGAGGAAAGAGCGCAACCGCTTATGGTCGAATAACCCGGATTTTGGCAACTGGATACGGGCGAATTCGGAGAAATCCCTGCCTTTGAACAGTTCCTTTATCTCGTCTGCCGAATAGCCATCCGCCCACAAGGAACCGGCGATCGCACCGGCGCTGACACCCGAAATAATGTCGGGCTTCACACCACATTCTTCAAACAACCGGAATACACCCAGATGGGCAAAACCCTTCGCTCCACCGCCGCTCAATGCCAGTCCTACCTTGTATGGTTTGTCCGTTTGTTGCCTCATGTGTTTGTTTAGTTCCTGTTTTCGTTAACAAATATGCCCTTTTTTTACTATATAACGATATTCTTTCGGGAAAAGTTTCTCCTACATTTCATTTTATTTATCTTTACACCCTGAAAAACCGGAAAAATATACGTGATTTCGTATTTACATAAATCTATATACAAATGATTACTTCAATTTTTTGGATTGTACCATCAGCGTCTGTTTTGGCGCTATTCTTCGCCTGGTTCTTCTACAGGCAAATGATGAAAGAGAGTGAAGGGACTGAGTTAATGGCCAAAATCGCCTCCCACGTGCGAAAAGGAGCCATGTCGTATCTGAAACAACAGTACAAAGTGGTCGCTCTGGTCTTCCTCGTTTTGGTTATCTTATTTTCCATTATGGCTTTTGGTTTCGGGGTACAGAACGAATGGGTACCCGTCGCATTCCTGACAGGCGGGTTCTTCTCCGGGCTGGCCGGTTTCTTGGGAATGAAAACAGCTACGTATGCCTCCGCACGTACCGCGCATGCCGCGCGTACCTCCCTTAATAAGGGGTTGCAGGTAGCCTTCCGCAGCGGCGCCGTGATGGGGCTGGTTGTAGTGGGTCTCGGATTGCTGGATATCTCCTTCTGGTATGTGCTGCTGAACGCGGTGCTTCCGGCCGACGCGATGGATCCGACGCACAAGCTGACCATTATCACCACCACCATGCTGACCTTCGGTATGGGAGCCTCCACCCAGGCGCTCTTTGCCCGTGTGGGCGGTGGTATTTACACCAAAGCGGCCGACGTGGGCGCCGACCTCGTAGGGAAGGTGGAAGCCGGTATCCCGGAAGACGACCCGCGTAACCCGGCCACCATCGCCGACAACGTAGGCGACAACGTAGGCGACGTAGC
Source organism: Tannerellaceae bacterium (assembly GCA_031555735.1). Taxonomy (GTDB): domain Bacteria; phylum Bacteroidota; class Bacteroidia; order Bacteroidales; family Tannerellaceae; genus JAJDIA01. Next base: position 22,229 of record JAVBUE010000015.1, read on the forward strand.
CGGTATGGGCGCCGACCTGTATGAATCGTACTGCGGATCGATCCTCGCTACCGCCGCTCTCGGCGCCGCCGCCTTCACCAGCTCCGGCAACGTGGAACTACAATACAAGGCGATCGTCGCTCCGATGCTGATCGCTGCCGTGGGTATCGTACTGTCCGTCATCGGTATCTTCGCCGTACGCACCCAGGAAAACGCCAATATCAAGCAACTGCTGAAAGCGCTGGCGGTAGGCACCAACCTGAGTTCGGTATTGATCGCCATCTCCACCTTCGGTATCCTTTACTTCCTGGGTATCGACAACTGGATGTGGATCAGTTGTTCGGTGGTAGTCGGTTTGTTGGTAGGCGTTGTCATCGGACAAGCCACCGAATATTATACCTCGCAGTCGTACAAACCGACACAACGCGTGTCTGAAGCGGGTAAGACCGGTCCGGCTACCGTTATCATCTCCGGACTGGGATTGGGTATGTTATCCACAGCCATTCCCGTGATCGCCGTGGTTGTGGGAATCATCCTCTCGTTCCTGTTCGCTTCCGGATTCGATTTTGACAACGTAGGCATGGGTCTTTACGGGATCGGGATCGCTGCCGTGGGTATGCTCTCCACGCTGGGAATCACCCTGGCGACAGATGCGTACGGTCCGATCGCCGACAATGCCGGTGGTAACGCCGAGATGGCCGGATTGGGCAAGGAAGTGCGCAAACGCACCGACGCCCTCGACTCATTAGGCAACACTACCGCAGCCACGGGTAAAGGTTTCGCCATCGGTTCGGCCGCGTTGACCGGTCTGGCGCTGCTGGCTTCTTATGTGGAAGAAATCAAAATCGGCCTTATCCGCTTAGGCGAAAACACCATCGCATTTGCCGACGGCCGCGTGATGGAAACCGCCAAAGCGTCTTTCACCGATTTCATGTATTATTACGACGTGACACTGATGAACCCGAAAGTACTGTCCGGTATCTTCCTCGGTTCCATGATGGCGTTTATGTTCTGCGGGCTGACCATGAATGCCGTAGGCCGTGCCGCCGGTAGCATGGTGGAAGAAGTACGCCGCCAGTTCCGCGAAATCAAAGGAATCCTCACGGGTGAAAACGAGCCCGACTATGCCCGTTGCGTAGAGATCTCCACCCGGGGCGCGCAGCGTGAAATGATTGTTCCGTCCCTGCTGGCTATCATCGCGCCGATCCTGACCGGTCTGATCTTCGGGGTGACCGGTGTGGTTGGCCTGCTGATCGGCGGTTTGAGTACCGGCTTCGTATTGGCTATCTTCATGGCGAATGCAGGCGGCGCCTGGGACAATGCCAAGAAACATGTGGAAGAAGGCAACCACGGCGGCAAAGGCAGTGAAGTACACAAAGCCACCGTTGTGGGTGATACCGTAGGCGACCCCTTTAAAGACACCTCCGGCCCGAGCCTCAACATCCTCATCAAGCTGATGAGCATGGTGGCGATCGTCATGGCAGGTCTGACCGTTGCCTGGAGCCTTTTCTGATCATTCTCCATCCATTACATACAGACAGAGGGTGCGTCCGGACGACGCTCCCTCTGTCTTTTTCACTTATACGACAGCAGGATCGAGCGCAGCATCTTTTCCGTTTTGGCGGCTCCTTCGCCGAGGATGAAGCCGATCTGCTGTACCTGCCGCAGGTTTTCTTCGATCACTTCCGACACCCGGTGGATGATTTCCTCCGAACGTTCGTCGCTCCGGTGCAGGTTACGGAAGATGGCGCCCACCAGTTTGTGGGGGATGAGCGGGAAGACAGCCACATTCACCAACTTGCCTTCCATCTCCAGGTCGCGGTTTACCGTCGTATCGTCGTGCGAAAGCAGGTAGGTAAACTGCGACACCAGCGTGGGGGGCAGCAATGTTTTCAGATCGGCGCCGATCACGTAGGGGATCACTTCGTGTATCTCTTTCACCTCTTCCCCCATGATCTCGATAAAGGCGAGGTTCGATTCCACCACCTTCAGTTGCTCGTCCACAAACACAATCCCTGCGCTGAGGCTGTGGATGAGGATCGAGAGCGCCTCGTTCTTCGCGAACAGCATCTCCCGCGATTCATCCAGCGCCGAACGGGTAGCCTTCACCTCATTGCGCAGCATGGAAAGCTCTTCCTGCAACTTTTTGCCGGCATGCTTTGTTTCGCGGTTGTTGTATTGCGACCAGGTGACACACATCTCCGGAATGGCGATGTTCTGCGCAATGGCGCGCGCCAGTCCCCGGCAGGTATCAAAGCCGCAGGCGCCGCAATCCACCTCTTTCCGGTTATTCCGTTCGATGATCTGGTTGAGCGCCACCTTCAGTTCATATTGTCCGGGCGGTGGCAACTGATACTTTTTGTTCGTGAAACGGGCGGCATACGCTTCATGATCGGCATGCGCCTCCACATCTTTTTCCCATTGGGCGATATCGATCATCTCCAGCCGGCGGTTGATGTAATCCCTCACCAGCGAATGGCGGAGGAACTTCTTCCCGTTGTCCGACGTGCCCGGCCCCATGATACATCCCTCACAGAAGAAAAGGTTGAAATGGTGTTGGATCGTCGCATCCAGCTCCAGGAACTGCTGCACGGCGGCGATGGACGATCGTCCTTCCGCCGTGATCACCTGTTCGGTCAGCAGGCTCATATCCAGGCCGGCCGCCTCCATGAATCCCTGGGGCAACGGATAGAGCCGCCCTTTGTAGCCCAGCGGCGCGTCGAAGTCGGAATACTCGCTGAACGTTTCCTTGATCTTGAACTCGGCAAACAGCTCCCGCAGTTCGCGGAAGGTGATCACCGCATCCAGCTTCGCAATGCCGTAATACCGGTCCACATCCTTCTTCGCCGCCACACAGGGAGTGATATGCACTACTTTCAGGTCTTCCCCGTACCGCTGCCGCGCCACCACCGCGCTGACGGCCACCGGCGAGACGAAAGGCATCAGGTTCCCGATCCCCTCGGGGTAATGCATCTCGATCAGCGACACGATGGCCGGACAGCAGCTGGTGATGTAATACTTGCCGTTGAACTCTTCACGGATCAGTTTGCGGCATTTCCGGGCGATGATATCGACACCGAACGACATCTCCGTCACATACGTAAAACCGAGCAGCCGGATCATCTTCACAAACTTCCGGTAGTCGGTTATATCATCAAACTCTCCCGCGATCGACGGGGCGCAGACGGCAACCACCGGTTCGCCCGTATTCAGCAACAGCTTCACCTCCGCCTTCGAATCCAGGTACGAGATGGCGTTATAGGCACAATCTTTGATGCACAATCCGCATAAGACACATTTGCTCTCTTCGATATACGGGAAAACGCTGTTCTTCCGTATGTGTATCGCTTTTACCGGACAGGTACGGATACAGGTGTAGCAGGCTTTACAATGGCTACGGTCGAGATTGATGACAGGGTCTAACATAATCTATCTATTTCAGGGTTAATCGATCAATACCGTTCCCGTTCGGTATAGTAGGTATGTAACAGCTTATGCGACAAGGAGCCGTTCGGTTCGCCGAGGAACTCCCGGTACAGGGCTTGCACTTCCGGGTTCTCGTGCGACTTGCGGAGCGTCATCTTCTCGTCTTCCTTATAGATGGCGTCCATCCGGGCGGTACGGATGGTGAGATTCGTCGGGATCGGTTGCCCGCCTCCTCCCAGGCATCCGCCGGGACAGGCCATGATCTCGATGAAATGGTACCGTGCCTTCCCATCCCTGACGGCGCCTGCCAACCGCCGGGCGTTCGCCAGCCCGTGGGCGATGGCTACCCGCAGCTCGACGCCTTCCAGGAAAGCATAGCCGGGCAGTACGTCCGTGATCAGCAGGGACGCTTCCTTGATGCCTTCGAAGCCGCGCACCGGTGTGACGCGCAGCCCGTCGAACGGCACCTCGCGTCCGGTCACCAGCTCATACACCGTCCGTATGGCCGCTTCCATCACGCCCCCCGTCGCCCCGAAGATCACACCGGCGCCGGTAGAGACCCCCATGATACTGTCGTAGCCCTCATTCTTCAGCGTCAGCACATTGATGCCCGACTGCTGGATCATCGACGCCAGTTCACGCGAGGTCAGCACATAGTCCACATCCGTATATCCGCTGTCGCGCATTTCGGCCCGGTTGGCTTCAAATTTCTTCGCCGTACACGGCATGATGGATACGCAGACGATATTATTCGGATCAATCCCCCGTTTCCGGGCGTAGTATGTCTTGGCAATGGCGCCGAACATCTGTTGCGGCGACTTGCAGGTGGACAGGTTGGGTAACAGTTCGGGGAAGATATGTTCGATAAACTTGATCCATCCCGGCGAGCAGGAGGTGAACATCGGCAGGGCGGTCGATGTGCTTCCGTCGGCCAACACCTTTTTCAGCCGGTGCAGCAGCTCCGTCCCTTCCTCCATGATGGTGAGGTCGGCGCTCCAGTTCGTATCCAGCACCGCGTCGAAGCCCATCGCACGCAGGGCGGCCACCATCTTTCCCGTCACCCGGTTGCCCGCTTTCAGGCCAAAGCGTTCGCCCAGCGCCACACGCACGGCGGGCGCCGTCTGCACCACCACATGCTTCGCCGGGTCGTAGATGGCGTTCCATACATCGTCGATATACTGCCGTTCCATCAGTGCACCTGTGGGGCAGCGGTTGATGCACTGCCCGCAGTTGGTACACACCACCCCGGCGATCGGTTTCTCCAGGAAGGTGCTCATCTTTGTCCGGTTGCCTTTCTGCGACATCGTCAGCGCGTTCACGCCCTGCAGCTCCGCACACGTACGTACGCACCGCGTACATCGGATACACTTGCTGTCGTCTTTCAGGATGGAAGGCGACGACAGATCCGGATGGGGCGGTTTGCGGAGGCTGAGGAACAGTTCTTCGTCCGTCCGGTATTCCGTCGCCAGGCTTTGCAACTCGCAACTGTTATTCTTACTGCATTTGATGCAATTGATATTATGCTCGGTCAGGATCAGTTCAAGGATATGCTTCCTTGCCTGCCGGATCTTCCGCGTATTGGTCCGGATGGCCATATTTTCCCGGACGGGCGTGGCACAGGCCGCTACTAAGTTCGGGTCGTTCTCCACTTCCACCACGCAGATGCGGCAGTTGCCCGCCACACACAGGTCTTCGTGATGGCAAAGGGTGGGTATATGCACATTCAGCTTCTTCGCCGCATGCAACACGGATGTTCCTTCTTCCACCTGCAGGGGCACTTCGTTAATCGTGATATTGATGAGGTTTGACATAACGAGTCCTCCTTTCTTAGTAAATGATCTCTTCCCTGAAATTCTCGATGATCGACCGGAAGGCATTCCCCACCGACCGTCCCAATCCACATTTGGACGCATACCGCATGGTATGCGCCAGCTTCAGTAATTCGTCCAGGTATGCTTTCGGTTTCTCTTTCCGTTTCACGGCGCGGATACCGTTCAGCAACTGTTGTGTCCCCACCCGGCAGGGCACACACTGCCCGCAGGATTCTTCTTCGAAAAACACCAGGTAGTTTTCCAGGATATTATACATCGAGCGGGAGGAGTTGAACACCTTGATCGATCCGCCCGTAGGTATCCCTTCGAAGCCGATGATCGTCGCCTTGAACTCCTTGCGGGGCACACAGAAGCCCGACGCGCCTCCCACCTGGACGGCTTTCGTGTCGCCGTCGCCGAATTCTTCGACAAACTGTTCCACCGTCATCCCCATCTCCAGTTCAAACACCCCTTCCTTGCAGCAGTCGCCCGACACGGAGAAGAGCTTGCTGCCCTGCGACGCCTTCGTGCCCAGCTTACGGTATGCCGCCGCCCCGATCTCGGCGATGATCATCGCGTTGACGAAGGTCTCCACATTATTCACCACCGTGGGTTTTCCCAGATAGCCTTCCGCCACCGGGTAGGGCGGTTTGTTGGTCGGCTCGCCGCGGAAGCCCGCCATCGACTGTATCAGCGCCGTCTCCTCCCCGCACACATACGCCCCGGCGCCAAAGACCAGTCCGAGGTGGAAATGGATCCCCAGCGACCGTATCTGCTGTTCCATCCGGTCGATGGCGATCTTCAGCTTGGTGGACAGATACTTGTATTCGCCCCGGATATAGATATACCCTTCCCTGGCGCCCGTGATATACGACGCCAGCGCCATGCCCCAGATCACTTTCTCTGACGCTTTGTCCAGGATCTCCCGGTCTTTGAAGGTTCCCGGTTCGCCCTCGTCGGCATTACAGATCATATATTTCTCCGGTTCCGGATGTTCCATCACCGCTTTCCATTTCAGTCCCGTCGGGAAACCGGCGCCACCGCGTCCGCGCAATCCCGATCCGATCATTTCCTGCAGGAACTCCTCCCGCCCCATCTTCATCACCTGCCGCATGATGGCCGGATAGTCGATGTTCTCACGGAAGATCAGGTCCGTTCGTTTCAGTTGTGTTGTCGTCATAGCTCGTCCCTTGTCGTTCGTCCGTTACTTCTTCATATAACTGAGGAGGATATCCTTCACCTTTTCCGGTGTCAGTTCCCCATACAGCTCGTCGTTGATCAGCATGGCCGGTCCCTTGTGGCAGGAACCGAGGCAGTTGGTGTAGCAGAGGGAGAACTTCCCGTCGGCGGTCGTCTCCCCGGGGCGGATACCGATCAGTTCGGCGATGGCATCCACGATATCTTCCTTCCGTTTCATGTCGCAAATGATGGTCTGGCAGATACGCACCGCGTGCCTGCCCTGTTTCTTCGTTCCCAGGAAGGAATAAAACGAAGCCGTACCATAGACCTCCGCCGGCGAGAGATCCAGCTCCCGGGCGATCAGCACCATGCATTCTTCGTCCAGGAAGTAGTTCTGTTCCACCACCTCTTGCAGGATCGGCAGCAGGCTGTTCCGTTTCCGTCCGTAGGTATCAGCCAGTTGGACGATAAACTCTTCATTGTTGATTAGCATTGTTTGGCGAATTAAGTAAGAATGGTTGTTACATATAGCACACTGTCACCGCCTTCATGTATGCGTCGGCCAGCACCTGCGCCAACCGTCTGACCAGGTTCCGGCGCGTCTCAATCTCCATGGGCAACGCCGGGTCATGATGGCATTCATTAATCTTGGTACCCACCAGAAGGTGTATCTCGTCGCTGTCGAGCAACAGGCGCACGATCCGGTCGGCGGGACCTTTCCCCAGTTGGAAGGAGGGGTTACGATGGATGTTATTCAGTAGGTTTGTTACTTTGGTGAGGGTCAGCACCCCCTCCGTCACCAGATCGATCCCTTCCATGGCCGAAGCAGGAGGCAGCGTGGGATCGCTGATCTTTTCATCCGTCACCTCCCGTCGCAGTTCACGGGCGATGATCATGGTCGTGGTGGCACCGCTGATGATCTTCCGTCCGTCGAACCGGTTCAGCAGCATGGCGAACTCCGGATCCTGCTCCATGCGGAAAGGCGGGCCGGTACACAGGATCGTCCGCCGCGGCTTGCGGAAATAGGCCACGGCGCAGGTCAGGTCGTCTTTCGGCTGGTAGAGATCGTACGCCGCAGCCTGGCGGACGATCTTCTTCGACAGCTCGGCCGAGGCGATATCCGGCGATGCTTCCACCGCCTGGCGCACATAGCGGATCAGGTCGTTCCGCCCCCATCCCATCGCCAGTCCCCGTCCCATGCCGGACTGGGTAATCCCGTCCGTACAGAACACCACGCGGTCTTCCAGTTGGGGGACAAACGAACACGCCTTCAGATCGGGATTACCCCTGAAAGCCGCCTCGCCTTTGTAGCGCACATGCCGCCAGTCCGGCTCATACATGTGGGTGCCCCGCAGGATAAACGTAGCCGGGTTATCATATTCAAGCAGGGAGACAGTCCCTTCGCTCAGCGAGATATCCACGATCGTATAGGTGGCATAACTGCTGTCGCCGTCGCTATAGATGGGCAACGCCTTCATCAGGATACCCGTCATCCGCCCGGCATCCTTCTGTTCCTGTGACAGGTTCAATAAGATCGTGGAAGTAAGTGTAGCGAAGACATTCGCTTTCACGCCGTGCCCCATCCCGTCGGACAGCACGCACACGATCCGGTCTTCATCCGGGAGGCGTTTGGACAGGATCACATCTCCGCATATCTTTTCCCCCTCATGATTGCATTGGAAGTAGCCGATATCCACATGATACCGTTCCTTCCGTTCGTCGGCGTTATGAAAGGCGTTCACATCCATACATCTGATATGTTGGCGTTTATCCTACAAATATGCGTTTTATTTATCAGAATTCCAAGAAAAACAGGAGATTAATGAGGGAGAAAAATCCCGTTTAGTGTTACCCTCTTAGAAGCTGTGTTGAATTTATTTTCTGATTTTCTCAAGCTTGATCTGACAGAAGGTTATTTGCCGCAAGTTATGGTGTACTTTTATTGGCACACCCTCTTGCTATATATACAGGGGATTTGCCCTTTTTCCCTTCCACTGCTTCCACTCCCTATGATAATCAGCCACTTATTGTGGAAGGACCCACGTTTTTGGGCGTTTCCTTCCACACGTCCTTCCACTGGCTGGCTTCCGCCATTTGCCGGGGGCAAAAACGTTGTCAGCATATCAATCCGCATCTGGATGTTGTGCTGTCAACGTCTGGATGTTGGCTGAACAACATCCAGACGTTGTGGACACGAGATGTAGATGAAGATTTATCAACATCCGGTTGTTGGAAAACTCCGGGGAGTTGCCGGCGCAACTCCCCGGAGTGATCAGCACAAATTCTTAAGCGCTGATACAGTGGCTCTTAGGAGTTAAAAACTGCCATAGGTGAACGTTTCAACAAACATAGGTGGATGTTCAAACAAACATAGGTGACAGATTGAACAACCACCTATGATTGTTTTGGCCTTC
>JAVBUE010000043.1:0-29116 GCA_031555735.1 Tannerellaceae bacterium
ATGATCTGACAACCATAGGTAGATGTTTGAACTGCCATAGGTAAATGATTACACAATCATAGGTAGAAGTTTTGAGCTTTGCGGCACATTGAAAAACAAAAAAAGATGTCCATATTTCAATCTGCGTCTGGATGTTGTGCGGACAAGATCCGGATGTTGTGCGGGCAACGTCTGGATGTTGTGCTGACAACATCTACATGCGGATAGATCAACATCTACACGCAGATAGAAATGCCGGCTGTCCCATTTCGAAATGGGACAGCGTACGAGATTGCCGGAGCAACTATCACGCAGTGGAAGGAGAGTGGAGGGAAAGTGGAAGGAAAAACACGCCCCACTTCCACTATCTAACATAGTGTAAGCCTGCACGATAATACCCCTTAGTGGAATGTGGAAGCAGTTTTCCCCAAACTCCGTGTATAGGGATAGATCCTTTGTCATTCACATCCCTTCCCTGATCACTTTCTTCACTGGCAGGAAGAAGCGACAGTACGCCAGTCCCCAACTGTGCCAATGTGCTCCAATCTCTTTGCCATCAATTATTAAGCGTATGTTCATCCGGCTCGCCCCATACATTTCCTATGCTGAGGTGGAAGGTGTCGCCGGAAGCCGGGGGTGTGAACAGGTAGCCGGTATATCGCACCAGGCGGTTGGCAAGCGGTTTGACTGATGGCACTGTCTGCCTGTACCTGTCCGCACCTGCCGTATCTTCGGCAACCAGGGTGATTGATAGCAGCGGGTCGCCAGTTCCGGGGACAAAGCTGAGAAAGCCGAACGACAGGTTGGCTGCCCCCTGTTCTTCCTCCGTAAAGAGATGGGATAATACATACGGGGTACCGGCGGCCAGTCCTGTGCCGGTCAGCACATCTACCCGGTTGTACTGCGGGGCGGAAGTCAGATGGAAATTCTTCAGGTTCTCCGGTACTGTTTCTTTGGTGGTGAATTCGATGCGGCTGACGATCCTTTCCAGGATAACGCTTTGGCTGATCTCCGCTCCCCGGGCTACCTGCAGGTTGGTTTTCTTCCAGAACGTGTCTGTCACCTCGTCGAATTGCATGACCTGATCCGTCACTTCCGTGTGGGTGGACGAGTGCGCCAGGAAAGCGATCGTGTAACGGCCTTCGGGCAATGAATCGTACACAATACCGTAATCATCCTCTCCCCGGAGAAAACGCCGGTGGCGGAGCGTATCCGCCGGTTGCCCGTTGTCGTAAACGATGTATTCGATCACCCGGCATACGTCGCCCACCTCTTTCTCATCCGCCTCCGGTTCGGGGGTGGATTTCAAGGGAACAGGTTCAGGCAGGTCGAAAGGCGGCATTCCCTTGGTGGAGAACGGCAATACTTCTTCATTCAAACGGAGCACGAAATGCAGGGGGATGGTGTTCGCTTCTTCCGGTGGTGGAACCGTGTCGGAGGGTTGGCAACTCAGGAAGCCGATAAGGCCGGCAAACGCCCAAATAGTCTTTTTCTTCATAAGAATAAGATTTGTGATTAAAACTGCCGCAAAGAAAAACGATCTCCGTGAAATTAGAAAATATTAAGGCGGAAAAAGTACAGGCATCTGTGAAAATAAGTAGTTTTGTCTGATCAGAAAAGTGTTAACCTGCAGGTGTAGGCCTGCATAATAAAAGATGACTACTATGGCACGTCCGGTAACATTGTACTCCCTGCAATGGGGAGATCTCCCGTTGGAGAAAGTATGCGAGAAAGCGAAAGCGTTTGGTTATGACGGCATTGAGATCGGTCTGCCCGACCACCTGGATGTCCGCCGGGAAGATCCGGCCTATTACCAGGGGATCAAAGACCTGCTGGCGAAATACGGTATGCAGTTGCATACGATCTCGACCCACCTCGTGGGGCAGGCGGTGTGCGACCGGATAGACCATCGCCACCAGTGTATCCTCCCCGACTATATCTGGGGAGACGGTGATCCCGCCGGTGTGCAGCAACGTGCCGCCGCCGAACTGATCCGTACGGCGAAAGCCGCCAAAGCGTTGGGGGTGGATACGGTGGTGGGTTTCACCGGCAGCTCCATCTGGCCGTACCTGTATGCATTCCCGCCTGTGACACCGGCGGAGATCGAAGAAGGCTATGCCGATTTCGCCCGTAAGTTCACACCCATCCTCGACGCCTATGCCGAACTGGGTGTGCGTTTTGCCCTCGAAGTGCATCCTACGGAGATCGCTTTCGATACCGTCACCGCCCGACGCGCCCTGGAAGCGGTCGGTTGCCATCCGGCATTCGGCTTCAACTACGACCCCAGCCACCTGGGTTACCAGGGTGTGGATTATGTGGATTTCCTGTATCAATTCCCCGACCGTATCTTCCACGTCCACATGAAAGATGTGTATTGGAGTGATACGCCGAAGCAGGTAGGGGTGTTCGGCGGCCATGTCGCGTTCGGTGATCCCCGCCGGTACTGGAATTTCCGCAGCCTTGGCCGTGGTAAGATCCAGTTTGAAGAGATTATCCGCGCCCTGAACGCCATCGGGTACCAGGGGCCGCTCTCGGTTGAATGGGAAGACAGCGCGATGGACCGTGAACACGGCGCCCGTGAATCGTGCGCCTTCACCCGGCAAATCGATTTCCAGCCGTCGGCGCATGCCTTCGATGCCTGCTTCGGAAAGGATTGACAGGCGCGGCAGACCACCGCATAACGAAGAGGCTGTGTCAAAAGTAGTCCGGCACACAGCCTCTTTTCTATGTAAAATACAGGTTCGAAGTAGGCATCTTTCTATAAGAATCGCTACCTTTGTGGCTGACCATTTAAGGTACATTATTAAAGAGTTAAGTATGAAAAAGATCAGAGCCGCTATCGTGGGATACGGTAACATCGGCAAGTATGTGTTGGAAGCGCTGGAAGCTGCTCCCGACTTTGAAGTGGCGGGTATCATCCGCCGTGATCCGGCGAACGTCCCGGAAGAGTTGAAAACCTATCCCGTCACCGATCGCATTACGCAGTTGAAAGACGTGCAGGTAGCCATCCTGGCAACACCTACGCGCAGTGTGGAATCATTCGCCAAAGAGATGCTGGCATTGGGTATAAATACGGTGGACAGTTACGATATACACGGAGGCATCGTGGAGTTACGCCGCTCCTTGGATGAGGTGGCGAAGAAGCATCAGGCTGTAGCCGTCGTCTCCGCCGGATGGGATCCGGGAAGCGACTCGGTAGTCCGCGCCCTGCTGGAAGCCATGATACCGAAGGGGTTGACTTATACGAACTTCGGTCCCGGCATGAGCATGGGACATACGGTTGCCGTCAAGGCGATCAACGGGGTGAAGGCTGCGCTCAGCATGACCATCCCCCTGGGAACGGGCGTACACCGCCGCATGGTTTATATCGAAACGGAAGAAGGCTATGACTTCAAACAGGTGGCGGCCGCCATCAAGGCCGACGCTTATTTCGCCCACGACGAAACGCATGTGATGCAGGTGGAATGTGTGGACAGCCTGTTGGATATGGGTCATGGCGTGAGCCTCACCCGCAAAGGGGTGTCCGGGAAGACGCAGAACCAATTGGTCGAATTCGATATGAAGATCAACAACCCGGCGCTTACCGCCCAGATCCTGGTGTCGGTAGCCCGTGCCAGCCTGAAGCAACAGCCGGGCGCCTATACGATGATCGAACTACCGGTGATCGACCTGCTTCCGGGTGATAAGGAAGCCCTCATCAAAAGACTTGTATAATTAAATTAGAATCGTATGTTGGATTTTATAACCTGGACGGCTGATCCCGCCATTTTCACTATTGGTTCGCGAGAGATACGTTGGTACGGACTGGCATTTGCGGTCGGATTCCTGGTCGGCTACATGATTGTGGAGCGCATGTGGAAGCGGGAGCATCTGCCTCAGCCCTGGATCGATTCGTTGCTTATCTATACGATCGTCGGGACGGTGATCGGGGCGCGGCTGGGCCATTGCCTCTTCTACGCGCCGGGTTATTATCTGGCTAATCCGATCGAGATACTGAAGATTTGGGAAGGCGGCCTCGCCAGTCACGGCGGTACGCTGGGGATTATTATCGCCATCTATTTCTATTCGAAGAAAGTGAGTCATAAGAGCATGATGTGGGCGTTCGACAAGCTGGTGGTACCCACCGGACTGGTGTCTGCCATGATCCGCCTCGGCAACCTGATGAACCATGAAGTCTATGGCCATCCGACGGATAAGCCTTGGGGATTCCGTTTCATCGAAAACCTGCATGCCTGGAAGAATGGGGCGGAGCCGGTCTTCTCGGCGCCCAGCCATCCCACGCAGTTGTACGAGGCGTTGTGCTACCTTATCACGTTCGCCGTATGCATGTGGCTGTACTTCCGGAAAGACGCCTGGAAGAAAGAAGGTCTGATCTTCGGTATCTTTATGATCTGTATCTTCGGATCCCGTTTCTTTATCGAATATGTAAAGAACGACCAGGAAGCTTTTGAAGCGGGTATGGCCCTCAATATGGGACAGATACTGAGTATTCCTTTTGTGTTGGCAGGCGTCTGGTTTGTATGGCGTGCCCTCACACGTAAAACAATAACAAAATAACGTATGTATATAGTGAAAGAAATTGCCGAAAAGGTCTATTATGTCGGTGTGAACGACCGCCAGAAAGCCCTTTTCGAGAATATGTGGCCGTTACCGTATGGCGTATCCTACAACTCCTACCTCATCGTGGATGAAAAGACGGTGCTGGTGGATACGGTGGATGTGTGCTATTCGGATATTTTCCTGAAGAAGGTGGCGGATGCCCTCGGCGGGCGTACGCTCGATTACCTCATCGTGAACCATATGGAGCCCGACCATGCCGGCAGTATCCGCCTCTTGCGCCAGCAATATCCGGATGTGCAGATCGTGGGCAACAGCAAAACCTTCGGCATGCTGGAAGGTTATCATCACATCACCGACGGATTGCATGAAGTGAAGGAGGGCGATACGCTGCCGATCGGCCGCCGTACGCTGGCCTTCTATATGGCGCCGATGGTGCATTGGCCGGAAGTGATGGTGACGTATGAGGCAACGGACAAGATCCTCTTCTCCGCCGATGCGTTCGGTACGTTCGGCACGTTGGACGGCGGCGTGGTGGATACGGACATGAATACGGATCCTTTCTGGGAAGAGATGATCCGGTATTATGCCAACATTGTAGGTAAATACGGTAACCCCGTGCAGAAAGCGCTGCAAAAACTGTCCGCGCTGGAGATTCGGACGATCTGTTCGACCCACGGCCCCGTATGGCGTGAACATACGGAGAAGGCGATCGCAATGTACGACCGGCTCAGCCGGTATGAGGCGGAGGAAGGGGTGACCCTCATTTACGGCAGCATGTACGGGCATACGGAACAGATGGCGGAAGCCGTCGCCGCCGCCCTTTCGGAGGGTGGTATCCGTAACATCGTGATGCACAATGTGAGCAAGAGCCCGGCTTCCTATATCCTGAAGGATGTCTTCAAATACAAAGGGGTGATCGTGGGAAGTCCTACGTACTCCAACCAGTTGTTTCCGGAAGTGGAAGCCGTATTGAGCAAGATCGAACTGCGAGACATCAAAAACCGCTACCTGGGTTACTTCGGCTCGTTCACCTGGGCGGGAGCGGCCGTGAAGAACCTGGCGGCCTTTGCCGAACGTACCAAATGGGAAGTGGTGGGCAGCCCGGTGGAACAAAAGCAGGGTGTCACCCCGTCCACCTACGAACAATGCCGCGCCCTGGGTACGGCCATGGCGGACAAACTGAAAGCATAACCATTAAATAATACACGCGTATGAGACTTATTATCGAACCGAATTACGATCAGCTCTCCCAATGGGCTGCCAATTATGTGGCTGCGAAGATCAAAAAGGCGAACCCTTCCGCCGAAAGGCCCTTCGTGTTGGGATTACCCACCGGTTCTTCCCCGCTGGGGATGTATAAACGCCTGATCGAACTGAACAAGCAAGGTGTTATTTCTTTCCGGCATATCATTACGTTCAATATGGATGAGTATGTGGGCCTGCCACAGGACCATGCGGAAAGTTACCATACGTTCATGTGGAAGCATTTCTTCAGCCACATCGATATCCAACCGGAGCATGTGAACATCCTCAATGGGAACGCTCCTGACCTGGAAGCGGAGTGTGCGGCGTATGAAGCGAAGATCAAAGCGGTGGGGGGCATCGACCTGTTCCTCGGAGGGATCGGACCGGACGGACACATCGCGTTCAACGAACCGGGTTCTTCCTTGTCTTCACGTACACGTATAAAAACATTGACGACGGATACGATCATCGCCAACTCGCGGTTTTTCGACAATGATGTGACGAAGGTGCCCAAGACGGCTGTGACCGTTGGCGTGGGTACCGTGTTGGATGCGAAGGAAGTTCTGATCATGGTGAACGGGCATAACAAAGCCCGCGCTTTGCAGCAGGTGGTGGAAGGGGCTGTCAACCAGATGTGGACGATCACCGCCCTGCAGTTGCACCCGAAAGGTATCATCGTAGCCGACGAAGCGGCTTGCGCCGAGATTAAAGTAGGTACGTACCAGTATTTCAAAGATATCGAGAAAGAGAATCTGGAACCTGAATCCTTGTTGAAATAGTATGCGGAACAAACGGTTTGCCTGTAATGTGCTGATAGGGCTTACCCTGGCCTGCCTGTCGGGTAACGTGAGCGTGGCGCAGGACAACTACGGGGCTAAGACCTACCGTAACCCGGTGGTTCGACGCAGTATCCCGGATCCGAGTATCCTCCGGGCTGATTCGGGCGGATTTTATCTCTTTGGTACGGAAGATATCCGGAATATGCCGGTTTTTTATTCCGACGACCTGGTGCATTGGGAATTAAAAGGGACGGCTTTCACGAAAGAAACCCGTCCCACCTTTGAACCGAAGGGGGGATTGTGGGCGCCGGATATCAACCGGATCAACGGGACGTATGTGCTCTATTATTCGATGTCGGTCTGGGGAGGCGAATGGACCTGCGGGATCGGAGTGGCCGTAGCCGACCATCCGGAAGGTCCCTATACGGACCGGGGGATGCTGTTCCGTAGCAATACCATCGACGTGCAGAATTCCATCGATCCCAACTATGTGGAAGACCAGGGGCGGCGTTACTTGTTCTGGGGTAGCTTTCACGGGATATATGGTATCGAACTTACGGACGATGGCCTGGCTATCCGCCCGGGTGCGGAGAAAAAGCAGATCGCCGGGTCGGCGTATGAAGGTGCTTATATCCACCGGAGGGGCGATTATTACTATCTCTTCGCTTCGACGGGTTCGTGTTGTGAGGGCTTGAAAAGCACCTACACTACGGTGGTAGGCCGTGCGGAAAACCTGTGGGGACCGTATGTGGACCGACAGGGACGTCCCATGATGGAGAACCGGCATGAGATCCTGATCCACCGCAACGACGCCTTTGTGGGTACGGGGCATAATTCCGAGATCGTGCAGGATAAGGCCGGTACGGACTGGCTCTTTTATCACGGGTTTTGCGTGGAGAATACCCGCGGGCGAAGTCTTTTCTTAGACCGGGTCGGTTGGGAAGATGGCTGGCCTGTGG
This sequence comes from Tannerellaceae bacterium, assembly GCA_031555735.1. GTDB lineage: Bacteria > Bacteroidota > Bacteroidia > Bacteroidales > Tannerellaceae > JAJDIA01. The sequence goes on from JAVBUE010000043.1 coordinate 7,523, forward strand.
TCGCCACCCAATCTCCTTCCTTGGAAGACGCGGTTCCTGTTTTTTAACTGAAGGTGTGTCAAAAGTAATCCGGCACACTGATGACTCTTCTGGGTCATCAGTGTGCCGGGCTCTTTTGACACAGCTCGTCTGATTTATAGAGTGATTGCTTCCCCGTTATAAAAGTCGAGGATCTTGGCGCGGAAGATGAAGCTGTATTTAGACTGTGCCTGTTCGGCGAGGCTTTGCGCGTATTTCGCCTTGGCTTCATTGAATTCGAATACGGTGCTTTTGCCCGCGTTGTATCGCTCTTCCGCATAGCCGAATGCTGTTTTGCTGGCATCCACCGATTTGCCGGACGAGGTATATTTTTCCTGGGCTGCCGTCGCGTTGAAGTAGGCCTGTTGGATTTCCTTATACAAGGCTTTCTTCGAATTTTCCAGCATCAGCTCCTGGTTGATGATGCCGATGCGGGCCGACCGTACGCTGTTACGTACCTGGAAACGGTTGAAGATGGGGATCGACAGGCTGAGACCGATCGTCTTCCGCTCGTTATTCCGCAACTGGTCGCTGAACGACTGGTTTTCTCCGTCCGCCAAACTGTAGGAGTGGTAGTATCCGTTGCTGTAGCTCGCGCTGAAGTTCAGTTTGGGGTAGTAGCCCGCCTGTGCGATTTTCAACATCTTCTTCTGGCTTTCCAGCATGTATTCGCGTTGCTTGATCTGCGGTTTGAAGGCGACGGCCTGGTCGAAGATGATATCGGGCGGCAATATGCTGCTGATATAGGTCTCAACGGCATCGCCTATTTCGGGCACGGCAATGTCAAAGCCCTGTTCGAGCCGTTCCAATTCCAGACTTTGTGCGAGATCCAACAAGGCGAGGTTGACATTGTTTTTCGCTTCGGTAAGCGTTACCTCGTCGCGTGCCAGTTGGGCTTTCATGTCGTACAACTGTGACACGGGTACTTTGCCGGCATTCACCAACGCGTCGGTCTTGGATACCTGATCCTGGCTGATGGATACGTTCAGCTCGGCGATCGTGAGCATCTCCTTGCTGTATAATACCTGCAGGAAGAAGGAGGCGACGGAAACCGACAGGTCGTCTTTCGCTTTGTTCAACGATTCGGTGGCAGCCTGCAGGTCCAGCTTGCGGGCGGCGATATCATTGGGTGTCTTAAAACCGTCGAACAGGGGCATGCTCAGTCCGAGGTAGGCCGAAGTGCTGGCTGAGTTCTGGTCTTCGATCACCCCTGTACGGGAGGGTGATCGTCCGAAGTCGAAGTTCTGTCCCACACTGGCATTCAGGTCGGGCAACCAACTGTTCTTACTTGTGTTCAGGGTTACTTCCTGGTTCTCTCTCTCCTGCTCCTTTTGTTTCAGGTCGATATTGTGTTCGATGGCATACCGGATGCATTCTTCCAGCGACCACTTCTTCGGTTGTATTTGTGCGAACGAAGGAATGGACAGGAGGGCTGCCGCAGCCACAATGGTTATTTTCTGCTTCATATCCGTGCGTTTTTATGATTTCTTTTTCGGGTCAATCGGTGCGCCTTTGATCTTGTCGGTAGCCGTAAGGCCTTCTTTGACCTCTATCCGGATACCGTCAGACAGGCCGATCACTACGGGGTGTTTCTCGAATACCTGTTCCGGCTGTTCCTGTTTCATGAGTTGTACAAAGGTGGAATCGCCCTTGAATTCGATCGTGCTTTCGGGCACCGTCAGTACGTTGTCTGCACGTTTCAACACGATCTCGGCGTTGGCGCTGTAGCCGGCCCGGATAAAGGCATCTTCCGGGATGGAGATGGCGGCTTTGATCTCAAACTGGATCGCACCGTTCTTTTCCACGCCTTTGGGGGATACATATTCCAGGGTGGCGTCGAATACACGGCTTTCCATGGCGCCGACAGTCAGCTTGATGGGCATGCCTTCGTGGATACGTCCGATCTCCGTCTCGTCCACATTCCCTTTGAAGATCATGTCGCTCATGTCGGCTACGGAAGCGATGGTCGTGCCATCGTTGAAATTGTTCGACTGGATGACCGAGTTCCCTACTTTGACGGGTATATCGAGAATCATACCGGTGATCGTGCTGCGTATCTGCGTGGTACTGGCCACTTTGGAGTTACGGGCGATACCGTCGCGGATGATTTCCAACGCACTCTGTGCATTGTCGCGCTCTTCCTTCGCTTTCAGGTAGTTCGCTTCGGATACGTTGAACTCTTCCCGGGCGACTACTCCCTGCTTGAACAGGGTTTCGTCGCGCTTATAGGTTTCTTCCACCTGCTTCAGGGTGATTTCCGCTACGTTGACGCGCGATTCGGCACTGTTCAGTTGTACCATTTCCGGGATTACCTTGATCAGGGCGATGATCTCACCTTCTTTCACCATCTGTCCGGCTTCTTTCCGCAGCTCGGACACGATACCGGAGATCTGCGGTTTGATCAGGATCTCATAACGGGGTTCCACATTGCCGGTGGCTACCGTCTTGGTCTGGACGGTGTCCATCTGGGGGGTGACGACCTCATACACGGTGATGACCGGTTGTGCTTTTTTCCACAGGAAATAGAAAGTGCCGATAACGGCTGAACCTACAAACACCAATAAGATGATACGCAGGATTTTCTTAAATACGCGATTCTTCATGTCGATATAATTTATTACTATTTTTCGTTGTTGTGCTATTCTCTTTATTCTTCCCGGATGGCATCGATGGCTTTGATCTGCATGGCGCGCCAGGCGGGTATGAGGCCGGCAAGGAGACCGCAGATCAGCAGTACGACGGTGGCCGCGATGGCGGTGTCGATGCTTACTTCGGGTCGGAGGAAGAAGGTGCCGCCACCACCACCTCCGCCGCTTGCGGCCGTTGCCGCTTGCGACGCCGACAGGATCTTATCCACCCCGTCGAGGATAAACACCCCCAGGCTCAAACCCAGCAGACCTGCCAATGCGGTAAGGACAAGGCTTTCGCTCATGACCTGTGAGATGATATTGAACGGCTTGGCTCCCAGCGCGCGCCGCACGCCGATCTCTTTCGTCCGTTCTTTGACGGTCACCATCATGATGTTGCTGACGCCGATCACACCGGCCAATAAGGTGCCCATCCCCACCAGCCATACCAGGATATCGATCCCCATAAAGAGCATGTCGAAGGTATTGAACTGGGCGGCGATATTGATTACACCAACCGCCTGTGGGTCGGAAGGGGCGATCTCGTTCTGTGTCTTGAAGACGGTTTTTGTTTCGTCGATAATTTTGTCGATCGGATATCCGCGCTTGGCGCTCAGGCAGAGGAAGTGCAGGATATCTCCCTGGTTGAGGGTCTGCTGCATGGTGCTGAAGGGTAGCATCACACATTCTTCCGATCGTCCGCCGAGGTTCACTCCCCGGGAACGTCCCTTGATGACTCCTACCACCTGGTAATAGAGGCCGTTCACACGGACGTATTTGCCGCAGGGGTCGGCGTTATGGAATAATACCGCGTTCACATCGGATCCGATGAGGCATACCTTGCGGCGTTCCAGCAGGTCAACGTCGTTCAGCAGGCGACCAAAATGCAGGTCTTGTGTCTCGATCTCGAAGTATTCGGGATGCACGCCTTTGACGTTGTATGTACCGGTCATCTGTCCATAGGCCACATTCTTGTCGCTCCGGTTTCCCCAGATAATGGGTGAGATGGCGTCGATACCGTCCACATTGGCCTTGATACTTTCCAGGTCGCGGTTCCGCATATTCCAGAATCTCCCTTTGTTGAATCCTTTATAAGGCTCACTTGTACGGTCGGAATAGAAAAAGACGGAATTGGTGGAGAATCCTTCGATATTGCTGTACATCCCGTTTTTCATCCCGTTGCCCGATCCGAGCAGGATGATCAGCATCAGGATGCCCCAGAACACTCCGAAGCATGTCAGCAGGCTGCGCACTTTATTGCGGGTGATGGTTACCCATATTTCGATCCATCTGTCAATGTCAAACATAAGCGTCTTTTTTATACATTCTTATTCTGCCCGCATGGCATCAATGGCGGAGATCTTTACGGCCTTTCGCGCCGGGAAGTAGCCGGCCATGACACCGGCGATGATGAGAACTCCGGTGGCCGCCATCGAGATGGCGAGGCTGACGGTGGGATCACGGAAGATCGACATGTTTTCTCCCGGGTTTCCTCCACCCTGGGGAGCGCCTGATTGCGCCATGCTCATCCCGTAGCTTACCATTTCGGTCACGCCGATGCCTCCGAGCATGCCTACGTATCCGAAGAGGGCGGTGACCAGGATCGATTCGAAGATGATCAGTCCCAGGATCGACCGGGGCTTGGCGCCGAGGGCTTTGCGGATACCGAACTCGCGGGTTCGTTCGCGTACGGTGATCAACATGATATTGCTTACCCCGACGATGCCTGCCATTAAGGTGCCGATCCCGATGATCCAGATAAACAGGGCGATGCCGTTCATCATCCCGTTGAACATCCGGAACTCATTGGCGGAATTGAACATGCCGATGGCGCTTTTGTCCGTCGGGTCGAACTGGTGGCGGTGTGCCATCCGTTCACGGAAATGTTGCTCGAAGGCTTCGTTCTGCTCTTCGGTCACCACGCCTTTCAACGTGAAACTGAGGGAGCCGAAGCCATATCCTTTATTAAATAATGCCTGCGCGGTAGAGAAGGGGATGTAGGCGGGGGCATTATTGCTTTTATCGTCGTCGTTATAGACACCCACGACCTGGAACATGCGGTTGCCTGCCCGGACATATTCGCCGAGCGGTGATTTGTCGCGGAACAGGACTTCCGCCATACGGGGGCTCAATACCACTACTTTCCGCTTTTCCCGGATGTCCAGGTCGTTCAGGAAGCGGCCGTTCCCGGCGTTGATATTGACATAACTGATGACGGCATGGGCGGGATATACGCCGTTCATATTGCCGGTCACATATTCTTCGCCGTAAGCGATGGTGTCGTTGTGGGAAACGGTGGCCGAACGGTATTCGATTTCCGGATGTTCACGGGTGAGCGCTTCGAAGTCGGCATCCTTAAACTCGATGCGCCTGTTGGACTGCATGCCTTTGTACGGTTTAGTGGTATAGCGTGTCCATACTTCCACCATATTCTGGGAGAAATTACGGAAGTTATACATGATACCGTTCCGGAGCCCGTTCCCGGCGCCCAGGAGGACGATCAGCATGAATATACCCCACGACACGGAGAAGCCGGTCAGGAATGTACGGAGTTTATTCTTCTTCATCGTACTCCATATTTCACGGAGTGCATCAAACTCAAACATGGCCGTTCAGGTTTTCGATGGATTCGATGACGCCGTCTTTCAGGTGGATGATACGGTCTGATACATTGGCCACCGATTGTTCGTGGGTGACAATGATCATGGTCATCCCTTCTTTGTTTACTCTCCGGAGCAGGTCCATCACTTCCACGGTGGTCACGCTGTCCAGGGCGCCTGTCGGTTCGTCGGCGAGGATCACCTGGGGTTTGGCAATCAATGCACGGGCAATGGCGACACGTTGTTTTTGTCCGCCTGACAACTCATTGGGCATATGGTGCGCCCAGTCTTTCAGTCCGACCATATCCAGGTATTCCAGCGCCAGGGCGTTCCGTTTTTTACGCTTCATCCCTTGGTAATACAGCGGCAACGCTACATTTTCCATGGCGTTCTTGAAGGAAATCAGGTTGAACGACTGAAACACGAAGCCGATCAGCTTATTCCGTAATTCGGCTGCTTTCGATTCGCTCAGGTCGCGGATCAGATGCCCATCCAGGGTGTATGTTCCGGTGTCGTACGTATCCAGTATTCCCAGGATATTCAGGAGGGTGGATTTTCCCGAACCGGATGCTCCCATGATGGAAACCATCTCTCCGCGTTCTATACCCAGATCAATGCCTTTTAAAACGTGCAACGGTGATTCGCTGAAATACGTTTTGTTGATCCCATTTAAATCGATGATCATATAGATATGTATTAAATATACGTGTGCAAGTCTTTTACAAGTTTCCTTTATTGGACGCTTTTTAGCGCTGCAGAGTTACAGCCTGCCGACATTGGCAGCACAAATATAGATTTATATTAGTACCTTGCATCGCAAGGAACTCTGTATTTATGTATAATTAACTTAAGCGGTTTCCCTTGTTCATTCCTCTTCTATGGTTCCTTTGGCCGGGGCGCGGTTCTTTTTGATGCGCCCCGCTTTGCGTAATGCCTGGTCGAGGATATACTGTATCTGGCCGTTGGTGCTGCGGAACTCGTCAGCCGCCCATGCTTCAATCGCCTCCATCATTTCGGCATCGATACGAAGGATGAAACTTTTCGTCGTATTTTCTTTTTTGGCCATTATGAATACGAACCTTTTTAATGATGCAGTGTGCCGGTATTGACCACAGGTTGGGCGGCCTCATCGGCGCATAAGACAACCAGCAGGTTGCTCACCATGGCAGCTTTCTTCTCTTCATCCAGATCGACGATTTCCTGTTTGGCCAGCTTGTCCAATGCGAGTTGCACCATGCTGACGGCGCCTTCCACGATTTTCTCCCGGGCGGCAATGATGGCGTCGGCCTGTTGACGGCGCAGCATGACGCCGGCGATTTCCGACGCATACGCCAGGTAATTGATCCGCGCTTCCACCACTTCAATGCCGGCGATGGCCAGGCGGCTGTTCAATTCTTCTTCCAACATCTGCGCCACTTCGTCTCCGTCCGAACGCAAGGTCACCTTATCGCCGACGCTTTCATTGGAATCGTAGGCGTACATGCCGGCAATCTTACGCAAAGCGGCGTCACTCTGTATCTTCACAAAGTTCTCATAGCTTTGCATCAGCTTGGATAATTTGACTGATGAGGGCACATACTGGTACTGGTTATGGGCGGACGGGGCGCTGCCGATCGAAGAGGAGTCGATGTCGAACATCGCCTTATACGTATCTTTCACCTTCCAAACCATCACGGCGCCGATCATGACAGGGTTGCCTACTTTATCATTCACCTTAATGGGAGGGACATCCAGGTTGCGTGCCCGGAGCGTGATTTTCTTTTTTTCGAAGAAGGGATTGACCCAAAAGAAACCGTTGTCTGTGATCGTGCCTCGGTATTTTCCGAAAAAGACCATGACTCGCGCATCATTGGGTTCGACGATCATAAAGCCGATAGCCAGCAGTACGAGCAATGGCGCACCGGTAAACATTGTAAGGATAAAGGGGAGGTTCATTTCCATTCTCACCAGTGCAAAGCAAAGCCATACATAGCCAACCGTTAGCGCAAAAAGGATCAACAAGGCAGTGAATCCTGCTAATTTTACTCCGTTAAATACATTCTCTTTCATACTCGATGTGATTTTTAAATGATATTATTATGATATCACAAAGCAACGGACTTTTTTCGGTATGCCTGTTCTTTTTTTTACTAAAAAAACTTAACGCTTGCGAAAAACCAACGCTTCGGTATGGATGCAAAAGTAAAGCGGACAAAGACTGTCTCCAATCTCCATCCGCTTGTTTCCCGGTATTTCCCGACAAATACCTTGTTCTTCCCGATAAACGCAGGTTACGAATTCAACCGTTCGACGGCTTTGACCCCTTTGACTGTATTGATTTTCTTGGTGAGCGTATGCAGGGAGGTGGTGTCGCGAACCATCACGGCGAACGTTCCCTGGAAGATGCCGTCCGACGAGTCGATGTTGATCGACCGGAGCGTCACCCCGCTTTCTTTGCTGATCACCGACGTGATGTTGGTTACGATGGTGATGTCGTCCCGGCCGGTCACACGGAGGGTGACGACGTAGCCGCTGTCTCCCTTCCCGCTCCATTTGGCGAGGATGATCCGGTATCCGAAGCGGCTGCGCATTTCCTGCGCGTTCGGACAATCTTTCCGGTGGATCTTGATGCCTTGTGATGAAACGAACCCGAATACCTCATCTCCATAGATGGGATTGCAGCACTTGGCCAGTTTGTATTCGATTCCGGTCAGGTTTTGGTCGATCACCAATACATCCTTACTGCCGGATATTTCTTCGATGGGGGTAGTGGCTACAAAATCACCGGCGCTGCGTATTTCCGTGTGTTCGCTGGCTTCGGTCTCCTTGCGCACCAGCTCCAGGTAATCGTCAATCACCTGGTTGATGTCGAGGCGTTCTCCGGCGATATCCACATAGAAATCCGTTACCGTCTTGAATCCCTTTTTCTTGATGTAACGCATGAGGATCGACTCCTCCACGTCGATCTTCCGGTTCTTGAAGCGGCGTTGCAGGGTTTCTTTGGCGAACTCGGCCGCTTTGGCTGCTTCTTCCCGCAAGGTCTGCTTGATCTTGACACGGGCTTTCGAGGTGACAACAATGTTCAGCCAGTCGCGTTTGGGTGATTGGGTGGGCGAGGTAACGACAGACACCGTGTCGCCGCTTTGCAGCACATGCTTGATCGGTACATTCCGTCCGTTTACTTTGGCGGAAACGCACCGGCTTCCCAGTTTGGTATGGATGGCAAAGGCGAAGTCGAGCACCGTCGCCCCTTTTGGCAGTTTGATCAGTTCGCCGGTCGGGGTGAATACATAGATCTCATCCTGATACAGGTCCAGCCGGAAGTTCTGCATCACGTCGAAGGGATTTGCCTCTTTTGTCTCGAGGGCATTCCGGACATTTGTCAGAAAATCATCCAGTCCGCTAACTGCTTTCACGCCTTTGTATTTCCAGTGCGCGGCAAGGCCTCGTTCGGCAATCTCATCCATCCGCTGGGTGCGGATCTGCACCTCCACCCACTTCTGTTGGGGACCCATCACCGTGATATGCAGGCTCTCATAGCCGTTGGATTTGGGGATCGTTATCCAGTCTTTCATCCGGTTCGGATTCGACTGGTACATATCCGTGATCAGGGAGAAGGCGTGCCAGCAGTCCGCGCGTTCCTTTTTCTCTTCCGAGTCGAGCACGATCCGGATCGCAAACAGGTCGTAAATGCTTTCAAACTCGATCTGTTGCTTCTTCAATTTGTTGTTGATCGAATGGATCGATTTCGTCCGCCCTTTGATATCGAATGTCAGTCCGGCTTCTTCCAGTTTCTTTTTGACCGGGGCGATGAATTCGGCGATATACGCGTCGCGCGAACGTTTCGTCTCGTTCAGTTTCTGCTTGATGAAATCGTATTGTTTCCGGTCGGTGTATTTCAGCGACAAATCTTCCAGTTCGCTTTTGATCTTGTACAAGCCTAAACGGTGGGCCAGCGGGGCGTACAGATAGGAGGCTTCCGTCGCCAGGCGCTGGCGGTCTTCCTCATTTTTTAATTGTTTGCCGAGCCGCATCAGGCAGAGCCGGTCGGCGATCATCAGCAGGATCACCCGCACATCTTCGGCGAAAGAAAACAGCAGGTGGTGGAAGTTTTCGGAATTGACCGCGGTATTCCGGGCGTATAGGTCCGATGTTTTCAGCAACCGTTCGATGATCTGACGCACGTCCCCGTCGAAAGTGGCTTCCACCTCTTCCAGCGAGATCACCTTTTTCATTACCGGGCGATAGAGCAACATGGCGATGGCAGGCGTCCGTTTCAGCCCGATCTCCGTGGTGGCGATCAGCGCCGTATCAATATTGCGCAACAACCCGTTGATCCCGTTTTTATCGCGACCATAACAATCCAACGCTACAATGCGCTTCATCAGTTGCTTCATTTTACCCAGGTCTTCTTTTTCCAGGAATGAGTATAGATTCGCAACCAATTGGCGGTATTTGGAGAAAAACGCCTGTTTTTCTTCTTTCGAAAAGAATGCTTCTGCTTCCATTGTCTGATTCAACCTGTTTTGCCTTTGCTTCCAGACATGTGCCGGTGTGGCAAACATACGGTAAATTTATCTTTTTTCTTTCATTCGGAAGGAAAATCTGTTTCTTATTTCATACATTTGCAATAGTCATCAAAAAAACGCACACATTATGTTCAGTGGAAGAGATTTGGAACAATTGGCATCCAAGGGTATATCGGAAAAACAGATCGAAGAACAGTTGGCCGGTTTTGCGAACGGCTTCCCCTTTCTCGAAATAGTAGCTTCGGCATCTGTGGAAAGAGGCATCCTGGCGCTACCTAAAGAAAAACAGGCCGGTTATATGGAGGCATGGGATACTTACCTGTCGCAGAATAAGAAAATCCTCAAGTTCGTACCCGCCTCGGGTGCCGCCAGCCGGATGTTCAAGAACCTCTACGAATTCCTGTCGGCGGCGTATGACGAACCGGTATCGGCCTTTGAAAAGACTTTTTTTGATCAGATCGAGCGATTCGCTTTCTTCCATGAGTTGGAAGCCCGGTGTATAGCCAACGAAGGGAAAGGGATCCATGCGCTGATGGATGGCGGATGCTACAAAGCGGTTGTCGCCAACCTCCTGGAGCCGAAAGGTCTGAACTATGGCCAACTACCCAAAGGGTTACTCCTTTTCCATACATACCCCAAAAGCGTACGGACGGCGATGGAAGAACACCTGGCCGAAGGCGCCATGTATGCCAAGAATAATGTAGGCGAGGTAAACCTGCATTTTACCGTCTCCCCCGAACACAAGGCGTTATTTGAAACGTTGGTATCCAGCAAGAGCCGCAATTTCGAAGATAAATTTTCTGTCAAATACGATATCTCTTTCAGCGCGCAAAAACCGGCGACGGACACCATCGCTGCCGATGCAGACAACCAGCCGTTCCGTGAAGCCGACGGCTCCCTGCTCTTCCGTCCCGGCGGTCATGGCGCACTCATCGAGAACCTGAACGATATGGATGCCGATGTGATCTTCGTCAAGAATATCGACAATGTGGTGCCCGACAGTTTCAAATGCGAAACCGTGATCTACAAGAAGCTGTTGGCCGGCGTATTGGTGTCGCTTCAAAACCGGATTTTCCGGTACCTCGAACTGATCGACAGCGGGAAATATACGCATGCCCAGGTGGAAGAGATGATCCATTTCCTGCACCACGACCTCTGTGTGCGGAACCCGGATACCAAGTTCCTCGAAGATGCCGAGCTGATCCTCTATCTCCGCCGCAAGCTGCACCGTCCGCTTCGCGTTTGCGGCATGGTGAAGAATGTGGGCGAACCGGGTGGCGGACCGTTCCTGGCAGTCAACAGCGACCATACCAACTCACCACAAATCCTTGAAAGCTCACAAATAGATATGGCTGATCCGGCTAAAAAAGCCATGTTCGAGCAGGGTACGCATTTCAATCCCGTCGATCTGGTCTGTGCCGTCAAGGATCATAAGGGACAGAAGTACAACCTGCCCGATTTCGTGGATAAGAACACCGGCTTCATCTCCATCAAGAGCAAGGACGGGCGCGCATTGAAAGCCCTCGAGTTGCCCGGTCTGTGGAACGGCGCCATGAGCGATTGGAATACCGTCTTTGTGGAAGTGCCTATCGAGACCTTCAATCCGGTAAAGACGGTCAACGACCTGCTTCGTCCGGAGCATCAATAAGCAAGCCCGAATTTCCAGGGGGTGTCGTTTGTGTGGGAGCTGATCATCAGTTCCTGTAGTTCTGACACCACTGCGGGATGGGCGGCTGCCACGTTCGTCGTTTCGCCGGGATCGGTGGACAGGTCGTACAGTTCGATCGTCGGCTGGGCTGTGTTCACTTCTTTTCGTACCGCTTTCCAATTTCCTCTCCGTACCGCCTGGCTTGGATTTTCATGGAATTCCCAGTAGAAGAAGTCGTGTGCCTTCTCCTGTTTTTCTCCTTTCAACTCGGGGAGGAAAGAGATGCCGTCCAACCCTTCAGGAATGGTTGCGCCTGTCATCTCACAGAACGTAGGTAACACATCCCAGAAGGCTGAGGGAAGATCGGTAGTCCGTCCGGCTTGGATCACTGATGGCCAGCAGGCAATCATCGGCTCACGGATCCCTCCCTCATACAGGTCGCGTTTGTATCCCCGGTATCCGCCGCCACTATGGAAAAAGTCCGGATCGGCTCCCCCTTCGAGATGCGGTCCGTTGTCGGATGTAAAGATGATCAGCGTATTCCGGTCGATACCTAAATCCTTCAGCAGGGCGCGGATACGGCCTACGTCGCTGTCCAGGCGGGTGACCATCGTGGCGAAAGCCGCTCTCGGATAGGGTTGGCCCCCATGCTCGCCTCCGTAATGCTGGCCTGCCGGCCAGGGCTTCGGCTCATCGTATTTGCCTTTGAACGCTTCCAGTTCCTGATCCGGAACCACCAGTTCGGCATGCGGGATCGTGACGGAGAAATACAGGAAGAAAGGTTTGTCTTTGTTTGCGGTGATGAATTGCTCCGCTTTTTCGATAAACAAATCCTGAGCGTACCACTTTTTCTCCGACGGATGTTCGTTTATCATAAGCTGCTGTCTGTTTTCAAACAGGAACTTCGGATAGTAGAAGTGTGCGTGGCCTTGTCCCAGGTGTCCGTAAAAATAATCGAAACCCTGGTTGTTCGGATGTCCTTCCGTCCCCGGTCCTCCCATGCCCCATTTGCCCACACAGCCGGTTACGTACTGTTGTTCTTTCAGACATTCTGCAATCGTTTGGAAGGTATCGGGGAGTGCAGTGTCATATACTTCGCCGTCGATCCGAACCGATGCGTTGCCCCGAATCGGCGTGTGGCCGGTATGGAGACCGGTCATGAGCGAGCAACGGGACGGTGCGCTCACCGTGCATCCGGCATAATGGCTGGCGAAACGCAGCCCGTCGGCTGCCATCTGGTCAAGGTTCGGCGTGCTGAACCGCTGTTGCCCATAACAACTGAGGTCGCCATACCCCAGGTCGTCTGCGAGTATATATATAATGTTGGGTTTGGTGGGCGTTGTCTCTGCCTTCCGGCTGCCACAGGATACCCACCCGATGGGCAGGACGCAGCCTGCCATCAGGTAAGGGATTGTTTGTTGGATGCGCATGTGTTGTTGGTTTATGGATGATGCTTGATTGTTGTTGTCTTTAGATCTTCGGTAGTTCCCACGGCGCGCGGTATTCCTTTACCAGGTATTTGTCGGCCGCGTTGTCACCAAAGGAGGTGCCGTCCCACGACAGTTTTTTGCCGGTGCGGTAGGCGATATTCCCTAATTGGGAGAATTTGGCGATATGTGCGCCGATCTCCACGCTGGCGTTACAACTGCGGTTGCGTGCCTTGATACATTCGAGATGGTTCTTTACGTGCAGGTTCAGACCGCCACCGCCATACGATTTTTTGAGTGCGACGGCTTCCATGCGGGCTTTCCCGTTTACTTTCTCGGGGATCACCTCCCATCCGCCACGATCCAGTACCAACGTGCCGTTCTCACCCACGAATCCCAGCCCGTGGTTCCGTCCGTAGGCGCCGTCGTCGATACCGATGGCATGGTCCCACATCACGGTGAAGTCTTTAAATGTATAGATGGTTTGCAACAGGTCGGGTGTTTCGCAGGCATCGTCGGGATAGCCGAATTTACCGCCGGATGCCATAATGGATTCGGGAGCGGTCACGTTCATGCCATAGAGCGCGAAGTCGAGGAGGTGTACGCCCCAGTCGGTCATCAAGCCCCCCGCATAATCCCAGAACCACCGGAAGGTGAAGTGGAAACGATTCCGGTTGAACGGCCGTTCGGGTGCCGGGCCGAGCCACATATTATAATCCACCCCTGCCGGAACCGGTTCATCCGGTTTGACGGGAATGGAAGGACACCATCCCTGGTACGAGAATACACGTACGGTACGTATCTTGCCCAGTTGTCCGCTGTGTACAAAGGCCATCGCATCCAGCCAGTGCGGATCGCTACGTTGCCATTGCCCCACCTGTACCACCCGGTTGTATTGCTGCGCGGCGCGTACCATGATGTTGCACTCTTCGATGCTGTTGCCCAGTGGCTTTTCGCAATACACATCCTTGCCGGTCTGGCAGGCGGCAACCATTTGCAGGCAGTGCCAGTGGTCGGGCGTACCCACGATCACCACGTCAATATCTTTATGGTCGATCAGCTTGCGCCAATCCTTGTACAGGTTTTTTACTTTCTTGCCGGTGATCTTTTCCGTATCGGCCGCCCGGGTGTTCAATACTTCTTCGTCGATATCCGCGAGGGCGACACATTCCACTTCCGGATTACGGAGGAACGCTTTCAGGTCGTCAAACCCCATGCCTCTGCAACCGATCAGTCCTACCCTGATCTTGTCACTGGCGCTTACATTGTTGCCCCCTGCCTTGATAAAGAAAGGACTTACAGATAATCCGGCTCCCAATAAAGCCGACTGTCGGATAAAATCTCTGCGTGTTGTCATGTGCTTATGGTATTATGTATGAATAGATTCAAAGTGTGTAGGCCAGGCCTATCATCAGGTATATATTGTACATACGATGGGTGATGCCTTCAAAACCCGAGGGGAAAACCGGTACCAGGCCCATCGAGCACTGCCCCGTCACGGCCAGCCGGCGGGTGAGCGACCAGTCGGCGGCGGCTATGATTCCGGCATCCGTTTTCCGCAGCTGGTCGGAGAAATCGTAGGATGCCCGTTCGATATTGATCCGGTCGCCTGTCGGCCCTCCGTTGCGGATATACCCGTCCGAGGCCGTTCCTTCAAACCGGGCGTCTTGCAACGAGGCGTAATACCCTCCCAGCCGGAATGTCCATCGATCTGCCGGATGCCAGGCGGCCATCAGGGGGAGGAGCACATACCCGTTGCGGGCGGTGGTACTGTTCACCCCGCTGAATGTCCCGGAAAATGTTCCCGTATGGTCGCCCTCGCCTACCATCAGGCTGGTGTACCAGTATTTTACATCGGCGCTCACTTTCATGCCTTTGATGTCGATGGCGAGGCCGGAGGTAATACCCCAGGCCGGTGTCAGCCACCGGGTAGCCCGAAAAGCCAGTGTTCCCCCCAGTCCCGGGTTCCATCCGTTGATCGAACGGATCTCTGCCGGAAAAGGAACCGGTGCGATACCGCCGAGGTTGAACCCGGCAAACACCTGGCATTCCCATTTCTTAAAACCCGGCGCAGCCATACCTTTCGGCCAGGAACAGGTGCAAATGCAGAGGGCGAAAGCCATCAGTAGCGTTTTCGTTTTCATAGCGATCCTGTTTCGGTAGTTATTTCCACTTCATCCACCACCAGCCGGCTGCCCGGAGCGCCTTCATACCGGTCTCCGTAATAGCTGGAAGAGAAGATGACGGCGAGCTTGTAATCGTACTTCTCAAAATCGACCGTCTTGTCCGTTTTGTAAACGAACGGGATGTCGAATGCCACCAGTCCGTCGCCGGGAGAAGCCGCCCGCAGGTTACCCGGCAGCATGGCGATGGCGACGATGTTGGGATGTGTCAGCACATTTGTGCCGTCCAGCATCTGCAGATCCTTGTCTGTCCGGAAGAAAACGCTGTAGATGGCGCAGGTATCTTTTACGCCGGGAAGCACCTTCCCTTTCGGATCGAGGTAATCGCCCGTCCCCGCCCGGTAGTAATAATACCCCCGGAAACGCAGGGGCTTTTCATCGCAGGGGCGACCGAACTGTGTGGCCAGCAGCGGATTTTTCAGGGCGGACAACGGGTTCAGCACACCGGAGAAGAGCGAGCCGGCCACTACCGGGATATTGATGATCCCCAGGATCGATCCCGGTCCTTTGCCTGTTGACATCTCGGCGGCATACTTCCCCGCCTGGCATTGGGTGGTGGAATGGATCGGGTAGAGGGAGGGTGAGGCAAATTGCTGGTAAATGGCGATCCCTTTATTGCTCGAATCCCAGTAAACCTGTTGTTGCCCTTGCGGATCGGATTCCACCGGCGTTTCGTAGGCGTAGTGGTTGTCGAGGCGCGTCCAGTGCTCAAAACTGTAGGAGAAAGGGGCATAGGTGACGGCCTGTACGGTATAGATACGGCGGTGTATCCCGTCGGCTGCCGTCACGGTATAGGTCACCGGCTGGGTGAAGTCTTGCGGTGTGCCGATGGCGGGTGTGATGGTAGCGCCTTCCGTGATGGTGATCAACGGTGTGATCCCGGACAGATCGGCCGTATGCCGTACCACCACGGATATATGCTCCTGGTTAAAGGTAGCCGCGGCCAGTTCTACATGTCCCGGTAATGAAAATGTCAGTATATCCGCTTCCGGATTCAGCGGCTCTTCCCGGATGCAGGATGAACCGGCGATCAACCATAGAGACAGTATTAAAAATAACCTTCCCATCTGTATATTACTCAACTGAACTCCAAATATAGCTGTTCCCCGTTAAAAAAGTGTAGGATTAACCAAATAAAGTAATGAAAATAGCGTATTTTTGTCAAACACTTAAACGACGACACGTTTATCCTTATATTATTAAGTAATGAACTTATGAATAAAGTAATTGTGCCCCATCTGGCGGCCTTAGACGCCCTCGATTTGTCCTCTGTCGGCTTTCTGTTGGAAAGCCGAGCGCAGCGGGAGTACATCAACACCATTAACTGGATTGAGTACCCGTACAAGCCTATTGTTGTTTTCGATATCGCCCGGTCGAATACGGCTTTGTATATCCGGTATTTTGTGAAGGGTAATTCGTTGAAAGCTACGTACGGTATTGATAATTCGCCGGTTCATACGGATAGTTGCGTGGAGTTCTTTATGCGCAAAGCGGATGAGACACGGTATGTCAATTTCGAATTCAACTGCATCGGCACCTGTGATGCCGCCCACCGCGAGTCGCGGGATATCAAAAACTCCTTTTCACAGGAGGAATATGCCGCTATCCGCCGCCATACATCCCTGGAGATGCGTCCGTTCGAAGAGATGAAGGGCGTCTATTCCTGGGAACTGATCGTTTGCATCCCTTTTCACCTCATGGGACTCGATCCGGTGCAGCTACCCGAAAAGATCATGGGTAATTTTTATAAATGCGCCGACCAGACGGAGTGTCCCCATTTTGTCAGCTGGAATCCGATTGATACGCCGCAGCCCGATTTCCACCGGCCTGAATGTTTCGGGGAGATCTGGCTGTGACCGGTATCTCCCTGCTTAAGGCAGCAGGCGGTGGATGTATTTGTCTTTCTTCTTCAGGGGTTTGCCGTTGATCGTGTAACCGATGCTCCAGAAGAGGTATTGCGCCTTGCTGAAGCGGTTGGCGCGGATGCCGAACGTCCCGAAGAGGTTGTCTTTCACATAGGCTTTGGCACCGATGATCTGGTATAAACGGTAGTCGTAGTCATTGCCATGCAGGATATTGTATCCCATATTGGCGAAGAAAGACACATACGGGAATGTCAGTTCCCCCTTGAGGGAAATCCCCAGGGAAAAGCGTTCGTGGAAATCGCCCAGCTTCACCCGGTCGTAAAACTGTCCGTCCTCCGGATGTTGTTGGCGCCATACCTTCACGCCCGAGCTCTCGTCGTACGCCAATTCCACGCTGGGTCCCCATTTGTATTTGTAGTTCCGCACGAACAGGGTGGCGTAGCTAAGCCCGAACACCTTGAAATTCTTGTCGATCAGGCGCGAAGGCAGCCCTGTTCCGGCCGTGTCCACCCGTATCTGCCGGGAGGAACTGGTGAAGATGATATCGTAATCCATCCTTGCCTCGAACGGCGGTGGTGTGAGCGCCGGGTCTTTCACCTTCTTTTCCGTTTCCCGGTTGAAGTTGTAAGCCACTTCCACAAAGGGGGCGAACAGGTTCAACCCTTTGTTGGGCAGCTGCATGGCGCCATTGGAGAAATGGGTCAGCGCCAGCCCGAAGTTCAGATCCCATACGGGCGACAGTTCCTTTTTCAGGTACAGGTTCGCGCCGATATGGGCATTGACGGATGATCCCAACGCGATATTATCCGGATTGTCAAACGGGTCGAAGGGCTTCCAGTTGAACGACATCCCCAGGTTGAACTCATACTTGAGCCACCACTTCCGTCCGAACTCCGACAAGGTTCCTCCCTGGAAGAGGTAAACGGAGATCGGATTCCCCAGCGCGCCTTTGTCATAGAAGAAAGCCGAGTAGATGCCCACCCCGTAATACGGCATGCCATAGGCCGCATCCTGCCAGGTATCCCCTTTGGCGTTGATGCCGTATTTCAGGGAAAAAGAGCTGTACATCGGAATGCAGTTGCCCGCCTTGATATAGTCGTTGGTGGGCAGCACGATCCCGGTCATCGTGTTCAGTGCGAGGAACTGCGGGTATCGTTTGCGGGGAGTAGCGGCGGTGTCGGGCGGTGCGGTAACGTCTGCCGCCAGGCAGCCTGCATACCAGCAGGTGGTGAGCAGCAGGAGCATCAACCGGCGGAGGCGGAAAGGATTTCTCGGTATCAAAACAGCAACAGGCTTTAGAAAAGATTATAATTGGTACGTAGCACCCTGAATTCCGTGCGGCGGTTGATCTGGTCGGCTTCCTCCTGCTGTTCTTGGGGCAGTGCCAGGATGAAGGCTTCCGTCAGCACGTCGCCTTCCTTGAGGAACGGATGCAGGGCGGCCATCTTTTTGTTGATCGTTTTCGGGACGCTTTCCCCATACCCTTTGGCTTCGAGCCGGTTTTTGGCGATGCCGCCGGCGATCAGGTAATCCACCACCGATTGCGCGCGCCGTTGCGCCAGGCGTTCGTTGTATTCCTCCGTTCCCCTCCGGTCGGCGTGTGCGCCAAGCTCGATGGTGACGTTCGGGTTGTCGTTCAGCATTTTGATCATATCGTCCAGCGCCGTCTTAGATTCCGGGAGCAGTGTCGCCTTGTCGTATTCGTAGAATATGTTTTCGATTACCACCGGTTCGTGGATCGGCGTGAGGAAGAAATCCACCGTATAGGTCTCGTTCTTCTCTTCCGGACCTGTTTTCAGTTCGAAGTGCTGGTTGAGGTGGGCGCGTGCGCTGGCCATCATCACGTAACTGATGTCGCGCTTGAGCTCCACCCGGTATGAGCCGTCTTTCTTCACCGGCACGCGGGTGTTCAGCCCGTCGCGTCCTACGATGCGGATCACCGCTTCTTCCACCGGGTTGTCGGAGATATCGAACACGAAGCCTTCGATAAAGATCGTTACCGTCGGGTATTCGAACGAATAGAGGTGGTCCCATCCTTTCAGGTCGTTCCGGTTGGACGAGAAAAATCCTTTTTCCGCCCTGCCGGCAAAGGTAATGCCGAAATCGTCGGCCATGGAGTTGACCGGTGCTCCCATATTTTCCACCGTCCAGTGCCCGTCGTCGCCCAGGGTGGCTTTGAAGAGGTCCAGCCCGCCCATGCCCGGATGTCCGTTGGATGCGAAATAGAGGGTGGCCGAGTCGCGGACGTATGGAAACAACTCGTCGCCCGGTGTATTGATTTCCGCTCCCAGGTTGTCCATCGGGCCGAAATCAGCGCCGGTGATCCGGGCGCGGAAGATATCCTTCCCGCCATATCCGCCAACGGCGTCGGACACGAAGTAGAGGTATTTCCCGTCGGGCGAAGCGGCGGGATGTCCCAGGGCGGTCACGGAATCTTTGACGATCGTGGCCCGGCTTCCTTTGCTCCATTGGGCGTTCGTGCGTTGGGACACGTAGATCTCGGCGGTACGCGGTCCTTCGGGATCCTGTGCGCAATAGCTGTAATACATGGTGTTCCCGTCGGGCGAGAACGAAGGTGTCCCTTCGTCAAACTCCGTATTCACCGGATCGTCCAGTTCCTCGGGGGCAAGCCATTCGCCTTGTTCGTTCTGTTTGACGACATACAGGTTGTTGTTCACCAATCCGGTGATGGCGCTTATTTGGGCGTCCTTATCTTTGCTGCGTGAAGAGGCGAAATACAACTGGTTGTAATGCTCGCCCCCCAGCATCGGGCTGAATTCGCTGCGGCGGGAGTTGAATTTCTCGGCTTTCCTGACGGTATATCGGGTTGGATTCTTTTTCCATGCCTGCGCCAGGTTGCATCCGGTGATGCCGTTGAGGGCGAGGAGGGAGGTGGGGTTGCTTTCGAGATACCGCTGGTAGGATTTGACCGCGTCCGGGTAACGTCCGGTGCGTTGGAACATCTGTCCCTGGCGGAGGTGTACGATGCTGTCGGGGTAGTTGTAACGGACGGCGTTCGCATAGGCCGACGTGGCGCGGGTAGTGTTATTGATCAGCCGGTTACATTCGCCCATCCGGTAGGCTACATAGGCGCGGAGGTCTTTCTTCGTGGCAGGCGTTTTGGTATATACCTTGCGATAAATCGCCGCCGCTTCATAGTACTCGCCAATACGTTGCTTCTCCTCCGCATCCGACAGTTTGGCTGTCTTGCAGGAGCAGATGGAAACCAGTAAAAGCAGTAAAAGACTATACCGCGTAACGCCCTTTTTCATCCGATGTATCTAAATGGTGGTGCAAATATAACGAATAAAGGGGTACGTTATTGCATCTGCCGCGACCGGAGAGGCAGGGTAGGGGTGTTTTATGGGTTCTCAACCCACTTGTCAAAATCATCGGCAGTAGCCAGTTGGCCGAGGATTAGCTTCGCCATACGCTCCCTGCGCTTGGTGACGGCTGATGCTGAAATATGTAAATACGTTGCGATATGAACGCGTTTTATGTTTATTTTTATCAGATAGATGATGAATTTATCAGATTCATCGATGTGTTTCCACAAATCAGACAAATTGATGCTTAGATTTGGGTAAATCTGATCAATTGTATCATAGAGTAATTTTACTTCCTCTTTGGTATTCTTCCACTTCCCTTTTTTTAGGTCGGTGAGTATTTTTGATTGGCTAAATTCATCAAGCTGGCTTTTTTGTTTTTGTTTCAACTCGCTAAGTTCAAGGTCTTTTTTTGCGATGGTTTCATCCTTTTGAGAAATTATGCCCTCTTTTTGAGCAATGGTTATATCTTTTCTCGCGGATTCCCTTTTTTTGCGTATGGCATAAAAGTATATGATTGGCCCGCCTACCAGGAAAATAATGATGACCAGATACATCTTGCTTTGGGCGTTGATCCTATCCAGTTTCTCTTTTTCGGCTATTTGCTGATAACGGTTGTATGTATATAAGGATTGCATTTTGTGCATGGTTTCGGTGTCTTTGCTCTTTTGCAGGGAATCTCTTAGGTTTTCTTGCAGGTTTTGCAAAGACAGGAATTCTTTGTATTTGTTATCCTTTAATGCCAGTCGGGCCAGATAATAGTATGCGTTTGCCTTGGTTTCCGGCAGGTGGCCTGGTAAGCATTGTTTTAAATAAAGGGATGCGGAATCCTTATTCCCTGTCCGATAGAAATATTCTCCCAAGGTCAGGTAAAAAGCAGTCGATGGCTTTTCGGCTGACTGAATCGCTTCGCGCAGGTAGGGAAGGGCTTCGTTGTAAACTTTTTTATCCAACAGTAGTCCGCCTAATTCATTGGATACATAGGGTTGATTGTTCGGATTGTTGATTGAAAGGGCTTTTCGGTAGTACATTTCTGCCGTATCCGGTTTGTTTAGTTTGTGGTAAGCACGGGCCAAATCGCGGAAAACGATCGATTGCGATAGTGTATCCTTTGCCAACGAAAGGCAGTGCAGGCTTTCTTCCAGGTATGGTATCGCGATGGAATAGGCAAACTGTTGGATGTAGAGCATTCCTAAATAGCTGTTTATCTTTGCCTTCATTTTTACATTGCCGGATGATTCGCCGGCATCCAATGCTTTCAGGTAATATTCCTGCGCCTTTGGTGCATCCCCCAATGCCTGGTTCACTTTGCCTGTGAAGAAATAAGCCTTCATCAATTGTTCCCGGTTGTAGTGCGCCTCGTAGTATTCACAGGCGGTCAGCAGGAGGGAA
>JAVBUE010000006.1:0-56410 GCA_031555735.1 Tannerellaceae bacterium
CCGGTATGGCATGGCTCGGATATAACACCGCAGGTATGGCAACCGGAGCAATTACTAACTCGACCTGGAACCATGTGGGAGGTATGGCAATTAACTCCGTTGCCAATCAAATTATGCCGCCAATGTCTGTCCCGCTTGGAGACAATTTCGGAATAGGTTTTTCTCCCTCCTTTGGAATAGGAGCCACCGGATTGACTGGCGGATTTAATATGACCGGAATGTATTCCAATGGAGACTTCAGCATGGCCGCTGGTGTTGGTGCTGGAGGAAATTATTGGGGATGGAATGCAAGCGCTACCGTTAAAGGAGTTGGAGGAGGATATGGGTTGACTTATTACGGCAATGCTACAGGGCCAGACCTTCAATCAAATGCGCAAAGAGTTGCCAACATGACGGCATTTTGGAGGGGAGGTTCCCTTACATGGCAAAATGACTCGAAAGCATTTGGTGGCGATGGCGACAGGTGGCGTTCGCATGCATTGGAATTAACTGTTGGCAAATTTTCCATAGGTTCATATATTTATACCAATGATGGACAAGCGGAAAGCGAATTAACAGCAAACGTAACTGGTTTAGATTCTAGAGATGCTACGTGTCTAAGTAGGATATGGGGGAAGAATAGCAGAGGGAATTCCACATGGACTTATGGTGAAACATTTTCTGCTCCGGTATGGATTGGATACAGGCATGGGAATCAAATACAGCGTTTCGGGTACAGTTTTCGGGGTGCTCAGGATTTCCAACAAAACGGAGCTCATAAATATGGCGGAAACCAGAATTTTTATACAGGTTATAGTAATTTTAAGTCGGGTTTTTACTCGTATTCAGGTTATTACAATCCATTTTCTTTATGGGGTTACTGATAAATTAACTGGCAATGAAAAGAATAATACTAACAATAATTACATATGTTTGTTTAATATCATCATGCAGTAGTATCCCTAAAAACATCAGGAATGCGTTTACATACTGTCATACGGATACATATACCGGAATTGATACTTTGATCAATATCGAAGGTTATCATTTTAACTCATTGATTTTTTATGACAATGGATTGGTTGTTAGACCGATTGGTCGCGATTCATATTATCTTCAATTCAAAATATTTTCATTTCTAGAAGAAATTTCCAAAAATCCAGAAACAAAAAAATCAAGATCGTTTTATAACACTTATACAGAATGTGGAAGTTATAAAATATGCGGAGACACGATCAAGATACAAATGATACATAAATCTTATTCAATGAATGATATGTGTAAAGGATGGGAGAAATGGTACAAAATAATAGATAAGAATACATTACATTTTTTAGATTGGTTTCTTATTACCACCGACACCAAAGAGCAAGAAAAATTTAGAAAATATTATAAATTTTCATACGAGGGAGGGGCTACTGTAACATTTGTACCAATGCCAGCCAAACCGCCATTGGATTATTACTGGATACTAAAAGAGAAATGGTTTTGGCGTAATGAATCGGATTGGAAGGCTTATATGGGAAAAATAAAGCAAAAGAAGCAATGACAAATATGTATCCTGATAATTACGAACAAATAACGGAAGGAGGTGTCACCCGCCAGCTATACTACCTGCAAGGCTCCGACGGGCTGGCCTGTATCTATGTAAAGGAAACGGGCAAAGCAGACCAGCCTGATGGCACTAAAGTTTCATCCTGATGGCACTAAAGTTTCATCCTGATGGCACAAACAGTTTCTAAGGGTGAAACAAACAGTTCCATTAAGTGAACCTTTTTGTTCCAGTAGGTGAACCTTTTTGTTCCAGTAGGTGGAAACCCGGAGAATCAGGACAGAGAGGAAGTTCCGGTCAGCCTTCGTCATGGCCTCTCCGGTTTACAGCCTTAGCGTGGCAGATGTGGCAGCAAAAAGGCGGGAAAACGGATCTGTCACGGGTATCTGCCACACATCTAACTTATTCATGGGCAATAAGATAGAGCCTGTTGCGTGACACCGTGGCAGATGTTTTGCAAAAATAAACTTCGTGTAGGGCAATCCTTCTTCTTTCTCCGTACAGGAGATCAGCAACAGAAACAGGCATACGAATGGGAGGTGATTCATACGATCGGATTAGTGGGCTGGCGTATGGTGGAGTAGTTGTACATTGGATAGTTTGAGGGTGCGGATGCCGAAGCGGGGCATGGAGGCGGTGAAGACCGTTCCGTTGCCGGATGTGGCGGCCTGGATGGCCTGGCGGCTTTCACCGGATAGCTCCACCCATTCCAGTTTGTCTGCCTGTCCCCGGAAGGTGAGCTGTTTCTCTCCCGGATCGCTCTGGGCATTGAAGAGGCGGATGTACAGGTCTTTCCCTTTCATTTCCATCGACACCAGTTCGTAGGCATTGTCCTGGATCGCGAAATAAGATTGGCTGTGAGCTTTATCCGGCGAGGGGCCGGCGAGGGTGGCGATCAGCGGTTCGTTGATCGTTTCGCTTTTCGTCCAGATACGGTCGGTATCCCACTTCCCGGCATGGGGGAGCAGGCTGTAAGAGATTGTTGTCGGGGCGTTGATCACGTAGTCTCTTCCCCATAACCCTTTGCCGGCGAATTGCAGGGTGAGCGCCAACGGATGGTCTTTCCCATGTACATAGCTGGTGGTGTGGTCGGTAAACAGGGCGAGGCTGTTGTCCCGGCTGTTGCTTTCCAGATCCACCCAGTTCAGCAGGATCGTATGTTTGATCTGGTCCCACCGGTTGAAGTACGTGTTTTCCAGGCGGCTTTTGCATACGTCGAAGGGTGCGTCTTTATAGATTTGCTGGTTGCTGATGGCGGCCGGGAAGCATACTAACAGCTTATACCGGTCGTCGTAGAATGCTTTTCGCGGATCCGCCGCGTGGAACGGGATACCCGGTTCCCCGATCGCCGGATTGCCCTGCCAGTCGATCGTCACACCCATCTCGATCCGCTCTTCCCCCTGTTTGAGGCGCAGGGTTTGGGTGAAAGGGTGGTCGCCGATCCTTCCATCGATCTCCACCTGCAGCAGGAGCGGGCCCTGTTCCACGATCCGCACCCGGGCAGGCTGGTCGGCGCTCGACAGAAATTGTCCTTTCTCTCCGAAATAACCCCTGAGTTCGTTGAAATACCGGGAACTGGCGGTATCCACATATTCTTTCCCGCGCAGTTTTTTGGCGAAGAGGCTTTCGATCGTCCCTCCTTTCCGGGGGTTGATGACGATCCGGTACAGGTCGCTTTCGAGGATGTATCTGCCCGCTTGTTCGGTACAGGTCAGCAAATATTTCGTTGGCGCCTTCTGTTCCCCGATCGCATAGGTGGCGTATCCGAAGGAGGGGACGCTTGCCCGGAACAACATCCAGGTGCAGCCTTCTTCCTTCACCAGTTGGGTGGGATAGGTATTCCCCTGTGGGTCTGTCACCTGCCAGTCGGCCTGTCGCCAGTTGGAAGGTACTTTGACACGGGCTATTTCATTCCGGTCGGATGCCAGGGTGTTGAATAGCCTGACGGCTGTTTGTCCGCTTCCTCCCCTCACCGCTTCCAGGGAGCGGTCGATGATCACGCGGCTGTTCTGGTTGGTTACCCCCGTCCATTCGGTCACATGTTCCGCCCAGGTTCGTCCGCTGTGCAGGTTGTTGTAGGGTACGATCCAACAATCATGGTGCTGTGAAAGCAGCAGTTTGGTCCATCCTTCGTCTATCAGTCCTTCAGGCCAGCGCCTGTTTCCGGCGAGGGAGGCGAAGACCGCCATCTTCTCCGCCCGGACGATCGCGTTTTCGGCCGTCCGTATTTCCTGTGTCAACGTGTTCATGACCTGGCTACCCCATACCAGGCTGGTGAGCACATCTTCCTGGGTGAAGTACCAGTTGTCGGTTGTCGATCCGACAGAATGGTTGTCGATGTAATTCCGCCAGGTCGTATAGCGGGTAGGCGTGTAGTAACGGGTCGTGTCCTGTCCCAGCCAGGGCCCTTTGTTCCATCCCTGGCTCCAGGCGGCATCCTGTATGCACATCCCGGCGGGATGTTTGATGCCGGCATCCAGGCATTTCCGGATATATGCCTGGCTGTTATACCAGGCGATGCTTTGCCAGGTAGAGCCCGGTTGGAGGTCTTCGCAGGCATAGCGGGGAACGGTGAGCAGAGGTGTTCCGTCCGGACCGATCCAGTTGACCAGTTCCCCTCCGTATGCCGCCGTATAACCGCCCCACATGGTATCGGGATTCTTCGTGGATGCATAGCGGAAACCAAAGGATCGCAGGATAGCCGGTAGCGAACTGGTGAAACAGGGTTCTTCGGATGAGTAGGTGGTAAACACCACCGAAGGGAAATGTTTCCGTACCAGCTCGATGCCATAAGCGAATTGCCGGATATTGCTTTCGCCCGATGTGCCGAAGAAATAACTTTGCGCATACGTCGGATTGACATATTCGATCCGGCTGCCATCCACGGACTGATCATCAAACCATCGCTTAAACTCTTCATAAGCGGCGGGATCACGCAGTCTGACGGCATCCCATGTTTCCGGTTCCACTTCCAGCGCAATGCTCCAGCCGGGATACCGCTTCAGCATGTTGTTGATAAAGCCCGTCTGCCCTTCCGGATAATGCCCATAGATACCTCCGTGGTATCCATCGATAAAATAGGCCTCCTGCGCCGTTGCCGGCAGGCAAAAGACGATTGTGCTGCAGATAAGCAAAAAAAGATAGTTCACGTTCATACCGGTTATTCTTTCAGGTTAAACAAACGGGAGGGTTGCTATTCATTCGCTTCAAGCCCCCATTTGCGGTTAGGCGTATCGGAGAGTACAAGCTCCAGCGTTCCGCCGGCCATGATATCCTGGTAGTCCAGGTAACAGCGGTTATAGGTTTTCCCATTCAACTGGGCCGATTGGATATAGACATTGGAAGGGCTGTTGCCTGTGGTCGAGATGACGAACTTCTTTCCGTTTTCCAACCGGAACTCCACCCGGTCGAAAAGGGGCGTGGTGATCTCCAGCCGTGTCTCTCCGGGACATACCGGATGGATGCCGCAAGCCGATAATACATACCAGGCCGACATCTGCCCGACATCTTCATTGCCTGTCAGCCCCTCCACCCGGTTGGTATAAGCCTTCTCACAAATGAAGCGTGTCCATTGCTGTGTTTTCCAGGGTTCATCAAGCCGGTTGAATAAGTAAGGGATGTGATGAACCGGTTCGTTGGCATGGTTGTAATAATCGTTCCAGAGAAAATGGGACGGTGTTTTTTCGAAAAGGGAATCCAGGTCGGCTACCGCCTTTTCACGTCCGCCCATCAGTTCGGCCAATCCCCGGACATCGTGCGGTACAAACCAACCTTGCTGGTAGGGGTTACACTCGATCGAACCATACCATTCGGTCAATCGCCCTTTATCCGGCCAGGGCGCAAACGTGCCGTCTTCCTGCCGGGGGCGGAAACAGTTCTTCTCCGGATCGAAAATACGTTTGTAGGCTGCCGACCGGTCGAGGTACTTTTGCCGGTCTGCCTCTTTCCCCAGATAACGGGCCAGCTCGGACAGGCACCATTCGGTATAACCATATTCCAATGTGGTAGAGATACCCAGGCCGCCGGGGGTATATCCCAATGCGCCGTTCCCGAACTTCTCCGACGTGTTGACGGCATACTGATACGCCTTGTCCACATCATATCCGCGGATACCTTTGGCATAAGCATCCGCCAATACGGAAATAGCCGGATTGCCCAGCATACAGCCGGAATAGGCATTCAACATTTCCCACCGTTCAAAATACGCATGACCGCTTTGGTCGGCGAGGGTGATGAGCGAGTTGAGCAAATCATTGATCAGAGTCGGGTTTATGATGGTCTGAAGCGGCATCTGGCTTCTGAACACATCCCATCCGCTGAAGATGGTCCGCTTGGTAAATGCAGGATCTGCCGGATAAATCTTCCGGTCGCCGCCCACGTACTGCCCATCCACATCGGTGAAGATTCGCGGATCGAGCATGGTATGATACAGGGCGGTATAAAAGATCGTCTTCTTTTCTTCATCCATTCCCTCTACCGTGATCTTACCAAGGGCATGGTCCCAGTTTTCCCTGTTCGTTGCGCGGACAGCATCAAAATCCCAACCGGGGATTTCCGCTTCCAGGTTCTTTTCAGCTCCTTCCATGCTGACGAAGGAAATACCGGCTTTCAGGCAGACGGTCTCGTCTTTTTGGGTGGCAAATTCGGTGAAGAACCCCAGGTGATCGCCTTCATATTCCCGTACATCCCGGACGACGGTCGCGTTGGCGATCCGTTGCTGGTAAGCGTCGCTTTCGATATCTTCCCGTTTCCGTTTTTGTTGTGCGGGAATATCGGCAGACCATATACCGAAATTTGCCAATGGGGTGGAGAACCGGGCGAAGAAATACACGGTATAGTTGGCTTTGCCGTCGCCGTTTCCCCAGCCACCTCCTTCGGGGGTACATTCCATCCATCCGGCGATGGTATGATCGTCGATCACCTTTACGTATTGCCGGGTGGATGTGCCTCCTACCCTTCGCGCCAGGTCTATCTGGATACGTGATTGCTTATTCTCCGGATAGGTGAACCGGAGGATCCCGCTATGGGGCGCTACGGTTGCTTCTGCCTGGACGCCGTAATCGCTCAGGGTAACGGCATAATACCCCGCACTGGCTTTTTCTGTCGCTTTGTCGTACCGAGAACGATAACCGCTTTCGGGTTGTTGCGGATCACCGGCATGGGTCTTGAGCGTACCCGTAGTCGGCATCACGAGGAAATTACCCAGGTCGCCATACCATCCCACCCCGCTCATTTGCGTAAAGGCGAAGCCTTCGATGGTCGTATGTTCGTAGCTGTAGCCCGATCCGTTATCCCCCCCGGTAATGGTATTGGGGCTTAGTTGTACCATGCCGAAAGGTGAAGTGGCGCCGGGAATGGTTTTCCCCAACCCATGATACACCCCGGCATCGCCAACACTGGTGCTGGCGCCGATAAACGGATTCACATAGTCAGACACGTGTTTTTCATTCGTTGTTTTTTGTTGTTCACAGGATGACAGTACTGCCATTATACAAAAGCAAACAACAGGTATTGACTTCTTCATATACAGTAACATTTATTATTGTGCATGCAAGGTAGCAAGATGTTTGCGAATCCCATGCCTGTACGGAAGAAAAAAACAACGAATTATTCCATCCGGTTGTAATACCGCAGGGTGTAATCAGGTAAGAGGGTGGGGTGGAAGATCCGGGCCAGGTCTTTCAGCAGATAATCCGGATGGAGGGGGCATTCTTCGTAATAGGGAGCCACGCCGGTATTGCAGCCGTAGATCGTACCGTTTTTGAAGGCGTCGAAATGTTCGTACGGGGCATACTCTTTCCGGAGGTCGTTACGGGTCATATCCTCCGCCTGGTTATATTTCACCAGCCAGAAGTCGGCATGGATCGCCTTTTCAAATACCTTTTCGAAAGGGTAGGGGCGGCTGCCCGATCCGGGGAGGTCGGCAAACAGGTAGTCGGCTCCCGCGTCCCGGAACAGATGCGCCACGTAGCTGTCGCCTGCCGGGACATACCAGGTCGAACCGAATCGTTTTTCGGAGATGACGGTCGGACGGCGGGACACACCGGCAACCAGTTCCTTCAATGCCAGGTACCGCTGTTCGGTGGCGGCGAAGATCGAATCGGCCACTGCCGCTTTATCGAACAGGAGGCCGAAGAAGCGGATCCATTCCGTCCGTCCCAACGGCAGGGCTTCCATATAATCGGCGCCTTCGACCAGGGGTATGCCTGTTTTTTCCACCGGGCCGTAACTGTTGTTTTCAAAGGGGGAGACGATCACCACTTCGGCTCCCGCTTCGATCATCTTCTCCACATTGGGCGAGGTGGCTTCACCCAGGTCGGCGATCTTTCCCGTACGTATCCCTTCCTGTATGGCGGGGAGGTCGATAAAGCGGGGTTCGCATACACCTACGATCCGGCCGGTCTCACCCAACAGGTCGATAATCCCGGCATGGACGGCGGTATAAACGGCCACGTTCCGGATCGGAACGCGAACCACCGTCCCCGCCGGCAGATCAGCGGGGAGCGGGTGGTCGCGTCCTACCAGTATATATCGTTGCAGCAGTTGCGTGCTGTCCCAGGGATCCTTCAC
Source organism: Tannerellaceae bacterium (assembly GCA_031555735.1). GTDB lineage: Bacteria > Bacteroidota > Bacteroidia > Bacteroidales > Tannerellaceae > JAJDIA01. Next base: position 8,102 of record JAVBUE010000006.1, read on the forward strand.
TTCGACAGCCGTATAGCCGGCGAAGTGTTGGATGTCCAGCCCTCTGGCGTAGCGGATGGAGTCCGCCGCCAGGGGAGTGTCTGTGTGTGTGCCCCGTTGTGTCTGGCAACCGCAGAGGATACAGAGAAAGAGTGTGAGGGAGAGGAGTTGTTTCATTTCGTCCGGAAAGCAAGGCTTTTAGCGTAATATCCTTTCGTATCCACAGGGCTTCCTTCCCGTTTGCCCGTGGGGGAGAAGATGTACAGCGAGCTGGTGGAGCCCCACGGTGCTTCGGTTACATACATCTTGCCTGAAACCGGATCCATCGCCATCGCTTCGGGCGAGGGGTTGGGCAAAGAGAAGGTGGTGCCGTCGGTGATGAAGTGTTCGTTGACGATCTTTTCCGTGCGTGCGTCATACACTTTGAAGTCCACGTTTGTGTCTCCGTATTGGGCATAGATATAATACAGTTTATCATTCGCCATCGTCATGCGGGAGCCATAATCGATCACGGTCACGGCATTCGTTTTTCCGTCGATGCGTTGCAGGGTATTCTTCACGTCGCCGTAGTCTCCCTGGGAGATCACATATACATCTCCCTGGCTGTCCGACGTAACCTGCACCGGATTCAGCAAGACATCGATTGATTTCTCTACCTGGAAAGCGGAGAGGTTCACGACGGATACCGTGGATCCATAGTTCGGGAAGTCGGGGCCTCCGGAATTGGCTACATACAGTTTGCCGTTGGCTACAGTAAGCTGTTCGGGGTAACGTCCCACTTTGACGGTCTTTTCAATCGTTAATGTCGCCGTATCCAACGCCGCTACCTGATGGCCATAGAAGTAGGTGAGGTATATTTTCCCCTCGTGTGCCACCATGCCGCGCGGGCACATGGGATTGTCGCCTTCTTTCGGTTCGATACTGCGCAGCAGCCGGTGCTTATTGTCCAGAACGACGATGCGGTTGGAGGTGGTCACCGTGATATAGATCCGGGATCCGTAGAGCAGGATCTGTTCGCCCGAATCACCCAGGCCACTGTGGTTGGCCGTTTTATAGATATCGGAAACGATGGCTCCGGTGGTAAAGTCGTAGAAAGCCAACGAGGCATTGTTCTCTTCGCTGTTCCCTCCGTGCAGGATATACACGCCCGGATTAGGCAGGGTAACTCCCGGATCTGCTTGCTTGATGGCAACGCTGGCCGCGTTGTTTGATTCGCCGTACGCGTTGACGGCTACCACCAGCAGGTAGGGATAGTAGTCTGTCCCGGCGGGAATCTCGAAAGAGGTCGCCCCCTGGGGTGCCGTTCCCACGATCTTGTATTTGTCGGTAGCGCTGTTGCCGAGATAAATGGTGTATCCGGTGATGGTTTCGTCTGTAGCCGACGCCTCCCAGGTGAGTGTTCCGCCGATCTTATCCAGGTTGAGGTCTGTCCGGGTGTAGGACAGCGTGGATACTTCTCCCGAGGGAGGGATGTTGTTGTCGTCGTCGCAAGCGGTAAATGACAGGAGCGCCAGGGCACAACATGTCAGCAGGTAAAAGATGTTCTTTTGTTGCATTTTTGTAACATTATAGGGTTAAAAACTATATTTCACGGTAGCCCGGAACGAACGTCCCGGCATCGGGTAATAACGGATCACGTCGTACGTCACATCCGTCAGGTTCACGATCTCCGCCTGTAGCCGCAGGGTGGAAAGGCCGAAAACGAACGATTTATTGAACGACAATTGGTGTTCGTTGTAGCCCGGCATCCGGTTTGCCTCGATATTTTGCGGCAGGGCATACCGCTCACCTACGGAGGTAAGCATCCAGCTCACATTCACCCAGGGGTTTTCCACCGTTACCGATACCGAACCCGCATGCTCGGGGGTATAGGGCAACTGGTCTTTGTAGGTCTTTCCCGCAGGATCGGTCACGTCCAACGCCCGCTGCCAGGTGTAGGCGCCGTCTGCCTGGAGGGAGAGGGAGGCGGGTAACGCCAGCCGGGCGGAAAGGTTGATATCCAATCCGTTGATCTCCACTTCGCCCATATTCATCATTTTCCAGATAAACATAGTGGGAATGGCTACGATCTTGTCTTTCACCCGGTTGTGATAGCCGTCGGCCGTGAGACTGACATACTCCAGCCGGATGGAGGGGAAAGAACCGCTCCAAGTGAGTCCCACATTATATTGGGTGGTCTTCTCCGGGTTTAACGCACGGTTGCCGATGCGGTCGTAATACAGGTCGTTGAACGTTGGCACGCGGAAGATGTCCTTATAGGATGCCCGCACGCGCAGGTTCTGGTGACGTAGTATCCGGTAAGAAAGACTTGCTGCCGGGGAGAGGCGTTTGCGGTCGTCGGCCGGATCACCCGTCCGGATGTCTTCTGTTATATAAGTACCCAACACGCTGGCTGTAGCCGATAAACGGCTGTTGGCAAACTGCGCCGCCAGGGCGGTGAGCGAGGTGTATCGTTCGGGAAAAACACATTTCGGCGTGGTGGCATCCAACGTATTAAGGAAAACATCTTCCGCCAGGGAGAACGACAGGAATTCGTACGGACGGTATAACCCGACCGCCGAGAGGTAGTATTCGCGCTGGGTATATACATCGGTCTGTTGCCCGTCGATATATTTACTATGGAAGTCGCGGTAACGTGTCCGGGCATAGTCGAACTTCGCCTGTGATTTCAGGGTGAAACGTTCGGAGAAGGAGTTTTCGTACAACGCCTGTGCAAAACCGTTCCGGTTCTGCAACCGCTCTTTATGGTAATCGTTGTAGAGGATAACCGATCCGGGCAGTCCCCGGTCGGAATCAAACCAGTAGCCTTTGAGCTGCAACCGTCCGCGCCGTTTCCAGTCGGCAAAGAGGTTAAGTTCGGTACGGAAGGTCTGTATATCGCTGTTCCGTCGCTTTTCTTCCGTCACGATATCTCCGTTGGTAAAGGTATAGGGATACTGGCCGTCGGCACGCATCCAGTCGCCGCACAAGGAAAGGCTGTACGTTTCAGACATCTGTTGCTCATACCGCACAAAAGGGTTGAACATACCGAACGAACCGGCTTTGAGGGTAGCCTGCGCATGGAAAGGACGGTCGGTAAACCGGGGCGCTTCCGTCCGGATGTTCAGCGCGCCTGCCGAGGCAACCATCCGGGCTGTCTGGAAGATTTCATCGGTCTGTCCGATCGACAGCGACACGCTTTCCACATTGTCGAGGGAGAAACGGCTGATGTCCACCTGTCCGCTTTGGGTATCGGAGATCGTCACGCCGTCATAGCTTACCGCCGTATGTTGTGCTCCGAGGCTGCGGATGGAGACGGTTTTCAGTCCGCCGATACCGCCATAGTCTTTGACGGTAACACCGGAAAAGCGTTTCACGGCATCCGATACATCCTGCAAGCCCAGGCGGTCGATCTCCGTCTTACCGACCACCTGCAAAGGAGCCGCATGGCGGGTGACAGCGGGACGAACCTTCGCGACCACCTCCACTTCATGCAGTACCCGAGCCGTATCCGCCACCTGTCCAAAGAGGGCGGTGAAGCCGACAAGCCATGCGCTACCCAGGCATAGCATCTTTCTGACAACAAAAAAAGACATAATACATTCGGTTTACCAACCCCTTTACCCGAGGAATTGCTAAGTTTAAATCATGGCAGGTTTTCTGGCTCGTCCACCCTTCCGACTGCCTTCCCATCCCGTCTGGCGGGACAGTGGCAACAAGATGTGCCGGGGTTTACTGGACATACAGCTACGGGTACAGCTCCGGTTTTACACCGGATTCCCTTTTACTAACTTTTCCCGGACAGGAAAAGTTACACCATCATTTGCGGGCAAAGGTAAACTATTTTTTGAATGAGATACGTGTATAAGGAGAAAAAAATCAGGAAGATGCCTATCTTTGGGGAAAGTAAAAAAACAGGCATGCGTATGAACAGGATATGTAACTTATTCGGGATCAGCTATCCCGTCGTACAGGGGGGGATGGTATGGTGTAGCGGTTGGCGGTTGGCATCGGCTGTTAGCAACGCCGGCGGACTGGGCCTGATCGGAGCCGGCTCGATGCATCCGGACGTGTTGCTCGACCATATCCGGAAATGCAGGGAGGCTACCGATAAACCGTGGGGCGTGAATATCCCGCTGATGTATCCGGAGATCGACCGGATCATGCAACTGGTGATCGACGAAGGGGTGAAGGTCGTCTTTACCTCGGCCGGGAATCCCAAGCTGTGGACAGGCGCACTGAAGGCTGCCGGGATTACGGTAGTCCACGTCGTTTCCAGCGCCCGGTTTGCCGCCAAATGTGAAGAGGCGGGTGTGGATGCGGTTGTCGCCGAAGGGTTTGAAGCGGGCGGACACAACGGACGGGAAGAAACGACTACCTTCTGCCTGATCCCCGCCGTCCGGCAGGCAACGTCCCTTCCGCTGATCGCTGCCGGAGGGATTGCCACCGGCGAAGGGATGCTGGCCGCTTTCGCCCTCGGCGCCGAAGGGGTGCAGATCGGTACCCGTTTTGCATTGACTGTGGAGAGCTCGGCGCATGAAGCGTTCAAGCAGCATTGCCTCTCCCTGCAGGAAGGTGATACCCGCCTGATGCTGAGGAAACTGGCGCCTGTCCGCCTGGCGAAAGGCAACTTTTATACACAGGTGGACGACGCGGAGAACCGGGGCGCCGCACCGGAAGAACTGCGCGGATTGCTTGGCCGCGGACGTGCTAAAAAAGGAATATTCGAAGGAAACCTGGATGAGGGAGAACTCGAGATCGGACAGGCTTCCGCCTTGATCCGTGCGATCAAGCCCGTACGTGAGGTGATGGAAGAAATCATCTCCGCCTTCGACTATCGTCTCAGGCAATTGCCGGATGGGTTTCTTCCTTTGCATACATTGTAACTTATACAACGTAACTTAAATAACATTCGTATGAAAAACACTTGTTCCTGCCTGCGTTTATGCGGCATCCTGGCAGCCGGATCGCTGCTGTCCGTCTCTCTTCCCGCCCAAACAAATGTATCCGCTGATCCACCCCGTAGGGAGAAAACCGCTTTCCAGACCGCCGGACCGTGGAAACCCGCCACAGACGTCCGGGCGGATGTGGCCATTGTTTATGGGGTGGGTGGTAACCCGTCGGAGAGAGGAAGGAAAATCGCCTTCGAAGAGCGGGTGAAGTCATGGAGGGATCATGGCTATACGGCTCATTTTATGACCGGCATTGCCTGGGGGGAATACCAGGATTATTTTACCGGACAATGGGACGGTATCAACCATTTGGGTGAAGGGCAAGTCACCCAGAAAGGGGATACGATCTGGCACGGACACATGGTGCCGTATATCGTCCCGACCGCCTCTTTCATTCAGTACATCAAAGAAAAGCATGTACGCCGGGTAATTGACGCGGGCATCGATGCCATCTATATGGAAGAACCGGAATTCTGGATGCGGGCCGGTTATAGCGAAGCATTCAAAAAGGAATGGCAGAAATTCTACCAGTTTCCCTGGCGTCCGCAACATGAATCTCCCGAAAATACCTACCTCGCCAACAAACTCAAATATCAGCTATACTACAACGCGCTCGACGAAGTGTTTACCTATGCCAAAGCGTATGGTAAAACCAAAGGGATGGATGTGCGATGCTACGTGCCGACACATTCCCTGGTGAATTATTCATCGTGGCAGATCGTCAGTCCGGAAGCAAGCCTGGCCTCCCTCCCCTGTGTGGATGGCTACATCGCACAGGTATGGACCGGTACTTCGCGGGAAGAGACGTATTTCAACGGGACAGAGAAAGAACGGGTGTTTGAGAATGCGTTCCTGGAATATGGTTCCATGGAATCCATGACGCGCCCTACCGGGCGGAAAATGTTTTTCCTTACTGACCCGATTGAAGACTGGCCACGCGACTGGGCGGATTATAAGAAGAATTACCAGGCTACTTTTGCCGCCCAACTGCTATACCCCACTATCGACAACTACGAAGTAATGCCCTGGCCCGACCGGATTTATGAAGGCTTGTACAAGACCAGCGCCAACAGCGACGTGAAAGCGCATATCCCGCGCTTCTATTCCACACAGATGCAGGTGATGGTCAACACGCTGAATGATATGCCGGTATCGGATAATAAGGTGAGTGGCTCTCACGGTATCGGAGTGTTGATGGCGAATTCCCTGATGTTCCAGCGTTTTCCCGAACATGCGGGGTATGCAGATCCCCGGTTTTCCAACTTCTACGGACAAACCCTGCCGTTACTTAAACGGGGTGTTCCGGTAGAAACGGTTCACATGGAGAATACCGGTTTTCCGGATACCTGGAAAAACCTGAAAGTGTTGGTGATGTCGTATGCCAACATGAAGCCGCTCAGCCCGGACTATCACCAATACATTGCCCAATGGGTGAAAAACGGGGGCATGCTGGTTTATTGCGGAAAGGATATCGATCCGTATCAATCGGTCATGGAATGGTGGAATACCAATTCATACAAGTATGCCGCCCCTTCTTCCCATTTGTTTCAGACATTGGGATTGGCATTATCTCCTGAAGCAGGCGAATATGCCTGTGGCAAAGGAAAAGTGTTCGTGATCAGGGAAGAACCCAAGGAGTTTGTGCTCCAGGCAGACAACGACAGCAGGTACCTGTCGGTCGTTCAAAAAGCGTACGAAACAGCCACCGGAGGCGGGAAATTACAGTGGAAGAACAGCCTGTACCTGGAACGCGGCGCGTATGTGATTGCCGCTGTGTTGGACGAAAACAAAGACACCACGCCTTTGCGGCTCAAAGGGGTATTTATCGACCTGTTTGATCCGGCGCTCCCCGTATTACAAACAAAAAATGTACAACCGGGCGAGCAGGCGTTCTTGTATGACGTACAGCAAATAGCCGACCGTTCCAAACCGCAGGTCGTATGTGGCGCCTCCCGGATATACGATGAAAAGATCACCGCCGGGTCGTATTCCTTTGTGGCCAAAAGCCCGGTCAATACCACCAACGTATCGCGGGTCTATTTACCGGCCAAACCGAAAAACGTGCGTGTGACAAACCCGGCGGGCGAAAAGATGGCGGAGGCTAAAAGCACATGGGATAGCCGGTCGCGTACCTGTCTGCTCCAGTTTGAGAACAGTCCCGAAGGCATACAGGTGGCCATTACGTATTAGCCTGTATTTCCGGTCCACTCCTCTGATAAACCCGCTTCATCGGCGGGTTTATTGTTTGTGGCTCCGGGGATGGTGCGCCAGGATCTCCTTGCGCAGGAACTCACGGTCGATATGGGTGTAAATCTCCGTGGTAGTGATGCTCTCATGGCCGAGCATATCCTGGATGGCACGCAGGTTGGCGCCTCCTTCCAGTAAATGTGTGGCAAACGAATGACGGAAGGTATGGGGGCTGACGTTTTTATGTATGCCTGCCCTTTCGGTCTGCTGCTTGATGATGTGGAATACCATGATACGCGACAGCCCCGTTCCCCGGCGGCTCAGAAAAAGGATGTCTTCAAACCCTTTCTTTACCGGGACAAGGTTCCGGTCGATCAGGTAGTTGCGTATCTCGCGGATAGCCAGGTCGGAGATGGGGACCAACCGCTGTTTGCTTCCTTTTCCTTCTACTTTGACGAATCCTTCATCGAAAAACACATCCGAATACTTTAGGCCGGTCAGCTCGGATACGCGCAATCCGCAACTGTACAGCACCTCCAGCATGGCGCGGTTGCGTTGTCCTTCCGGCAGGGAGAGGTCGATGGAGGAAAGGATGGCGTTGATCTCATCCTCCGTCAGCACCTCGGGTATCTTCAGTCCGATCCGGGGGCTTTCCACCAGCTCGGTGGGATCATGCTGGATATGGTCTTCCAGGAGCAAGTAACGGTAGAACGACTTGATGCCTGAAAGGATACGCGCCTGCGACCGGGGATGGATACCAATGTCATGCAGCCGGGCGATGAACTGTTGCATATCTTCGTATGCCAGTTCCCGGATGTCGCGTTTCTCATCGGCGGCGAAGCCGGTCAGCTTGTCCAGATCGTGCATATACGCTTCTATGGAGTTGGGCGAAAGCGATTTCTCCAACCGCAGATAGGCCTGGTATCCGGCGATAATGTTTTTTTTTCCTGTCATTGTTCTTCCGATTCCTTGCAGTGTGTGTAAGATATTCACTACCTTTGCACTACCAAACAATAGCGATTTGTTTTCGCCGCAAAGGTAATAAAGTTACTGCAAAATGAAGAAGATCCAGCTCATCAACGGCCCCAATCTCAATTTACTGGGCAGGCGTGAACCCGCCGTCTATGGCCATGTTTCGTTCGAAACATACCTGGAACAGTTGCGCGCCCGCTATCCGGATTGTACCCTGGAGTATTACCAAAGCAATGTGGAAGGCGAACTGATCGACAAAATACAGGAAACAGGATTCGACTACGATGGCATCATCCTCAATGCGGGCGGATATACACATACGTCCGTCGCGTTGCATGATGCGATCAAATCCGTAACGACCCCGGTGGTGGAAGTACATATTTCTAATGTACATGCGCGTGAGGCATACCGCCACCACTCGATGCTTTCGGCCGCCTGCAAAGGGGTGATCGTTGGCTTCGGCATGGCTTCGTACCGGCTGGCCGTGGAGGCTTTGCTTGGCGAGTAACGATTCCTGCCGTTTTACATGAAGCAATAGATTGAATAGGTAACAAGACTTAATAGTAGTATATGTTAAAGCATACAAAGATTGTAGCAACCATCTCAGATAAGCGTTGTGATGTAGAGTTTATCGACTCATTGTATAAAGCCGGTATGAACGTGGTGCGCCTGAATACGGCGCACATGATGCAGGAAGGACTCAGCCGCGTGGTGACGAATATCCGTGCCGTATCCGACCGCATCGGCATCCTGATGGATACCAAAGGACCGGAAGTCAGAACCACCATCCTGAAAGAGCCCCTCGAACTACGTACGGGTGATGTCATCAAAATAACGGGTAACCCCGAAGGGGAGTCTTCACGCGAATGTATCTATGTGTCGTACCGCAACTTTGCCGCCGATATGCCTGTCGGCGGCGATATCCTGATCGACGACGGCGACCTGGAGCTTAAAGTGATCGAAAAACAAGCCGATTTCCTGGTGTGCGAGGTGCTGAACGATGCCACGCTTGGCAGCCGCAAGAGTGTGAATGTACCGGGCGTACGCATCAACCTCCCGTCTCTGACGGAGAAAGACCGGATGAATATCCAATGGGCGATCGAGAACGACCTCGACTTCATCGCCCATTCGTTTGTCCGCAGCCGCCAGGATGTATTGGATATCCAACGGATCCTCGACGACCAGAACAGCCCGATCAAGATCATCGCCAAGATCGAAAACCAGGAAGGGGTGGACAATATCGACGATATCCTGGAGGTGGCTTACGGGATCATGATCGCCCGTGGCGACCTGGGTATTGAAGTGGCCGCGGAAAAGATACCGGGTATCCAGCGTGTGTTGATCCGCAAATGCGTGGAAGCCAAAAAGCCGGTGATCGTAGCCACGCAGATGCTCCACTCCATGATTCAGAACCCGCGGCCGACGCGTGCGGAAGTGACCGATATCGCCAATGCCATCTATTACCGTACGGACGCGTTGATGCTGAGTGGCGAAACGGCCTATGGCAAGTATCCGCTCGAAGCCGTACAGACAATGACAAAGGTTGCCCGCGAAGCCGAGAAAACCAAACTGGCGTCTAATGATATCCGGGTGCCGATCTCCAGCGATCTCGACGTGACTTCTTTCCTGGCCAAGCAGGCGGTGAAATCGTCGTCCAAGTTACACGTGAAGGCCATCATTACCGACAGCTATACCGGACGTACCGCCCGATACCTGGCGGCTTTCCGGGGAACATCCACCGTATTCTCGATCTGTTACAACCAACGGGTGATGCGCATGCTTTCCCTTTCCTATGGCGTATGGGCGGCTTACCAGCCGTGGAACAACAGCCGGCGCGATTATTTCCATGATGCGTTGGTGCAACTCCTCAAGAGCGGCTGGATCACGGAAAACGATATGGTGGCTTACCTCAGCGGCAGCTTCGGCGAAGGCGGGGGAACGAGCTTCCTGGAAATAAACAACGTATCGAAAGTATTGAATGCCGGGCGTGAGTTCATGCTCCCCACGTTTAAAGACTAAACGATACCGGGGCAGGAGAGGATGACGATAGAGGATTACATCAGCGCGTATAGTGACGAGGAGGGCGAGCTGCTTTCCACCCTCAACCGCGACGCCCATGTAAACCTGCTTCGTCCCCGCATGATATCCGGACATATCCAGGGGCGTATCCTGAAGATGTTTTGCCGGATGCTCCGCCCCCGGCGTATCCTCGAAATAGGGACTTATACGGGATATGCCACCCTCTGTATGGCGGAAGGGCTGGAGAATGACGCCCTGATCCATACCATCGAGATCAACGATGAGATGGAGGATTTTATTCAGAAGTATCTTCCTCATTCTCCCCACAAAGAGAAAATCAGGCTGCATTTTGGCGATGCGATGCAAATTATTCCTATCTTGGACGAGACATTTGATATGGTCTTCATCGATGCCGACAAGCGGATGTATGCCGATTACTACGACCTGGTGTTTCCCTATGTGCGCCCGGGCGGACTGATCTTGGCGGACAACACACTCTGGGACGGGAAGGTAGTGGAAGACGTCCATCCCTCCGACCGGCAATCGACCGGCATATTGGCGTTTAACGAAAAGATTAAGCAGGACGACCGGATCGAAAAAGTGATCCTTCCGCTTCGCGACGGCCTGACAATGATGTGGAAAAAGTAAAAACAACACGTATGGAAACTACAAGATTAAACAAGATCGGACGACTGCTGCAAAAGGAGCTGAGCGATATCTTCCAGAAACAGACACAGGGAATGCCTGGCACGCTCGTCTCCGTCAGCGTGGTACGCGTCAGCGCCGACCTCAGCGTGGCAAGGGTGTATCTGAGTATCTTCCCGTCGGATAAATCCAAGGAACTGCTGGAGGCCATCCGCAAGAACACGAAAAGTATCCGGTTCGACCTCGGGCAACGGGTCCGCCTCCAACTGCGCAAGATCCCCGAACTATCGTTCTTTGTGGACGACTCACTCGATTATCTCGACAACATCGACAAACTGCTCCAACAGTAAGTGGCCTTGAACCTGCCGTTCCATATCGCCCGCCGCTACCTCTTTTCGCAGAAGTCGCACAATGCCATCAATGTGATCTCGATGGTTTCGGTCTGCGGGGTGACGGTGGCCACGATGGCGATGGTGGTGGCGCTGTCCGTATTCAACGGTTTCAGTGATATGGTACTGACGATGTTCAGCCATTTCGATCCGGAACTGAAGATCACTCCCCGCTACGGTAAGGTATTTGATCCGCGGGCTGCCGAACTGCAACGGCTGAGCGTGCTGCCGGAGGTGAGCCTGGTGTGCGAAGTGTTGCAGGACAATGCCATGGTGAGGTATGGCAACAAACAAGACATTGCCGTGGTGAAGGGCGTGGATAACCGGTTCACCCAATTGGTGGAGATAGACAGTGTATTGTTTGATGGCCGCTTCGCCTTGCGGGAAGATGTGGTGGACTACGCCACGATCGGTATCGGATTATCTGCCAAACTGGGCGTGAGGGCGGGCTTTGTCTCTCCCATCGATCTCTTCACCCCCAAACGCAACGAACCGGTGAATATGGCGAATCCCGCCGCTTCGTTCGAAATCGAACAGGTCTTTGTCGCAGGCATATTCAATACCAACCAGCAGCAATACGACGAATCCTATGTGCTTGTACCGCTCGAACTGGCACGTTCGCTGTTCCGGTATGAACACGAAGTGTCTGCCCTCGAGCTCAAACTGGCTGATGGTGCTAATCTTTCCTCCGCCAAACGCAAGATCAAAGAAGCGATCGGCGATAACTACCGGGTGGAAGACCGCTACGAACAGCAGGCCGATTCCTTCAAGATGATGCAGATCGAGAAATGGATGACCTTCCTGATCCTTTGTTTTATCCTCGCCATCGCCCTCTTTAACGTGGTGGGATCCCTGTCGATGCTGATGATCGAGAAGCAGGACGATATCCGCACCCTGCGCAATATGGGCGCCGACGAGCGATTGATCCGCCGCATCTTCCTGTTCGAAGGCTGGATGATCTCAGGGGTGGGAACGTTTGTTGGCCTGCTGATCGGCCTTGCCTTAGCCCTTCTGCAGCAGGAGTTCGGCCTGATCCGGCTGGGTGATGTGGCCGAAGCCTTTGTGATCGACGCCTATCCCGTACGTGTGGTGCCGGCAGATCTGGTCGCCGTCTTTCTCACCGTCATGGCGATGGGCTTCCTCGCCGCCTGGTACACCATCCGCTATCCCGGCAAACGTTGGCTGAACCGCCCGGCAGGGAACCCTTGATCAACCTTTCTCTTTCCTTTCTCCCACCTATTCTCCGGCAGTAACCGGTAGAACTATCGTCCGTATTAGGTAGAACAATCGTTTCCATCCGGATCCTCTGTTACCGACATGCGGATAACTTGATCTTCCTACAGTTGTGGAAACCTCTTCCTACAGCTATGGGAAGAGGTTTCCACAACTGTAGGAAGATCAAGCCCTCCGCATCGTGTCTTTACTTCTTCCGAATGAGGGTAATAGAAGATACCGCTGACGCGCTTACTTCCTTAAAGCCCTTAAAGTCCTTAAGGAGCCAAATCCAACCTAATGAGATTCATTTTTCAGTGCACAATCCTCGGTTTAGTTAAAAAAATCCGGCAAAGGGAGGGCTTTCTCCTGTAAAAAAGGTATTTTTGCTTTTCTGTAAAAAAAAACGTAAAAAACAAAGAACATGAGTAGTGAAATGAAGTGGCGTGAGATTGCCCATTCCATGGAAAAAGACGGGATAGACCGTCGCCGTTTTATTCGGATCCTGGCGGCGAGTGGGTTGCTGTCGGTCGTAGCCGGTGAAGAAGCCAGCGCCTTTTCGTCGAAAGCGAAAGGGAAAATTGTTATTATAGGTGGCGGAGCCGCCGGCATCAGTATGGCGGCACGGTTAGCCAAGTGGTTGGATGAGCCGGACATCACCCTGGTTGATCCGAGCGACCGGCAATACTACCAACCCGGCTTTACCCTGATCGCTTCGGGAGTATATACCCCCGATGAGGTATGGAAAGAACAGGAAAAGTGTATCCCCAAACATACCAAATGGATCAAAGACAGCGTGTCGGCGGTGGATCCCGTCAATAAGGTTGTCACTACGGTGCAGAGCGGGGATGTTGCTTACGACTTCCTGGTGCTTACCCCCGGCCTGCAATCCAATTGGGAGCTGGTGGAAGGAATCTCGTACGACCGTCTGGGAGCGGGCAACGCCCATTCCATCTATGATTTCCTGGGAGCGCAGAAAACCTGGGAAGCGATGCAGGCATTCACAAAGAAAGGCGGACGGGGACTCTTCCTCGATACCTATACCAAACATAAATGCGGCGGGGCGCCCAAGAAGATCTGTTTGCTGACCGACGATTACGCCCGGAAAGGCAAGACCCGCGATCAGTTGGTGATGGACTTTTACACCGCCGCCGGCCAACTATACGATATCCCCTATTTCACACCCCGGCTGGAGGCCATTTATGGCGAGCGGAATATCCCCATCCATACCCACGTGAAGCTGAAAGGGGTGGACACCGACCAGAAACTGGCCTATCTGGAAAAGACGGAGACGAAGGGGGAAGAAAAGATCGTGACGCCGTTTACCGAACCGTATGATTTCCTGCATTTCACACCGCCCATGTCGGCGCCCGACTTTGTGCGCGAAGCCGGCCTCGGATGGACCGAAGGCGACTTGGCGCGGGAAGCCTGGGTGATGGTGGATAAAGAGACGCTCATCCACAAGACGTATCCCAATATCGTGTCGTTGGGCGATGTGGCGGGTATCCCCACCAGCAAGACATCAGCGGCCATCCGCATGCAGGTGCCTATTGCGGCTAAAAACCTCATCAGCCTGATGGAAGGGAAAGCGCCGGTGGAGAAATACGACGGGTATGCCGCCTGTCCGATCGTCACCGACTACGGCCATGTGCTGCTCTGCGAATTCGATTATAACAAAGAACCGAAGAACTCCTTCCCGTTCACCCTGTTGGATACGTCGAAAGAACAATGGCTGGCCTGGATACTGAAAGTATATATCCTGAAACCGCTTTACTTCCACGGGATGCTGAAGGGGAGGGCGTAACCCGCTCCCCCGGCTAATAAACCCGGCAGGTGATACTGTCCACATTGCAACCGCCGAGGATTCCGGTCCCGCCGGCCACATTGCTATATAGCTGGACCGGTTCGGCCAGGCCGCTGTCGATCAGGGTCTGTTGGGTGTTGTCGTCTTCCATTTCGATCACAGCTTTCATATAGCGGTAGTAGGGTTCGGTAAGGGTGTATAAGAGTGCGCGGCATTCCAGATGGCGTGTAACGCCTTCCACTTCTTGATACGGATCCTCAGGGTTGAAATCAAAGTAATAGGACGAAGAGGATACGTTGATCGTATAGCTCTTTCCATTGATCAGGTCGTCGGAAAAGACACGTCCGAAGCGATAAGACATCCAGTCGAATCCAAGGATCCGGTCCAGTGTTGTCAGCGAGCTGCTGAAGAGGGGATCGTCGATATAGTTTACCGACATTTCCGACCATCCTCCCGATGACCCGTATCCCCCGTCAGGGACGATTTCTTTCCCGGTCTCGTTGTCGATCCGTACATACCGGGTTTCAAACCGGATCAGGTAGAAATTGCTTTGGTTGGGAGTATCCCGGATGGTGAGTTGGAGCTTGCACTGTGTGCTGGGCGCCCAACCGCTCCGCTCCACCCGTTCGCTCGTCGCCGTAAGCGCCTGCAGGGTGGGCGGTCCGGGGATGGTGGTTTCGGCGGATACGTCGGGGAAATCACCGGCGGAAGCCGTTACCTTCAACCGGTCGTCCTGTTGAGGGATGTACGTGCCCCGGAAGTAACCCTGTCGGATCTTCACCGAATCGCCGTCATACCAGGTGAGTTGTTCCTGCAGCCGGTCGTTTACGTACAAACGGACATCGGCGTCGGGGAAGGCCAGCTCCGGCTTCTCTTCGGTATAAAACCAGGTTCGGCTCAGGTTGACGGCGACGGGCTCACCTTTTGTCATTGCCCCGTTCAGCACCAGTTTCGGTTCGGGACGGAGGTAGTCCAGGTTCATTTCTTTCATGCACGATGAGAGCAGCAGCAGCGCTATCATAGGGAGTATCCATTTCTTATTGATCTCTTTCATAAGATGTTCTGTTTAGAATTTATAGGTGTAGGTGATGGAGGGGATGATGGGCATGATACCAATCCATTTAAAGCAGGGAACATATTTGGTATCGACGTATCCATAACCGCCATTGGGAGCAGGTATTGGCTGATCCAGCTTAACTTTCTTGTCTTTTTTCAGGATCATGAACGGATTCATCCGGTTATATACATTATAGATACTGATATTCCAGATACCCATCCGCCCGTTTTTCTTGGGACGGAAGATGTTGATTCCCAGATCGAGGCGGTGATAAGCGGGGAGTTGTACGTTGTTCCGTTCCTGCACGTACTCCATCCCCTGAAAATAGCCATAACCTCCATATTCCGGATCTGTTTTCCGGTTGTCCAGATTCTCCATCAATCCCTGGTAATTCTCCAACGAGAGGGTGACACGGTTGCCGGATGCATACGTCCAGGCGGCCGACAGCTCCACCTTGTCCGACAGTTTATGCTGGACTACGATATTCACCTTATGGCGGTTGTCGTACTTCGAAGGGAAACGTTTCCCCTGGTTGATATCGGGAAACTCGCGGTCGGCCCACGACAGGGTGTAGCCGATCCAACCGGTGGTCTTGCCTACCGGCTTGCGTACCATCACCTCCATCCCGTATGCCCGTCCGCTTCCCACCGCCATCTTGTCTTCCCACGAAGAGAATGAAGGGAGGAAGGAATAGCCGTCGCGGTATTCGAGCAGGTTGTCTAACCGCTTGTAATACCCTTCGACCGAGAAGTCGTATTCCCCCTTCCAGTTGTAGTAGGCGCCGAGAGAGAACTGGTCGCTCGCCAGCGGCTTGAGCCGTTCGGTCACCGGCATCCAGGCATCGGTGGGGAGGTTGATATAGCTGCTGGTAACCAGGTGTACGTACTGGTGCATTCGGGCATAGGAGGCTTTCAGGCTCAGGTCGTCGTGCAACAGCCAACGCATCGACAGGCGGGGATCGATCGACATAAAGGTGGTGTTGTCGATATGGAAGAGCGTATAGCGTAAACCGCCGTTCAGGCGGATGGCGTGCGACAGGCTCCAGTCGTCTTCGGCAAAGGCGGAGAATTCTTTCGCCCACAGCCGCTCATTGGCGAACATGGCGCCGATATGGGTGGAGTCGGTATCCAGGTCGTTGTAGCCTTTGACCCGGTTGTATTCCGGACGGAAGCGATGCATCAGGGCATCCCCGCCAAAGCGGATATGGTGGGCGGTGGAAGGCAGGTAGTCGAACGCCGTACGGAAACCGAAGTCCCGTATGCCGGTCCGGTTGGACACCTCATTATAAGTAGCCGTGTAGGCTTCTTCCCCCTGTACGCCGTCCCGGTTGTCGTTGGATTGTTTCATCGTGGAGTTGTACTGGGTATATACACCCGATAGTTTTCCGTACAACCGGTTATTGAATACATACGTCCACCCTACCGTAGCCAACAGGTTGCCCCATTGCAGATCGGCGCGGGTTTTATGCAAAAAAGGGTGCGCGTCTCCTTTCTGGCTGAACTCGTCGTATCCCGCTTCCAGCTTGTCATGGCCGTTATAGAGGCTGAGGAAGAGCCGGCTGCGTTCGTTGAAGCGGTGGTTCAGCTTCACGTTCAGGTCGTGGAAGGCGTATCGTCCCCGCATTTTGTCGCCGTACTTGTGCTCCCTGTTATTATAGATCGCGATGGCCGGGGCGGTGAGCGCATCCAGCCAGGTACGGCGCAGCGATACCATGAAAGAGGTACGGTCTTTGACGATCGGCCCTTCGATGTTCAGGTTGCCCGCGATCAGTCCGAGCGAAGCGCTGCCGTGGAACGCTTTCATGTTCCCGTCCTTGACATGCACATCGACCACCGACGAGAGGCGGCCGCCATATCGTGCCGGGAATCCCCCTTTGAAAAACTCCATCCCGCGGATCGCCTCGGGATTGAAAGCGGAGAAAATACCGCCCAGGTGGCTGACCTGATAGACGGGATTGCCATCGACCAGGAAAAGGTTTTCGTCCACATTCCCGCCGCGGACATACATGCCGGCGAAACCTTCGGTACCGACAGCCACGCCGGGAGTCATCTGTAGGGTCTTGATCAGGTCGGCTTCGCCGAACATGACGGGCATGGCGCGGATCGTCTGCTGGCTGAATTCCATAGCGCCCATCTGGGTGTTGAGCACGGGTTGCTTCTCCCGGTTCGTGCCGGTGACGACCACCTCCTGGAGGCGGGCGTCATCGGGACTCAGTTCGATTTGCAGGGTGGTGTCTGCTTCCAATAGCGGAAAGGTATGCACCTGGCTTTTATAACCGATGTAGGAGAACTGCAGGGCGGCGGAGTCGGCGGGTAGGCGGATACTGAAAAAACCGTCGTTGTTGGAGGCGGCACCTTTGCGGGAATAGGGATCATAGGCGGAGGCGCCGATCAGGGATTCGGACGACTGGCTGTCGCGGATAAATCCGCTGACGGTGACCTGCTTCAGCTTGCGCTTCAGGATGATGTACTTCCCCGCTATCTGGTACTGGATCGGGAGATTGAGGAACAGCCGTTTCAGGCAGCTTTCCAACGGCTCCCGGGTGGCGGTAAAGGAGACGGGCGGCAGGTTGGTGAGCAACGACGATTCGTAGGTGAACTGCATCCCTGTCTGCTGCTCGATCTCTTTGAAGAGGAGGGTGAGGGGCGCCCGTTTCTTGTCGATGGTGACGATCAACGGGCTGCCTGCCTCCTGTGCCTGTATGCAGGGAAGGTAGCCGGGAAGTAAGCATAGCCCGGTGAGGAAGAGGAATATGTAGCGCATGTATTATTGCTGTATATGTACCGGATAGGCCCTCAGGTCCGTATCCAGTGTCTGGTTGATAATGGATAAGATGTCGGTCAACGGCATATCGTCGAACGATGCCGTCAGCTTCAGCCCGGGGGCAGGGGTCGATTTAGGCAGGATGCGTACCTGGTAGCTGTCCGAAAGGGTACGGATCACCCGGTCGAGGGGTGTGTTGTCGAAGGTGTACTGCCGGGTTCTCCAGGCGAGGATGTTCGGTTCTTCTTCCTTCGTTACCGTGATTTTGTCCGTATCCACCGAGTAAACGGCCGACATGCCTTTGGTGAGTACGACCGGCTCTTGTCCGGTTTGCGCCGTTGCGGCGAATGATACTTTCCCGCTTTCGACATACAGGGCGGTCTGCCCGGTGGTCTGTTCACTCAGTTGGAAGGCGGTACCCAGCACCACCACTTCCGTCCGTGCGGTTTGTACGGAGAAGGGACGTGCCTCATCACGCCGCACACGGAAAAAGGTTTTTCCGCTCATCTGCACGGCACGCCGCTCTTTTCCATACTGTCTCTTATCGTAACGGACCTGTGAATGTTCGGCCAACGACAGCAGGCTGCTGTCGGGCAGCCAGACGTCTTTCACCTCTCCCGCCTGTGTGGCGACCACCACCCATTCCGGACGCGATTGCTGCATGAACCAGATGCTTCCGAACCCAACCACAGCCAACAGTACAACCGCCACTCCGGCCATCAGCCGTCGTATCGGAAAATTGCGCCGGATACCCTGTTTTGCCGCAAAGCATTTCCAGGCGGCATCCGCATCCAGGCTGCCTTCCCGGTAACGCCGGGCTACAAAGCGCAGGCGTTGTTCGTGTCTGTCGGTGGTCTCGTTCTGCATCGGCTCTTGTGATTATTTGGTTAATTGGAAGGTATAACCGATGGTCAGGCTTAGCCGGTGCCTGGCAATGCCCCACTTGTCTTCGCTGTAGCTTCCATTGTAGCCGTAACCGGAATAGCCATAGGAGTTATAATATGTCCTTTTTTGTTCGGGATGTGCTTCGTAGTATAGGTTGACGCACAATCGATTGAATTCCACCCCGATATTGAAGGCGGCAGAAAGCTCTATCCCTGAGTCATAATAGGTATTGTTGCTACTCGTCCGTTTTTGTGCGATCATGGCATTCTGCCACTCATCGTACGGGGTGCCTTGCTCATTCTGTTTCGGGATGGTATAGTATGCGTACGACCAATAGGGGTTATATATTACCGTGCCGCCATCGGCCAGCTTGTAATCAATCTCATCGGTATGGTTTTTCCATTTGCCGTTAAACCGGATATTGAAAGAAGGCCCTGCGGCGGCATGTATCCGGATTTGGTCGGACAGTTTCCAACTGACCTTTGCCAGTAAGGGTACGGACAGGGACTGTCTTTTATAGGATCCGCCGTTGATATACATCTTATAATCCTGCGTGGCTAACCAGACTGTGGGCACGGTGGTGCCCGTTTCCGTTTGATAGTATGTTCCCGATAGCAGTGAAAACACACCGTCGCGTTTGAAACGGTATTCCAGACCTACGCCGGCTTTCCATCCCGCATTCCATACATCTGTCGTATATGTTTTACTGGTTACCATCCCCGCCTCCGGACGGATAAAGAGTTGTGCCTGGAGCGACAGGGTTGCCAGGACGAATACGATTACTGATCCGATTTTTCTCATTTTTTTTCTTTCTTTACGTTCAACATCACTTGATATGCTGCTAAGACAGCAAAAAGAGAAATACCCCTATCGGATCGTGTACTTTTTTCATCCGAAGCAGAATAAGTAGATGCGTACCACTGTTTCCCGTAAGGATTTCAGCGCTTTACCCATTTGGTTTTCAACGGTTTTGACGGATATATGAAGCCTGTCGGCGATCTCCTGGTATTTCAACCCGTTGCGCTTGGCAAGCAGGAAGATTTTTTTGCGTTCGGGGGGAAGCCGGTCGATGGCTACCCAGAGACGGGCGTCCTGTTCGGCCTGGCGTATGTGTTCGTCTTCGGAAAGATCGGCTAATTCAGGGAGGGCATCGGTGCATTGAAGGGTGGGCGTCCGGTTGATCAGCGACAGCGAACGGTTGCGGACGGCTTGGTAAAGGTATGGCTTGAGGTGGAGTATGGCCGATCCGTTGCTATTCAGTTCCCACACATCGGCGAAAGCCTGTTGCACGACATCTTCCGCATCTTCCGTCCGCTCCAGAAAGCGTAATGCGAACAGGCAGAGCGGACGGTAGAGGCGCTTGAACTGCGTCTCAAATTCGTGGGAGGTGAAGAGGCTCATACATGTACTTCATGTGATTGGCTGCAAAGGAAAGGAGATTTTGCCTGCAAAGCCACCTCTTTGAGGTTATTTAGGGTAATTATAATAATTTAAACACTACGAAGGATCGTACGTCTTATCCTCTTTCAAGGGCGGAACCCAATGATCTCCCGCACTTCGCGGAGGGTGCGGGCGGCGCTGTCGCTGGCTTTTTCGGCACCCAGCTTCACTACTTTTTCGAGGTACGCCTCATCGCCCATGATTCCCAGGATCCGTTCGCGGATCGGGGCGCAGAAGGCGTTGATATCGGCGGCCAACTGCTTTTTCATGTCGCCGTAGCGGATCTCGCAGTGGTTGTATTTGTCGTTGAAGAAGTCGAAGGTAGATTTGTCGGACACAATCTCCATCATGGTGAAGAGGTTGGCGATGGCTTCCGGCTTGGCGCTGTTGGGCTCCGTGGGGCCTGAATCGGTCACGGCTTTCATCACCTTCTTGCTGATGGTCTTTTCATCGTCGATGAGGTAGATGGCGTTCCCTTCGCTCTTGCCCATCTTGCCTGAACCATCCAGCCCGGGCACCTTGACCGCCTTTTCCGAGAAATGGAAAGAGGCGGGTTCGGGGAAGTATTCCACCTCGTATATCTGGTTGAAGCGGCGGGAGAATTTACGCGCCATCTCCATATTCTGCTCCTGGTCTTTCCCCACGGGCACCTTATTGGCTTTGTGGATGATGATGTCGGCCGCCATCAGGGAAGGGTAGGTGAGCAGGCCGGCGTTGACGTTGTCGGGTTGCGAGCGTACCTTGTCCTTGAACGAGGTTACCCGTTCCAGTTCTCCCAGATAGGCGTTCATATTGAGGTAGAGGTAGAGCTCCGCCACTTCGCGCACGTCGCTCTGGATATAAATGGTCGCTTTCTCCGGATCGATCCCGCAGGCGAGGTATTCGGCGAGGATTGTCTTCACGCTGTTACGGATGTTATTCGGATGCGGATGGGTGGTCAGCGAATGCCAGTCGGCGATAAAGAAAAAGCATCTGTAATCGTGCTGCATCTGCACAAAACTTCTCACGGCACCGAAGTAGTTTCCGAGGTGTAAATTTCCGGTGGGGCGAATCCCGCTGACAACTGTTTCCATCATTTATATAATCTTTTTATTCATTAAAGCGACCGCAAACTTACGAAAATCCCCCTTATTCACGCAGTATTCGTCCAAAAAAGGAGCCTTTTTATAATAAATAGTCCATCTTTGCACCCGATGAAGAATGTGATCGTTTTAGTACTACTGCTGTTTATGATTCCACCCCTGGCAGCACAGGAGAAGAAATATACCCTGAGCGGGACGATAACGGATATGGACAATGGCGAGAGCCTGATCGGCGCCGGCGTACTGGTGAAAGGTACGCGTACGGGAACGGTGGCGAATACCTACGGGTTTTATTCGTTGAGCCTGCCGGCGGGATCCTACACGCTGGTCTTTTCCTATATCGGTTTCGTCACCCAAGAGGTGGTGGTGGAGCTGAAGGGCGACCAGCGGCAGCCTATCCAACTATCCCCTCAATCCAATGAACTGACCGAAGTGGTTGTTTCCGCCGAAGGGCGGAACGCGCACATCGCCAAGGCGGAGATGAGTACCGAACGCCTGTCGGCCGCCGCCATCAAAACTATCCCTGCCCTGATGGGTGAGGTGGATGTGATCAAGGCCGTACAGCTCCTGCCCGGCGTGCAGGCTACCGCCGAAGGGACGTCGGGCTTCAGCGTGCGGGGCGGCAGCCACGACCAGAACCTGATCCTGCTGGATGAGGCTACGGTCTATAGCGCCTCCCACCTGATGGGCTTTTTCTCCGTATTCAACAACGACGCGATCCGGGAAGTGACCCTGTATAAGGGCGATATACCCGCCACCTTCGGCGGCCGCCTTTCTTCCCTGCTCGATATCCGGTCGAAAGATGGGAACAACCAACATTTCTCGGGCACCGGCGGGCTTGGACTGATCTCCAGCCGCCTCACGCTCGAAGGGCCGTTGGGTACCGACAAAGCCACCTGGCTGGTAGCCGGGCGGCGTACGTATGCCGACCTGTTCCTCAAGCTGTCGAGCGACAAAGACCTGCGGGAGTCGTCGCTCTATTTCTATGATATGAACATCAAGGCGAACTACCGTATCGACGATAACAACCGTATTTTCCTCTCGGGATATCTCGGCCGGGATGCGTTCGGAACGACGTTTGCCGGTATGGATTTCGGTAACCGTACGCTGACCGCCCGCTGGAACCATGTCTTCTCGCCCAAGCTCTTCTCCAACTTCACGCTGGTAGGCAGCTTTTACGATTATTATCTTTCGGTGGATCTGAATGAACAGATCAACCAGGAATGGAAATCACGGATGCAGGATTACGGGGCAAAGGCGGATTTTTCTTACCACCTGAACCCGCAGCATCATCTCCGGTTCGGGTATAACTTCCTTTACCACAACTTCGTCCCCGGTGAAGGGGGGGGCATCGGGGAGGAGGCGATCCTCGGACGTTTCTCCCTGCCGAACCAGTACGCGATGGAACATGCCGTCTATCTGGCGGCCGAATCGACGCCGGGTGATCACCTCAAACTGAAATATGGGTTGCGCTATACCCTGTTCCAGAACATCGCGAACGGCGAAGAGGTGGATTACCTCCGGGAGTATGCCGTGGACTATACCCGTCACTACAGCCGGGGAACGGTCTATTACAACCAGGGGCAGTTGGAACCCCGTCTGGGTGTTGCCTGGGTGTTCAACGACGCGCATTCGGTCAAAGCCAGCTATTCACGTACGGCGCAGTTTGTCCAACTGGCTTCCAATTCGGCCGCCGGTTCGCCGCTGGACGTGTGGTTCCAGGCTTCGCAGAATGTGAAGCCGCAGTTGTGCGACCAGGTCGCGTTGGGCTATTTCCGCAACTTTGCCGATAATGCGTACGAAGCTTCGGCGGAAGTGTATTACAAGGATATGAAAAACGTGATCGACTTCAAGGACCATGCCGAGCTGATGGGCAACGAAGACCTGGAGCAGGAGCTGCGGTTCGGCAGCGGCTACGCGTATGGACTGGAACTTCAGGTGCGGAAAAACAGCGGAAGGCTCAACGGATGGATCAGCTATACCTTGTCCACCAGCATGCGGAAGGCGGATGATATCAATGAGGGCGACTGGTACCGCTCGCCGTACGACAAGCCGCACAATATCTCCATCGTCGGCAATTACGAGTTGAATAAGCAATGGACGCTGGCGGCCAACTGGGTGTATGCTACCGGCATGCCGATTACCTATCCTACCGGTCGGTACCTGATTGAGAATAACTATGTGCCGATCTATTCGGGCCGGAACGAGTATCGTTATCCCGATTACCACCGCCTCGACCTGTCGGCTACCTGTAAGCTCTCGAAGCCGGGCAAACGGTTCTCGCACGAACTGAATTTCTCTATCTATAACGCCTATGGGCGGAAGAATCCCTGGTCGATCGTTTTCAAGCAGGAAGAGGATCGTCCGGATACCTCTTATGCGGAGATGGTGTATCTCTTTTCCGTCATCCCTTCCGTTACCTGGAACTTCACCTTTTAACTGCTGCGTACAATGAAAAAGAAACGATATGCATCCTCCATTTTGCTGAAAACACTCCTTTTCACCGCTGTTTGCGGTTTCGTGGCCTGTACGGCGCGGATCGATATAACGACGGATGATGCGCCGGAGCGGCTGGTGATCTATGGGTCGATCACCAGCGATACCCTGCGGCATGCTGTCCGCATCACCCGGTCGGCGGGTTATTTCGCCACCACACCGCCGGAGGGTGTCAGCCATGCGCAGGTGATCCTTCGTGCGGACAATGAACTGATCCCTCTCACGGAAAGTACGGATACGCCCGGCCTTTACCTGACGGCCGACGGGGTGGCAGGCACGGAGGGGAAAACGTATGCGTTGGAGGTCAGGCTCGATTTCGATGACGACGGCCAACAGGAAGTATATGAGGCTTCGGCGCGCATGCCGTATGCATCCGACCTTGATTCGATCACCCTGGTACCTTCCACCTTGTTCGACAACCTGGTCGAAGTGCAGTTGTACGGGAAATTACCGCCGAACGACCGCAGCTACTTCAGTTTCCATGCCCGCCGTAACCAGGTGGCGCTGAACGATTCCCTCTCGGGCTTCTTCGTGGTGGACGACGAACATTTCCAACAGGATGAGTTTGCCGGCCTGACCTGTTTCTATATCGACCAGGAGGAAGAGGATGAACGGTTGCTGCCGGGAGATACCGTCACCCTCCGGGTGGATGTGCTGCCGAAGGAATATGCCGACTTCCTGGAGAATGCCCGCCATGAACTGGGGGGAACCAATCCGATCTTCGGCGGTCCGCCGGCCAATATCGAAACAAATATCACGGGAACGGTCAACCCGAACCGCATCCCGATATCCGGATTCTTCTCCGCCTACTCCGGACGGGAGCAGAGCCGGGTGTATCAGCCGTAACACCCCCGCGCCTATTCTAAGGAATGGGCATACCGGAAGAGATTGACTACCTGTTTGGGATTGTTGAAATCGATCTGCCGGGCTTCAATGTATGCGTCGATCTTTGCCTGTTTACCGGGGAAAAGGTTTTTGAACTGCTTGGCGTTCCGGATCACTTTCCGTTTGCCGTCTTTCTCCGTGTAGTATGTTTTGGTGGTGGAGGTGATGAGCATGCGGTCTTCTTCCAGGTTGATATTCACACCGTCGGCCTTGAATGTTTTGTACGACTGGATAGCAGTGGTCTCGGATGTCCCGCCGTAAGCGGCACGCTTGGGCGCCTCTTTCAACCGGGCGCCGTACACGACGCTGAGGAAGGGGTTGGCATTGAGGATTTCTTCGGCCTCGCCTTTTGGGGTGATGCGGAAGGTGCGGTTGGTTATCCTGAGTACGGATACAAGCCGGGTGTCTTCAAACACCTTGAGCTCGTCGGGGTTCACCCGGTCGTAAAACACATACCTTTTGTCCACCATATTGTAATTGAGGTTTACGGAGAATTGGCGGCCATCCTTATACACGACCGTCGCTTCGGTAAATGCCTCAAACAGGTATTCGGATTTTTTCGACTGCGCCATCAGGCATGTGGTGGCCAACATGATTCCTGCCAGTGAAAGGGCCAGTGCGTTTCTCATAATATTCCAATTGTAATGTTATACAAAGTGCTAAGCGTAATCATCTTCTCGCAAAGCTATGAAATATTTGTTACAATCATCCATGCCGGGTGAACCATTCTCCGGCAAGTACCTTGTAGAACTATCATCAACAGTAGGATGAAGTATCGTCAACATACGGATCGTCTGTTACCGACATTCGGATGATCTCTTCGTCCCACGGCTGTGAACACTTCGTCCTACAGCTGTGGGACGAAGTGTTCACAGCTGTGGGACGAAGAAACCACCGTTGTGGGATGATCCGTCCAGCAATGTGGGACGACAAAAACAACCTAATCGCGGCATTACTTCTTCCTATTGTTGACAATAGAGGAAATGGATGTTGACAATAGAAGATACCTCTTCTGATAGAAGATGCCGTTGACACGGTATGAAGAAGGGATGCGTGATTGCCGGGACGCTTACATTATGGAATGTACGTGACATCACCAGATACCGCTGATGTCACCGTAAGTTGCTGAATGGAACCCCGTTGAAATGTGACATCAAACAAGGGAAAGTATCTGTCGTAGTTCGTTCTTTTAGGCAATCCCCCGATAAATACGATATTTTCCCCTTGTTGCTTATCGGGAGAGACAACCTGTGGATGAACTACGGCACCTCCAATGCAGAGGAAGCGCTTTGTTTGTATCAATTCCCTAAATCACAGTTTGATTAGGTTGTTCCACTGTTTTACTTTGGATAGGGTACTATCAGTAAGTGACGATTTTTGATTGGTTCATTAACAGCAGGCATTGGGAGTTTTCCTGAAACTGTTTGATGATACGGTCGATATTGCTTGTGAGGTAGCCCAGCAGTTTTTTGTTGCCGGTGTTCCCGAAGTGCAGGAGCAGTACGGAACGCGGATAGCCTTTCAGGTGAAAGAAATCGGCGAAGAACATGTCTTTGGTCACGACGATCCGGTCTTCTTTCAGGGCGATAGACAGAAATTCACTGTCGGAGGTAAAGGCCCCGGAAGGATAATCGTTCACATGGGTGGCATCATAACCCCTTTCCTCGAAGAATGTGACTAAAGACGGGGGCAGATGCGTGTCGAGAAGGAAGCGATGTTTCATAAGCTATAAGATTCCCTGGGTTAGTATCATTTTCCGCGTATTGAACACGGCGGACGCGTAGTGCAGGCAGGCTGCGATATCATCATTTTCAAGATAAGGATAGTCTGCCAGAATTTCTTCGAAAGTCATGCCGGAGGATAGCATCTCAAGCATTTGGGCCACTGTAAACCGCATATTCCGGATGGAAGGTTTACCTTTGCAGACGTTCACGTCCACAGTGATTCTGTTTAGAAGCGTTTCCATAAGACCGATTTAGTTGGTGCGTTTACAAATAGAATGTTTTTCTTAA
This sequence comes from Tannerellaceae bacterium, assembly GCA_031555735.1. GTDB lineage: Bacteria > Bacteroidota > Bacteroidia > Bacteroidales > Tannerellaceae > JAJDIA01. Next base: position 34,860 of record JAVBUE010000006.1, read on the forward strand.
GAATAATCCCCTTTTTTCTCTTTTATTTTGTATTTTTGCGCGAATGAAAAAGGTGGCAAAGCAGATGATCCGTTTTTTTATGCTTGCGGCAGGACTTGTCTTGTTGCTGACGGTGATCATTCCCCACCATCACCATGAGAATGGTATGCCCTGCATCCATTGGTCCGACCAGGATGCTCCGGCTCACGACGCTGAAGGGCACGATGCCGCTCCTGCCCATGGACATGCCGATTGCGGCGGCAGCGGGCATACGATCGTATTCAACGCGAATACCCAGCAGGGACATACCTTGGATGATCTCTCCGCCTGTTGCCTGATTCCCCTGATTACCTTATACGACTATAGCTATCCTCCCCTGATTGACTACGTTTCTACGGCCATTTATGCCGACAAAGCCATTTATATCGAGACGCTGCGCGATACCTGGATACCCGCCGCAGCCGGTTTGCGGGCACCTCCTGCGGTTATTGGATAAAGTGAGTGCGTATTTGCCCAATAGGCAGCTACGCTTGGTTTTCTTTTATTCAATAACAAATACACATGAAAAAAATAGTTTTAGCAGGCGTGATGTGCGTTTACCTCTTAGGTGCGTGCCATCAAAACACATCCTCGCATGATGAACATGCGAACGAATCAGCCCATGTACATGCGGAAGGGCATGACCATGATCACGAAGGACATGACCATGAGCATGAAGGGCATGACCATGATCATGAAGGACATGACCATGCCCACGGGCAGGAAGCCGAAGAAGCGCCCGGCGTCAACGAGATCGTGTTCCCGAAGGAAAAGGCGGCCGTAGTGGGACTGCAGGTACGAACCATACAACCGGCTGCGTTTACCCGGGTGGTCAAAACCAGCGGGCGCATTATTTCGGCGCAGGGAGATGAACAGGCCTTAGTAGCCACAGTATCGGGTGTGGTCAGTTTCGGACAAACCCGTTTTGTGGAAGGATCGGCGATCCGGAAAGGGCAGCCCGTGCTCAGCCTGGTGACCGGTAGCCTGGCGGAAGGCGATGTGGCCATCCGCACCCGTGTCGCTTTTGAGAAAGCGAAGAGCGACTACGACCGGGCAAAAGGATTGATCGGCGACAAGATTATCTCCGAGCGGGAATTCAACCAGATGAAAGCCGACTATGAGACGGCGAAGGTGGCGTATGAAGCCATCGGCGGTACGCCCACCGGCAAAGGCGTGGTGGTGGCCTCCCCCCTGAACGGATACCTGAAAGACCTGCGGGTGAAGGAAGGCGATTATGTATCTGTCGGACAGCCCCTGGCCACGGTGTCGCAAAACAACCGGCTGGTATTGCGTGCGGAGGTGTCGGAAAAGTATTATGGCAGTTTGCCCCTTATCCAATCGGCGCACTTTAAAACGCCGTACGACGACAAGATATATCAACTGTCCGAACTGAACGGGCGACTGCTCTCGTACGGCAAATCGTCGGACGACAATTCGTTTTACATCCCCGTCTCCTTCGAATTTGATAATAAAGGATCCCTGCTCTCGGGCGCGTATGTGGATGTGTGGTTGCTGACTGCACCGCTGCCTCATGCGTTGGCTGTCCCGGTCGCCTCCCTGATCGAAGAGCAGGGTGCCTATTCCGTCTTTCTCCGCCTGGATGAGACCTGCTACACGAAGCAACCGGTGCAAATCGGGGCGGATAACGGGGTGGAGGTACAAATCCTGTCGGGACTCAAGCCGGGTGATACGGTTGTCACCGAAGGCGCCTACCACCTCAAACTGGCGAGTGCATCGAACGCCATGCCCGCCCATACGCACAACCATTAAACGGGAGGGATCATGCTGAATAAAATTATTCAATATTCCCTGCACAACCGGTTGGTGGTGCTGGCATGCGGCCTGTTGCTGATGATATGGGGTACGTATAAGGCGATGCAGACGGATGTGGATGTGTTTCCCGACCTGAACGCGCCGACCGTGGTGATCATGACCGAAGCGAAGGGACTGGCGCCCGAGGAGGTGGAACGGATGGTTACCTTCCCGGTGGAAACAGCGGTGAACGGGGCGATGAATGTGCGCCGGGTGCGCTCTTCTTCTACCACCGGCTTCTCTGTGGTATGGGTGGAGTTCAAGTGGGGGATGGATGTGTACCGGGCACGGCAGATCGTTTCCGAAAAACTGTCGGTCGTATCTGAGTCGCTGCCTGAGCATGTGGGGCGTCCCACGTTAGGCCCGCAATCATCGATCATGGGTGAGATCCTGATCCTCGGACTGACGGCCGACTCGACGTCGCTGCTCGATTTACGTACGCTGGCCGATTGGACGATCCGTCCCCGCCTGTTGTCCACCGGCGGCGTGGCGCAGGTTGCGGTGATCGGCGGCGAGGTCAGGGAATACCAGATACAGTTGGATCCCGGGCGGATGAAGCATTACGGGGTGACACTCGATGAAGCGCTGGCGGCTTGCCGGAACATGAACCGGAACGCCAATGGGGGCGTGCTGTACGAGCATGGAAACGAATACATCATCCGTGGCATCCTCTCCACAACAGATGTGGATGCGATAGAGACGGGTGTGATCAAGACCGTCGATGGCATTCCCGTGCGGATCGGTGATGTGGCGACGGTCGGTATCGGCGGTAAGTCGCCCCGGCTGGGTGTAGCCTCCGAACGGGGGAAAGAAGCCGTGCTGATCACCGTCACTAAACAACCGCAGACCAGTACGATTCTTCTGACTGGACAACTGGATGCCGTTGTGCAGGAGATCGCGCAAAGCCTGCCTGCCGACGTGCAGGTGTCCACCCATATCTTCCGGCAGAGCGACTTTATCGATCACTCCATCGATAACGTTAAGAACAGCCTGCTGGAAGGAAGCATCTTCGTGATCCTCGTCCTCTTCATCTTCCTGATGAATGTGCGGACTACGATGATCTCACTCGTCGCCCTTCCGTTGTCGCTGGTGGTATCGCTCCTGGTGTTGCATTACATGGGGCTGACCATCAATACGATGAGCCTGGGTGGGATGGCGATATCGATCGGGTCGCTGGTGGATGACGCGATCGTGGATGTGGAGAACGTGTTCCGCCGGATGCGCGAGAATAAGTTATTGCCTGCCGCGGAACAGTTGCCGACGCTCGAAGTGGTGTTCCAGGCTTCCCGCGAGGTGCGGATGCCGATCCTCAATTCGACGCTTATCATTGTGGTGAGCTTCATCCCGCTCTTTTTCCTGAGTGGCATGGAGGGGTTGATGCTGGCGCCGCTGGGGATCGCCTTTATCGTGGCGTTGTTCGCCTCTACCGTTGTGGCGCTCACCTTGACGCCGGTGTTGTGCAGTTACCTGCTGGACTCCAAAGGAGAGACTAAACGGCAGGATTTTCAGGAATCGGTGGTGGCGCGTAAACTGAAGGAAGGGTACCGGGTGCTGTTGGAGAAGGCGCTCCGGCATAAGGCCGCCGTCCTGGGTGGCACATTCGCCTTGTTTGCCGCGGCGCTGGTTGTTTTCTGTACGCTTGGACGCAGTTTCCTGCCTCCGTTTAACGAGGGTTCGTTTACCGTCAATATCAGTACCCTTCCGGGTATATCCCTGGAAGAATCGGATAAGATAGGACGCCAGGCGGAACAGCTGTTGCTGCAGGTACCGGAGATACAGACGGTAGCCCGGAAGACCGGCCGCGCCGAACTGGACGAACACGCGTTGGGCGTGAACGAGTCGGAAATGGAAGCTCCTTTTGTGTTGGGCGGACGCAGCCGTGACGAGGTGATGAACGATGTGCGGGAGAAGCTGTCGGTGATCAGTGGCGCCAATGTGGAGATCGGTCAACCAATCTCCCACCGGATCGACGCGATGTTGTCGGGTACGGAAGCCGCGATCGCCATCAAACTGTTCGGCACCGACCTGAACCAACTGTTCGTGTTAGGCAAATCGATCCGGCAGGTGGTGCAGGATGTGGACGGGGTAGTGGACCTGAATGTGGAACAACAGATCGAACGCCCGCAACTGACCATCACGCCCCGGCGTGAACTGCTGTCGAGATACGGCATCACGCTTCCCGAATTTGAGGAGTATATTAACGTCATGTTTGCCGGTGAGGCTATCAGCCAGGTGTATGAAGACGGCAAATATTTCGACCTGACGGTGAAAGCGTCGGACGAGAACCGCACCAGCATGGAAGCTATCCGTAACCTGATGATCGATACCTCTGGCGGGAAGATACCGTTGAGTTATGTGGCGGACATCCGATCGACTACCGGGCCGAACACGATCAACCGGGAGAATGCCCGGCGGAAAGTGGTGGTGAGCGCCAACGTCTCCGGGCGTGATCTCCGCAGTGTGGTGAATGCAATGCAGGAACGGATACGCGACCAGGTACCTCTGCCCGAAGGGTATCATATCGAATTTGGCGGCCAGTTCGAGAGTGAACGGGCGGCGAGCCGGACGTTGATGTTTGCCTCCGTCATGTCGTTGCTGATCATTTTCCTCTTGCTTTTCCACGAGTTCAAAGATGCCCGGGAGAGCGGGGCGATCATGCTTAATCTGCCGCTGGCGTTGATCGGTGGTGTATTGATCTTATGGCTCACACGCGGCGAGTTGAGCATACCGGCCATTATCGGGTTCATCTCGTTGTTCGGGATTGCTACCCGGAACGGAATGTTGCTCGTCAGCCATTATAAGCAACTGTTGGGTGAAGGGAAAAGCCTGTACGATGCGATCATACAGGGCTCGCTGGACCGGTTGAACCCGATTGTGATGACGGCATTGAGCTCAGCGTTGGCATTGATCCCCCTGGCATTACAGGGTGATCTGCCCGGTAACGAGATTCAGAGCCCGATGGCGATCGTGATCCTTGGCGGATTGTTGACATCTACGTTCCTGAACGGATTCATCATCCCGATCGTGTATCTGTTAATGCATAAAAAGAAAGGTGAAGTATGAGAACAACACGCATAATAATGGTAATTACGCTCTCCCTGGCAGGTGTGGCTGTTGCCGGAAGGGCACAGGCAGACGGGCAATCCGTTACCATCCGGCAGGTACTGGAGCAGGTGGAAGCGAACAACAAGGAGTTACAGGCAAACAGCCGGCAGATAGCGGCGCGGAAACTGGAGGTGAAGGCGGAAAACAACCTGTCCGACCCGACGGTGTCGTACTCGCATCAGTACGGCAACCTGGACGGGCTGGGTTTCCAGGGTGAGCTGATCGCTTCGCAATCGTTCCAGTTCCCTACGGTGTATATGCAACGGAACAAGTTGTCGAAGACTACCGGTGAGGGGTTGGACTACCAACAGGCGGCGCTGCGGCAGCAAACGCTGCTGGCGGTGGAAGAGGTCTGCCTGGACCTGATCCTGCTCAACCAACAGCAGGCCTTATTGAATGAGCGGCTGGCGAACGCCGAACGACTGGCGGAACTGTATGCCCGGCGGCTGGCGAGTGGTGATGCGAATGTGCTGGAAACCAACAAAATCGACCTGGAACTGCTGAACATCCGGACGGAAGTGCGCCGTAATGAAGCTGCCATCGTACAGCAAGAGAGTGCGCTCGCGTCGTTGAACGGGGGTGTGCCGGTGTCCTTTCGCCGGGAGGTGTATGAACAACAGGAAGATCTACCCTCTTTGGCCGATCTGTGGAACGAAAAGTCGGCTGCCGATCCCCAATTGCTCGCCCTGAAAAGCGAGCAGGCGGTCAATCGCCAGCAGGTACGTGTCAGCCGGTCGCAGTGGATGCCTGACCTGGAGCTGGGTTACCGGTTGAATACGGCATCGGGCGGCGAACGGTACAATGGCTTCCTGGTGGGTGTGAGTATCCCGCTGTTCGCCAACCGCCACCAGGTACAGAAAGCGAAGGCGCAGGTGTTGTCTGCCGATATCCGGTACGATGATGCCTCCATCCGGATGCGGAACGACCTGGAGCAGCTGTACCGGCAATCGGTCTCCCTCCGTACGTCGCTGGATGAATACCAGCGGTTGTTACGCGACAAACAGGCCCTGTCGCTGCTGAATAAGGCGCTGGATGCCGGACAACTTTCGATGATCGAGTATTTTGTCGAGGTAGCCACCCTGTACGACAGCATGGAGAATCGTATGCGGGTGGAGAACGAATACCGCAAAGCCGTAGCCGGACTGCTGAAGCACCGGCTGTAAGGGTCAGTCTTTGCGGCCGGACAGCATATGCCGCTTACCCGGAGGGCCGGGCAGGCGTTCCATCCGGAAACCGGCGGCCTGCATCCGTCTTCTTACTTCGCCTTTGGCACAGTAGGTGACGATGATGCCGCCCGGCGCCATACAGGCATACAGCCGTTCGAACAGGGGTTGTTCCCAGAGTTCGGGCTGTTTTTCCGGGGCAAAGGCATCGAAATAGACCAGATGGACAGGGGCGGGGAATGGACAGGTGAGGACATTCCCCGCTGTCTTGTGCAGGGTGAAGCGGGGGGTGATCGGCACGGTTTCTTCCCAAGGCGTCGTATGTAGTTTCTCAAACAGGTCTTCCTGTCCCGGCCAGGCTTGGGGGGGGTAGTTGAGCTGACGGATAAGGGCCGGATCCAGGGGGTATCGTTCGATCGTGTGATAGCAGATCGTTTGTTGCCTGCCGGGCTGTTCCGTCTCCCGGAGCGTGAGGAAGGCGTTCAGGCCGGTGCCGAAACCTACTTCCAGGATATGGACGGTTGTTTCATGCATCTGGTCTAATCCGGCGTGTATAAATACATGCATGGATTCCTGAATGGCGCCGTTCACCGAATGATAATGTTCATCCAGTACGGGCACATATAGGGTATGGCTGCCATCGGCAGTTACCCGGAGCGTATGATCGTTTCTTTTTCCCACTTGCCAAAAGTAAGCGATAATTCTTATTTATGCGTGTTTTTCAGCACTTTTACCATCCACCTCATGAAAAATGATTAGTTTTGCAAACGATTCAAAAACAATTTGTTTGTTCATGATTCCAAGAAATACCATACACAGAAATCGACTCAAGCAGACTCTACTGCAACTAACCGTTGTCGTTTTATTCTTTGCCCTGAAACCGGCTCTGTTGTCGGCGGAAGAATCACATCCGATCCTGATCATCAGTTCATATAATCCGGACACCAAGAACACGACGTCTAATATCTCTGAGTTCATCGAAGAGTATAAGTTGTTAGGCGGTAAATCGCCCTTGTCCATTGAGAATATGAACTGTAAAAGCCTTCCGGAAGCTCCCGAATGGAAAGAACGGATGAAACATCTCCTGGATAAATACGCCGGAGACAAGCATCCCGAACTGATCATTATCCTGGGGCAGGAGGCCTGGTCGTCGTATATCTCACAGGATTCGTTGCCGTTTCACGATGTGCCGATCTTATGCGGTATGGCCAGCCAGAACGCGGTCTATCTGCCCGATTCGTCAGTGAACCTGGCTGAATGGGATCCTGAATATGTGGATATCCAGACCTACCGGAGCGAGGGCTATTCGATCTCGGGTTATCTGCTGGCGTACGACGTGAAGAAAAATGTGGACCTGATCCGCTCCCTGTATCCCAACACCAAACAGATCGCCCTGCTGACGGATAACACCTATGGGGGTGTCGCATTGCAGACTTATGTGAAAAGGGAGATGAAAAAGATTCCGGATTTGGATCTGATCCTGCTGGACGGGCGGAAGAGCACTTTATATACGTTGACCGACCAGATCCGGGAGTTGCCGGAAAAGACGGTGATCCTGATTGGTACCTGGCGCGTGGACGTGAACGACGGCTACTTCGTGGCCAACGGTACGTATGCGCTGATGATGGCCAATCCGTCTATCCCGGCTTTTACGATCACGTCATCCGGCCTCGGGCACTGGGCGATCGGGGGGTATGTGCCTTTGTACCGGAGCATCGGGAAAGACCTGGCCAAACAGGCGGATGCCATTATCCGGAAGGAAGTGAACAGTAAGAATATCCGGGTGGAAATGATCCCCAATTATTATACGTTCGATATCCGGAAACTGAAGGAATTCGGCATTGAACAACAGATACTTCCCAAAGAATCTGTATTTATCAACGACGAAAGCATGTTCAATAAGTACAGGTACGAAATCCTTGTTTCCATCATCGTCACCCTGCTTGCGTTCCTGATCATGGTGCTGGTATTTTTCATGCGCACCAAAAAGCTGAAAGACAGCCTGCTTGACCTGCAAAAAGACAATGTGCTTATTATGAACAATATGCAGTCGGCTATCAAATATATCAAACCGGACTTTACGGTGAAATGGGAAAACCAGCTCCAGTTCCCGTGTATCCCGCAGTACGGGTCGGATAACTGTTTCTTGTCCAAAGATCCCAAACTGCCGTATTGCGACAAATGTTCGGTGATCACGGCGATGGAAACCAAAAAGCCGGTCGATATAACCAAAGACTGCGATGCCTGGGGACGGTATATCCATGTGCTGGCCATGCCGATCCTGGATGAGAAGGAAAACCTGCTGGGAGTGGTCTTCAAGAAAGACGATGTGAGCAAGCAGAAGAAATCGGAAAATGAATTGCGTGTGGCCAAGGAAAAGGCCGAACAGTCGGATAAGCTCAAATCGGCTTTCCTGGCTAACATGAGCCATGAGATCCGTACGCCGTTGAATGCGATTGTCGGATTCTCCAGCTTATTGTCGGTCACGGATGATCCGGAAGACAAACTGGAATATGTCAATATCATCAACAACAACAACGACCTGTTGCTGCAACTGATCAACGACATCCTCGACCTTTCGAAGATCGAGGCCGGCACGCTTGATTTCGTCGATCTGGATGTGGATGTGAACAGCCTGTTCTATGATATCGAACAGTCCTCCCGCCTGAAAGTCACCAATTCCGACGTCAAGCTTTCGTTCAAGGACAAGATGCCGAACCTGATCCTGCATACGGATAAGAACCGTCTGGCGCAGGTGATCACCAACTTTATCAATAACGCCGTGAAGTTTACCGAGAAAGGAAGCATCACGTTCGGATACAAGCCGACGGACGACGATCGCTTGTACTTCTACGTCAAAGATACGGGTTGCGGTATGCCGGAAGAAGGGGCGAAAGGGGTGTTCCAGCGTTTTGTCAAGCTGAATAGCTTTGTCCAGGGTACCGGTCTCGGCCTGTCCATTTGTGAAACGATCGTGAAGAAGATGGGGGGCGAGATCGGCGTGGACTCCACGCTGGGTGAAGGTTCTACTTTCTGGTTCAAGATACCGAACTCCATGATCGTATCCCAGGTTACGGCACAGGAAGGGGGCGTGCCGATGGAGGAACCGGAAGAAGTGTTTATGAACATCGACAAGTCTAAAGTAAACATCCTGGTCGCCGAAGAAAATACCAGCTATTTTGTCCAGATACAATCCATGCTGCGCGAATTCAACCTGATGCATGCCGCCAGCGGCGAGGAGGCCATAGCCATGTATTATGCCTATCAGCCCAGCCTGATCCTGATGAACCTCGACATGATGGACATGAACGGTTACGAAGCGACGGAAGAGATCCGGAAAGCCGACCGGCAGATACCCATCATCGCCATCGCCGCACCGGAAGACGACAGCCGGGACCAGACGGTAGAGAAGGGTTTTGATGACTACCTGATGAAACCCCTCAAGGCGGAACCGCTCCGTAAAATGGTGGATACTTATATCCGGGTGAGCGTTTCCTGACAGCCGCCGCTATAATCACCGCCTGTATCGCTCTGGCATATCCGCCGGGCGGCCATTGAGAATCCGTTGGAATCGTTGAAAATAGGTGCGTAGGGTTTCCTCCTACACGAAGTTTATTTTTGCAAAATATCTGCCACGGTGTCACGCAACAGGTGTTATCTCATTGCTCATGAATAAGTTAGATGTGTGGCAGATCCCCGTGGCAGATCCGTTTTCCCGCCTATTTGCTGTCACATCTGCCACGCCACGGTGCCACGGTGCCATCCTGGTGGAACAAAAGTTTCATCAGGATGGCACTAAAAGTTTCTATAGGTGGAACTTTTAGTTTCTATAGGTGAACCAAAAAGTTTCCATAGGTGAACCAATAAGTTCCAAAGGGTGGAACTACGGATGGGAGCCGATCCGCTGAATTGCAAACCCGGGTGAGCAAAAAGGCGGGTATTGGGCATGCAATTTGTTAACAGCATTGAAAAGCGGCATGAATGCTGAAAAATTTCCTTAATACATGGCAGGTAAATGAAAAAAATACTATTTTTGTATCCGGTTCGAAAAGGTGCAATCCGCCTGCCGGCAAAAGGAGACGCCAATCCGTTTGCCTCTATGTTGAAGAGTGAGTAATTATATATAAATCAATCATTTAAATTATTTTAAAATGGCTAATTTAGATTTGAGCAAGTATGGTATTGACAACAACATTGCTGTTGTGCACAATCCTACTTATGAACAGCTTTTCCAAGCTGAAACTGATCCTTCCAACCAGGGTTTCGAAAAAGGGGAATTAACAACGACAGGCGCTGTGTCTGTAAAGACGGGTGTTTTCACCGGCCGTTCTCCGAAAGACCGTTACATCGTGAAAGATGCGACGACCGAAAACACCATCTGGTGGGACGGCACGATCAACAAACCCGTTGACACCACTGTTTGGAACGACCTGAAAGCATTGTCGATCAAACAATTAAATACTGCGAAGAAACTGTACGTAGTGGATACATTCTGCGGTACCAACCCGGATACACGCATGAAAGTACGTTTCATCATGGAAGTGGCATGGCAGGCTCACTTTGTGACCAACATGTTCATCCGTCCGTCTTTGTATGAACTGGAACACTACGGCGAACCCGACTTCACCGTGTTCAACTCTTCCAAGATCACCAACCCGAACTGGAAGGAACAGAAACTGAACTCTGAAGTATTTGTGGTATTCAACCTCAGCGTGAAAGAACAGATCATCGGTGGTACCTGGTACGGCGGTGAAATGAAGAAAGGGATGTTCGCCATGATGAACTACTACCTGCCGCTGAAGGGCATGGCTTCCATGCACTGCTCTGCCAACGTAGGCGACAAGGGCGACGTGGCTATCTTCTTCGGTCTGTCCGGAACAGGTAAGACTACGCTGTCTGCCGACCCGAAACGTTTCCTGATCGGTGACGACGAACACGGCTGGGACAACAACGGCGTATTCAACTACGAAGGTGGTTGCTATGCCAAGGTGATCGACCTGAGCGAAGAAAAAGAACCGGATATCTGGCGTGCCATCAAACGCGATGCCCTGTTGGAAAACGTGGTGATCAAAGAAGACGGAACACCCGATTATACAGACGGTTCGATCACGGAAAACACCCGCGTATCGTATCCGATCTATAACATCAACAAGATCGTGTTGCCTTCAAAGGCAGGCCATGCCAGCAAGATCGTTTACCTGTCGGCCGACGCTTTCGGCGTATTGCCTCCGGTATCCATCCTCGATGATGCACAGGCACAGTACCACTTCCTCTGCGGTTACACGTCGAAGTTGGCCGGTACGGAACGGGGTATCACCGAACCGCTGCCTTCTTTCTCTCCTGCATTCGGCGAAGCCTTCCTGACACTGCATCCGACGATGTACGCCAAGACGCTCGGCGGCAAGATGAAAGAACACGGTGCAAAAGCCTATCTGGTGAACACCGGCTGGAACGGTACAGGCAAACGTATCTCGTTGAAGGATACTCGCGCCATCATCGACGCCATCATCGACGGTTCGATCGAACAGGCTGAAAGAGTACATGTGCCTATCCTGAACCTCACCATCCCCAAAACATTGGCTAACGTTTCCGATATCCTTGATCCGCGTACTACGTATGCGAACGTGGCTGATTGGGAAGCAAAAGCCAAATCACTGGGTGCGAAGTATATCAAGAACTTCGAACAGTATTGCGACAACGACGATGCCAAGGCATTGATCGCAGCCGGTCCGCAGTTATAATTGGTTAACGATTTCTGCTTTTTTTAGCGTTAAACGTTAAAAAAACGCCTCAATAAAAGCGTGAAAATGAACTTTTCACGCTTTTTTTATCTTTTGTATATTAATTTTATCATAAAATAAGGATTTTTCGAGAAATTCAGTTACCTTTAGCCTCTCTATACTGTTATATAATATATATGTATAGTTTACGGAGATGGGAAAACGATACTTATACATGGTTTTTGTCCTTTGCTGTTTGTTTGCATGCGGCAGCAAGTACGTTTATCGGGTGGAAGGGAAACTTTCCCACCTGAAAGATCAGACTGTGTATGTGGTATTCGAACGGGAAGATTACAAAGTAGTGGACACGCTGACCTGCGAGAAAAGCGGCCAGTTCCGTTTCGACCAGAAAATGGAAGGATTCCACTCCGCCACTGTTTATTTCGAAGAGAAGTCGCATTGGATTACCGTCTATCTGGAACCGGGCCTGAAGGTGTCGATCAGCGGGGATGCCCGCTATCCCCAGTTGTTGCAGGTCAAAGGCGGAAAGACAAACGAAAAACTGTCGGCCTTTCGTAAAGCGAACGCCGCTGTACTGCGTGAACAAGCCGAGCTGGCCAACCGCCTGAAGGAGGCGGATAACTCTTCCAACGAAGAGACGGACCTGGTGTCACAGTTGACCGGCCTTGAACTGCAGCTGACCGAACAGGCCATCGCCTATATCAAGGAACACCCCGATGAGGAAGCATCCGTAGCCCTGATCCAGACCTATTTCATGAAGCCCGACGATACCCGCCGGATGGACGAACTTCTGGCGGCGCTCGACCCGGAGCTGAAAAACTTCTACCTCCTGCGTGAGCTCGAACAATACAGCGCCCGCGCCAAACGGACGGCCATAGGCGCCGAAGCTCCCGGCTTCTCGGTCAAAGATATTTATGGCAAGCCGATGAGTCTCGACTCTTTCCCTCAGAAGTTGCTGCTCCTTACCTTTACGGCGCCCTGGTGCGATATGTGCCAGACGGAAGACCTGTTTCTGGACAAGGTGGCGTCTAAATACCCCAAAGACAAGCTGGATATCCTGCTCATCAGTCTGGATGCCAACCAGGCGGCAGTCCGCGATGTACTGCAGAAAGACAGTATCCAATGGAACCTGGTGACCGATTCCGCCGGTCAGGCTTCCATGCTGCTGGACCTGTATAATGTAAACGCGCTGCCCCGTTGTTTCCTGATCGACGAAGATGGAAAAATCATCATGAAAACGGAGAGTGGTGTGGAAATCAAACAAACATTAGAGAAAATATTCGAAGAATAAACAAACAACGCATCCGCAAACCTTAATTATGTTAGTAAAAGTTTATGCCGCTGCGACGCAAGGCATCTCTGCCACGCTCGTTACCATCGAAGTCAACGCAACCAAAGGTATCCAGTTCTTTTTAGTCGGCCTGCCGGATGTGGCGGTGAAGGAAAGTCATGAACGCATCCTGTCTTCCCTCCAGTTTTGCGGCTACAGCGTGCCCCGCAACCGGATCGTGATCAATATGGCGCCGGCGGATATCCGCAAAGAGGGGTCGGCTTACGACCTGCCGTTGGCGATCGGTATCCTGGCGGCTACCGAGCAGATCGGCTTCGCATCGCTGGAACAGTTTATGATGATGGGGGAACTGTCGCTCGACGGCAGCCTGCAACCGGTCAAAGGGGTCTTACCCATTGCCATCAAAGCCCGTGAAGAAGGTTTCAAAGGATTTATCCTGCCCAAACAAAACGCCCGGGAGGCGGCGGTGGTGAATAACCTCGACGTCTATGGCGTGGAGAATATCCGTGAAGTGATTGAGTTTATCAACGGGAAACGGGTCCTTGAGCCGACGGTGGTGGATACACGGAAGGAGTTTTACGACCGGCAGCAACATTTCGACTTCGATTTCTCGGAAGTGAAGGGGCAGGAAAATGTCAAACGGGCGTTGGAAGTAGCGGCCGCCGGTGGGCATAACCTGTTGATGGCAGGCCCTCCGGGGAGTGGCAAATCGATGCTGGCCAAACGGTTGCCTTCTATCCTGCCGCCTTTTACGCTGCACGAATCGTTGGAAACGACCAAAATCCATTCGGTAGCCGGAAAGATCAGCGGCAATACGTCGCTGATGGCGCAACGTCCGTTCCGCTCTCCCCACCATACGATATCGAACGTAGCCATGGTGGGGGGCGGGGCGTTCCCGCAACCGGGAGAGATCAGCCTGGCGCACAACGGGGTGTTGTTCCTCGACGAACTGCCGGAGTTCAACAAGAACGTGCTGGAAGTGCTCCGGCAACCGCTCGAGGACCGGGTGATCAATATCTCCCGCGCACGCTTTACGGTGGATTATCCGGCGGGGTTCATGCTGGTGGCGTCGATGAATCCCTGCCCCTGCGGCTATTATAATCATCCGGATCGCCCGTGTTTATGTCCACCCGGCGCTGTGCAGAAGTATATGAACCGGATATCGGGACCGTTGCTCGACCGGATTGATATCCAAATCGAGATCGTTCCCGTACCTTTTGAGAAGATATCCGACCGCTCTCCGGCTGAACCGAGCGCGGCTGTCCGCGAACGGGTAATCCGTGCCCGTGCGATCCAGGCCAAACGGTTTGCGGATTACCCGGGCATCTATGCCAATGCGCAGATGAACTCCAAGCTGCTCCATACCTATGCCGTCCCCGACGCTTCGGGACTGGAAGTGCTGAAGAACGCCATGCTCCGCCTCAACCTCTCCGCCCGGGCGTACGACCGCATCCTCAAGGTGTCGCGCACCATCGCCGACCTCGACGGCTCCGATACCATCCAAACCTCCCACCTGGGCGAAGCCATCAACTACCGCAACCTCGACCGCGAAAGCTGGGGACTGTAATAAGGCTTTCAGCCTTCGTAATAGTTTGAAGGCTTTCAGCCAATGTAATCTTCTTGCTGTTCTTTCCGTATTTGTCATTCGGATTTTGTACTTTTGCGCTTCAAAATGAATGAAAGAGGTATGGAAAAGCAATTCAAGAGAACATTGATTACCACGGCGCTGCCGTATGCAAATGGTCCTGTTCATATCGGCCACCTGGCCGGCGTATATGTCCCCGCGGATATTTATGCCCGTTACCTGCGCCTGAAGGGGGAAGAGGTACTGATGATCGGCGGCTCCGACGAGCACGGTGTGCCCATCACCCTGCGTGCACGGAAAGAAGGGGTGACGCCACAGGATATCGTGGATCGCTACCATGCCATCATCAAACAATCGTTTGCCGATTTCGGGATCACGTTCGATATCTATTCGCGTACCACGTCGGCCACTCACCGCCAGCTTGCCTCGGACTTCTTCCGTACCTTATATGATAAGGGCGCGTTTGTGGAGAAAACAAGCGAACAGTATTACGACGAGGAGACCAGGCAGTTCCTTGCCGACCGCTACATCACCGGTACCTGTCCCCATTGCCAGAACCCGAACGCGTATGGCGACCAATGTGAGTCCTGCGGCACGTCCCTGAGCCCGAACGACCTGATTAACCCCAAGTCGGCGGTCAGCGGCAGTGTGCCCGTACTCCGGGAAACCAAACACTGGTACCTGCCGTTGGATCAATGGGAACCGTTCCTGCGCCAGTGGATCCTGGAAGGGCATAAAGAATGGAAGTCGAATGTCTATGGCCAATGCAAGAGCTGGCTGGATATGGGGTTACAACCCCGTGCCGTGAGCCGCGACCTCGACTGGGGTATCCCCGTGCCTGTGGAAGGCGCCGAAGGAAAGGTGCTCTACGTATGGTTCGACGCTCCGATCGGCTATATCTCCAACACGAAAGAACTATTGCCCGAGACCTGGGAGACCTGGTGGAAAGATCCGGAAACCAAGATGGTGCATTTCATTGGGAAAGACAACATCGTTTTCCACTGCATCGTCTTCCCTGCCATGCTGAAAGCCGAAGGCAGCTTTAACCTGCCGGAGAACGTGCCGGCCAATGAGTTCCTGAACCTCGAAGGCGATAAGATCTCCACTTCCCGCAACTGGGCGGTTTGGTTGCATGAGTACCTGCTGGATATGCCGGGCAAACAGGATGTGCTGCGCTATGTGCTGACCGCCAATGCGCCGGAGACCAAAGACAACGATTTCACCTGGAAAGATTTCCAGGCACGGAATAACAACGAGCTGGTAGCCATCCTCGGCAACTTTGTCAACCGCGCCCTGGTGCTAACCGAAAAGTATTTCGACGGTAAAGTGCCCGCCCTGGGCGAACTGACCGATTACGATAAGCAGACGTTGGCCGATTTCGCCGATGTCAAAGCCGGTGTGGAACGCCTGCTGGATACCTACCATTTCCGCGATGCGCAGAAAGAAGCCATGAACCTGGCGCGTATCGGCAACAAATACTTGGCTGATACCGAACCGTGGAAGCTGGCAAAGACGGATATGCAGCGTGTCGCTACTATCCTGAACATCGCCTTGCAGATCACTGCCAACCTGGCGATCGCCTTCGAACCCTTCCTTCCCTTCAGCATGGATAAACTGAACGGGATGCTGAATGTCCAACCGCTGGGATGGGATAAGCTGGGCGCTACCGACCTGTTGGAAGGTGGCCATGTGTTGGGTAAAGCCGAACTGTTGTTCGAGAAGATTGAAGACAGCGTGATCGATACCCAGGTACAGAAACTGCTGGACACAAAGAAAGCCAACGAAGAAGCGAACTACCAAGCCAAACCCATCCGCGAAACGATCGCATTTGATGATTTCACCAAGCTGGATATCCGCGTGGGTACGGTGATCGACTGCGTCAAAGTGCCGAAAGCCGACAAACTCCTTCAACTGCGTATCGACGATGGGTTGGAAAAACGGACGATCGTGTCCGGTATCGCCGCCCATTACAGCCCGGAAGATCTGATCGGCAAACAGATCTGTTTCATCGCCAACCTTGCTCCCCGCCAACTGAAAGGCATCGTTTCGGAAGGGATGATCCTCTCCGCGGAGAATGTGGACGGTGCATTGGCTGTCGTCATGCCGGAGAAGGTCGTCAAACCAGGCAGCGAAGTGAAATAAATACCTCATCATAATGCGAAACCTGAAAAAATGGGGATGGGCGGCATGCCTGTCCTTCTTCTTGTATGGACTGACGCTGAATGCGCAGACTCAATTTGTTACAACGGATTCAATGCGTATCCCGATGGGTGGAAACACGTATGTAACCCAGGGTGATCCAGTGGAAGAGGGTATTACGGAACAAGGCATCGGACGATGGTCGGATCCGGCGGTTGTGTATAGTACCTATTTCCGTACTTCGCAAACCGGCGAACTGGAACTGTCTGTCCGTTATTCAGCTAAAGCCGACAGTAAGATACAGGTTGACTGTCTGGGAAAAACATTCCGGGTGTCTCTGAATGCTGGTGAGAACCGGGATGTGTATGTAGGCAAGGTGATGAAAACGGATACAGGCTATGTACAGGTTAACCTGAAAGGACTGGAACGGAAAGGGGAAACTTTCGGTGAACTCTCTTCGCTCACGGCGAAAGGAACAGCCATACGGGGAACCGTTAATTATGTTAGTGATTTTTCTACCTATTGGGGGCGGCGCGGCCCTTCCGTACATATCAACTATCCGTTTCCGGAAGGTGAAACAATCGAGTGGTTCTATAGCGAGATCACTGTCCCGGTGGATGGCGGGCCGTTGGCTACCTATTATATGGCAAACGGTTTCGGTGAGGGTTACTTTGGGATGCAGATCAATTCGGAAACCGAACGCCGGGTACTGTTCTCCGTCTGGAGCCCGTTTACGACGGATGATCCGAAAGCTATCCCCGAAAGCCATCAGATCCGGATGTTGCGTAAAGGTGAAGGGGTACATACCGGGGAGTTCGGCAACGAAGGGGCGGGCGGACAAAGCTACCTCATCTATCCCTGGAAAACCGGGAATACCTATAAGTTCCTGACCCGTATCCATCCGGACGGTAACGGATCAACGGTCTATACCTCCTGGTTCTATGCCACGGATGAACACCGTTGGCGGCTGATCGCCTCGTTCTCCCGCCCGCAGACGGATACGTATTATACCCGCGCCCATTCGTTCCTCGAAGATTTTGATCCGGAAACAGGCGCCCGGACGCGGAAGGCATACTACGGCAACCAATGGGCGCGTACCGTTTCAGGCCAATGGGTGGAACTGACGAAGAACGCCCGTTTCACCGCCGACGAAACAGCCCGCAA
This sequence comes from Tannerellaceae bacterium, assembly GCA_031555735.1. Lineage (GTDB taxonomy): Bacteria > Bacteroidota > Bacteroidia > Bacteroidales > Tannerellaceae > JAJDIA01. Next base: position 52,878 of record JAVBUE010000006.1, read on the forward strand.
AGGCGCCCGCATGGATTATAAGGGTGGGGTGGAAGGCAACCGGTTTTTCCTGCAGAACTGCGGTTTCTTCAACGACTATACGGCGGTCGGCACCTTGTTCGACCGCCAACCGGCTGGCCAACAGCCGGATATAGATCTCGACCGGTTGCCCTGATCGTGTTGTCCGCCAATCGTACGTGTTATAACCGCTTCAGTAGTTTGGCGGCTACTTCATTGTCGCGAAGGAGGGCCGGATCCAACGGGGAGGTACGGATCAGGGAAGTCTGCCGCTGGTGCCAGTCAATGTCCCGCCACATGCCTGCAAACTGCGGCGAACAGAAATTACTGGTGGCTACACCTGCCCACATACCGGTCCGGGCGGCGGTAGTGGCGCCGAGGGCGCATAACTCCTTCACCCACTCCCACGACAGCAAAGGCCAGTCTTTATAATCAACCACACCCCAACATTCGGTCGTGATCAACGGACGGCGGCATCTGCGGGCCACATCGGCTGTCCGGGTGATTTTAGCTGTCAGCAGTTCCTGCCAGTAGGTAGGGGTTTGGCGGTATAGTGTTTCGCCGTTCTTCACCAGATTCTTGTAGCCTTCCGGCGAGAAGCGGCCATAGGTATATCCCACTTTGGAGGTGAATTCCCCTCCGTTCTGTTGCGCCATCCAGATATGGTGTTCGAATAAGTCGAGGAAGGAGGAGTCCACTTCTTCGTATTTTTCCACATCCTGGTTGTCGAAAGAGAAATTGAACGGGATATCCGGGTATGCTTGCCGGACAATCGCCAGCGAGCGTTTCATCCAGTGGAGCGATGCTTCTTTATACCACTGTCCCCATTGTACTTCCGGATATTGTCTGGCAAAAGCGGAAGCCCAGAGATTTCCGGGCCATTCATTGCATAAATCGATGTATAAGATGCTATCCAGCAGTCCGTCGGCTTCGATGCTCCGGATCGTTTGGAGCCAGCACTCACCCATGCGTTCGGGGGTGTCCATCTGCAGGTACACACCCTCCACGTCCTGCCTGTACCAGGATGAGAGGCCTACTTTGACATCCCGCTCTCTGCATTTGGAGAGGAAGGTGTTCAGGTGGGGCTGTATCTGTACCTCGTTCAGATCCGGACTGCCCCATACCTGTTGGTTCCATACTTCATTCAGCATCCATTTCCGGGTGGGATCTTTGGCGAGCAAGTGTGGATAGGCGTCTATCCGGACGGCGTTGTATCCTCTTTCTACCAACTCATCCAGCGCCAGATTCCAGTTCTCGAACCCAGCTCCCGGCCATCGGCGTTCAAGCCAGGAAAAGTCCCACATCGTGATGGCGCGTGGAAATACAGGGGGTGTTGGGGATTGTGAAGGAAAGGTTTGACACTCTTCGGTTGAAGCGGCCAGGATAGGTGTTGTGGCAAGGGCTCCTAAAGCGGTGGCGGATGTTTGTTTGAGGAATTGTCGTCTGTCCATATTCGTTTGTGTGTGTATCAAGTAGTGATTCTTCGCAAATATAATGCTTCCAAACCGGTTTATGGTCTTTTTGATTAACATCTTTTGGGAACTATGTATCACGGCTTCCCCCCTGAAATACCTTTCTTTGTACACTGTGAAACGCATTCGAATAAACGTGAATACTACCATGAAAACGAAATTGTTATTGCTCGCGATGTGGGTATCCGCCGCATCCGTTGTCGTTGGCGCAAAGCCTGTATGTGCTGCGCCGGCTGATTCCGCTGCTTATGTATCTCCTTATCCTGCTTATACGGCCGACGATGTGACTACGGCCTGGCACAGCTTCGTCTATCAGTACCAGGATGCCTGTACGACGAAAAAGATCTTCAGCGCCCATCCCCGGGTGGATGCCACGAACAAGAAAACACTGGCGGCGATCTGGGTGCAGGCCATCTATCTGGATATGGCAATGAACCGGTATGGGCTGACGCAGGCTCAGGCCGACAAGGATTTTGTCGGTGAACTGCTTGCCGGTAATTACAATCATTATGCGAAGTTCGACTTCGACGACGAAAACCAGGAGACGGGTTGGTTCATTTACGATGATATCATGTGGTGGACGGGCGCCCTGACCCGTGCTTCGGTGTTGCTTGGTAAGGAAGAGGGGGCGCGTTACCTGGCATATGCGGAGCAGTCGTACCACCGGGTGCTGTTCGGTTCGGCCACTGTTGGCGATCCCGGTTCATGGGATCAGCAGAAGGGGGGGATGTTCTGGAACTGGGCGAAGCCGGCCGGTCAGGGATGGGACAAACGGGACAACGGCAAGGCGGCTTGTATCAACTTCCCCACCGTGGTCGCCGCCGTTAGCCTGTACCGTGCAACAGGGAAGGAGGCGTATTTCACGCAGGCGAAAGCAATCTATGCGTGGGCGCGTGAACACCTGATCCGCCCGGACGGGTATGTGTTCGATATGTTCCATGCGGCGCCTAACGGGCACGACAACCTGTATAACTCCGGCACGGCGATCGGCGCTGCGGCATGTCTGTATCTCCAGACCAAAGAACAGCATTACCTGGATGACGCCCTTCGCATAGCCGATTACGTGAAGAATGTGAAATGCGCTCCTACCCATGGTTATCTGCCGGTGCGTTACGGAGAGGAACAGGGCATTTACGCCGCCATATTCGCACAATATATGCGCTTACTGATTGACGACTGCGGGCAAGACCAATACCTCCCCTGGCTGCGCTACAATATCAACGCCGGATGGGCGAACCGCAACCGAACCACTCACATTACCTGCCCCGACTTTTCCGTTACACTCACGGACATGCGTTGGGAATATACGGAAAAAGGGAAAACGCAAACAAAACCGATCCTCAGTTACGATGCCAGCGCCATCCCCGCCCTGATGCTCGTGATCCCTCCCCAGGAAGAATAGGTACGATCGTTCTACCGGATACTGCCGAACGAAATACGGCTCATTGCCAGATTTCAGTAAGCGTGTGACATCAAATCCGGCTCATGTCACAAAAAATCCTGATTTCATGCGGGCGTGACATGTGACATCACAAAAAGGTAGAGTTGCTGAGAGGGAGATTATCGGGCGAAATGATCCTTCCGTCATTTGCCGAGGGCAAAAACGTTGTCAGCATCTCAATCTGCATCTGGATGTTGTGCTGTCAACGTCTGGATGTTGGTAGAACAACATCCAGGTGTTGTTTACACGAGATGTAGATGAAGATTTATTCACATCCGGTTGTTGGAAAAACGCCTGAGAGTTGTCGGCGCAACTTCCATAGGTGAACGTTTCATCAACCATAGGTAGATGTTCAAACAACCATAGGTGACAGATTGAACAACCACCTATGCTTGTTTTAGTCCCTCCAATGGCGTAAGTAAAAATTATACTGACAGGCAATGGCGATTTGTAAACGAGTGGTATCAATTACCGGTATTCTGAAATAAAACCGTATTTTTGTAGCCTGAAATCAAAACAGTTGTTAATGTCAAATCAAAGCAGGCAGATAATCAGTCGCATCTTGATGGTGTTATTCGTATTGTACTATGCGAATATCTGCTTCTTTTACCACAGCCACATTA
>JAVBUE010000086.1:0-25996 GCA_031555735.1 Tannerellaceae bacterium
TCTGGATGTTGTCAGCACAACGTCTGGATGTTGTCAGCACAACATCTACATGCGGATTGATCAACATCTACACGCAGATAGAAATGCCGGGTGTACCATTTCAAAATGGGACAGAGTACGAAATTGCCGGAGCAGCCACCACGCAGTGGAAGGAGAATACGTCATTTCACTTTCGTGTGTTCAATCATCCATCTATATTTGATTGAACAACCACCTATGTTTGATGAAGTATGAAATTTGATTGTAGTCTATTGAAAAATAGGTTTTTAGAGAAAGAGAAATAAAAATGAGTAACGATATAGAAACGAGCGAACGACTTCCGCTTGCTTTGGTTTACATCGCTTCAAATAACTTTCGGTAAAGGTAAAGATTATTTCGAATTCATCAAAACAAGAGTTGATATATCATGTAAAATGTAAAATGCCCAGTCACTTTCAGACTTTAAGCATATATCCCCTTTTTTTCAACGAATTGATGGATATATAACCATCTGGTTCCAGCATTTTACGCAGGTAGGTAATCTGCACATTAAGCGACAGCGAGTTAGAATAGCTGTTATTTCCCCACACCTTGTCGAGTATATAATCCCTATCCACAATGGAATTGAGCCGGCCGGCCAGTATTTTCAATATGTCGGCCTGCCTTACGGACATGTTTTGTGTAACACCGTCAAACTCGACACTGCAAAGCGAATAATTGAAAGTTGTATTGCCGAGTTTGTATATTTCTTCATCGTTGTTTGTAAGCCTTTCAAACCGTTCCTTAATTTTGGCAATCAATTCCTCCGGGTAGAATGGTTTGGGGATATAGTCATTCCCTTTCAAGCTAAACCCTTTCAGGCGGTCAGCCTTTTCGGTTCGGTCAGTCAGAAAAAAAATAATGACATTCTTGTCCTGCTCCCGAATCTTTTGGGCAAGTTCAAAGCCGTCCATTTCAGGCATGTTGATATCCAGCAGCACTAAATCGGGTTTAAGTGAAGCGAATAGTTCCCAGCCCACTTTCCCGTTGTCGGCATAGGTTACTTCGTAAGATTCCTCCTCCAAAAAACGTTTTAAGAACATGGAGTTTTTCAAGTCGTCATCCACCAGCAGTATTTTCCTTGCTTTCATTGCCTTTTCGGTATTTCAACGGTGAATTTGCTGCCTTTTCCCAACTCGCTTTCCAAAGATATTTTTCCCTTGTGAGCATCAACCAAAAGTTTGACATAGCACAACCCCAATCCTATGCCGGGAATATTCTTATCTACAATGCTCGCGCTTCGGAAGTATTTGTCGAAAACATAATCGCATTCCGCAGCAGGTATCCCGATACCATTGTCCGACACTTCCAATATATATTTATCCCCCGCCGAATGACAATTGACGCGGATTAAAGTTTTTCCTTCGGAATATTTAACGGCATTTTCCAATAAATTGCAGATAATGTTGGCTACATGCATTCTGTCCGCCGTAATTTCGGTGTCGTCGCTATCGAAGTTGGCCTGAATATTTATTTTTCTGTCCGAGGGAAGGTGCTGTTTGGTAATACATTCTTCGAGCAAATTTTTAACATTGAAGGTAGATAGGTTCAACGGTATTTCTTCCACATCGCCGTAGGTCAAGTCCCTCAATTTGGAAAAATAAGAGGAAAGGTTATCCAATTCGTTTTGAGAACTGCGGATAATATCTTCCTTCATTGCCTTATCCTGCATCATCTTGTCATTTTTCATGAAAGAAATACACATTTTGAGCGTGGCGACTGGTCTTTTGAGTTCGTGAACCATCGTTTTGATAAAGTCCTTTCTCAGTTCGTCAATCCGGTGCTGCTTGAAAATGGTTTTTGTCTGGTATATCAAGCAAAAAATCAACAACAATGAAAGTATGATTGAAGCGATAAGGGATTCGAGCATTCTGCCCAATATCGGAGAAATACCCAATTCGTAAGTTACCTGCACTTGCTTTTTCTGCAAAATATCAAACGGATAGGTAACCTCCACGATAGGATTCCATATAGAGGTATAGCCTGTTTTAGATGGATTCCAAATTATCGAATCGACGGTTTCAATCGTCACAGACAACGGTTTTATACCATGCTTTTGAAGCAATGAATCGAATCGTTCCGTCGTAAAAGGACATAGTTCGTTGATATAAAATCTTTCGAGCGCATCATATACATCGTGTTCGCCACGGTCAGAACCCTTTATCTCAAATCGGTATTTTTTTACTCCTTTCCCCAGATTATACAATGAATCCATTTGCTCCAACGACAGAGAATCGTATCCCATTGACAAAATCTGATTCTTGTCGATTATATGTGCATTGAATATCCATTCCATTTCGGAATCGGAAATAACATCATTGTTCTGCCTGACCCTTATACCCGTGTTTGTAAACGTATATAGGTTTTTGTCTTGTAGTTCTTTTCTAACCAGTTTGTCTTCTCTTCCCGCATCCGTCGTCTTTTGGTACAACTCTTCCTCGTATTGCTGCAAAGAGTAAACATACCGATTAAACAGCCAATAGCCCTGTGTCGCAACCAAAGTAACCAGGGCGACGGCAGTCAGCCAGTGGATTATTTTAACTCTCTTTTCCATACTCGTTTTAACTTCTTTTGCAAAGATACAAAATCAGCATTGCTTGAAGTTACGAATAACTCGCAAAGCTGAAGACCGTAATAATTTAGTAATAATCCGGTAGTTCTTCGATAATGATTTTCTCAGGCTCTGGAAACCTCTCCAAGTATCTTTGTAGCGGAAAGTTTAATTAAAAACATATCGCCATGATACCACAAGAAAAATCCAGCCTTTGGGCTTACTTGAATTATATATTGGTACTTCCTTTAACTGCAATCGCATTAACGGTCTATGCACAGCAGGAAACCCTTCCTGTTTCCAAAGCCGAAATTACTGATTCTACTGAAACACGGATAACCGGCACGGAAAGCACCTTGATTATAAAGAGGAAAACCGATGGGAACGGCATCAAGGTTTATCGTAACGGTAGTCCCGCAGACAGCGTTATAATCATTTCTTATGATGCAACAAGCGTCAAAGTATCGAAAAACGAAGCAGTGCCCGATTCTTTAGGGTTCCAGATATTTTCGGTGGGAAATAAAAAGCTCAATGTTAGTTCGTCGGGTAACTTCAATATGGACGATGTTAAGGTAGTCCTGATAGACGGGGAGTTGAAGCCCGTCGATGATTTTTATAAGATTAATCCGAAAGATATTAAAAGTATCGGTTTGAGTATCGGAGATTACTCCGCGTTATACGGAAAAGATGCCAAGAAAGGGATACTCAGTATTACCACTAAGTAGTAAACAACTTCAAGTAATATAATTTATTAATATAAAACGATATATGATGAAAACAATTGTAATCACGATACTACTTGCATTGATGAATTTCGGTATTTGTCATGCACAGGTCACCATAAGCGGGAGACTGATCGACACGAACGGGGAACCGCTTACGGGAGCGAACGTTATCGCTTATCAAAACGATAAAATGGTAAAGGGTGAAGCGGCGAATACTTCGGGGCATTTCTCGCTGGACTTACTTTCCGGCGAATACCGGATTAATGCCTCTTATATGAGTGTTGTACTTCTTGATACTGTTTTAACGGTGGATGAATCCATTGATTTGGGGTTGATACGACGCGACGTTGCCACAACTTTAGGTGAGGTAACCGTAACGGGATACAGACCGGTTATACAGGATAAGGGCGACAGGATTTCATTCAATGTAGCTAATAGTAAAATTGCCGAAGGTTATAACGGCTTGGAAGTACTACAACGTTCACCCAAAATTACTCCGGGAATTGGTGGAAGTATTACAATCCGAAATAAGCCTGTAACTCTCATGGTAAACGGGCAGAAACTTAACATCCCTGAAAGTGCAATGGCTGATTATTTAGCTAATATCAAGTCTGAAAACATTAAATCCGTAGAAATTCAAACAGTGAAAACTTCTGATATAGAAGCCGGAACAGAAGGCGGGGTCGTTAATATTATCCTGAAAGAACCGCAAATCGGATTTAACGGCAGAGTTGGCGGGTCTTACAATTATATAGGGAAAGGATTCAATGAAGAACGTTTTTTAGGTAGCATTAATTGGGGAATGGAGAAGTTTAATGTGTACACAAACTACTCGTTCAATTACGGAAAAAATTATTTCTCCGAGGGTGATGTCGATTATTACTTCAAAGATTCAGGCTTGAATATAAAAAATGTATCCGACAATTACGGTTACACACGCAGACACAATTATACCGTAGGTTTTACTGCAACACCTTGGTCAAAACACCGTGTGGGTGCGGAATTTTCAGGAAGCAATGATTTACCCCAGAATAGTTATTCGATAACGGATATAAGCATTAAAGACACACAGCCTGTCGATAACGGCACGGAGCAAAGTGATTTTAGATTTAGAAATAATCTATATACGGGTTTGCTTAATTACACATGGGATATTTCAGATCAAAGCAACCTGAAATTAGCTGCCGGATATGTAAATCAAGCTACAAGTCAGATTAATAACATATCAACAATGTATGATATTGGAAACTATGAAGATAACAAGATGATTAATGATACGGAAGGAAATACCGAGATCTTTTCCTATCAGGGAGATTTCATGAGAAAATGGAATAACAAAGTCGAAATAAAATTAGGAGCAAAATACATAACAACGAATAGGGAGAGTGACTATATCGCATCAGTCTTTAAGAACGATAGTTGGTCTGAAAGCGATTTGTCTTCGTATTACAACTATGACGAAAACGTCCTGTCTTCTTATATTCAAGGCAAAACTTCCATAGGAGATAAAGTAGAGGTCAATGCCGGAATCCGTGTGGAAAATACCAAACTTCACTCCAATAATAATGATGATGTTCGTCAAAACTATACCAAGTGGTTTCCTTCATTTCATGCCTTGCTAAATACATCAGACCGCTCGTCTTTGTCATTTGCATTTACCAGAAGGTTAAGGCGTCCCAGCTTCCGGTTGATGAATAATTACACCAATAAAATTTCCGATTTTCTCTATGATGTTGGAAATCCTGATTTGAAGCCGGAATATACAAATGTCTATGAAGTGAATTATAGCATAGGAAATCATAGAATGAGCGCCTATTACAATGCGACTTCCGATAAAATAAATGAGTGGTTTTTCACGGAAAACGATATCGTGTATCATACGAATACCAACATGGGTGAGAATCATGAAGTCGGCGTAGAATACAATTATTCGGGGAACTTGACGAAATGGTGGTATCTCTCATCGAATGCGGCTTTATACTACACAAATATCCCTGAGAGTTACTACAAAAAAGAGAAAATTACGGGCATGGTTTCTCTATACAACATATTTTCGATCAATAATAAGTCGAAATTTGAAATAGCCGGTAGTTATAGAACCCCGTGGATTGCCACAAACAAAGAAGGAGCAGCGCAATACGGAGTTGATTTGGCCTATAGACATTCGTTTTTTAACAACGCATTGAGGCTTTCCATATATTGTGACGACGTATTTAATACAAGAAGATCCAAATCAACTATTCGAAATAGTAATTTGGATTATGACTTCTACCAAAAAGCAAAAACCCGATGTTTCACATTATCAGTCATATATTATTTCCAATCATCAAAAAAGATTAAGAATTCAAAGAATACAAATGTCAATGAGTTTATGAACAGATTGTAATATTGTTTTACATTCAATCGATATGTCAAACTGGGAAATAACGGATAAGCGCATATATCAATTACTGAAACATCCTTATCAGATTGATAGGGCAGTCGTGGAGGATATGACTTCTGCCTATTTGGAATTTGTGGAAGAATTATTCACTTATATGAATGAACGGAAAGACAATAAAGCTATAATTCGTAAATTAAATACGATACACATCGAATTTGCAACAATAAAAGCAAAGGAAGAATCTATTCCCAGCGAAAACAATAAATTAAAAATCGTTTTTTAGACAAGTTGATAGCCTTGGTTGAAAAGGAGCTGGAGTTGCTTTATCGTCAAATGGAGTATCCAAAATTCTTCATCAATATTGATTCTGAATGGAAATCACCAATATGTGTAAACTCCGAAGAAATCAAGCTTATTGACATAATGGAATTGGCTTGTGGATTTTTCTATCTTACAGATGGAATCCAACGCATTGAGAACAAAGAGTTATACCTGATTGATATCACTCGTTTATTTGAAAAAATGCTTAATGTCAATCTTGGAAATATACAATATTAGCAGGGGGTAACAGGCACAAAATGCACCCCTAAATGCACCCCTTATGTGTATTTTCGTATTTTTCACTACAAAAATTGAGGCTGATGCAACTGATCTGTTATCCAAAACAACAAGCACCCTTAAAAGCCTTTCTATAAACGTTTTTAGCGTTATAGACACATTTCGCCAACGAAGTAAAGTAAACCCCGGGAAATGCCTCATTCAAGGCTCATTTTCTGTACGTTGCAGGTTATTTTTATTTTTGGTTTTTGCTCACTTCGTTTTTCAGCCTTCGTGGCACTGCGCCATCATTGACAAAAAGCCCAGGACGATACAGTATGCTGTTGAGCTTTTGATGCTCCCTCGTTGTTCATACAGTGAAAAAGCGTACATTTGTTCCGCCTATGCAAAGATTGAATCGCGGATGAAAGTATGTATCGCCGAAAAACCCAGTGTCGCCCGGGAAATAGCGGAGATACTGGGAGCCACCAAACGGATGAACGGGTATATCGAAGGAAACGGATACCAGGTGACATGGACGTTTGGGCACCTCTGCACCCTCAAGGAACCCCATGATTATACCGACGACTGGAAGCGCTGGAGCCTGTACTCCCTGCCGATGATCCCGCCCCGTTTCGGCATCAAACTGATCAGCAACCCCGGCTACGAGCAGCAGTTCGCAGTGATCGAAAGCCTGATCCGCAACGCTGAGATGGTGATCAACTGCGGGGATGCCGGCCAGGAAGGCGAACTGATCCAACGCTGGGTGATGCAGAAAGCCGCCGTCCAATGCCCCGTATATCGCCTCTGGATCTCTTCGCTGACGGAAGAATCCATCCGCGAAGGCTTCCGCCAACTCAAGCAACAGGCCGAGTTCGACCGGTTGTATCAGGCAGGGCTCTCCCGGGCGATCGGCGACTGGCTGCTGGGCATGAACGCCACCCGCCTCTACACCATCCGTTACGGGCAGAACAAACAGGTGCTTTCCATCGGCAGGGTACAGACACCCACGCTAGCGCTCATCGTCAACCGCCAGGCGGAGATCGAAAATTTCAAGCCTGAACCTTACTGGGAACTGAAAACGGTGTATCGCAACACCACTTTCTCGTCCGCCAAAGGCAAATTTTCACAGAAAGAAGAGGGAGAGAACTTCCTGCAAACCGTGCGGGAGCACGATTTCACCGTCACCTCCATCTCCGAGAAGAAAGGCAAGGAGTATGCCCCCCGCCTGTTCGACCTCACTTCCCTACAGGTGGAATGCAACAAGAAATTCGCCTTCAGCGCCGATGATACGCTGAAATACATACAATCGCTCTACGAAAAGAAGGTCACCACCTACCCGCGCGTGGACACCACCTTCCTGAGTGATGATATCTACCCCAAAATACCCAACATGCTCAAGGGGCTGACGGATTACGCCGACCTCATCGCCCCTCTGGCGGAAGGCAAACTGCCGAAAAGCAAGCGGGTGTTCGACAATACAAAGGTGACCGACCACCATGCCATCATCCCCACCGGCGTACCGGCACGCAACCTTACGGATACGGAACGGAAAGTATATGACCTCGTAGCCCGTCGCTTCATCGCCGCCTTCTATCCCGACTGCGACATATCGACCACCACGGTGGAAGGCGCCGTGGAAAAGGTAGCCTTCAAAGTGACCGGCAAGCAGATACTCAAACCGGGCTGGCGCGTTGTGTTCGGCGCCGAAGAAAAAGACCCGGAGGCCGAGAACGCGGAGGAAGAAGGAGTATTGCCCGATTTCGTCAAAGGCGAGAGCGGACCCCACCAGCCCCTGCTGAAGGAAACGTGGACACAACCGCCCAAGCCCTACACCGAAGCCACCCTGCTGCGCGCGATGGAAACGGCCGGCAAACTGGTGGAAAACGAAGAATTGCGCGACGCCCTGAAGGAAAACGGTATCGGTCGCCCTTCCACACGCGCCGCCATCATCGAGACCCTCTTCAAGCGTAACTATATCCGCAAGGAACGGAAGAACCTCTACCCTACCCCCACGGGCACGGAACTGATCGGCACCATCCAGGACGACCTGCTGAAAAGCGCCGAACTGACCGGGTTGTGGGAGAAGAAACTACGGCAGATCGAACGGGGCACCTACGAAGCCAAAACCTTCCTGGAAGAGCTCAAACAGATGGTGAACGAGGTAGTGATGCACGTCCGCTCCGACCAGTCTCGCCGTACCATCACCATCCGGCAGGAACCCGTAGAAGCGCCCCCCAAAGAAGTAAAAGAGAAGAAGCCCCGCGCACCCAAAGAGGCGAAAGAAGCAAAGGCTACGAAAGAAGCGACGGCCAAACCCGTCTGTCCTCTTTGCCGCAAAGGAGATATCCTGCGCGGTAAAACAGCCTACGGTTGTTCCGAATACCGGAACGGCTGCACCTTCCGCCTCGACTACGCCACTTACGGCGAAGGCTTATCGGACGCAGACCTGATCCAGTTGATTAAGTCTATTTCATAAATACGATCACCGGATTATCTTCTTCCTCCACCTGTTTCAGTTGTTGCACCTCCTTCGGCAGGCTGGCGATGCGGTCGGGATGCTCTTCAAACCAGGCCGACACGTCGGCGGCAGGCAACAGGCCGACATATTCGCCGGAGGGAGACACGCAGCGCGGCTGCAACGGCAGGAAGTACGAGACATCATCGCGGATACCGTCAGCAAAGCCGTTGATTTTGAGCTGTCCTGAATGTTTGTCGTACATGGCGGTATAGGTCTGCACGTCCTCTGTGGACAACATCCGGTGCGAGAGCCGGAACACCATCAGGTCTTCGCTCTCCAGGATATGCGAGATGTAAATCGCCAGGTCGGCTTCCTTCGTGAAACGTTCCTCCACCGGCCAGTGGTATGCACCCAGGCTGAACACCCGCACGGGAATGAGCGTCATATCCTTCACCTGGAAGATCGTATCGGTCTGGTCGTGCTTGCAGTACAACGCTTCCCCCAAGCGCCACAGGTGGGTAACGCCATCGAAAAAGACACCTTTCGCGTCGTCCTTCAGATCGAACACCATGGCTCCGGTCATCGCCGCCGGTCCCCAGAGGCCATACGGATTATCCCCATGCATGACACTGATACCGAGGATACTGCTCTGATCAAACGGGGCGATATCCTGATCACCCCGATACGCCGTCATCCGTTTGACTTCCCTGCCATCCCGGAAAAAGAAAAGACTGTCGCCATGCCCACGCAGGAAACCGGGCTGATAGACCGCCACCGTCTGTGCATCCACCGGCATGAAAGCCGTACCGATGGAACGTTGCACCGGGAAGGCGGTCTTACCCATATACGCACCCTGGTTGTCGTACTGCTGCCAGTCGCCGTTCCATCCTTCGAGGTGGAGGGTGAGCGAGAACGGATCGATCCAGCAAGACACACTCTTATTCCCTTCGGGATCATTGCCGATATGGCCGATCGAACGGATGAAGCGTCCCGTGCGGGCGTCAAACAGCAGACATTGCTTCTGCCGGGTAGTCACCACCAGCTTATCCCCGAAGCATTGGATATCCGCACCGGAACCCACCAGCCCTTGTTCGGTTGTCTCCAGGGGGACGTAACGCACCTCGCTGAAATAGTCGGATGCCGACAGTTCAACCGGGTTGGCGAAAGCGGCGGCGACATCGATCGAGAAGTGATCACCGGCAGCGGTGTTTGTACACGACAGGCACACGAATCCGCTCACCAACAGGATGGCGCAGGACAACAGTTTTTCTTTCCTCATTTCCTTATTTTTTCTTTGTAGTAATCACCACTGCACCTTTCCGGGCTTTCTCACCAAACTTACTCACGGCGCTCTGGTCTTTCAGGATAAAGATCGACTCTATATTTTCAGCAGGTAATTGCTGGATTTGTTCCTCGGTGGCTTCCTTGCCATCGAGCAGATAATACACACCGGAGGGAAGCATCCGGGTCAACTGCTGCGGGTTCATCGGTTCCTTCTGCTGCTTCGCCTGGGCTTTCTCCAAGGCTTTCACTTGCTGTTCCGTCGCTTTCACTTGCTGCTCCACAGCTTTCACTTGCTGTTTCTGAACCTTCTCCTGTTGCTTCATGACTTTCGCCAGTTGTTCCTGTTGCAGAACGAGTTGCTCTTCATTCACTTTCGCTATTTTCTGCTGTGCATGCTCCATCAGGGTCTGCTTCTGTTCCACGGTCAGTTCATAGGCGCGCATCTTTTCCTCCAACTGGCGCATGGCGGCGGTATCCAGTTTCAACGCTTGCAACGCCTCCATGTTCAACTGGATATCCGGAATGATCTGCATCTGCGAGAGGTCGATATCCGCGAAGTCGAACACCGGCATCTCCAGCTTGTCCAGACTGTCTAAGGAGAAGTTGAAGTCTAAATCGATATCCGAAAGATCCAGTTGGATATCACTCAGGGTAGCGAATGCCGAATCATCCATTACCACCCCATCCAGTTTCAAAACAAGAGGTTGCGACAGGGTGATTGAATCGGGTTTCACCGGTTTTTCTACATTTTTAACGCCCTGTGTTTCCTTTACCGGAACAAGTTCGCTAAATTTGACACTTGAAATCTTGTCCAATTCGCGGACGATTTCCGGACGGGCGAAGGATACGACAGCAACGGCTGCCAACGGGAGTACGCAAAGATACTTCAACCGTGCCCATGGGTTTGATTTTGTTTTCAACATCATAGTGATACGTTTTTTAAGTGAACTGTGATTGAAGCTGTTGGCCATAGAAGTGAAGCGCTGTGAACCAACAGCTTTCTTTATTAATAATAATTGATATTTTTTGGCATCGACACCCCGGTTGAGCACGTTCTCATCGGCTTCGAACTCATGGATATGCTGTAACTCCTGCTTGAGCAGCCAGGCGGCGGGGTTGAACCAATGGATAAGGATACAAAGCTCGGAGATCAGCAGGTCGGTGGAATGACGCAATCGGATATGAGCCTGCTCATGCGTAAGTATCTCCTGCCCGCCCTCGTCCATGTCTTTCTGCGAAACGAGGATGTAGCGCATCCAACTAAAAGGGTTCACCGCTTCGGGGGTGATTACCAGCCGGATACCATTCTCCAGGCGGCTGACCTTCCCCCGACGGATCATCCGGATGGTGTTCCCGCACGAATAAATAAACTGACAACAGAAAAAGCAAACGCCGCCGATATAGGCCCACAGCAGCCCTTGTACCCAGAGGGGAACCAACTGCACGGCCGCCTTTTTACCAGTCAGGGTAGCCATCATCAATAATGTCTCCAAGTCGATCACCGCCGGTTGCATCACGATCGGTTCGGGCAGGGTGATCCGGAAAAAAGGGATCACTACCGACAGCAGCACCAACCCCAACAACCCGATGCGGTTGAACCGGTGGAATGTTTCCCGACTGAGCAACAACCGGTAAAACAGATAAAACACGATCAGACAGGCCGACGACTTAACAATATATACGAAAAACGCTCCCATGCCCAACCCTGTTATTGATGTGAACGTTCCACTTCATCCAGCAACCGGCGCAACTCATCCACCGAGACATCTTCGTCTTTGATCAACGACGACACCATCCCCAGGTATGAATTATTGAAGTAGCGGGAGATCACCGATTTCAGCGCGCTCTGGCTATATGCCTCTTCCGTCACCGCGGGATAATACTGGTAGGTATTCCCATAGGCTGTATGCTCCAGGAATCCTTTTTCTTCCAAGCCGCGGACAATGGTGGAGAGGGTATTGAAATGGGGTTTCGGTTCGTCGTAATAATCAAGCAGTTGCTTGACGAACAGGGCGCCTTCTTTCCAGAACCAGCCCATGAGTTCTTCTTCTTTTGCAGTGAGTCGTTTCATACATCCGAACTATTTCCTGCAAATAAACTAAATGTTTTAGTTCACAAACTAACTATTATAGTTAATAATCCCAAACACCCTGCAAATAGTTCAAAGGAAGGTGGGAGATATGGTAAAAGTCCACCATGAGCACACAGAATCTGTATGTGTGCTCACGGTGGACTTTCGACACACCCTCCAGTCTCCTTCTGCCGGAGACCGCGGCTGTTTAGCGCTTACCCAGATCGTGGTTGAGGGAGAAGAGTCCGTGGATACCGAACACTTCGAATTTGTCGAGGATGCCTTTGGCCGTTTCTTCTTCTTCCACCTGTTCGCGGACGAACCACCAGAGGAAATCCTGCGTGGCTTTGTCGTTTTCGGCGATAGCCACATCCATCAGTTTGTCGATCAGGACAGACACATAGCATTCATGGCTATAGACCTGTTCGAACACCGCCTGCGGACCGTCCCACTCGCCCGGTACGGCATCTATCTGCGGGATGATTACTTTGCCGCCGCGTTTGACGGCGAACTCGATCAGCTTATGGGCATGCTCCAGTTCTTCTTCCGATTGTTTCATCATCCAATGGGCGCAACCGTCCAAGCCGCTGTCGGCAAAATACACCGCCATAGACAGGTAAAGGTTCGACGACCACATTTCAGCCTTGATCTGCTCGTTAAAAGCATCTGCTAATTTTTTTGTAAGATTCATATACATTTTTTTTAATAGGTATGACTAATTACATATATATAACAAACCACCCCTCGTTTCTCCGATCGGGTGATCCAAATAATCACAATCGCTTCAGCCTGACGGTAAAATGGCGCATCAGCGGCGCCTCCTGCGTGATGGCGAATCCCCGGGTGATCGACGATCGGCGATCGAATACATTCTTCAACGCCACCGCCACCACATCCATGTGGTTGTTGGTATAGACCCGGCGGGGAATGGCGAGGCGCAACAGGTCGAGTCCGCCGAAACGGTTCTCCCGCGTCACCGGATCACGATCGGCCAGGATATATCCGATCTCACATCCCCGGATACCCGCTTCGAGATACAGCTCCACGGCTAACGTCTGCGCGGGAAATTCTTCCGCGGGCACCTGTGTCAATACCTTCAGGGCATCCACGAAGATCGCATGTCCGCCCGCCGGCCGCTGGTAGGGGATGCCGAACGCATCGAGGCGCGACGCCAGGTAAGCCACCTGCCGGATACGCGTCTCCAGGTTTTCGAACTCTGTATTCTCATCGAGACCCACCGCCAACGCATCCATGTCGCGCCCGTTCATCCCGCCATAGGTGATAAATCCCTCGTACCGGATGCAAAAATCCTTCGCCCCTTCATACCAAGCGTGAAGATGGGTGGCGATAAAACCGCCCATATTCACCACGCCGTCTTTCTTGGCGCTCATCGTCATCCCGTCGGCATAGGTGAACATCTCCCGCACGATCTCTTTGATCGATCGCCCGGCATATCCCTCCTCCCGTGTCTTGATAAAATAGGCGTTCTCCGCAAACCGCGCCGAATCCATCAGCACAGGTTTCCCGTATTGGCGGGCCAGCGCATACACCTCTTTCAGGTTTTGCATGGAGACGGGCTGGCCACCCGCAGTGTTGTTGGTGACGGTGACGATGACGAACGGGATCCGGTCGCCCTCCGCCCGTAACACCCGTTCCAGTTTGTCGATCGACATATTCCCTTTGAAGGGAAGTTCCAACTGGGTGTCGCGGGCTTCGTCGATCGTGCAATCCACAGCGAACGCCTTACGTCCTTCGATATGTCCCTTGGTGGTGTCGAAATGCGAATTGCCGGGGATAACATCCCCTTCTTTCACGAGGTAGGAAAACAAGACATTCTCCGCCGCCCGTCCCTGATGGGTGGGGATCACATATGAGAAACCTGTCAATTGCCCGATCATCTCTTTCAGGCGGAAGAAGGAAGAGGCGCCGGCATAGCTCTCATCGCCCATCATCATGGCCGCCCATTGGCGGTCAGACATGGCACCCGTACCGGAGTCGGTAATCAGGTCGATATACACCTGTTGGGCGGCCAGTTGAAACAGATTGTAATGTGCATCCCGTATCCACGTTTCCCGTTCGGCACGGCTACTCGTACGGATCGGTTCAATCATCTTAATTTTCCATGATTCGGCAAAAGGAATTTCCATGATATGAAAGGTTTGTAAATGACCACTGCAAAAGTGGCAATTTCTCTCCGATCCGACAAGATAAACGCGGATAATTTGCAGGCAAATGTTATCCCAGCTTGCTGATTTTGCGCAGGCGGTCTTCGTCGATGAGTTTGATTTTACGGCCGTCGAGGGCGATGATATGTTCGGCCACGAAGGTGGAAAGGGTACGGATAGCGTTGGAGGTGGTCATATTAGAAAGGTTCGCCAGGTCTTCACGCGCCAGGTAGATACTGAGAGTGGCGCCGTCTTCTTCCAGTCCGTAATTGTCTTTGAGGAAAAGCAGGGATTCGGCCAGGCGGCCGCGGATATGTTTTTGTGTGAGGTTCACCGTCCGTTCGTCGGCTACACCGAGGTCGATAGACAGTTGGCGGATAAAGAACATCGCCAGTTGCGGGTTACCCATCAGCAGGCTGGTCACCACGCTCATCGGGATGAGGCAGACCAGAGAGGCTTCGAACGCCGAAGCGTTGGTCAGGTAGTTTTCCTGGGCGAAGTTCGCCCGGTAGCCGAAATACTGCACCGGCTTGATCATCCGGATAATCTGGCTGCGGCCTCCCACCCCTTCTTTAAAGATCTTGACTTTCCCTTTCAATAAGCACATCATTTCCGTAGGCTCATCCCCTTCGCAGTAAATCAACTCATTCCGTTTGAATTGCTGGATCTTGGAGCTGGCCCTCAGAATGTCACGTTCTTTGTCGGTTAACACCCGCCAAACATCTGATAAACTGGCTGATAAATCGATTTCTTCTTTATGCTGTTTAACCACGACTGTTATATAACATACTTATGAAGCACAAATATAGTGTTATTCTTTGGAATCTATATCCATTTACGCCAGACATTTTTTTTTTGCCCTTGAACAATTTAACCGATAACCTGTTAGTTTATAGATTATAAATCTCTATTTTTGTTGAAAAGGGTTGCCATTGAAAAAGCTATTACGCATACTTACCTTTATCCTACCCGTCATATGCTTCCAAGTCCACGCGCAGGAAGCTTGTGATGATCTCACATTGTCGTTTTCGCACGCCACCCCCGACTCCCGCCGGCAAGCCGATTCCATGATGCGGGTGGTAGCGGCGAAGGCCGCCTTTTACGCCACTGCCGTGTCCCGTTATGAAACGGAGATCTATATCAAGGGAAGAACGGAGATCCTGAAGAAAAACGCCCTCATCCGCTACGCTAACCGCATCTTCCCCGTGGATCGCCGCAACAGCGACATGTTGTTCGAGATGGTGACCGATACCCGGTACGACGCCCCGAACAATTTCCAACATACGATCAAAGCCATCCACGGCAACTCCATCCCCGACAGCAAGAAACAGGACGAGGTACTCACCTTCCTGAATATCAACATCTATTCGCCCATCGTATATAACGACGCCATCATCATGCCGGTGGCCCGCAATTCGTACAGGTATTACAACTTCAATATCGAACACGTGGATACCACCTCCGGAACACCCCTGTACCAGATCCGGTTCCTGCCTAAACAATGGACACAGAAACTGGTGTGCGGCGATATGTGGGTACGCGACGGCAGTTGGACCATCGAGAAAATCGATTTCAACGGCAGGGTACAATTCGCCCAGTTCAACATCAGCCTGGAGTTTGGCAACGGCGCCAACCTGATCATCCCCGAACGCTCGAAGCTGAACCTCCGTTATCAGGTGTTGGGGAACGTGGTGGAGACCAATTACCACATCGCCTACCGTTTCAGGGAGATCGAATGGGTGGTGGAAGACCATTTCCAAAGCAAGTGGAAACCGCTGGATCTTACCCAGTACTACACGCTGACGATGGATTCCGTCCCCATCCTCCACGACACCGCCTACTGGAAGAAGGAACGTGACGTGCCGCTGACCGCCGAAGAAGAAAAAACCCTCCACCGCGTATCCCCTCAAATTGCCCCCCTCGACACCGGCACGATGAAACGATACATCGACATCACCGAACAGCTCACCAGCAGCATGCGGTTGGATTACGGCGAAACGCGTATCCGCTATTCCGGATTCCTGAACCCGGCGCAGCTGGGTTATTCGGCACGCAACGGCGTCACGTACAAACAACGGCTGCGAATCAACAAGACCTACGCCAACGGACAGTCGTTCTACTTCCGCCCGGAAATAGGTTTTGTGTTCAAGCGAAAAGAGATCTTCTTCAAGGTGTACGGCGATTGGCAGTATAAGCCGGAGAAAAAAGGCGGCATCAGCATCCTGGTGGCCAATGGCAACGACGGCTATTCATCGGAGATGATGAAAACGATCAATGAGCACCTGAAAGATTCGGCATTCACCTTCGACGACCTCCAACTGAACTATTTCCGCCATTACTACGTGGACATCAAGAACCATATCGAGCTGAGCAACGGATTTCTCTTCAACGCAGGTCTGGCGTACCACAGCCACGTGCCCGTGGAGAAAGCGGTGATCGATCCCGGCGATGAGGTGAAAGAGATTATCAACCATACGTACAACGACTTCGTCCCCACCCTCGGGTTCATCTATACGCCCCGCCAGTTTTACCGTATGATCGGCAAGCAGAAAGAATACGTCTATTCCTACTATCCCACCTTCTCCGTCGAACTGGCGCGCGCCATTCCCGGGGTATTAAACAGCTCGTCCGACTTCGGGCGGGCAGAGATGGATATCCAGCAAAGCCTGCCGATGGGGTTACTGAAACAATTCAGCTATCACCTGAGCGGGGGCACCTATTTCAATTTCAATTCCGAGCAGGCGTATTTTGCCGACTTCACCTATTTCACCCGTCGCAACTTCCCCGACTCATGGAATGACCAGATCGGCGGCGTGTTCAACCTCCTGGGAAGCGAATGGTATAATGCCGCCGACAAATATGCCCAGGCGCACCTGATGTATGAAAGCCCCTTTATCCTCTTCCAACTGCTGAAGAAGAACGCCACGAAGCATGTCCTGTCCGAACGCTTCTACCTGGGGCAACTATGGACACCCGTCCTGCCCTGCTACACGGAAGTGGGATACGGTTTCGGTAATCACTTGTTCAGCGTGGCGGCCTTTGCCGCGTTCGATCGGGGACGATACGACGGAATCGGCTTCAAGTTCGCGTTCGAACTCTTCCAGTGACCCGTCAGCGCATGCGGGCAACCATCACACCCGTTGTCCGTTGTATCTGCTGCGTGTAGGCCGAGAGCGGTTCTTTGTTCAGGATCACTTTCCCCGCCGACGAGGAAGCATGGAAGAACGACAGCGTCCCCTCCTCCGTCCGGCACAGGATACCCACGTGCGAGATATCCAGTCCCCCGATCGAGGTGACGAAGCAAACCAGATCGCCATCCCTCATCCCACCGGCCAACCGGTCGATATCCGCCTTCGGTATTATATAATAGGTACGCGCGTTGATTTCTTTCTCTTTTTCCGCCATCAGGATGATCCGTCCGGTATGATCCTTCAGGGCGGGATAGCTCCCGGGATGGGTGGACATGAACGACAACGCCAATGGGTGGGGCACGCCGCCGAGGGTGTGCGTCACGTCGTCCAGGATCCCTTTCCGTCCGTTCTCATACAACCAGTCGGACGTATAATGCAGCCGGTCGGTATAATCGCCCGGCGCCCCGTCCCTGTACCGCAATGCCTGTAACCGGCGACAATAGGCATCGAACGAAAGCGTATCTCCCCGCAGCATCCGCGTAAGGGCATAGACCGTTTCCACAAAGGTGGTACAGTCGAATTCCCGGAGGTTGACCACCAGTCCTTCCGGTTCCCTTTCCAACGTGGCGCCCACATACGGGGATCCGACGAAGAAACGGGCAACCTCCAACGTCAGCTCCGCCGCCGGCAGCGACCGCTTACCCTCCATAGCGAACAGGAACCGTTCGAACACCGCGCTATCCGCCTCTGTACAATACAATGGCCTCCCATTGAACTCCTGCCCGGCGGCAAGCTGCGGTAGGCAGGCGACAACGGCCAGGCAAAGCGCCGTCAGGCGGCAAAAGGGAAAGAAATTCATAGGCATCCTATATCAGACAGATCCGGTGATTAATGAGTTTCCTGCATATCCTGCAACTTGATCAGTTCGTCGCGGTACTGCGCCGCTTCGATAAATTCGAGTTTTTTGGCTGCTTCGGCCATCAGTTTCTTTGTCCGCTCGATAGCTTTTTCCAACTGCGGGCGCGTCATGTGTTGCACGACGGGATCGGCCACCAGCGAGGTTTCGGGCTCGATATACGCATACGGTTCAGCCGTCTGCGGCTTCTCACCCAACAGCGACATGCTGGTCTTGACGATCTGCCGCGGCGTGATCCCATGCGCCTGGTTATACGCCAACTGTTTCTCCCGGCGTCGGTTTGTCTCATCGATCGTCAGCCGCATGCTCTCCGTGATCTTGTCGGCATAGAAGATCACTTTTCCATGGATATTGCGGGCGGCGCGTCCTGCCGTCTGCGTCAGCGAGCGGTGCGAACGGAGGAAACCCTCCTTGTCGGCATCAAGGATAGCCACCAGCGACACCTCCGGCAGGTCAAGCCCCTCCCGCAGGAGGTTCACGCCGATCAGCACGTCATACACACCCTTCCGCAGGTCGTCCATGATCTGAATCCGGTCGAGCGTCTCCACATCGCTGTGGATATAGTTACACCGCACCCCCATCCGACCGAGGTAGGCGGTCAGTTCTTCCGCCATGCGCTTGGTGAGGGTGGTGACCAATACCCGTTCGTCCTGTGCGGATACGCGGGTGATCTCTTCCATCAGGTCGTCTATCTGGTTCAGGGTGGGGCGTATCTCGATCACCGGATCGAGCAGTCCGGTCGGACGGATCAGCTGGTCCACCACCACCCCTTCGCTCTTGGCCAGTTCGAAGTCGGCAGGCGTGGCGCTCACATAGACCGCCATCGGCGTGAGCGATTCAAACTCATCGAACGTCAGCGGCCGGTTATCCATCGCTGCCGGGAGGCGGAAACCATACTCCACCAGGTTCTTCTTCCGGGCGTAATCGCCGCCGTACATGGCGCGTATCTGCGGGATGGTGACATGGCTTTCGTCCACCACCAACAAGAATCCTTTGGGAAAATAATCCAGCAGGCAGTACGGACGTTCGCCCGGACCCCGTCCGTCGAAGTAACGCGAGTAGTTCTCTATCCCCGAGCAATGGCCCAGTTCGCGGATCATCTCCAGGTCGAACGTCACCCGTTCATACAGCCGCTTCGCCTCGAACGGCTTACCGGCCTGTTTCAGGCGATCCACCTGCGTACCCAGATCCACATCGATCTGTCCGATGGCCATATTGATCCGTTCCTGGGTGGTGACAAACAGGTTGGTGGGATAGATATTCAGCTCGTCCTGCTCGTCTATGTCCACACCCGTCTGCGGATTGAAGGAAGAGATACGGTCGATCTCATCCCCCCAGAACTCCACCCGGTAAGCTACTTCGTCGAAGGTCTCGATCGCCGGCCATATATCCACCGTATCCCCGTTCACCCGGAAGCAGCCCCGTTGGAACTCCACCTTGTTGTTGATATACAACGCCTCCACGAAACGGCGGAGCAGCAGGTCGCGATCCATGCGCGTCCCCTTTTGCACATGCACCACCTTCTCGGCAAACGCGCTCGGATCCGCCATGCCGTAGAGGCAGGATACGGAAGAGACCACGATCACATCCTTCCGTCCCGACAGCAGGGATGCCGTGGCGCGGAGGCGCAGTTTATCGATCTCTTCGTTGATATCGAGGTCTTTCTCTATGTAGGTATCCGTCGTCGGCAGGTACGCCTCCGGCTGGTAATAGTCGTAATACGACACGAAATACTCCACCGCGTTATGCGGGAAGAACGATTTGAACTCACTGTACAACTGTGCCGCCAGCGTTTTGTTATGGCTGAGGATGAGCGTGGGGCATTGCACCTCTTTGATCACATTGGCAATGGTAAAGGTCTTACCCGATCCCGTCACGCCCAACAGGGTCTGGTACGGCACACCGCAGCGTATCCCTTCGGTGAGGGCGGCAATCGCTTCGGGTTGGTCGCCCGTGGGACTGAACGAAGACGATAGTTCGAAAAGCATACCCCGAACTTATTCCTGCGGCATCACGAGCCACAGGATCAGATATACGATCAGTCCCGCAAAAGCGGTGAAAAAGGTCAGCAGCACCCAGACCACCCGCACCATCGTAGGATCCCATCCCAAGTATTCGGCAATACCGCTACAGACACCTGCCACCATTTTATCCCTCGAACGCGTCAATCTCTCTTTTGTTGCCATAAGTGATAGTTATTTAAACGATTAAGCAAAAGTACGAATACGCATGCGTACTTACAAATTAAACCAGTAATTAAGTTTGACCATGAACACATTTTTCGCCGGCAGGCCGAACATCCGGTCGAGGTTGTCGCCCAATCCGGAGATGACGTACGTATCGCGGTTCGACATTGTGTGTTCCCACACCAAGTAAAGCGTAGAGCCCGGCATATATTCCCAACGCGCCACCAGGTTGGAGCGGAACTCGTTGAAGCTGAAGTCTGGGTTCCGGAAACTGTATTGCTTCCCGTCGTAATCCACCGAATAGCGGCCGTCGGCATAGGTGATCTCTTCCGGTGTGAGCAGGTGGAAACGGTCGTTATACTCCCGCGCCTTCGGGTCGGTGATCACCTTGAACCCCTTGTATTTCCCGGTGGAGGTATAGGGAGAGGCATAGACCTGCAGGGCGATATCCGGCGTGACGTTCACCTGCGCCTTCATGGTCAGCCCGTAGGTATGCTGGTCGATATGCCCCATCACATACGTAGCCTCCTCACTGGGGACTTGTGAAGCGACGGCCACCGTTGCCACATACTGCATATCTTCGGGGCGGAGGTCGTAGTTGAACTCGCCCGACAACAGCAGGTGGTTCCCCAGTCGCAGCGTCATGCCCGGCACGAAGGTATGAAACACATTCACCTTGTTCGCGTTATAGTCGTACACATAATTAAAGGTGAACACCGCCCGCTTGGCTTTGTCGGTATTCAGCTTCACATCGGTCACGAAGTACGGGCTTGTCCGCAGTTCCGGTCCCCCGCGCAGTTTCCGTCCCAGCGAATTCATCCCCCATGTCTCCTTGAGGTTGATCTCGAAACGGTTCCACAGCATACTGCTCCAAGTGAGCGATACCGTGTTGGATATCGACGTATGCCCGAAGTTCCATTTGTTCATCTGGATCATGGTAAACGAATTACTGCGGAACATCTTCCAGGGCTGTGTCTGGCGGAAAGCGATCTCGGTCTCGTTCGTATAATAATCCGTCTCTTTCAGGTAACCAATAGCGTTGAGGTCGAAGCCCGGCGACGACCAGCCGAACTTCTCCGAGAACGTCCACTTGGCGTTCCCCTTCCGTCCCACTTTCACAAAGCCACCCGTACCGGCGAGCGACGTACGATCCGGATCCACCCCCAGGTAATTCGCGCCGGTGATCCGCTGGTAGTAATGCACAGCGTTCCGTTGGAGGGCAGCGAGCGCTTCTTTACTCCCGTCCACATAACTGTACATTCCTTTGGCTTCGACATAGTAGAGGCGGTTCTTGAAGTAATGCGTATAGTCGATCCCGGCGGTATAGGCGTTCTTCACCATCAGGTTAGCGAGGTGCGGCTCTTCCAGTTTGCGGTTCACCGCCGTCAGCATACCGCCCAGCAGAATATTCCCTTTCCAGTTTTTTTGCACCCGTCCCACCATGTAATTGGTGAGGGGTTCCACCTGTTCGTTCAGTTGCACGCCTCCGCGGGTCACATCCAGGGATGTACGCGCTGTGAGGCTTTCCACGAAACCGATGGTGAGGCCCCGTTTGTTGGTGCCCGTCAGCTTCAGCGCCCCGATAATGGGTACGTTCTGCGCCGTCTCGGCAAAACTGTCCACATTATCAATGCCCCCCACCTGGTACGTGGGCTTTCCGCCGATGCGGCGGGTGTAAAACATCATATCGCCGCCGTTGTTGAAGTCGAGGATGTGTTTGCCTTCGAGGAAGAAGGGGCGTTTCTCGTCGTAAAACGTCTCGTAGGCCGACAGGTTCATCACCGACGGATCAAGCTCCACCTGTCCGAAGTCGGGGTTTACCGTCAGGTCGAGCGTATAATCAGACAGGCCGAACTTGGCGTCGAAACCGGCATCGCCGTTCCAATCCGATCCTTTCTGGTAGGGGCTGCCCTCAATCTTCGGCTCATGCACATACCGTCCCATGGCGTAGGGGAGGAATTCTATGCCGCGCGACTTCGGCAGCTCATCCATCCCGTGCAGTTCGCCGAAGGAAAAGACGTGCCCGTTGTTCTTCAGCGGGATCATGCTCCAGTTCTGCACCTCGTTGTTGCGGCGGATGATGCGGCGCACATGCAGTCCCCAGATACCGTCTTCCGACAACTGGTTGTAGCGCAACTGGCTGAAGGGGATCGCCATCTCCGCCGTCCAGCACGACCCGGCCATGTCCACATGCGTACGTGCTTCCCACACGGCGTTCCAACTGCGGTTCACTTCGAGCTTGTCGGTCACGATCAGGTCGGTCTTGCTGCCCCCGAGGTTGAGATTGAACTCCGGCGCGGCGCGGTAGTCGTGGTAGGTATCGAAGGCGATGCTCACCAGGTCGCCGATGCTGTTATCGTCGCGGTTATTGATGAAACGGTTCATCTTCTCCGGTTCGGCATCCATGCAACGGATACCTACGTAGATGTATGTATCGTCGTAGAACAGTTTTACGTACGTGGGGGAATTGGAGGGCGTCCGCTCCAGGGGGGAAACCTGTACAAAGGGTTGCGACCATTCGCCGCGGGTGTTCCACAACGTTTCGTCCAACCGTCCGTCGATCGACGGCTTCTCACCATGCAGTTTGGAGATCGTATAGTTCCGCTTATAGGCTTCTTCCAGAGGGACGACCGTTGTTTGTTGCGCATGAACCAAGAAAGTACAACACAACAGGCAAACGGCACACAAATATCTCATAACACATTCGAT
Source organism: Tannerellaceae bacterium (assembly GCA_031555735.1). Classification (GTDB taxonomy): domain Bacteria; phylum Bacteroidota; class Bacteroidia; order Bacteroidales; family Tannerellaceae; genus JAJDIA01. The sequence continues at coordinate 23,138 of JAVBUE010000086.1, forward strand.
TTAAGTTCAATTCCCACAAAAATAACCCTTTCCCCGAAATAACACAGCCTTCCAGCGGGAAAATCTGCACCATCGGCAGCCGAAAGGCATTTGAAAGCCTGTCAACCAGGTATTGATGAAGTAAATCATTCCCTATCAGGTATAATTTTATGCCGAAAACAGAAATATATACCCGATTTGATATACAACGAGAAGTAATTGCTATCTTTACACCCGAAAAGGTATAGTATGAAAGACAATTCATTATCGGCTTTCGTAAAAGCCAAACGGAAGTTAGCCGGCTTGAACCAAATTGAGTTGGCTGAAAAGGCAGGCGTAGGACTACGCTTTATCCGGGATTTGGAACAAGGAAAATCAACGCTCCGAATGGATAAGGTGAATCAGGTATTGAGTTTATTTGGAAGCGAATTAGGTGCAGTACCCTTACATAGAGACAAATTGATTACATGAAGCAGGCAGATGTAATGATGCACGACCGTTTGGCTGGAATCCTAACCGAGGATGATAACGGTTTCACTTTCTGTTATCATCCGGATTATCTGAAATCAGATGATCCCGAACCCATCAGCCTGACGTTTCCACTCAAGGATACAGTGTATGTAAGCAAGGTTTTATTTCCGTTTTTTGACGGACTAATTCCCGAAGGTTGGTTGTTGGAAGTGGCAGAACGCAGTTGGAAAATAAATACCAAGGACAGAATGGCTTTATTACTATCCTGTTGCAAAAATTGCATCGGAGCTGTAAGTATTCGGACACTCAAAGCAGAGGAGGAATCATGATGCCGGACAGATGTTTATACTGCTATGCAGCATTGCAGGAAGGGCAAACAGATTTTCATCCGGCTTGCTCAAAAAAGATTTTCGGAACAGATAAGCCGCCGGTATTACCCTATAAAAGAGAAGAAATCGTTTCTCTGGCCGAAGAAGTTATTCGTTCTCAAACAGCTATACAGGGTGTTCAACCCAAGTTATCTTTAGATATAACGAAAAAAGGAGATGGACTTCCTCAACGCTTTACCATTGTAGGTTTGTGGGGAAGGTATATCTTAAAGCCTCAAACGGAACGTTTTTTACATTTACCCGAATTAGAAGACGTTACGATGCATTTGGCAACATTGTCCAAAATTAAAGTCGTTCCCCACTCATTGATCCGTTTTGCTGATGGCGATTTGTGTTACATCACCCGGCGCATCGACCGGGATCAGAAAGGGAATAAGCTACACATGGAAGATATGTGTCAACTGACCGAACGATTGACCGAATACAAATACAAGGGTTCGTATGAACAGATCGGGAAAGTCATTCTAACTCATTCCTCCATGCCGGTTTTGGATGTTGTTAACTTTTGTGAGCAAATTCTATTCTGCTATCTGACAGGGAATGCCGATATGCATTTGAAAAATTTTTCCCTGATTAAGCCATCGAAATCCGACTATCGTTTGTCGCCCGCTTATGATATGCTTTCCACCGCAGTTGCCATGCCGGAAGACACAGAAGAACTGGCCTTGACGCTGAATGGAAAGAAGAAAAAATTGAAACATACGGATTTTGAAGCAGTATTCCGCTCATTCAAATTGGATGAGAAAGTGATACAAACCATTTTCTCAAAATATACCAAGTCACTTCCTTCATGGTTCGAGTGTATTGAGAAAAGTTTTTTGCCCGACGAAATGAAAGTGCAATATATGGATGTAATCAAGGAAAGGATTTCTAAAATGGGTGCCGAATAAGGCAAAGCCGGAACAACGTTCACCCAGGGTGATTCGTACTGTCCTCCGAGATAATAACGCTTATTCCTTCGGGACAGCAGGGCTAAACAAGCGTACATATAACAAGAAAAATCCCGATAATCGTTCAAAATGACCACCGGGATTCAACCTATCGTTCAAGGGGTTTTCGTACTACCGAAAACATAACCGTGCTTCTCTCACTTTTTCACTATTCCAACGAGATTCTAATCGTATCAGTCATTTAAAGAGTTCCCCTTTAGCCTTTTGACCACGTCTTTTGCTGGCAGCAAAACTTTACTCCAGTAAACAATGGCTGCATCATAACCACCGGATTCTTTCTTTTGATTTTCATCAAAAACATACAATGTACCCACATTTGGAGAATAGTTACGTGAGAACCGGTCACGTTCTTTATCAAAGTATTCTTTTTTATTACTTCTTCCTCCTCTCAATATGAATCCTATTTTTTTATCTGTAAAATCAAAATCTTTTCGAATACATTGGAAAATTACATTAAAATATTCGCTTTCACATTGATTCAAAACGGAAGATTCATCTACGCCCATCTCACCTAAATCTTCTAAAATATCTTTTGGAACATTTTTAAATGTTGTTATTTGCCCAAGCGAGTTCATACTTAAAAATAAACAGACTATTATTAATATATTTTTCATGATTTTTTGTTTAATGAATTTGACAAAGATATGGACTTGAATAAATTCCTAATTGTCGAACAAGTAATTGAAGATTTAAGAAACTGTTTAAAAATAGGATAAAATAGCAATAAAGTATTGACTATCAGTAGGTTGATTCGGATTTTCTTCGTATCTTTAAGGTTACGAAGCTAAAAAGAAAATGAAGAAAACATATCCGACCAATCTGACCGATAGCCAATGGGATACAATATTAGTAGTTTTAAACGACAAGCGCAAACGCAAGCACTCTTTACGGGAGATTTTTGATTCAATCTTCTATATGCTTAAGACCGGCTGCCAATGGCGTATGCTTCCGCACGACTTTCCCAAATGGGAATTGGTTTATTACTACTTCAACAAATGGAAACGAGATGGCACTATTGAAGAAATTCATGAACGCCTTCGTGACCAGACGCGTAAAAGGGCCGGCCGGGA
>JAVBUE010000084.1:0-25542 GCA_031555735.1 Tannerellaceae bacterium
AAACCCAAGAATGCTTTTGCAAATAACTGTTTCATTGTGTGTTTAATTTTTAAGATTAATAATTCTCTTATTTTTATTTTGTTTTTACTTGTTCGTTCATGGTACAATCAACACACGGCGCGGAGAGAGCGGGATTCGAACCCGCGATACCCTTTTGGGGTATACACGCTTTCCAGGCGTGCCTCTTCAACCACTCGAGCATCTCTCCAATGAGCATTTATCCTGTTAAAACGAGCGCAAAATACGAAAAAAATCGCATTCGCAAATGTTTCAGCGCACAAATCTAAAGTTTTTGCTCGACATAATCGTATTTCTGTGGGATTAATTGTGGATTATACAGCAAAAAATGTCAATATTCAGGTTTTCCTACATTTTTAAACACTTTTCGGACGTTTTTCTGTGCCTGATCCACGGCTGCATCGGTAGTTAGCCCATAGATTTCGGCTACTTTGCGTACTGTCTGCCAGATATACGCCGGTTCGTTCCTTTTCCCCCTGAAGGGAACCGGTGCGAGGTAGGGGGCGTCGGTTTCAAAAACGATATGATCCATGGTGGTCTGCCGGATCACTTCGGATAGGCGGGCATTTTTGAAGGTGATCACCCCGTTGATCCCTATCTTGAATCCGGGCAGGCGGCCGATCTCTTCCAGGTCGGCTTCCGTGCCGCTGAAGCTATGGAATACGCCCGTCAGCCGGTCGCTCTTTACCTTATATATACTGTCGAACACTTCCGGGAAAGCATCGCGGGTGTGGATGGCTACCGGAAGACCGAGGTCGATGCTCAATTGCAGCTGTTCCTCGAACACGATCTTCTGTTCTTTCAGGTAGGTTTTGTCCCAGTATAGGTCGATGCCGATCTCCCCGATCGCACAGTAAGGGCGTTTCCCCAGGTACCGTTCGATCCGGCCGAGCCTGTGGGCATACCCTGCATCCACGCTTGTAGGGTGCAGGCCCATCATCGGGAACGTATAATCGGGATGACGGTCGCAAAGCGCATGCATCCGGTCCGCTGTCGTATCGTCCACATTCGGCAACAACAGCGCCCCGATTCCGGAGTCACGGGCTGCTTCGATCAGTTGATCCTGGTCCGGATCGAAATCGTCGAGATATAAATGGCAGTGCGTATCGGTCAGCATCCTTAACAAGTCCGGTGCATAAGGTTATTACAAACAGCATTCAGTATCTTTTTCTTTTCCGGTGCTGCCTGTACGGCGTCCAGATGCCGGAAGGCGGCTTCGTAATGTTCATTCATCCGGGCTTCCGTATGCTCTTTTATCCGTAACACATTATATATATAGGTGAAGGCGGCTATTTTCTCATCCGGATCACCGTCGGCTTGTTTCATCCAAGCGGTCAATATATCCCTTTGTGCTTCCGAGCTCCCTTCCAGCGCCTCTATCAGGAGAAACGTTTTCTTGTTGCACAGGATATCCCCACCGATGTTTTTGCCGAATACCTGCGGATCGCCATACACATCCAGCAGGTCGTCCTGCAGCTGGAACGCCAGCCCGATATGGATGCCGAAAGCATACAGATGATCCGCATCTGCTTCCGGCGCCCCTCCGAGAATAGCTCCCGTCTTCAGGCAACAGGCAAGCAATACGGCTGTTTTGAGCCGGATCATTTCCATATACTCCGCCTGCGATACATCGAGGCGCGATTCGAATTCCATATCATATTGCTGTCCCTCGCAGATCTCCAGCGCGGTGCGGGTGAACAGGGGGAGAATAGCCGGCAGGAAAGCCGGATCGGTCTGCCCGATCAGCCGGTAGGCAACGATCAGCATGGCATCGCCCGACAAGATGGCGGTATTGGCGTCCCATACCGTGTGGACGGTAGGTTTGTTTCTCCGTTTGTCGGCATTGTCCATCAAATCGTCATGCAGCAAGGTGAAGTTGTGGAATACTTCCATGCCCAGCGCCGGAGCGACGGCGATATCGATATCGTCACGGTACATATTGCAAGCCATCAGCGTCAGTGCAGGCCGTATTCTTTTTCCTCCCAGCGAGAGGATATAGGTGATAGGTTCGTACAGGCTTTGCGGCGGGTGTGTGAACCGGAGGCCGGATAGTTCGGTCTCGATACGTTGGAGGATCTGTTCGAAAGTCAGCATAACAAACGGATGATTGGTATAAAACAAAAAAGGCCGCCCATTGACAGCAGCCTTTTTTATGTGTAATGTGTTGAAAAAACTATTGCAGTCTGAATGTTACAGGCAATGTGAATTTTACACGTACAGGTTTCCCGCGTTGTTCGCCCGGAACCCATTTCGGCATCGCGTTGATCACGCGCAGGGCTTCCCGGTCGAGAGAGGCGTCCACACCGCGAACCACTTCCGCATCTACGATGGATCCGTCACGGTTAACCACGAACGTACAGATTACACGGCCTGCGATACCGTTTTCCTGAGCGATCACCGGATACCGGATGTTCTTATTCAGGTATTCCATCATTTTCACATCCCCGCCCGGGAATTGCGGTTGTTTCTCTACCACGGTAAAGATCTGCTGGGACGATTCTTCTTCTTCTTCCACTGCTGCGGGCGGTACGTAGGTTTGTACCTGTGCCGTTTTCTGGTTGTCTTCCGAAGAAATGATTTCCTGCTGGTCGAGTTTCACGTCATCTTCTACCACGTTCAGCACTTCCGGAGCGGCTACGGGAGGTGGGGGTGGGGGTGGGGGTGGGACGTTTTCCGGCCTGGTGATTTCTATTTCTTCTTCAGCGATGATGTCGGCAACGCCTTCGCTCGCTGTGGCGACCTTGATGTCGTAGGTACCCCATTCCAGTGCAATGAACATGACCGCCAGTGCGACGACGATGCCCATCAAAAAGTTCATGGTTTTACCACCTTCAAGATCCGCTTTGGGTGATTTTTTAACTTCCATACATTGTTGTTTTTAATGTGTTTCTCTACACCGCAAAAATACGAAATTTTTGGAATAACAAAGCATAAAACACAAAATGATGTTTTTTTTTGCTTTTTTTCACCTGAAAAAGTGATGCGCCATATACCTTTTTGCCATATTCGCCGTTTCTGTAATAGGTGAAAAAAAGAAGGTAACAGTTTTTTCACTTTTCGGTTGAATAAACGTATGATGAAAAAGGTTTGCTTCGTGGTTTTCTCCGTCCTTACCCTGCCTGCATTCGCGCAGACGGGCGATGAGGTGTTTTCTTTTCTGCGATACCCCAATTCGGCGCGTGCCAATGCGTTGGGAGGGAATACGGTGGCGCTGGTCGAACGCGATCCGTCGCTCGCCTTCCACAATCCCGGTTTGTTAGGGCCGGAGATGGACGGGATGGTCAACCTGAATTATATGAATTATGTTTCCGATGTCAACTTCGGCAGCGCTTTATTCACCAAAGCCGCCGGTGAACGGGGAGCCTGGGCGATCGGCGCGTCGTATATAAACTATGGCAGCTTTCAGGAGGCTTTGCCTTCCGGCCAGGTGGTGGGGACGTTTTCGGCGAATGATGTAGGGATCCATGCCCTCTATGGTTACGACCTGACTGATCGTTGGCGCGGCGGCCTTACCCTGAAATTCCTGTACTCCGGTTTTGCCGATTTCTCTTCGCTGGCGCTTTGCGCCGATGCCGGGCTTACCTATTACAAAGCGGAGAGCGGTTTCTCGGCAGGTATCGTTTTCAAGAATATCGGCGCCCAACTCAAGCCCTATGAAGACAACCGTCAGCCTCTTCCCTGGGATATCCAGTTGGGGCTCACCAAGAAGATGGCGCATGCGCCCATCCGCTTTTCCCTAACGGCGATGCACCTCAACCAATGGGAGTTTGATTATACCGATAAGCTTGATACGGAAGGCGATGGTGACAATTTCTTCCAAACCCTCACCAAACACCTTGTATTCGGAGTCGATTTCATCCCATCCGAAAATTTCTGGGTAGGCGTAGGATTTAATCCCAAACGGAATATGGATATGAAACTTCAGAGCGGCAATACCCTCGCCGGTTTCTCGGGAGGAGCAGGAGTGAAGATCCGGATGTTTGACGTGGGCGTATCTGTCGCCCGTTACCATCCCTCGGCCATGTCGCTGATGGTAAGCATTTCGGCTACGCTTGCCGACTTTAAACCCTGACTTTTTTTAGTAGCCTGATGTACGTTTATTCGCTGATTTCGATACGCCAACGGATTAAAAGCATTATTTTTGCATTGTTTTAGTAGGTAAACAACAGGTTATTATCCTCACAGATGAAAAAAATAACGATAGCAGTGGATGGACATTCCTCCAGCGGAAAGAGCACAATGGCCAAGGAACTGGCGAAGGAAATCGGATATACGTATATAGACAGCGGCGCCATGTACAGGGCCGTTACCCTGTACAGCCTCCGGCATGGCTTTTTCTCGCCCGACGGTGCGATCGACGAACAGCAACTGGCGGATTCGCTCAACCGGATCGTTGTTTCCTTCGAGTTCAATCCCCGGACGGGGAGGCCTGATACCTGTCTCAACGGAGAAAATGTGGAAAACGAAATACGGGGTATGGCGGTAGCCGACAAGGTGAGTCCCATCGCCGCCCTCGGCTTTGTCCGCCGCGCCCTTGTTGCCCGCCAGCAGGAAATGGGGCGGGAGAAAGGGGTCGTGATGGACGGCCGCGATATCGGCACCGTAGTCTTTCCTGATGCCGAACTGAAAATATTCGTTACCGCCACACCCGAAGTAAGGGCCCAACGCCGGTACGACGAACTGAGAGGCAAAGGGCAGGATGCCTCCTACGACGAAGTGCTTGCCAATGTGAAGAAGCGCGACCTGATTGATTCCACCCGGGAAGAAAGTCCTCTCCGCCAGGCCGACGACGCGTTGGTGCTGGATAATTCATACCTCACACCCGACCAGCAGATGGCCTGGTTGCGCGACCAATATCAAAAGGTGGCCGGTAGCTGACCTCCCCTCTTATACCTCTTTTATGATAGAAGTTGAGATCGATAAAGGTTCAGGGTTTTGTTTCGGGGTGGTTACCGCCATTGAGAGCGCCCAGCAGGAACTGAATAATACGGATATCCTGTATTGTCTGGGCGATATCGTGCACAACAACCTTGAGGTGGAACGCCTCAAAGCCCTTGGCCTGCATACGATCGGACACGAAGAACTGGCGTCGCTCCAGGGAGCGAAAGTGCTACTCCGCGCCCACGGCGAGCCGCCATCCACCTATGCCATCGCAAAGAAAAACAACATTACGCTGGTGGATTCCACCTGCCCGGTGGTGTTGCGCCTGCAACGCAAGATACACACCTGTTACCTCGAGACACGTGCCAACCATACCCAGTTGGTGATCTACGGCAAGCAGGGACATGCCGAAGTGAACGGCCTGGTGGGACAAACCGAAGGTACCGCCATCGTCATTGAGAAGGAAGCAGACCTGGATCGGTTGGATTACACCCGGGATATCGTCCTCTTTTCACAGACCACCAAATCGGTGGATGGTTTCAGCCGGATTGTGGAAGAGATCAAGAGGCGGTTGGGTGAAGGCGTCCGGTTTCATTATTTCGACACCATTTGCCGGCAGGTGTCCAACCGTATCCCGAATATCAAACGGTTTGCGGCCGATCACGATTGGGTGTATTTCGTGGCCGGACGGAAAAGCTCCAACGGGAAGGTGTTGTTTGAAGAATGCCTGAAATCCAACCCGCATACCTGTTTTATCACGGAAGCGGCCGAGATCACCGATCCCCTTCCCGTCCATGTACGGCGGGTAGGCGTATGCGGCGCCACCTCCACGCCCAAGTGGCTGATGGAAGAAGTAGCTGAACGGATCCGGCAACTAAACGCACCGCCATCCGGAGAGAACCCAACAACAACATGATTTTTTTTTCAACCAAATAATGAGTTAGGCTTATGGCTACAGTAAAATGTATTGGTATTTTAACTTCCGGAGGGGATGCCCCCGGTATGAACGCCGCTATTCGTGCGGTAACCCGTTCGGCTATCCACAACGGGATACTCGTGAAAGCTATTTACAGAGGATACAAAGGATTGATCATCGATGAGATCCAGGACTTCAAAACGCAAAATGTAAGCAACATCATCCAACGGGGTGGGACGATCCTGAAAACCGCCCGTTGCGAAGAATTCCGTACGCCCGAAGGAAGGCAGAAAGCCTATGAAGGCATGCAGAAGCATGGGATCGACGCCCTGGTGGTGATCGGCGGCGACGGTACGCTGACCGGCGCCCGTATCTTCGCCCAAGAGTTCAATATACCGATTGTGGGTTTGCCGGGGACGATCGACAACGACCTTTTTGGTACGGATGTGACGATCGGTTTCGATACGGCATTGAACACCATCATGGAATGTGTGGATAAGATCCGCGATACGGCATCCTCGCACGACCGCCTGTTCTTTATCGAAGTCATGGGACGCGCCTGCGGTTTCCTCGCCCTCAACGGCGCAATCGCGTCGGGTGCCGAAGCTGCCATCATCCCTGAAATAGCGGTGGAACGCGACCAGTTGGCGGAAATGATCGAAAACGGTTTCCGCAAATCGAAGAACAGCAGTATCGTACTCGTCACCGAGAGCGAAGTGTTCGGCGGCGCCATGGGCATTGCCGAACGGGTGAAGACGGAGTATCCGCAATTCGATGTGCGTGTTTCGATCCTCGGGCACCTGCAACGGGGCGGTTCGCCCTCGGCTTCCGACCGTATCCTGGCCACCCGCATGGGAGTAGCCGCCATCGATGCGATACTGGAAGACCAGCGGAACGTGATGATCGGCGTGCAGAACGATATGATCGTCTATGTGCCTTTCTCCAAAGCGATCAAGAACGAGAAACCGATCAATCCCGAACTGCTGAATACGCTCCGCATCTCTTCCATCTGATGCGGAAAAACGATATGGATACGATCAGGCAACTGATAGGGGAAGGAAAGGTGCAGGAGGCGATCCGCCTGCTGGACGAACACCTGCGGCAGCATGCCTCGGACGACGAGGCATGGTACCTCCGCGGGAATGCGTACCGGAAGACGGGCGATCACCGCCAGGCGCTGAACAGTTACCTGAGGGCTGTCGAACTGAATGCCGACAGCCCGGCGCGCCTGGCGCATGACCACCTGATGGATATCCTGAACTATTCGAACCCCGATATGTATAATCCCTGAAAGGATGGCTATTATGAAAGATTTTGCCGCGATCGATTTTGAAACTGCCAACGAACAACGCACCAGCGTATGCAGCGTGGGGGTGGTTGTGGTGCGTGGGGGTGTTATCGCCGATACGTATTACAGCCTGATCCGTCCCGAGCCGGATTACTATACGTATTGGAACACCCAGGTGCACGGGCTTACCCAACGGGACACGGCACGGGCGCCGCTCTTTCCCACCGTATGGAGGGAGGTGGAAGAACGGATCGGCAGCCTGCCGCTGATCGCCCATAACAAGGCGTTCGATGAGGGTTGCCTCAAAGCGGTTTTCCGCATGTACCGGATGGATTATCCCGATTATGAGTTCCATTGTACGCTCCAGGCTGCCCGCCGGGTGTTCCGGAACCTGCCTGATCATAAACTGCATACCGTAGCCGCCCGGTGCGGATACAACCTGACCAATCACCACCATGCCCTTGCCGATGCCGAAGCATGCGCCTGGATCGCCCTGGAGGTGATGGGGCTGTAATGAAACGAAAAACTGCCGAAGTGAGAAACACGATCGAACAACTGACCCGCTGGTTTTACATCCCGCCTTTCAATAGAGTGATCCCTTTCCAGACGTTCCAGTATGCTTTTTGCGGGGGAGCCAATACGGTGTTCGACCTGTCGCTGTATGCCGTCCTGTATAACTTTGTATTCGATAAGGAGAATGTGGATCTGGGGTGTATCGTCATCTCGCCGTATATCGCCGCCTTCCTGATCGTTTTCCCGATTACGTTCCTTACCGGTTTCTGGTTGATGAACTGCGTGGTGTTCAAAGGCTCGCCCCTGCGTAACCGCACGAAACTGGGGCGATACCTGCTGACTGTCTGCCTCAGTATCCTGATTAATTATGTGGGGCTGAAGGTCTGTGTGGAATACCTGCATTTCTATCCCACGCCTTCCAAAACACTGATCACCATCCTTTGCGCGCTGGTGAGTTATGTCTCCCAACGCTACTACACCTTCCGGCACTGCGAACGGGCAGCCTGATCGCTTGAATGCAGGAATTTTTGTGACATGAGCCGGTTTTTATATCACAGGCATGTCGCCTGAAAGTCCGGCATGGGGTAGAACTGTCGTCGGAAACAGGCAGAAGTATCGTCATCATCAGGTTCATCTGTTGACGCGTTAGGATGGTTTAATGTTCCCAGCATGGTGGAAAGGTCTTCCCACCATGCTGGGAACATCTTTCCACCATGGTGGGAAGACCTTTCCACCACTGTGGGAACATTAAACCATCTGTCACTGACACTACTCCTTCCTCAGGTTGACAATAGAAGGTGCGGATGCCGACAATAGAAGATACCTGCTCCGATCAAGGATCCCACTTGAACGGTAGGAAGAAAAGACGTGTGATTAACAGGACGCTTACCCTGAAAATAAAAAAAGAAGATCATGATGTTCCACAAAGGGCATCATGATCTTCTTTAGTGTGGGTTTGTACCTCCGGCGGTACCGTTTGTAGCGGTGCGCCGGTGTTACTTGATCTCTTTTTCTTCCTTCATGTCGAGCTCGTTCTTGTCGGCATCATAGAACCGGTATTCAAGGAATGCGAGCTGCTGGTCGGGAATAACTTTCAGGTTGCGGGAATATTTACATTTCCAACGCAGGCTCAGGGGGAATAATCCCTTATTCACAAAGGCTGCCACATAAGGGTGCAGGTGCAGGGTGAATTTCTTCACATGGTGTTGATTGACAAGGCAATCTACTTTTCCTTCCAGGCCGTCAACAAACATGATGGATGGTTTGGCGGTGCCCGATCCAAAACAGGTAGGGCAGGTTTCCGAGGTGTTCACATCCATTTCGGGGCGTACACGCTGACGCGTGATCTGCATGAGCCCGAATTTGCTCAAAGGCAGGATGTTGTGTTTGGCTCGGTCGTTCACCATCGCCTTGGTCATGTGTTCAAACAGTTTCTGTTTGTGTACGTTCTCCGCCATGTCGATAAAGTCCACCACGATAATACCTCCCAGGTCGCGCAGGCGAAGCTGGCGGGCGATCTCGTCGGCGGCGGCCGTGTTGACGTCGATCGCCGTCTTTTCCTGGGCGTCGCTGCCTCTGGCGCGGTTGCCGCTGTTGACGTCGATCACGTGCATGGCTTCTGTCCGTTCGATGATAAGATATGCTCCGCTCTTGTAGGTGACCGTCCGTCCGAACAGGGATTTGATCTGCTTCGTGATGCCGAAATTGTCGAAGATGGGAAGGCTTCCCGTGTATTGCTGGACAATATCTTCGCGTCCGGGAGCGATCAGGCTGACATAGTCGCGTATATTATTATATACGTCTTTGTCGTTTACGTGGATATTCTGGAAAGAAGGGTTGAATATGTCACGCAGCAAGGCGACTGTACGGGCGGTTTCTTCATAAACGACGGAAGGATTCTTGGCCTTGGGCACTTTAGGGATACTATCCTCCCAGCGTTTCACTAATGTTTTCAGCTCATGGTCAAGCTCGGCTACCCGTTTTCCTTCGGAGGATGTGCGTACGATGACGCTCATGTTCTTCGGCTTGATGCTCTGGATGAGTTGTCTGAGGCGGGCACGTTCTTCGTTTGACTTGAGTTTGGTGGAGACGGATACCTTATCGGCAAAGGGGATGAGGACGATGTACCTGCCGGCAAACGAAAGCTCGGAGGTAAGACGCGGTCCTTTGGTGGAGATAGGCTCTTTGGCAATCTGTACCAACACTTCCTGTCCTACTTTCAGGACGTCGCTGATACTGCCGTTCTTATCTATTTCCGGCAAGATCTGCGTCTTGGCCAGGACGGGCGGTTTCTTCGACTCATCGAGCAACTGTTTCAGGAACTTCTGTTGGGTGTTGAAGTTAGGACCTAAGTCCTGGTAGTGAAGAAAAGCATCCTTTTTATATCCTACATCAATGAAGGCAGCGTTCAACCCGGGCATCAGCTTCTTCACTTTGCCGAGATAGATATCACCTACGGCAAAAGAAACGTTGCGGGCTTCTTTCTGTAGCTCCACAAGGCTTTTGTCTTCCAGTACGGCGATGGATACCTCATTGGGTTGTACATCTACTACTAATTCACTAATCACTTAGATATTCAGGGTTTGCTGTTTATGACCTTCCTTAATACACAAAGAACAAACTTAAAAGGTCACTTATTAAGTTTGTTCTTTCAGAGTTATTACGGGAATAGACCGGGCTTACTTCTTCTTATGTCTATTCTTTTTTAATCTCTTCTTACGCTTATGCGTAGCCATCTTGTGTCTTTTTCTTTTTTTTCCGCTGGGCATCGCTTTACAGTTTTAAATTTATAATTCTATGTTATTCTTTCACTTCTTTGACTTCGTTCAGAAACGTCTTTGCCGGCTTGAATGACGGTATGCTATGTTCCGGAATGATGATTGTCGTGTTTCTGGAGATATTACGAGCGGTTTTCTGTGCTCTTTTCTTCACGATGAAGCTGCCGAAGCCTCTAAGATACACGTTATCCCCCTGAGACAACGACTCTTTCACGATCTCCATGAAAGATTCCACGCTCGCCAGGACGGTATTCTTATCGATACCTGTACTTTTCGAGATCTCACTCACAATGTCTGCTTTAGTCATATCTGTAATAATTATTGTTGGACTATAATTTTTTGGACTGCAAATATATAGCTTTTTATTTGAGAGAAAAAGGATTGCCTGCCATTTTTTGTGAAAAAGATTTTTTGGGTATCGGATTATCTCCGTACGTTTGTATCCGGATGCGCTATTACCGCTTCCGGAAAGCAACCTGGCAATATGATGGCAACGAACGAAAACGGCTTGTCCCTATCCCCCGTCCTGATCCGTTGGTACGGGCAGTATAAACGCGACCTCCCCTGGCGTGAACACAAAGATCCCTACCTGATCTGGATTTCGGAGATTATCCTGCAGCAAACACGTGTGGCGCAGGGATTAGATTATTACCTGCGTTTCACCGGGCGCTTCCCGGATGTGCAGTCGCTGGCCGAAGCAACGGAAGAAGAAGTGCTGAAGCTCTGGCAGGGATTGGGCTATTACAGCCGCGCCCGCAACCTGCAGGTGGCAGCCCGGGATATCATGGCGCGGTTCGGCGGGCGATTCCCTACCGGATACGATGATGTACGTTCCCTGAAAGGGATCGGCGAATATACCGCCGCCGCCATCGTTTCGTTTGCATGGGACCAGCCTTACCCGGTGGTGGATGGGAATGTGTACCGGGTATTGGCGCGCCTGTTCGCCCTCGATACCCCTGTCGATTCCACCCGGGGGAAGAAGCTGTTTTCCCAGCTGGCGGGCGAAGTGATGGATAAGCGGCAACCCGGGATCTATAACCAGGCGGTGATGGAGTTCGGCGCCCTGCAATGCGTACCCCGGCAACCGGATTGCGGCGGTTGTCCCCTCGGATCGGTATGCATGGCGAATGCGGCAGGCAAGGTGGCCGATTATCCGGTGAAGCAGCATAAGGCGAAAACCCGGAACCGGTATTTCCACTACCTATATATTATATATAAGGGGCAGACCTGGCTGCATCGCCGGACTGGCAAAGATATATGGACGGGATTGTATGAATTTCCCCTGATCGAGACCACGGAACCGGTTGGTTTTGACGGGCTGCAACAGACAGGCGCTTTTCGCGCGTTGATGGAAGGGGCCGGCGACCTGTACGTCGTTCCCTTAGGCGACGAAGTCAGACATGTATTGTCGCACCAGGTAATCTATGCCCGCTTTTACAGGATCGAGGTCGGCTATGTCCCGCCCGCCCTCTCCGCCTTTACCTCCGTCAGACTGCCGGCGCTCGCATCGTATCCCGTGCCGGTGCTGATCCATAAAGTATTGGATAAAATGATTGTGGTGGCGGGTGATAGTCATTAAATAATTCCTATATTTACACCCTGCAATTAATCGACAGCAAACAGACAGCCCGCGAGCAATAGATATGAGACCGGAAGAGTTAGAAGAAAACGACATCGAACAGACGGAAGAAGTGTATCCGGATCATTCCGGCAGTGAGACACCGGACAGCACCTCCCATTCGGAATACAAACTGCCGGACAAACAAGGAGGAAAACCCACGCATCACCTGTCGGGGATGTATCAGAACTGGTTCCTGGATTATGCGTCCTACGTAATCCTGGAGCGTGCCGTCCCGCATATCAACGACGGATTGAAGCCGGTGCAACGGCGTATCCTGCATTCCATGAAACGGCTCGACGACGGACGGTACAATAAGGTAGCCAATATCGTAGGGCATACCATGCAGTTCCATCCGCACGGCGACGCATCCATCGGTGACGCATTGGTGCAGTTGGGACAAAAGGACCTGCTGGTGGACTGCCAGGGGAACTGGGGTAATATCCTGACCGGCGACGGCGCGGCGGCTCCGCGATATATCGAGGCGCGGCTGTCTAAATTCGCGCTGGAAACGGTGTTCAACCCGAAAACCACGGAGTGGCAACATTCATACGACGGGAGAAACAGGGAACCGGTAACGCTCCCCATCAAATTCCCGCTCCTGCTGGCGCAGGGCGTGGAAGGGATCGCCGTAGGCCTTTCTTCCAAAATATTGCCGCACAACTTCAATGAACTGATCGACGCGTCTATCGCCTGCCTGAAAGACGAGCCGTTTACGTTGTATCCGGATTTCCAGACCGGCGGCTTCGTGGATGTGGGTAAATACAACGATGGCGAACGGGGTGGCTCCGTGAAGGTAAGGGCTAAAATCGGAAAAGTGGATAATAAGACGCTGGTTATCTCCGAGATCCCCTATGGTAAGACTACGACCTCCATCATCGAATCGATCCTCAAAGCCAACGACAAGAATAAGATCAAGATACGGAAGGTGGATGATAATACGGCGCGCGACGTGGAGATTCTCGTCCACCTGGCGCCGGGGGTATCGTCCGACAAGACCATCGACGCGCTGTATGCCTTTACCGATTGCGAGATCAGTATATCGCCCAACTGCTGTGTGATCCGGGAGAATAAGCCTTGCTTCCTGACCGTGGGCGAGGTGCTGCGCCACTCTACCGGCCATACGCTGGCGTTGCTCCGCCTGGAGCTGGAAATCGAAAAGGCCGAACAGGAAGAAGCGCTCTTCTATGCCTCCCTGGAACAAATCTTCATCGAAGAGCGTATCTATAAGGATGCGGCTTTCGAGAACGCGAAAGATATGGATGAAGCCATTGCGCATATCGACGCGCGGCTCACTCCGTTCAAACCCAACCTGATCCGGGAAGTGACGCGCGATGATATCCTGCGCCTGATGGAGATCAAGATGGGACGTATCCTGAAGTTCAACGCCGAGAAGAACGAACTGATGATCGCCCAGATCAGGAAAGAGATTGAAAAGATCGATTTCCACCTGGCGCATATCGTAGCCTATACCATCGACTGGTTTATCCGGCTGAAAGAAAAATACGGCGCGGCCTATCCCCGCATGACGGAGATACGTAACTTCGATACCATCGAAGCGGCCAAAGTGGTGGAGGCAACCGAAAAACTGTATATCAACCGTGCCGAAGGCTTTATCGGTATGGGACTGAAGAAGGATGAGTTTGTATGCAATTGCTCGGATATAGACGATATCATCCTGTTCTTCCGGAACGGTACCTGCAAGGTGGTGCGCGTGAGCGACAAAATGTTTGTCGGCAAGGACGTGCTGCATCTGGAGGTATTCAAACGCAACGACAAACGGACGATCTACAACTTGGTGTATCGCGACGGAAAGGTAGGATTTAACTATATCAAACGGTTTGCGGTGATCGGCGTGACGCGCGACAAGGAATATGACCTGACGCGGGGAACGGCCGGATCACGTATCCTGTATTTCAGCTCCAACCCGAACGGAGAGGCGGAGACGATCAAGTATATCCTGAAACCGAAACCCCGACTGAAAACGCTGGTGTTTGAAAAAGACTTCAGCGATATAACTATCCGCGGACGTGATTCGATGGGGGTGATCCTGTCGAAATTCGAAATTCATAAGGTGTCGCTCAAACAGAAGGGCAGTTCCACGTTGGGCGGACGCCAGGTATGGTTCGACTGGGATGTGCTGCGCCTCAATTACGACGGGAGGGGCGACCAGCTGGGTGAGTTCCAGAGTGAAGACAAGATATTGGTGGTGTTGCGGAATGGTGATTTCTACATCACGAACTTCGACCTGAGCAACCATTATGAGGATACGATCCTGGCCATCGAGAAATACGACCCGAACATGGTATGGACGGCGGCTTTGTATGACGCCGACCAGGGATTCCGTTACCTGAAGCGTTTCCAGATGGATGCGATCTCCCGCAAACAGAACCTGGTGGGCGAGAATCCCAAGAGCCGCCTGCATCTGCTTACAGCGGAGGCGTTCCCGCGTATCGAGGTGGTGTTCGGTGGAGCAGACAGCTTCCGCGAACCGCTGGTGATCGATGCCGAAGAGTTTATCGGCGTAAAGAGCTTCAAAGCCAAAGGGAAACGGATCACTACGTTTGAGGTGGAAACGATCAACGAATTGGAACCGATTCGTTTCGCTACGCCTGTTGCTCCGGGTGAGACGGGTGAAGGGAATACCGCTGATGCCGATACGGGGGAAGAACCGGTAAACAACGGGGATATCCTGGATGAACTGACAGGACAAATGAAACTTTTTGACGATTGACGAATGAAGCATATCCTGAGTCTGATAGTAGGATTACTGGTCTTTCCGATGGCTGTGTCAGCCCAGTCGGAGCCGGATAGCGTTGCCCCCTGGTCGGTGAACGAAGGCACCCTGATCGGCATCGGTGGCTATAGCCTGAAAAACACCTACCTGAGCCCGGGCGCTTCCCTGAATTATACCGGATGGGGCTTGCGCATCCTTAATGAACGGATGAAAATGGTGGGCTTGGCGGATTATAACGTGTCGCGCCAGCAGTTGTTCAGTGTAGATATGGCTTTTGTCGATAATCCGGCCGGTACGGCTTCCGAGTTCGGGGCTTTTGTGGACTATTCGCTTGGCTATCATTATCATTTCCGCCCATTGCCTAACCTGAAACTGCTCGCCGGAGGAGCAGGGCATATCATGGGAGGGTTCATGTATAATACGCGCAATGGCAACAATCCGGCTTCGGCGCATGTGGATTTCGATCTGAATGCTTCGGCGATGGCGATCTACAACCTGAAGATCAAAACCTATCCGCTGACCGTCCGTTACCAGATGGATATCCCTTTTGCGGGTATCCTGTTCTCTCCCCACATGGATCAGTCGTATTATGAGATGTTCGACCTGGGAAACGCGTCGGATATTGTACGTTTCAACTCGTTTCACAATAAATTTGCCATGCGGAACTACCTCACGGTGGATCTGCCGGTCTATACCTGGACAGTCCGTGTGGGATACCTGAACAGTTATTACTATACGGATGTGAACCACATACGCACCCGGATACTATCCAATACGTTCATGCTCGGCCTGGTGAAAGAGTTTCTCTCTTTCGGCGGTAAGCGGCTGAAGCATACCAACAAGTACAGTAGCGCCTATTATTGAGAGGATGAAACGACGATTGACGACATATTGCCTGTTGCTGGCCTGCCTGTTCATCTCCGGATGCGAGAAGGGGGATGATTATACCCGTTCGCCCCGGGAGAACTTCGAAGCCCTTTGGAAGATCCTGGACGAGCATTACTGTTTCTTTGCGTATAAGGATATCGACTGGAATGATGTACACGCCAAGTACAGCGTGCAGATTACCGACACGATGAATCAATACGACCTCTTCAAGGTGCTGGGCAAGATGATGAATGAACTGAAAGACGGGCATACCAACCTGGTCTCTTCTTTTAATATTTCCCGTTACTGGGCTTGGTATGAAGATTATCCGGCCAATTTTTCCGAGGATGTGCAGAAGAAATACCTGGGTTCGGCTACGGAAGGGAAGTATGCGCAGGCCGGTGGAATGATCTATAAAAAACTGGCGGACGACCAGGTGGGGTATATGTATTACGGCAGCTTTTCCTCCGGTGTGGGAGAAACGAACCTGGATTATATCTTCTCCCAGTTCAAGGATTGCAAAGGGATTATCATCGATGTACGCGATAACGGGGGAGGGTCGCTCACGTATGCGGACCTGATCGCTTCCCGCTTCCTCGACAAGAAAATACTGACGGGCTATCTGCAGCATAAGACCGGCAAGGGGCATGATGATTTCTCGGAACCGTATCCGCTCTACCTCTCTCCTTCGGCGCATATCCGCTGGTTCCGTCCGGTGGTTGTTCTCACGAACCGCCATTGTTACAGTGCCGCCAACGACTTTGTGCAGAAGATGAACCTCATGCCGCAGGTGGTGACGATCGGCGACCGCACCGGAGGGGGCAGTGGCTTCCCGTTCAACTCGGAACTGCCGAACGGATGGGGCGTGCGTTTCTCTTCCAGTCCGATGCTCGACACGCAGATGCAGCATACCGAATACGGTATCGATCCGGATAAGAAGGTGGACATGACGGCCGAAGATATCGCCAAAGGAAAGGATACCATCATCGAAGCCGCCATCGCCGATATCCTTTCCCGTGCCAAAGACACGAACAAATGAAATGGGCGCTAAAATTTTAACGAAAGCATTGGTAAGGTGATTGTTTTTATGTTTCTTTGCAGGATAGAAACCAAAATAAATACGTGTTATGTCGCTGAATAAAGTCATTTTGATCGGTAATGTGGGCAAAGATCCCGAAGTGCGTTATTTTGACAGCAATGCCGCTGTCGCCAACTTTCCCCTGGCTACATCGGAAAGAGGTTATACCCTGGCGAATGGTACGGTAGTACCCGAGCGTACGGAATGGCATAACATCGTAGTACGCCGCGACCTGGTTCCCTTCGTGGAAAAATGGGTACGCAAAGGTTCGGGTGTGTATGTGGAAGGGAAGATCCGTTCGCGTTCGTACGACGACCCATCAGGAGCCAAACGATATATTACCGAGATCCATGCCGACCGTATTGAGTTTTACAGCATGGGGACGCGACCGGAAGGCAGCGGAACCACCGGAACCACCTCCACGGCGCAACCGGCCGGACAGCCTGCACAGCCTGCTGCTTACCCGCAGCCGGCGCAAACCCCGACTCCTTCCGTTTCAGAGCCGGATCCCGCGGATGATTTGCCGTTCTGATATTGTCTGACTAATACCTTGTTCCTTGGACTCCGATTATTTCCCGCGATTAGTAGAACAAGTCTCCGTTCACGGACTGACAGTTGGTACGGCTCTTGCTTTGGGTATTGCCGGGTTACTGTTGTGTGTGTCGGCCTTTGTGTCGGCTTCCGAGGTGGCGTTTTTCTCCCTGACTCCGGCGGGTTTGCGGGAAATCAGGGATGAGAAAAGCACGGTGGATCATACGGTCCTGCAACTGTTGAACCGTAAGGATCATCTGCTGGCAACAATCCTGATCACCAATAATTTTGTGAATGTGGGTGTCATCATGCTGTGTACGTATGGCATCAACAGGTGGATCGACTTCTCAGCCGTTCCCATCCTGGGTTTTGTGCTGGAAACCGTCCTGCTTTCTTTTCTGTTGTTACTCTTTGGGGAGATCATGCCGAAGATTTATGCCCGGAAGAATGCCTTGCGGTTTGTCCGCTTTTCCACCCCGGTACTGAACGGATTGGAGCGTTTCTGTCGTCCCCTGTCCCTGTTGCTGGTCTCTTCCACTTCGTTTGTCAATAAGTCGGTTGGAAAGGAGAAATTTGATTTGTCTGTCGATCAGCTGTCGAAAGCCCTTGAGCTGACGGGCGATGAGATCCCCGATGAAAAAGAAATGCTGGCCGGCATCATCAAGTTTTACAACAAGACAGCCGATGAGATCATGACCTCCCGCCTGGATATGGAAGATATCGACATCAAAGCTACCTTCCGGGGGGTAATCGACTTCATCCTCCAGTCCGGCTATTCCCGCATTCCGGTGTATGCCGGTTCGGAAGACAATATCAAAGGGATCCTGTATGTCAAGGACCTGCTCCCCTATATCGACAAACCGGATACTTTCCGCTGGCAGAGCCTGATCCGTCCCGCGTATTTCGTGCCCGAGACGAAGAAGATAGACGACCTGCTCGAAGAATTCCGTACCAATAAGATCCACATGGCGATCGTGGTGGATGAGTTTGGCGGTACGTCGGGGATCGTGACCATGGAAGATATCCTCGAAGAGATCGTGGGGGATATTTCCGACGAATATGATGAGGATGAACAGCCATACATCCGGCTGGCCGACGGCAGCCTGATCTTCGAAGCCAAGATCTCGCTGACAGACTTTTTCCGGGTGATCGGGGCGGATGAGTCGGACTTCGGCAAACTTACGGAAGAGGTGGAAACACTCGCCGGCCTTTTGCTGGAGATCAAGGGCGACTTCCCCGTCCGCCGGGAGGTGATCATCTATTCCACTTATCGTTTCCAGGTGTTGGAGATGGATCATCGGCGCATCCTGAAAGTGAAGTTTAACTGCCTCTCTGCCGTTGAGGAGGAGGCATGATCCGTTCTGCCATGAACAAGGTATGTATAGGGTGCCTGGTTTTCTGTTGCCTGTTTTCCTGCTCGGACTATACGCCGAAGCCGAAAGGATACCTGCGCATCGAACCGGAGGCGCCGCGGTATATGCCGTTTTCGAAAGACGGCATGCCGTTTGCGTTTGACATTTCCCACCTGGCCGTGGTGGAGCTTCCTCCCGCCGGTTTACCGCCCACCTGGGTCAATATCGGCTATCCCACATTGAAAGCGAAGATCTATTGCAGCTATCTGCCTGTGACGCGGCAGGCCTTTCCGGAGATCGACCGGGAAAGCCGCGCCTTGCTTCTCCGCCAGGTCAGACAAGCCACCGTTGCGGAGAAGGCGTATTCCCATCCGGAAGCGAATGTCTATGCGACCCTCTTTGAGGTATCGGGTGAGGCGCCTTCGCCCATCCAGTTTATCGTGACCGACAGCGTGAAGCATTTCTTCCGGGGGGCGTTGTATTATGAACAATATGGCAACGCCGATTCCATCGCTCCGGTTACCCGGTATTTACAGACGGATATCCGGGAACTGATCCAATCTTTTTACTGGAAAAACTGATGGCTGTCGTTTCTGCCTATACCACTTCCTCCCGCGGCCTCTGGAAGATAGACGAAAGTGCGGATGAGTTGCAGCAATTACTTGTCGCGGCTTCTTCCTGCCAATCGTTGCCGGATACGTTGCGGACGGAAAAGCGTTGCCGGGAATGGCTTGCCACCCGCCTGTTGCTGCTTTCGTTGCTGGGGAAAGATGCGCCCGTCGCTTACCATCCCAACGGCGCACCCTTCCTGCCCGGGGAGTCCTTGCATATCAGCCTGTCGCATACCGACGGCTATGCGGCCGCCGTTGTACAACCTGCCCCTTTTGCAGGGGTGGATATCGAACGGAAAACCGACCGCGTATGGCGCGTTCGGCATAAATTTGTATCGGAAAAAGAAGAGGAGGCGATGGATGCTGTGCACGAACGTGAGCATCTGTTGCTGCATTGGTGTGCCAAAGAAGCCCTTTTCAAGATGATCGGCCAGGAAGAGGTGGATTTTCGCCGCCACCTGCATGTCCTGCCTTTTGTTTATGCCGAAGCGGGAAACCTGCTGGTACAGGAAAGCCGTACACCGTATAAGCGTACGTTCGAGCTGGGTTTCCAGGTAACAGCCGACTTTGCCTGGGTATGGAGTACCGGTAACCGGCTGTTACCGGGATAACCTGCTTAGAAGGGGAGATCGTCAACCGGGTTGGCGGGAGGAAAGTCGGGAGCCGTAGCAGCGATGGGGGCGGCTGCCGGCGTAAAGTTCTCGGGGGTGACATGTCCGGATGCGGGCATACCGGCTTCCACCCGTTCCACTTTCCAGGCACTGATGCTGGTGTACCAACGCCCCTGGTATTCACGGCTGTCGATATCGAACGATACGGTCAACAACTCACCCATCTGTATGTTAGCCTGCGCGATACGGTCAGCTCCAAAGAAATGGAAACATACTTTTTTGGGATATTGTTCCTGTGTTTCCAGCACATATTCCTGTTTTTTCCACTCGTTTCCGGTCTTGCTAATGCCTCCCTGTTCGGGTAATACGGCAATGATTCTTCCTGTTACTTCCATAATGACTATTTCTTTTTGCCGGCGAAGATACGTCTTTTTGAGGGTATTGTCGTCGTGTTGAGATTAAAAAAAATAATGGAAATGGGCTATTCTTTGGATCCGTATGCTTCAAACGCTTCTCTCATCGCAATCAGTTCTTCCTTGATCTGCTTGAGGCGGTGGACGATCTCCTCCTGGCGGACGGTGGTGTCTTTGTTGTCTTTCAGTTTCTGGCGGGCGCCGGCCAGTGTCATGCCCCGTTCTTTCACCAGGTGGTAGATCAGGCGGATGGCATCAATGTCTTCCTGCTTGTAAAAACGGGTGCCTTTCGGAGTCTTTCGGGGATTTATCATGTCGAATTCCTTTTCCCAGTATCGGAGGGTGGATTCGTTGATCTCGAACATTTGCGCAACTTCGCTGATGGAGTAGTACAATTTCAGATTTTTGTCTTTCTTGAGCGCCATATTGTTTGGGTGTTTATTAATCCATAACCTGGCCGTGGTGTTCCGCGATCTGGATCATCCGGTCGTATTCTTCGGGTGTTAAATCCATGAAATAGTATTTGGAGGGATTGTCGTACTGCCCCCTGACTATCACTTCATAATGCAGGTGGGGACCTGTGGATTTACCGGTATTTCCCACTTCGCCGATCACTTGTCCACGTGTTACTTTCTGTCCCACGCGTACCTTATATTTATTCAGATGGCCGTAGAGCGTCTCGTAGCCGAATCCGTGATCAATCACGAGGCAGTTGCCATATCCCTGTTTCCAGGCGGCATAGGTGACGACTCCGTTACCGGTGGCATAGATGTCGGTACCGATCTTTGCGGAAAAGTCCATGCCTGAATGGAAACGGGGTACGCGGTAGATCGGATCGATCCGGAAACCATAGCCTGAAGCCGTGCTGTTGAGATCCTTGTTTGCCACCGGCTGGATGGCGGGGATACACTGGCTGCGTTCCTCCTGGGTTTTGCCCATGCCGATGAGTTCTTCCAGTGAATTCGATTGGATATATAGCTGCTTGCGCAGGATATCCAGCTTCCGGGTGGTGGATACGACGAGGTCGGCATCCGACAGTTCCATCAGTTGTTCGTAGCGGCTGCTCCCGCCGAACCCCGACTTGCGTACGGATGCCGGAATGGATTCGGCATGGAAGATGGTGCGGTACAGGTTCTCGTCGCGCTGCTGAATCTCTTCCATCACCTGCGACACTTCGTCCATGCGGAGGGAAAGTACTTCGTATTGCGTGAGGAGGAGCTTGTTTTCTTTCCGCAGGAGGGCTTCCATCGGCGAATCGATCAGGTACATCATGCCGAAGAAGACGGCGATACCGAACACGATCCCCGTACTCAAATGCCGTAACACACTGTACGCTCTGTCCCTTCCCGACGGATATACGCGCTCGTACTCTTCTGTAGCGGGGTTATAACGATAATATGTTTTACGGCTTTTGAATAGCTTCATAGAATAATTTACAATGGAAACTGACGCAAAAATAATAATTTGCCGTACTTTTGCAAATCCTTTTTGATATTATTAACGAGAGCAATTATAGTATTATGTTGACAGCAAAAGAAATCCGCGAATCGTATAAAGCCTTTTTCGCATCCAAAGGCCATCAGATCGTCCCCTCTGCACCCATGGTAGTCAAGGGCGACCCTACGTTGATGTTTACCAATGCGGGCATGAATCAGTTCAAAGATATCATCCTGGGAAATGTTCCCATTAAATACGCACGTATCGCCGACTCACAGAAATGCCTCCGGGTGAGCGGCAAGCATAACGACCTGGAAGAGGTAGGGCACGATACCTACCACCATACCATGTTCGAGATGCTCGGCAACTGGTCGTTTGGCGATTATTTCAAGAAAGAAGCCATCGAATGGGCATGGGAATACCTGGTGGACGTGCTGAAGCTCGATCCCAAACGCCTTTATGCCACGGTATTCGAAGGAAGCCAACAGGAGAACCTGGAGCGCGACGACGAAGCCGCCGGTTATTGGGCGCAATACCTCCCGCAGGATCATATCCTGAATGGGAACAAGAAAGACAACTTCTGGGAAATGGGCGACACCGGTCCCTGTGGCCCTTGTTCGGAGATACATGTCGATATCCGTTCGGATGCCGAACGGGCTGCCGTATCGGGAGCGACCCTGGTGAACAAAGACCATCCGCAGGTGATCGAGATATGGAACCTGGTATTCATGCAGTACAACCGCCTGAGTGACGGTTCACTGGAAGGGCTGCCTGCCCGCGTGATCGATACCGGTATGGGATTCGAACGCCTGTGTATGTCGATCCAGGGTAAGACCTCCAACTATGATACGGATGTGTTCCAGCCGATCATCCAGGACATTGCTGCCCGGACAGGATCGGTGTACGGACAGGACAGGGAGAAAGATATCGCTATGCGCGTGATCGCCGACCATATCCGTACCATCTCCTTTGCCATTACCGATGGGCAGTTGCCGTCGAACGCGAAAGCGGGGTATGTGATCCGCCGGATCCTCCGCCGCGCCGTGCGTTACGGATATACGTTCCTGGATCGCCGCGAAGCATTCATGTACAGGCTGCTGCCGGCTTTGATCGACACCATGGGCGACGCTTATCCCGAGCTGATCGCACAGCAGACGCTGATCGAAAAGGTGATCAAGGAAGAAGAAGAATCGTTCCTCCGCACCCTGGAGACCGGTATCCGCCTGCTTGATAAGAAGATTGAAGAGACACAGGCTGGCAACCAGACCGTGATCAGTGGCCTGGATGCCTTTACCTTATACGATACCTACGGGTTTCCGCTCGACCTGACCGAGTTGATCCTCCGAGAGCGGGGCATGGAAGTGAACCATGCCGAGTTCGATGCCGAAATGCAGAAACAAAAGGAACGCGCGCGTAACGCCGCCGCCATTGAAACGGGCGACTGGGTCGTGGTGCGCGAAGGGGATAGCCACTTTGTGGGTTACGACCAGTTCGACTGTGAGACGGAGATCCTGCGTTACCGCAAGATCAAACAAAAGAACCGCGAGCTGTATCAGCTTGTTCTCACCCAGACGCCGTTCTATGCCGAAATGGGGGGGCAGGTAGGTGATACGGGTTGGTTGACCGGCGATGATGAGAAGGTCGATGTGATCGATACCAAACGGGAAAACAACCTCCCCGTCCATCTTGTCGCCCAACTGCCGAAGGATGTGACGGCAACTTTTACCGCCGCCATCAACCAACAGAAACGGATCCAGTGCGAATGTAACCACTCGGCCACCCACCTCTTGCACGAAGCCTTGCGTGAGGTGCTCGGCTCGCATGTGGAGCAGAAAGGGTCGTTCGTCTCTCCCGACTCTCTGCGTTTCGATTTCTCCCACTTCCAGAAAGTGACCGAAGAGGAAGTACGAGAAGTGGAGAAAATTGTCAATGCCAAAATACGGCAGAACTTCGCCCTGGAGGAACATCGCCACATGCCGATCGGCGAAGCGATGGCGTTGGGAGCGATGGCGCTGTTCGGTGAGAAATACGGTGAAGATGTGCGCGTAGTGAAATACGGTAGCTCGATCGAGCTGTGCGGAGGGACGCATATCCCTGCCACGGGGATGATCGGGACGATGCGTATCATTGGCGAAAGTTCCATCGCCGCCGGCGTGCGCCGGATCGAAGCGGTTACTGCCGAAGCGGCCGAAGCCTTTGCCTATTCGCATCAGGATCTGATCCGCGAACTTCGCACGATGTTCAACAATATGCCGAACGTGGCGCAGGCGATCCGTAAGACGATCGAAGAAAGCGCCGAAATGAAGAAGCAGTTGGACGATTATATCAAAGAGAAGGCCGGCTCGCTGAAGAAACAGATCGTGGCTAATTCAACAGTAGTGGAGGGTATCCGTATCTTCCGCTATGCCGGTAAAGGGAATTCGGACGCCATGAAGGATGTGGCTTTTCAGATCAAAGGGGAAACCGAAGAGACGTTTGCGTTCGTAGCCGGTATCCTGGATGAAGCCAAACCGACGCTGATGGTGATGCTGAGCGACGACCTTGTGGCCGATGGGCTGAATGCCGCCAAACTGGTGAAAGACGCGGCGGTGCATATCCAGGGTGGCGGGGGCGGCCAACCGCATTTCGCTACGGCCGGAGGTAAGAATATCAATGGGTTGACTATCGCAGTGGATGCCGTTGTGGATACTCTTACGGCCCGATAATCCGGAAAACAGACAAACGGTATGGAACAACAAGTGGTGATATGTGCAGACCTGAAGTCCGAACTGGGGAATTTCCTCGCTTCGCAGACCTATCATAAGCTGTTTGTCCTTACGGATACGCATACACGGACAAACTGTTTCCCTTTGATACAGTTCGTTCCGGCCATTGCCGAAGCGGCCGTATTCACGGTGGAAGCGGGTGATACCCATAAGGGACCGGAACAACTGGCTTCTATCTGGAAATGGCTGTCGGACGGAGGCGCTTCGCGCGATTCCATCCTCCTGAACCTGGGAGGAGGGATGATTACCGACCTGGGTGGTTTTGCCGGCGCTACGTTCAAACGGGGTATCCGCACGATCAATGTGCCTACCACATTGATGGCATCGGTCGATGCGGCGGTGGGGGGCAAGACGGGGATCAACTTCAACGGCCTCAAGAATGAGATCGGCAGCTTTTATCCTCCCTTGTGTGTTTTCATCGATTGTGTATTCCTGCAGACGCTCGACCGCGACAACCTGCTCTCAGGCTATGCCGAGATGATCAAGCATGCGCTGATCAGTTCGATGGATAACTATGCTTCGGTGATGTTGTACGACCTCGATGGGAAAACCGACTATGCTTTCCTGAACCGGATGGTGGCGCAATCGGTTGCCGTCAAGGAACGGATCGTGACCGAAGACCCGAAAGAGCAGGGGATCCGGAAAGCGCTGAACTTCGGACATACCGTGGGACATGCTTTCGAGAGCCTGTCGTTTGCACAGAACCGGCCGATCCTGCACGGACATGCGGTTGCCGCCGGGATGATCTGCGAGCTGTATCTTTCGTATAAGGAATGTGGCTTCCCGATCGACAAACTGAGGCAGGTAGTCAGCTATATCAAGGAATACTATCCTCCCTTCTGCTTCGGTTGCAATGATTACGATGCGCTGTATGCGTTGATGACGCACGACAAGAAAAACGAAGGGGGCATCATCAACTTCACCCTGCTTTCAACAATAGGCGGCATACGGATCAACCAGTCCGTCTCCCGGGAAAAAATCCTCGAATCACTGGATTTTTACCGCGAAAGCTTTGGAATATGAGTGAAAAGCCTTACCTTTGCAGCATAATTCGGGGTGTAGCTCAGCCCGGTTTAGAGTACGCGTCTGGGGGGCGTGTGGTCGGAAGTTCGAATCTTCTCACCCCGAC
>JAVBUE010000085.1:0-20519 GCA_031555735.1 Tannerellaceae bacterium
TTTTCCCTATCTGAGGTCGCAGCAGACACAAACCATCACCCTGTCCGTATCGGCCACCGATCCTTTCACCTATACCGTAAACGGGACAACGGTGACGGATGGCACAAACCGGATAACCGTCGGAAAGGGAAGCGCCTTCTCATTCACCCTCGCTCCCAAAGCGGGCTATACGGCAGAAAAGGCTAAGGTAAGCGCCGGATCGACTGTCCTGACCGGCATCAACGGCGTCTATACCCTCAATGCGGTGGATGCGGATGTCGTGATCACCGTCACCGGTGTGGAAACTATTTATCAGGAGCCACCCCTTATCTACCATACCCTCACCCTGACTACAGGCGAAGGCATCGTGATCGACAAGCAGAAAAATACGTTCGAGATCCAATCGGGCAATCCCTTCTCGTTCGTGATCTCCCTGGCAAACGGGTTCGAAGGACAAACGCCTACGGTACTGGTCAATGGCACTCCCCGTGGCTTGTTGGCGCTGGAAGGCCGCAAGTGGCGTTGCATCGTCTCCGAGATCTATGAAGACACAAACGTGACCGTCACCTTCACTACCACAGCTAACCTTACCCCCAATACGTTCCAACTGTCCAGTCGCGACGGGCAGCTGTTTATCGAAACAGCTGTCCCCGCGACGCTGGCAGTTTACACCCTTGGCGGGCAACAGGTAGTGAACCGCCGCATCAGTGAAGGGACGACAGCCATCCCGCTACCGGCAGGTATGTACATCGTCCGGCCAGGCAACCAGCCAAACGCATCCACATACGGCCATAAAGCCCGCTATTGTCAACAACTGCATCTTCTATTATCCTCAATAAGAGGAAGTAATGGTACGATGCGGAGGGTTTAATCTTCCCACCGTGGTGGAAACATCTTCCCACCATTGTGGAAAGATGTTCCCACCACGGTGGGAAGATGTTTCCACCACGGTGGGAAGATGAGATCATCCAAATGCCGGACACAGATGATCCTTTTGATGACGATACTTCTACCTGATGGGAACGATAGTTCTACCAGCTACTGCCGGGAATAGTCTTTTACTGTATCTCTACCGCAAGCGAGCGGAGCGCCTGGTCGTCAGACGATCCCCCGAAGAGCACCTGATACATTCCGGGGCGGACTTCCATCGCCTGTGTCTGGTCGTTGAACGACCAGAAAGCTTTCGGTTCGAGCTGGAAGGTGACAGACTGGCGGGCGCCGGCTTCGACATGGATACGTTTAAAGGCTTTCATCGCTTTGAGGGGACCGGCAGGGTCGTTCGGGTTTTTGATATACACCTGCACCACTTCGTCTCCGTCCATCGAACCGGTGTTGGCTACTTCCAGGGTGAGGGTGACGGGGTGGTCGCGGTTCACCTTATCCGAAGCCAGCTTCGCGTTCTGATACTCGAACGAGGTATAGCTCAGTCCGTAGCCAAAGGGATAGAGCGGCTTCTGTGTCATATACCGATAAGTGCGTCCCTGCATGCTGTAGTCCTGAAAATCGGGAAGCTGGTCGATGGATGTGTAGAAAGTAACGGGCAGGCGTCCGGCGGGATTGTAGTCGCCAAAGAGCACGTCCGCCACCGCCGTTCCCGCCTGCTGGCCACCATACCAGGCGTTCACGATGGCATCCACGTTCGCCTCTTCCCAATTGAGGGCAAGGGCGCTGCCGGTACATACCACATACACGATCGGCTTACCGGTGGCTTTCAATGCCCGGATCATCTCCTTCTGCACGGCCGGGAGTTCGATGTTGGTACGGTCGCCCTTGCGGAAACCTTCGGCATCAACCGGCATCTCTTCCCCTTCGAGGCGGGGTGAGATTCCACCCACGAATACGATCACATCGGCATCCTTCACCCGGGAGGCCGTTCCGGCAAAGTTAACCGGCTCACGTACACCTACCGTAAAGTTCAGCACGGCATCGCCCCCTTTCTGCATGTATTCGATGGTGAGGGGATATTTCTTTCCCTTTTCCGTCCGGAGCTTACACACCTTACCGGCGCCGTATTCATTCCCCCATACATTGAACAGGGTATCCTTGTCCACGAGCAGGCGGATACCGTCGTTGCCCGACAGCACGAACTCCACTTCGCCCGTCACCGGCGACTCGAATACGCCCGTATAGCGGGAAGTAAAGTTGGTAAGGTTCACATTCGGGGCAAACTGCGTATTGCCGCCGGTGGTGAAATGCAGTTCCTTCGCCGATCCCCGGTGAACGGGTTCACCTTCGAAAGCGATATTGTTATAGTAGGTTGCGGTAAAGCCCTGTCCGGCTTCGGAGGTGATACAGTCGCCGAGGTCTTTCAGCAGGTCGTTGGCTGTATGGTTGCATCCCAGTTCATACACCACTTCGGCCTGTGGCGCTTTGGCGCGGATACCATCGAGGATGGTTACCGTATGCGACGGAAACCCGTTGTAGTTCGCCCACAACATGACAGAGTCGGCGGCGTTCGGCCCTACCACGGCGATCTTCTTCAGGTCTTTGCGAAGCGGCAGCGCATGATCTTTGTTCTTGAGCAACACGATGCTCTTGCGAGCCATATCAAGTGCTTGCGCCACATGTTCGGGACTTTCCACCACGCTATACGGGATAGCGGCATAAGGCACACGGTCGTCGGGATCAAACATACCCAACTCAAAGCGTCCGCGGAAAAGGCGGCGGAGCGAGACATCGAGGTCGGCCTCCGTGAGCAGCCCTTCTTCCACCGCTTTCTGCAGGGCGCGGTAGCTGCCGCCACACTCCAGGTCGGTACCGTGACGTACGGCATCAGCCGATGCGCTGGCGGCATTTTCATGGGTCTCGTGACGCGGGGTACGTGTATCTTTCCGCCAGAAATCGTCGATGGCGCCGCAATCGGAAAGGAGGATATCATCATACCCCCAACTGTTGCGCAGGATATCGACCAGCAGTTTGTCGCTGCTACAACACGGCTGGCCTTCGAAACGGTTGTAGGCGCACATCACTTCCTGCACATGGCCGACCCTTACCAACGCTTCGAAAGCCGGGAGGTAAGTGGTCCACAGGTCGCGCGGCGTGGCTTCGGCGTTATATTCATGGCGGTTCCACTCCGGACCGCTATGTACGGCATAATGCTTGGCGCAGGCATGGGTTTTGAAATAGGTGGGATCGTCTCCCTGAAGGCCGCGGACAACAGCCAGCCCCATCCGTTCGGTCAGGAACGGGTCTTCACCGTAGGTTTCCATACCTCGTCCCCAGCGCGGGTCACGGAAGATGTTGATGTTGGGTGTCCAGAAGGTAAGACCTTTGTAGCGGTCGTATTCCTGATCCCGCTGGTACTGGTGATACTTGGCGCGGGCTTCGTCGCTCACCATGGTAAAGGTTTGCAGCAAAGCGTCTTCATCGAAGGTGGCGGCCATCGCGATCGACTGCGGGAACACCGTTGCCCGTCCGGCGCGGGCTACACCATGCAGGGCTTCGTTCCACCAGTCGTACGCAGGGATACCGAGGCGCTCGATGGCCTTGGTCTGGTTCATCATCTGCTGGATCTTTTCTTCCAGGGTAAGCTGGCTCAGGAGGTTATCAATCCGTTCTTCAACCGGCAGATCGGGGTTCTGAAACGGATAGTCGTACTTCTTCGATTGGCAGGCAACCAGCAGCATACAGGCGGTTGCGACTACAAACATTCCTTTTACATTCATAATATATTAGTGTTTACAGATAATCTGTGAGCAGCAGGGCGTTCTATTTGAGCAGGTTGGGGCGTAACCTCGCCGTCCGTTCGTGCGCCTGTTGCAGGCGCCATTCGCTGATGAGGCGTTCGTGGCCGGAGAGCAGTACGTCGGGCACTTTCCATCCGTTGTAATCGGCGGGACGGGAATAGACGGGAGGCGCCAGGAGGTTATCCTGGAACGAATCGGAAAGGGCGCTCTGTTCGTCGCCAATGACACCGGGGATAAGGCGCACCACGGCATCGGTGATCACGGCGGCAGCCAGTTCACCTCCCGTCAGTACATAATCGCCGATGGATATCTCTTTGGTGATCAGGTGTTCGCGGATGCGATAATCCACCCCCTTGTAATGCCCGCAGAGAATGATGAGGTTGCCCAGCAACGACATGTTGTTGGCCATCGGCTGATCGAAGAGTTCGCCGTCGGGCGAGGTGAAGATCACTTCGTCGTAGGCACGTTCGGCTTTCAATGCCGAGATCGCACGGTCGATGGGTTCGATCTGCATCACCATACCCGCCTCTCCGCCGAAGGGGTAATCATCCACCCGCCGCCATTTGTTGGTGGTGTAGTCGCGCAGGTTATGCAGGTGTATTTCCGCCAGTCCCTTATCCTGTGCCCGCTTTACGATGGAGCAGTTGATCATCCCGTCGATCATTTCGGGTAGTACCGTGAGTATATCAATTCGCATGCGTCCGCTTTTAAATACTTTTTCGTGAGGAGCAAAGATAGTGTTTTTAGGGTATTCATGCGGACGGTTTGATTATTATTCGTAATTTTGTCGGTCGATTTCAGAAGCTATCAATGAAATAAATACAGGAACAAATGAATATATCTTACAACTGGCTGAAAACGTATCTCGACTTCGACCTGACCCCGGACGAAGCAGCCGCCGCGCTCACCTCCATCGGACTGGAAACAGGGAGCGTGGAAGAAGTACAAACCATTAAGGGCGGACTGGAAGGACTGGTGATCGGCAAAGTGCTGACCTGCGAAGAACATCCCAACTCCGACCACCTGCATATCACGACTGTCCATACCGGCGAAGGTGATCCTCTCCAGATTGTATGCGGAGCCGCCAACGTAGCCGCCGGACAGAAAGTGGTGGTGGCCGTGAACGGTACTACCCTGTACAGTGGCGATGAATCGTTCACCATCAAACGTTCGAAAATACGCGGCGTGGAATCCAACGGGATGATCTGCGCCGAAGACGAGATCGGCATCGGAACCGATCACGCAGGCATCATCGTGCTGCCGCCGGACGCCGCAGTGGGTATGCCGGCCAAAGAGTATTACCATATCAAAAGCGACTATGTATTGGAAGTGGATATCACGCCGAACCGCGTGGATGCTACCTCGCACTTCGGTGTGGCGCGCGACCTGGCAGCCTACCTGGAACAGAACGGAAAACCGGGAACGCTCACACGTCCGTCGGTAGATGCCTTCCGCATCGCTGACCCCGCCCCCGCCATTACGGTGGAAGTGGTGGACACAGATGCCTGCCCGCGCTATACGGGCGTAAGCATCAAAGGCGTGACCGTGAAGGAAAGCCCCGAATGGCTGCAGAACCGGCTGAAGGCGATCGGCCTGCGCCCGATCAATAACGTGGTGGATGTAACGAATTATGTACTGCATGAAGTGGGACAGCCGCTCCATGCGTTCGACTACAATAAGATCAAAGGCGGTAAAGTATTGGTAAAGACCATGCCGACGGGTACGAAATTCACTACCCTCGACGGTGTGGAACGTACGTTGACCGACCAGGATCTGATGATCTGCAACACGGAGGAAGCGATGTGTATCGGCGGTGTGTTCGGCGGACTGGATGCGGGCGTGACCGAACAGACGACGGACGTATTCCTTGAATCGGCCTGCTTCAACCCGACACGGGTACGCAAAACAGCCCGCCGCTTCGGACTGAATACCGATTCTTCTTTCCGCTTCGAACGGGGATTGGATGCCAACCAGACGCTGTATGCGCTGAAACGCGCCACCCTGCTGATACAGGAAACAGCCGGGGGTACGATCACCGGTGCATTGCAAGACATTTATACCACCGTGGCAGCACCTTATACGGTGGATGTGACCTACCGGAAGATCCACAGCCTGATCGGAAAAGAAATTCCCGCGGCTACGATCAAGAGTATCCTCGCCAGCCTCGACATCGAGGTGAAGGGCGAAACAGCCGAAGGGTTGACGCTCAACGTGCCGGTTTACCGCATCGACGTGCAACGCGACGTGGACGTGATCGAAGACATCCTCCGCATCTACGGCTACAATAACGTGGACTTCAGCGACAACGTGAAGTCGAACCTCAGCTACAAAACACCCACCGACCGCAATTACCAGTTGGAACAGATCATCTCCGAACAACTCTGCGGATCAGGCTTCCACGAGATCATGAACAACTCGCTCACCCGCCAGGCGTATTACGAAGAGCTGTCGTCCTACCCTGCCGCCCATTGCGCCATGCTGGAGAACCCGCTCAGCATCGATCTCAACTGCATGCGGCAGACCCTGCTGTTCGGCGGATTGGAAAGTATCGAATACAACATCAAACGGAAGAACGGCGACATCCGCTTCTTCGAATTCGGCAACTGCTACGACTACAACGCCGACAACCGGAAGGACGACGACTCCCTGGCGGCATATACCGAAGAATACCGCCTCGGCCTCTGGGTATGTGGCAACCGGGTGGACAACAGTTGGGCGCATGCCGGCGAGCCATCGTCTGTGTATGAACTGAAAGCCTATGTAGAGAACATCCTCCAACGCCTCGGCGTGAACCTGCAGAAGGTGGTCTTCGCCAACCTCACGGACGATATCTATAGCGCCGGCCTTTCCATCACCTCCCACACCGGCCGCCAATTAGGCACGATAGGCATTGTGCAGAAAAAGCTTTGTAAGGCGGCCGATATCGATACGGACGTGTATTACGCCGAACTCTCCTGGACACTCCTGATGAAGGAGGTGCGGAAGAACAAGGTCGCCTTCTCACCGATCTCCAAGTTCCCGGCTGTGAAACGCGACCTGGCACTGTTGATCGACAAGCAGGTGCTGTTCGCCGAGATCGAAAAGATCGCCGTCGAAAGCGAACGCAAACTGTTGAAGGAAGTATCCCTCTTCGACGTGTATGAAGGCAAGAATCTCCCGGCAGGCAAAAAGTCGTATGCCGTGAGCTTCTACCTGCAGGATACGGAGAAAACACTGAACGACAAGCAGATCGACGCCGTGATGCAGAAGATCCGCACCAACCTGGAACAAAAACTGGGGGCGCAACTCAGGTAACTAACAACAAATAAGCACATCATATGGGAAGAGCGTTTGAATACCGCAAAGCAAAAAAGTTTAAACGATGGGGCAATATGGCCCGCGTATTTACTAAGTTAGGGAAGGAAATCACCATCGCCACCAAGGCCAGTGGTCCGGATCCTGATGCCAACCCCCGCCTGCGCGTCCTCATGCAACAGGCAAAGAAGGAAAACATGCCGAAAGAGAACGTGGAACGCGCAATCAAGAAGGCTACATCCAAGGATTATACCGACTATAAGGAAGTAAACTACGAAGGCTATGGCCCGTTCGGTATCGCTGTCTTTGTGGAAACGGCAACCGACAATAATACCCGTACCGTAGCCAACGTACGCAGCTACTTCAACAAGCACGGCGGCTCATTAGGTACAAGCGGCAGCCTCGAATTCCTGTTCGACCACAAGGTGATCTTCCACACCACCATGAAAGAAGGCGTATCCCTGGAAGACCTCGAACTGGAACTAATCGACTTCGGCGTGGAAGAGCTGGAAGAAGATGAAGGCGAACTGATCATCTCCGGCGAATTCTCACAGAACTCCGCCATCCAGAAATACCTGGAAGAAAACGGCTTCGAGATCACCACCGCCGAATTTGTCCGCATCCCCAACGACCTCAAAGACGTCACCCCCGAACAGCGCGAACAGCTCAACAAGCTCATCGACAAGCTGGAGGAAGACGAAGACGTCCAGAATGTCTTCCACAACATGAAGGAAGACGAAAGTGATAGCGAAGAGGAATAACGAGCTCATCCTGACACTACCCAAAAGGGCGCAAGGCTAATCACCATGCGCCCTTTTTGTGTAAGGATTTGGGCGTTAAGGGTGGGCGATCAATAAGGGCTATAAGGGCTTGCGAACCTTTGTCGCTTTTACAATCGAAGAGGCAACCTTAAATGCCTTTGTCGGGCGCTATGCCTTAAGGCCCTTGTAGCCCTTATAGTCCTTATAGCCCTTATTAATCGCCCCCCCTTAACGCCCTTACTTTTTCTTTAGAACGATAACTTCATTGAAAAGCGTACGCCGCTGGTTTGGATGCCGGGGTTGTCTTTGTAGTTGAGGCGCCAGACGTAGTCGAGGCGGAGGAATTTGAAGATATTCTCCACACCCACGCTAGCTTCCATATATGGTTCATCGCCGAGGGGGTACGAACCGACGGGGAATGCGTACAGTCCTTCGCCGTTGACAAAGGGATTGTTTTTATCAGTGAGATGCCCATAAAGCCCGCGAAAGCAGAACACTTCACGCAGTTGCAGTTTTTTGATCAGCGGCAACCGGTTCAGGATCGCCCCGCTCATGAAATAAGTGAGATCCCAGGAGGCATATTCGTCGCTGATAAATTCCATCGCGTTCATATTCGTATAAGATTCCGGCTGGATGGTATAAGAAAGGTTGGCATTGGGCAACATCAGCAGCGGATAAGGCACCTTGTCCCATATCTTCCCGGCCTTCAGGATGGCGTCGATATACCCGAAAGGCGTGAACCAGAAACGTTTCTGCAAACCCACATCCGTACGGTTGTACGTGTAAGACGACCCCATGAAACCTTTGATGGCTGTTTTATGACTAAGCGTCAGGATCGGATAATCGAGGGTGATCGGATAGCGGTAGTTGCGCGTCTGGTAAAACTTTTCCTTGGGTGCGAAACGGAATTTGAACTCCATCTCACTCATCGTATATGAATCGACCGGGGTGATGTGCCCGTCGGCGCCGATGAGGTCGAAGGCGGCATATTCGGTGGAGAACTCTTCGTAGTTACGCAGCGTGGCACCATAGCCCAATCCGTTGTAATGCTCCCGGTAGTATGCCAGCTCGGCATTGCGGAGGTAGGTGGCGCGCGTATCCTTCTGCCGTTTCAAGGCGAGGAAGATATTATCCTTGTTCGTGTACATATACTGTTGTCCGAGCTGGTTGATCTCGTAGCTCATCTCCGCCCGGAGGGAATGGACGGGAAACTCCTTGCGGTATTCTTTCTTGTCGATAAACGAGTATTCGGCAAGGGCTTTGTATTTCAGTTTTTCATCTTCCGTCCCATACGCCACGTACCCGTCGAGGAAGAGGCGTTTGCTGAAAGCCGGGGTGGTGGTTCCCCCCACACGGAAACGCGCCCCTTCAATGGCATTCCCACTGATGAAGGTATTGAAGGGACCAATCTCAAACTTGCTCTTCAACGGATCGGTGTTCGTGGGGACATAACCGCTGACGAAGATCGACACCACCTTCTCCGTCACATAAAACAACGGTACCTGCCGCAGGCGCGTCATGAGTTGCGCCACGGTGTTGGGGTTCCGCCTCGCCGCGTCGGACGGACGGATGGAGTCCCAGAACTGCTCGTTCTGCCGGTATGCTTTCTGAAGGGTGATCACCGGCATGCTTTGCTGGAACACCGACGGGTCGTCGGGTGGCAGGAACGCATGATTGCTATAAATACTGAGCCGGCGGGCATACATCCCTTTCGATTTCTCGGTGAGTTTGAAGTCCACCTGGATATCATCCTTGGTAATGAGCCGGGTACCGTCTGCCGTCCGTTCGAACGACTGGTTGATCGTCATCCGGCTCACGAAGTTGAGATTGATATCTTTCGGCACGTTCAACTGCATCTGCTTGACAAAGTAGGTAGAATCGAGAGTCACGTATAAGTGGCCGGTGAAGCCGAACGACTCGGAATTGAATGGGACAAAACCCAGATCCACACAGGGTTGTCCGCCAACATCCAGCGTATCGAGGAGGTAAAATTTGTAAAAATCGGGCGCCACACGTGACAACGGGCTTACGAAACGGAAAAAGAACAGCGAGATGTCGTTCTGGAAGATATCCACCTCGCGGAATACCTCGTTGAGGAACTGCTGGATACCATCGCGCGAAAAGATCTCGTCGATACCTGCCGACTTGGCTGCCCGGACGACCCGCTTCTCCGATTTCGGATCGTTCTGGTAGTATATACTTTCCAGCCTCTCCCGTTCGGACACGGGAAGGACCCTCGTGCCCACGTCGAGCGTATCGACATAATCCACCAGGAAATCGAAGGCGCGGGGTTTACCGTTGGCTTTTTTTGGTTTGGGCTCATAGTCATTCATGGCGAATACCATCTTCTCGTAGTGGTCGTAGCGGTAATAATCGTGGTTACGGGGGTTATTGCTGTCACGTGAGTCGATCATCCGGCGCACAAACTCGACGGCCGGGTTTTTCTTCTTGCTGTATTTCTCCTTGCCGGGTTTGATCACTACGTCGGACAACGTAATACCCGTCGGCGACAATTTGATGGTATAGTTATTCGCCCGCCCCATCCGCACAGGCAGTTCTTTGGTATCATACCCCAGGAAGGAAACCTGGATGGTGCGGGACGCCGTACCGGAGGAAAGGGAAAACTTCCCATCCAGATCGGTAGCCGTACCCGTGGTCGTACCTTTATATATAATAGATACATACGGCAGCGTCTCCCCCGTTATAGAGTCTGTCACGATACCGCTGATAGTAGTCGTATTCTGCCCGAACGATAACCAACTGATAAGGACGAATACAAATACAAAAACAATCCTCTTGCCCATGTCTAATCAAACCCACGTTAAAAACCGCTACAAAGGTATAACGATTCATCCGATAGATTTGTTCCAAAGCGCACCCTTTCTATGCCGTTTAGCTATAAAATGTGAATTGAATGGGATTGAGATATTGTATTTCCGCCGGTTTCACTTACAACGCCAGATACAGCAGCGCAGCCAGGGAGGCACCAAGCAGGGGGCCGACAACAGGCACCCAGGCATATTCCCAATGGCTGCTGCCTTTTCCTTTGATGGGTAACAGGGCGTGCATGATGCGCGGGGCGAGATCGCGGGCAGGATTGATGGCATAACCGGTGGGGCCGCCGAGGGCAAGGCCGATCACCCATACCGTGAA
The DNA here is from genome assembly GCA_031555735.1 of Tannerellaceae bacterium. GTDB lineage: Bacteria > Bacteroidota > Bacteroidia > Bacteroidales > Tannerellaceae > JAJDIA01. The sequence continues at coordinate 10,874 of JAVBUE010000085.1, forward strand.
GGCTACGGGAATGGCGCCTACCGAACCGAGCCCGACAGGGATCGTACTATCTGTATGGTACTCATGCACCTCTCCGCCCGTAATAAAGAAGACGACGAACATCAGGACGAACGTACCGATCATTTCCGTCACCACATTGATCAGCGGGTTGTGAATTTCGGGACCGGTAGCGAATACCGACAGCTTGAGGGGCGCTTCTTCAGTCGCATCGAAATGATCTTTATAAGCCAGCCACACCAACGTGGCGCCTAAGGCGGCTCCCACCATCTGAGCTGCTATATAGGGAAGCACCTCGCTCCAGGGGAACGAACCGCCAATGGCAAGGCCGATGGAGACCACAGGGTTCAGGTGAGCGCCACTGTAAGGAGCGGCCACTACCACGCCGATGAATACTCCCATCGCCCAGGCGGTGGTGATCACCATCCAACCGGCGCCGTGCCCTTTGGTTTTCGACAATAATACATTGGCGCATACGCCGGCTCCCATCAGTATGAGGAGCATGGTTCCGAGGATTTCTGCAATAAACGGAGTCATTGTAAACAGGATTAGATTGTACTTATAATTAGAATCAACTGTGCATACATACGTTATTCCACCCAATGTTGGGAGCGACCCACAGCTTTGTGCCATTCCGTCAGTAAGCGGGTGGCTTCCTCTTCCTTCCGTTGGGCGGTGAATACCTTATCGACGATCCATTGCTCGGTCAGTTCACCGAGGTTCTTCCAGTAGCCCACAGCCAGGCCGGCGAGGTAAGCGGCGCCAAGCGCGGTTGTCTCCAACACTTTCGGACGAACCACCGGACACCGGGTGATATCCGCCTGAAACTGCATCAGGAAGTTGTTGGCGATGGCGCCCCCATCGACACGTATCTCTTTCGGACGGGCGTGGATGTCGTTCTCCATCGCTGTCAGCACATCATACACCTGGTAGGAGATCCCTTCGAGGGCGGCACGTGCCAGGTGGGCGGAGGTGGTTCCCCGGGTAATACCGATAATCATGCCCCGGGCATACTGATCCCAATAAGGAGCGCCCAGACCGGTGAGCGCCGGCACAAAATAGACGCCTCCGTTATCGGCGACCGACAGCGCCATCTGTTCGGATATGGCGGCGCTGGGAAGCAGTCCGATGCCGTCGCGCAACCACTGGATAGCGGCGCCACCCACGAACACGCTGCCTTCAAGGGCATAGGTCACCTCTTCGCCAATCTTCCACGCAATGGTGGTGAGGAGGTTGTTTTGCGACACGACAGGTGTCTTGCCTGTATTGACAATCATAAAACAACCCGTTCCGTAGGTGGTCTTGATCATTCCTTCTTCCACGCAAAGCTGGCCGAAAAGAGCCGCCTGCTGGTCGCCCGCCATACCGGAGACGGGGATGCCTTCCCGGAAAAATCCCACCGACGTCTCGCAATAGACTTCGCTGCAACTGCGCACCTCGGGCAACAGGGAGGCGGGTATCCCGAAAAGGTCGAGCAGTTCGGGATCCCACTGTTGGGTGTGGATATTGAAGAGCATAGTACGGGAAGCATTCGTGATATCGGTCACAAAAGCGGCGCCTCGGCTAAGTTTCCATACCAGCCAGGTATCGATGGTACCAAAGCAGAGCTCACCCCGTTCGGCTCGTTCGCGGATGCCTATCACATGATCGAGTATCCACCGTATCTTGGTGGCGGAGAAATAGGCGTCGATCACCAGCCCCGTCTTTTCCCGGATACAGGCGGCATAGCCCTGTGCCTTCAGCTCTTCGCAGTAGTCGGCCGTCCGCCGGTCTTGCCAAACGATGGCATTATACACCGGGAAGCCGGTTTCGCGATCCCATACAACGGTGGTCTCCCGCTGGTTGGCTATCCCGATACAGGCAATGTGCGCATCCGTCACATCAGCCTTGGCCATCACTTCGCGGATGACCGACGATTGTGAATACCAGATCTCATTCGGATCGTGTTCCACCCAACCCGGTTTGGGGAAATATTGCTGAAAATCTTTCTGCGCCAATTGGATGATACTCCCTTTCCGGTCGAAAAGGATGGCGCGGGAGGATGTGGTTCCCTGGTCAATAGCCAGTACGTACTTGTTCCTTGTATTCATGTATTACGTGTTATGATGGTATAGTGTGAAATGGATTCAGTCCAGTATATAATGGGATGCCAGTTGGGTAAAGGCAGCCACCTGGCAGCCAGCCCAGGCGTCGTCTTTTCCCCGTTCGGCAGCCAACAGGTGGGCAGCCTGCGGCGCCATGGCCATAGCGGCGCGCGCATCGAGGAAAAGAATCCGCAAGCGGCGCGCCAGTAGGTCTTCCAGCGTTTGCACCATCTCATGGCGGATCAGCCATGTCAGTTCACCCACAGTATAAGGATAGTCGGGATGCAGCAATTCGGCCATGCCGGGAGCCGTGGCAACCAGCTGGCGGATCGCATCCGCATCGCTTCCATAGACATACAACGGATCGGAAAAGCCGATGGCCGGACTGGCGCCATGAATCGGATATGTCTCCGTAACACAGGGACGGGCTTTACCCGGGAAATGGCGAAGCGCCAGATCGACCGTATCCTGCGCCATCTTGCGGTAGGTAGTCCACTTCCCGCCGATGATGGTGACCAGCCCCGATTGTTCGCGTAACAACTTGTGGCTGCGAGATATTTCTTTGGTTTTGGTGCTCTCGTCGTGGGGGGCGGCCAAGGGACGGAGACCGGCGAAGACCGACAACACATCGCTGCGCTGCGGCGGACGGGTCAGGTATCGTCCGGCCGTTTCCAGGATAAAATCCACTTCGGTACGCATGGCAACAGGCTCTTCCAGCGCGTCTTTCATCAACGTATCGGTTGTGCCGACAACCACCTTGTTATGCCAGGGGACAGCGAAGAGGACACGCCCGTCGGACGTGCTGGGGATCATAATGGCATGATCGCTCTGTAGGAAAGAGCCATCCAACACAAGATGGACACCCTGGCTGGGGCGAACGATAGGACGCCTGCCCGGCTCATCCATTTGCAGGATATGATCGGCAAATACACCGGTGGCGTTGATTACGGCGCGTGCTTTGACGGTATAGCACCGCCCGCTTTCTTCCTCCCGGACGGTGACACCGGATACATTGCCATTTTCTTTCAGCAAGCCGGTGACGTCCATATAATTCAACACACAAGCGCCGGCATCCACCGCCGTACGGACAAGGTTGATCGCCAGACGGGAATCGTCGAACTGCCCGTCGTGATAAATGACACCGGCCATCAATTGTTTCGGGCGCAATACCGGGATGGTTCGCAAGGCACGTTTAGGTCCGATGCAGAACGAGCGGCCAAAGCCCAGTTTACCCGCCATCAGGTCGTATGTCGTCAGCCCGATCGTATATAAGGTTCCCTCCCACCAACTGTAGCAGGGGATGAGGAATCGTTGGTCTTTCACCAGGTGGGGAGCATTTTTCCGCAGGATACCACGTTCACGCAAGGCTTCGAGCACGAGCATAACGTCGCCCTGCGCCAGGTATCGCACACCGCCATGAACCAGTTTGGTACTACGGCTGGATGTAGCCTTGGAGAAATCAGCCCGTTCAAAGAGTGCTACACTGTATCCACGGGTGGCGGCATCCACGGCTACGCCTAAACCGGTAGCCCCTCCGCCGATCACCACAAAATCAAATGTACTGTCTGTATCCGTCAGCCGGGCAAGCAAAGATTCCCTTTTCATGACCTACACTTTTTTGATTGATCCCCAAAGCTATGAATTATTTACAAAAAAACTCCCAAAACAGTTGAATTGTTTGGGAGTCTTTTCGCTTATAGTTCAGGAAACTTATTCGAACATCCGGTCGATACCGCCGGTATCGGGATCCATCAGTTGGTCGTCGTCGGGCGTACGGCCGTTGCCACAGGGGTCGCGGAATTGTTCAGGCACATCGAAGTTTTCTTCTTCCGAATAACCGAGGCTCTTGTCTGCATAGACTTTCTGCATGAACATGCCATAGATGGGAAGCGCCATGCTAGCGCCCTGTCCTTCTTGCAGGCGGTCGAAGTGAATATCGCGTTCTTCACCGCCGACCCATACACCGCCGACAAGGCTGGGAGTGAATCCCATGAACCAACCGTCGGAATTGTTCTGTGTGGTACCGGTCTTACCGCCCATCGGCGCCCGCAAGCCGTAACGGAAACGGAGACGCGAGCCGCTGCCACCATCAACTACGCTGCGGAGCATGTATAACATCTTATAGTTGGCATCTTCAGGCAATACCTCGTGCATCTTGGGAGTGAAAGACTCGACCGTGTTGCCGAGAGGATCTTCGATACGCAACACATAGATGGGCTCCGAACGAATCCCTTTGTTGGCAAAAACGGAATAGGCGCTTACCATCTCGCCCACGGACACGTCGGGCGTACCCAGACACATGGAGATAACGGGATCCATCGCCCCGTGAAGTCCGTAAGAACGAAGCAGGTTAACCAGCGTATAGGGGGAAAGCTGGCTCATGATTTGCGCGGTCACCCAGTTGGACGATCGTTGCAACGCCCACTGGATAGTCACTTTCTCGCCGATCCGTTCCTTGGTGGAGTTGCGTGGTTCCCAGGGTTTGCCGTTCTCGTCCATCAGCCGGGGCTGTACGTGCAGGAATTCGTCGCAGGGAGTGAAGCCTTCGATCATGGCCAGGGAATAGACGAACGGTTTCATGGTTGACCCGATCTGGCGGCGACCGCCATTGACCATATCATACTGGAAATCGTTATAGTCGATACCGCCGACGTAGGCTTTCACCTGTCCGTTACGCGGATCCATCGCCATGAAACCGGTACGCAGGAAAGCTTTGTGGTAACGGATGGAATCCCAGGGCGTCATAAGGGTATCGACAGACCCGTTCCAGGTAAACACGCTCATCTCGACGGGTTTATTGAATTCTTTTTTGATCTCGGCCTCTTTCATTCCTTCCTTTTTCAGGGCACGGTACCGGTCGGTCTGTTGCATGGCTCGGGTCAGGATGGAGTTTACCTCCTCCGTACTCAGGTTACTAGAGAAAGGCGCGTAGCTGCGTCCCTTCTTTTCTCGGAAAAAGGCAGGCTGCAGTTCTTTGCCGAGATGGGCGCGCACGGCTTCTTCCGCATATTGCTGCATGCGGGAGTCGATGGTGGTGTATATCTTCAGACCGTCGGTATAAATATTGTAGTTGCGCCCATCCGGCTTTTTGTTCTTATTGCACCAGCCGTAAAGCGGGTTGGTCTCCCAGGCAGTAGAATCGTCTTTGAACTTCTGCGCCTGCCAGGAAGCGTAATTGCTGCGGACGGGTTTCTTGGCAGTCATTGTCAGACGCAGGTATTCGCGGAAATAGGGAGCAAGCCCGGCCTTATGATCCAGGCGGGCGAATCGGAGGGTGAGCGGCAATTCTTTCAGCGAATCACATTCGGCTTCGGAAAGGTACCCGGCTTTCTCCATCTGGTCGAGCACTACATTCCGACGTCCGCGCGTACGTTCATTATACCGTTGGGGATTGTAATACGACGGGTTCTTACACATACCAACCAGCGTAGCGGCTTCTTCGATGGAAAGCGTCTTGGCTGTCTTACTGAAATAGACACGGGCTGCCGACTGGATACCGACGGCATTATACAGAAAATCAAACTTATTCAGATACAGGCTGATGATCTCTTCCTTGGTGTATAAGCGTTCCAGCTTGACGGCGATCACCCACTCGATCGGTTTCTGGAGCAGACGTTCCATCAGATTCTCGGCACTGGGGGAATAGAGCTGTTTGGCCAACTGTTGGGTGATGGTACTCCCGCCACCCGCGCTTTTCTGGAAGAGCAGGCCGCGTTTGACCACCGCACGGAACAATCCCTGTACGTCGATACCGCTATGGTTGGCAAAACGGGCATCTTCGGTAGCCACCAACGCCCGGACAAGATCCGGGGAAAGATCGTCGTAATTGACAGAGATACGGTTATCCATCCCGGTGGAGAAACTGCTTAACAGCTTCCCGTCAGACGAGATGATCTGGGATGCAAACTTATCGATCGGGTTTTGCAACTGCTCAACCGGCGGCATATAGCCGATTGCCCCGTTGGCGATGCCGGCAAAGATGATGACGGCCAACAATACGCCAGCAGCCAACACACTCCAGATACCTATGATTATTTTTTTAGTTGTTTTCGGACTCATGCTATGATGTTTTATTTCGATCTGTTTATCGTTGCCCGTACATTTGTTCGTAGTATTTCATATAATCTCCGCCGGTGATCTCTTCCACCCAATCCTGGTGTTCAAGGTACCAACGGATAGTCTTTACGATGCCAACCTCGAAAGAGGTTTCCGGAGTCCAACCCAACTCAGTCGTGATCTTGGTGGGGTCAATGGCATAACGCTGGTCGTGTCCCAGACGGTCTTTGACAAAGGTGATCAGGCTGTCGTTGATCCAGTCGATGGCGATCGTACCGTCGGGAGCCACTTCCCGCTTCTTCAACACCTGGCGATAGGCCGGATGCTCTTCCATCAGGCTACGGACGGTTTGGATCGTGAGTTTGACGATTTCAATATTCTGTTTTTCGTTGTGGCCGCCTACGTTATATACCTGACCGGGGAGTCCCTGGTGTACTACAAGGTCGATGGCTTTGCAATGGTCTTCCACATACAGCCAGTCGCGCACATTGGTGCCGTCGCCATAGACCGGCAGGGACTTGCCTTCGAGGATATTCTTGATGATCAGGGGGATCAGTTTCTCCGGGAAATGGTATGGACCGTAGTTGTTGGAACAACGGGTGATGGACACCGGCATTTTATAGGTATCTGCATACGCCTGGACGAAGAGGTCGGCACTGGTCTTGGAGGCGCTGTAAGGGCTATGCGGATCAAGAGGTGTCGTCTCGTGGAAATAACCTTCAGCTCCGAGGCTGCCATATACTTCATCGGTAGAAACCTGGTGGTAACGGACTCCTTCACGCCAGAGAGGATAACCGGAAGGATCTTTGCCCGTCACCCAGGCTTTTCGGGCGGCATCGAGGAGGTTCTGCGTACCCAGGATATTGGTCAACAGGAAGAGCTGAGGGTTCTCGATGCTTCGGTCCACATGGCTCTCTGCAGCGAAGTTCACCACATAGTCGAACTCGTATTCGGCAAACAGGCGGTTGGCCAGCTCGCGGTCGCAGATGTCGCCTTTCACAAAGAGGCAACGGTTGTTGTCGATATCGCCTGCGATCGTACCGAGATTACCGGCATAAGTCAAAAGGTCTAACACGACCACGCGAATGTCCGGACGGGTGGACAGTATGTATTTGACGAAATTAGCGCCGATAAAGCCGGCTGCTCCTGTTACCAGATAAGTTTTCATATCATTATCTTCTTCTATTTATATAGAAAGTTATTTGTAGCCTCCGCCAAGAAAGGGGCGGCCTTGTCTTTTTCAGAAAGGAGGAGGGCAGTGTATTCCAGCGTGCCCCAGTTGATACCAATGGTGGGATCGTCGAAACGAAGGGATGCCTCATAAGCGGGCATGTAGGGATTATCCACTTTATAGGTGAATATGGCTTGTTCGCTCAACACACAGAATCCGTGCGCAAATCCCTGGGGGATAAACAACTGGAGCTTGTTTTCATGCGTCAGTTCAACGGCAATATACCGTCCGTAAGTGGGTGAGCCTTTCCGGATATCAACAGCTACGTCCAATACCGAACCGCTGATCACACGCACCAGTTTAGACTGGGCATAGGGCTCCTGCTGGTAATGCATGCCCCGTAGCACTCCTTTCGTAGAGCAGGACTCATTCTCCTGAATGAAGCGAACCGGACCGACATGTTCTTCAAATGCCTGTTGTTTAAACGATTCCATAAAGTATCCGCGACTGTCCGCAAACACCTTCGGCTCTATGATCCACACACCGGGGATCTCAGTTTCTGTAAATTTCATTCTTTCCTGCCATAATGATGATACAAAGTAAATCATTTTTCGGTAGTTGCACAACCAGACGCAATACACAATGGAAAAAAGCAGGTAAATATTTGCCAAATCAAAAAAATACCCTTTACTTTGCACTCGCAAAACAAAGACATCCTGTCTTGTCGCAATGGTTCCTTGGCCGAGTGGCTAGGCGCCGGTCTGCAAAACCGTTTACGGCGGTTCGAATCCGCCAGGAACCTCCATTTTCTCAAAAGCCCCGGTGCAAACGCTCCGGGGCTTTAGTTATTTATATGACATCCAGGCACTTATGACGGGTCGCTTTATTTTTGCTTCAATCAAAAAAGCATCCCATTTACAGACCACCGGGTGAAAAAAGGCGAGTTTATGTCCCAAATACAGACCATCATGGCAACCGTAAAAACGTATTTAAGATGTACAGTAAGCATACGGTGAACCACACTATGATTTCCGCATCCAGTTTCCCGGCAAAAGATCCCTTAGTTGATTTGTCCTACATTCTGGTATTCTGCTAACGACATCTGTCAGCCATTCTGTGGGGTTTATGTTATTAATCTTACAGGTTCCCAGTAATGAGTATATGATAGCCGTTCGTTTGGCCGCTTCGTGGTTTCCACAGAATAGATAGTTCTTTCTTCCTTATGTTGGCTATTTGGTTATGTTGGCATCGTAATATAACTATTTGTTAATCAATTCCGGAACTTAGTTTCCCACAACATATTGATTGGTTATATTGGAAAAAACGGAGCTCCGGATTATCTAGCGAAGAAATGGAAACACTTGATATTCGTAATTTGAGAGCTTATATAGAATCCATAGACGACGTTGCATATGCCATCGTAAAACCGATCAAAAGGCGATGACCGGATAACGGGATTCGCTCCAAAGGCTGTCAAAAGCTCACCGATCATACGATTGAGCCGGTTTGCACCCTTGCGAAAACAACTACAAAGGTAGCGATGAACTGTTCACAATAATTCCTACCTTTGTAATGACAACAAGGATATCGAACGATAATCCCTAATTTTTCATTGATATGAAGACAGCAGACATTGTAACAGAGAAAGGAGTTATGCATGTGGAGTTTTTTGAAAATGACGCTCCAGGCACAGTTGCCAACTTTATTAAATTAGCTCAATCGGGCTTTTACGATGGGTTGACGTTTCATCGGGTGATCCCCGATTTCGTTATCCAGGGTGGATGTCCTGATGGTACCGGGGGTGGAGGGCCAGGCTATTCCATAAAATGCGAAACCACTGGGGACAACCAATATCACGACCGCGGAGTACTCTCCATGGCTCATGCCGGTAAAGATACCGGTGGCTCACAGTTCTTCATCTGCCACAACAGAGACAACACCAAGCATTTGGATCGCCGCCACACTGTCTTCGGAAAAGTAACAGAAGGATTGGACGTGATTGATCAAATTCGTCGTGGTGACAAGATCATCAAGATCACCGTAAACGAAGGATAACACAACACTCCTTATACAAGCAAAGCCCCAAAGCTCCGGCCTTGGGGCTTTTATATTATAATTACCGCACGCAGACAACGAGTTATTGCGCATATATGGTATTACTGCATACAGATGATGAGTTGACACACCATCTGGGATAAAACAAAGAAGCCGGCCTCCCTTTCGGAAAACCGGCTCTTTCTTAAAACGGCGGCTATCTACTCTCCCACTTGCGCAGTACCATCGACGTGGCCGGGCTTAACTTCTCTGTTCGGAATGGGAAGAGGTGGATCCCCGGCGC
>JAVBUE010000046.1:0-20464 GCA_031555735.1 Tannerellaceae bacterium
GCGGCAGGAAGAGCTAATCCAAACGCCTGCTCTATCTTTACATTCAACCTTGTAAACCAAATGTAGGACTAAGTTATTTTTGTGTAAAGGTCTTTTAGTAATTAACACCCAAACTGTAAACTGATTTCAGGAAAGGACACATCCACCTATGATTGTTTCATCATCCACCTATGTTTGTTTTAAACATCCACCTATGCTTGTTTTAAACATTCACCTATGATTGTTTTAAAGACTGAAAGTAAAAGCATAACAATGCTATTTTCTCTCATCAGTTGCTGCCTGAAACCGAACAGAGTGTTCGATAGTGAACACTTTGCGGATTCGGTTAATCGCATATAATCAACACGTTACCTTTTTGGCACACGGTTTGCTTTTTAGCAGACAGAAACACAACACTGCAAACATATGGACAGAGAGATTTCAAAAGAAGTGCGTCAGAAAGAGTCACGGAAACAGATGATCAAGATCGGATCAGGAGTCGGGATTGCCGTCGTCCTGATCGTACTTGTTATTTCATTGTTACAAACGAGCCTGAACAGGAACGACATCCAGCTATCCACCGTCGATGTGGGCGTGATCGAAGTATCGGTGAGCGCCTCTGGCAAAGTGGTGCCGGCTTTTGAAGAGATCATCACCTCGCCCATCCATTCACGCATCGTGGAGATCTATAAGAAAGGGGGCGACTCGGTGGATGTAGGTACGCCGATCCTGAAACTCGACCTCCAGACGGCCGAAACAGACTACAACAAACTGCTCGACGAAGAACAGATGAAGCGCCTCCAACTCGAACAACTCCGCGTATCCAACAAGGGGAGGTTGTCTGAAATGGAAATGCAGCTCAAAGTATCCCGCATGACCCTCAACCGCAAGGAAGTAGAACTGCGTAACGAACGCTACCTCGACAGTCTCGGCGCCGGTACGACAGATAAGGTACGGCAGGTGGAGCTCGACTACAACGTAAGCAAACTCAAACTCGACGAAGACGAACAGAAATACATCAACGAGAAAGCCCTCGTGGATGCCGAACTGAAGGTGAAAGAGCTCGAACTCAGCATCTTCCGAAAAGGACTGGCGGAGACGAAGCGTACGTTGGAAGACGCCCAGATCCGTTCACCCCGCAAAGCGATCCTCACATATGTGAACAATGAAATCGGTGCCCAGGTAGCACAAGGCAACCGGGTGGCGATCGTGTCCGACCTCTCCCATTTCAAGATCGAAGGCGAGATTGCCGATACCTATGGCGACCGTATCGCCGCCGGTAGCCGCGCCGTGGTGAAGATCGGCAACGACAAGCTCGACGGTGTGGTGAGCGATGTGACGCCACTGTCGAAAAACGGTGTCATCTCCTTTTCTGTCCAGTTGAACGAAGACAACCACCGCCGCCTCCGCTCCGGCCTCAAGACGGATGTGTATGTGATGAACGCCGTGAAAGACGATGTGATGCGTATAGCCAACTCCTCCTACTATATGGGAAAAGGTGAATACGAACTGTTTGTGCTGAACGGTGATCAACTGATCAAGCGTAAAGTGCAACTGGGCGACAGCAACTTCGAATTTGTGGAAGTGACCGGTGGACTCCAGGCGGGCGACCAGGTGGTTGTGTCCGACATGAGCAGCTACAAAGACAAGAACAAACTGAAAATGAGCGAATAACACCATTGTAATTCTTAAACGTATGTTGAAACAGTATTTCAAATTAGCCCTCCAGATGCTGAAGGAGAATCCGCTCGTCAGCACGGTATCCATCCTGGGGACGGCGCTATCGATCGCGATGATCATGATCGTGGTACTGGTTTACCAGGTGCAGTTGGTGGGCTTCCGCCCGGAAACCAACCGTGGTTCGATGATGTATATCTCCGGAACCGAGGTGAAAAAAAAGGATAATACCAACCGTAACCGCGGCGGAATGGGGTATCAGGTAGTGAAAGAATATTTCTATGCCCTCCAGACACCGGCGGCTGTGACCGCTACGGCTACCGACAACCGTCCGGTATCCCTTCCCGGAAAGCGATTGTATAAGGAATATGCCCTGTTGTACACCGATGCGGCATTCTGGAAAGTGTTTGATTTTCAATTTCTACAAGGTAAGCCTTTCACAGAAGCCGATTTCGATTCGGGCATCCGTTCCGTCGTGGTGAACGACAAGATGGCCCGCGAATTGTTCGGCACGTCCGACGTGGTAGGGAAGGTAATCCTCATGGATTTCCTGGAATATACGATCTGCGGTGTCGTTCAGGAAGTAAGCAAGCAAGCCAACAAATCCTGGGGTGAAATCTGGCTTCCCTATACCACCAACGAAATGTTCATGAGTGCCCGACAAACTAAAGCAGGCGCATTTAGTATATGTATCCTGGCAAAAGAAAAAAGCGATTTCCAGGCGATCCGGGATGAATTGGAAAAACGCCGGATACAGTTGAATGCCGCCGATACGGAAGTGGAAGTTGGTTTTCCAACCGGATTGCTTACCCAGGCAGACGTAGCCATGGGGGGAAACGGATTCAGGAAAAGGAGTACATTGGATTTCTGGGCGGAGAGGGGCGCTCTCCTACTCTTCCTGCTGCTGGTTCCGGCCTTGAACCTGACCGGCGTCACGCAGTCGTCCGTCCAACGACGCCGTGGCGAACTGGGACTACGCAAGTCGTTTGGCGCTACACGTGCCGTTTTGTTCCGGCAGATCATCAGTGAAAACCTGATGATCTCGCTGATCGGCGGTGTGATCGGCTTCACCCTCTCTTTCGCGCTACTCCAGTTATGTAAAGGTTTCCTGTTGGGTAACAACACGATGCTGAATGCCGAGATGCTGCTCAAACCCGGCACATTCCTGATCGCTTTCGGCTTTGTGCTGCTGCTTAACCTGCTGAGCGCATCGATCCCGGCCTTACGGATCACCCGCCAGCCCATAGTGGACGCGCTGAAAGATGTAGAATAATAATCACCTGCAAAAAAACAACTACAGATATGTGGAAACAGATACTCAAAATGATATGGAACCAACGGCGCTCGAATGGTTGGATCTTTGCCGAATTATTGGTAGTAATGGGCGTTCTTTGGGTGATGATGGATGTTTATTTGGTTGAAAAACGCACGTTCAACCTGCCGTTAGGCTTCGATATTTCCCACACCTTCCGCCTCAAACTGGCCGACCTGAACCAACAGGCGCCCGGTTTTATCCCCGCCGACCAGCGCACGACCACCGAAGCCGATGATCTGTTGCGACTGATGGATCAGATCCGGTTAAGTAATGAAGTGGAAGAGGTTTGCGTAACCTATTTTTCCTGCCCGTATTCGTATGGCAACTCCTGGACCAGTATCGAGCCGGTGGATGGCGATACGACCGGATTGTCCAGCCAATCCTTCCAGATACGCAATGTCTCCCCGGAATATTTCACCGTGTTTCGCGTGAAAGATAAAAACGGCGATCCGATCGCGCCGCAACTCGAAACCACCCGTTCTTCCATCGTGATAACGGCCGATATGGAAACCCGTTTCTTCGGCAAACAAAGCGGTGAACGGAGACGCGTGAAATGGGATGAAGAAGAAGTGGTCGTTTCCGCCGTATCCCAACCGATACGTTCAACGGATTACCAAATCAGTGAGCCCAGCTTTTATAATGTACATATAGGAAATGATTTCACGGAACTCGTCGAGAACTTCGGCGCTTCCCGTGCCGAGTTGTGCGTGCGGATGAAGAAAGATTACAGCCCCGAAGAAATGAACCGGTTCCTCGAATCAATCAGCGACCGGCTGACAGTGAACAACCTCTACGTCTATGGGGCGAAAAAATTCGACCGCCAACGCGAAGATATGATAAGCGGCAATAGCAACGCGATTAAGATCCGTCTGTCCCTGATGGCCTTCATGCTGGTGAATGTATTCTTCGGAATCATCGGCACCTTCTGGTTGCGTACGCAATACCGCCGGAACGAGATCGGGCTGCGTATCGCGCTCGGATCGAGCCGGAGGGGATTATACCGGTTTATGAACAACGAAGGTCTTTGCCTGTTACTGCTCACCCTGCCGTTGATCTGCTTATTGGTTATGAACCTGGCACTCATGGACATACTGCCAACCAACCGTCAAGCCTTATCTGCCTGGCGATTCCTGACAGTATCAGCCGGATCTTACCTGCTGATGGCAGGCATGATCTGCCTCGCCATCTGGTTCCCCGCCCGCAAAGCCGCCAGTCTTCCTCCGGCAGAAGCCTTGAGATACGAATAATCATCCACGGAAATACATACCATCTATATGCTGAAGCAATACCTGAAAATGGCCATCCAGATGCTGAAAGAGAATCCGCTCGTCAGCACCATATCCATCCTGGGAACGGCGCTGTCGATCGCTATGATCATGCTCGTGGTGTTGATCTACCAGATCGACCTCGCCGATTTCTCTCCGGAAAACAACCGCCACCGTACATTATATATATACGGTACCGCAGTGGAATCCAAAGACGGAACCTTTGCCAATCACGGTGTGATGTCGCTCGAAGTAGTAAAAGCCTGTTTCTATCCGTTACAGACGGCGGAGGCGGTGACGGCCATTGCTACCGATATGCGTCCCCTCACCCTCCCGGGCAAACGCCTGTTTGAGGAGTATGCCGTCAAGGCTACGGATCCGGGATTCTGGAAACTGTTCGACTTCCGGTTCATCCAGGGCGCTCCGTTTACCGAGGCCGACCATCAGTCGGGTATCGCCGCCATGGTGATCAGCGAAAAGGTGGCGAAGGCGGTGTTCGGTACAACCGATGTCGTAGGCAAGACCGTCCTGATGGATGCGCGTGAATTCACGATCCGGGGTGTGGTAAAGGAAGTAAGCCGGCAGGCGATGGATTCATTCAGTGAGATATGGATCCCCTACACCACCGATCCTGAGTTGCTTACGTCCCGCTATGGCTTTGTAGGCTCCTTCCAGGTACTCATATTGGCTAAAGACAAAAAAGATTTCCCCGCCATCCGGACCGAGGTAGAAAAGCGGAAGCAGGCGTTGAACGAGTCCAGTGCTGATCAGACCGTGGATTTCCCCAATGGTCCAACCACACGCACGGTGATCGCCATGGGAGGCGGTGGATTCAGAAAAGTAACGACGAAAGATTTCCTGGTTGAAAAGGGAGTGATCCTGCTCTTCCTGTTACTGCTGCCTGCACTGAACCTGACGGGCGTTACCCAATCCACCGTCCAGCGCCGCCGCAGCGAAGTGGGTGTGCGCAAAGCCTTTGGCGCTACACACGGCCGGTTATGGATGCAGATTGTATGTGAAAGTTGTGTTACTTCCTGCATCGGCGGTGTGATCGGACTGGCCTTGTCGTTCGTGCTGCTCGACCTGTGCAAGAGCTTCCTCCTGCAGAATGGCGCTTTCGTGACGGCGGGTATGCTTTTCCAACCGGCTACGTTCGCCATCGCATTGGTGTTCGTACTCCTGCTCAACCTGCTTAGTTCTACCATCCCGGCTATCCGGACTGCCCGCCAGCCCATTGTGGATGCTTTGAAAGATAACGATTAATTACGCTTCTCATTTTTTTAGACCGCTATGTTTACACATATATTCAAACTCATCTGGAAACAACGCCGCTCCAACGGATGGCTGTTTATGGAACTGCTGGTGGTGATCGGCGTGCTCTGGCTGCTGGTGGATGTATTGCTGGTGGATGCCGTAGTTTATCACCAACCGCTCGGCTTCGATATCGAAAATACCTTCCGTCTGAAAAAACAGATGCTGAATGAGGGTTCTGTGGGCTATATCCCGGAAGAACAACGGACTACCACAGAAACGGAAGACCTGCTCCGACTGGCTGATCAGATCCGTCAGAGCCCGGAAGTGGAAGCTGTTTCCCTGGGCATCTCCGCCATCCCCTATGCCTTTGGCGCGATGTACACCACCATTGATGCGGTGGATGGTGATACCACAGGACTTTCTTCCCGCTCTTTCCAATTTCGCAAGGTAACTCCGGAGTACTTTACCGTATTCCGGGTCAAAGATAAGAATGGGAATGCCATTGCTCGCCAGTTGACTACCGACCGGTCGTCGATGGTGATATCCGCCGATCTGGAAAAAGAGTTTTTCAGCACGCAAAGCGGCAAAGGGCGGACAGTGAGACGGGATGACAGGGATATGGCCATTTCGGCTATCTGTGAACCGATACGCGCGAACGACTACTCGATCAGCAACCCTTGCTTCTATGATGTGCTGGTGGGGAGCGATCTTGATGCGCTCATCGCCCAACGCGGCGCATCCAGCATCGAACTCTGCGTACGGATGAAACAGATCCGAACCTCCGCAGATATGAACCGCTTCCTCGAATCGATGGGCGACCGCCTGACGGTGAACAACCTCTACGTCTATGGTGCCAAGTCTCTCTCCCAGCAACGGGAAGAACAAGCCCGTGGCTATGAGCAACGGATGAAGATCAAGATCGCCATGATGGCCTTTATGCTTGTCAACGTGTTCTTTGGTATTATCGGCACCTTCTGGTTGCGTACGCAATACCGCCGGGGTGAGATCGGATTACGGGTTGCACTGGGCTCCAGCAAAGGGCAATTGTTCAGCTATGTGAATTGGGAAGGGCTTTGCCTGCTCGCCCTGACGGTTCCGGTCATCTTCTTCCTGATCACTAACCTGGCGATGGTGGATCTGATGGAAATAAGCCGCCTGCCCTTGTCGCTCTGGCGCTTCCTGTTAGTGACCACATTCACCTATCTGCTGATGGGAATGATGATCTGCCTCGGCATCTGGTTCCCGGCACGCAAAGCCGTCAGCCTTCCTCCGGCGGAAGCATTAAGGTATGAGTAAGGATAAGGGTCTCAAAGGCTTTAAAGGCTACAAGGGCTTTAATGTCTAAGTCCTGAGCGCTAATGCATAGCCCGCCCTTAAGGCCATTGTAGCCCTTAAAGCCCTTGAGGCCCTTTATAAAGAATTAACAACAACAATAATAACAATTAAAAATTACAATCATGATCAAATTAACGAACTTGCAGAAGATCTATCGTACGAAGGAAATCGAAACAGTAGCCCTCGAAAACGTAAACATGGAAGTGTTGAAAGGCGAATTCCTCAGCATCATGGGACCTTCGGGTTGTGGCAAATCAACGCTGTTGAATATTATCGGCTTGCTGGATGCTCCTACAAGTGGAGCGGTAGAGATCAATGGTATCAACACTGTAAACATGGGCGATAAGGAACTGGCTGCTTTCCGTAACAAACAGTTAGGCTTCGTGTTCCAGAGCTTCCACCTGATCAACTCGCTGAACGTGCTGGATAATGTGGAACTGCCGTTGCTGTATCGCAAGGTCTCTGCTTCCGAACGTCGCAAAGCAGCTGAAGCCGTACTGGAAAAGGTAGGTTTGAGCCACCGTATGCGCCACTTCCCGACCCAATTGTCCGGCGGTCAGTGCCAACGTGTAGCTATCGCCCGCGCCATTGTAGGTAATCCCGACATTATCCTCGCCGACGAACCTACCGGTAACCTCGACAGTAAGATGGGTGCTGAAGTCATGGACATCCTCCACCAACTGAACAAGGAAGACAACCGCACCATCGTAATGGTAACCCACGACGAACGCCAGGCGAAACAAACCAGCCGCACCGTTCGCTTCTTCGACGGCCGCCAGGTACAGTAAGCAGATCCGGATCCGGTCTGACCGGTGAGGAGGTAGTAGTGAGGAGGTAATATAGCCAGGTAAAATTAGTAGTTATGTATAAGATCTATTTTAAACAGGCGATAGCGGCGCTGAAGGAAAATCCGCTGCTCGGAGTGATAACGATTGTAGGTACGGCGTTGGCGATCTGCATGATTATGGTGATCGTGATCGTGTATGAGGTACGTAATGCCGATTATCAGCCAGAGGGAAACCGTAGCCGTACCCTGTATGTCACCTGGGGATCGACCGTAGGGAAGAAAGGGGGCGACAATAATTCCTGCCTATCTCTGAAAACGATCAAAGCCTGTTACCTGAACCTGCAATCGGCGGAAGCCGTCTGCATTTCCGCCCGGTTCCGTTCCAAGTTAGCGTCTATCCCAGGCGGGAAAGAAAAGGTTAACAGCGACCTCCTGAATACGGATGAGAACTTCTGGAAAGTGTTTAACTTCGCTTTTATCGGGGGTAGTCCTTATACCGAAGCGGATGTGGCCTCCGGTATCAAAAAGGCGGTGATCAGCGAAACGATGGCGCGTAGGCTGTATGGCAGTAACGATGCTGTGGGCAAGACTATACTACTGAGCTATGAACCGTTCACCATCTGCGGGGTGGTGAAGGATGTCTCCATACTGGCCGAGTCTGCCTATGCGCAGATATGGATCCCCTATTCGACCAATCAGATCACTTCCGTCTCTTTTACGGAAGATATCCTGGGGCTGTTCCATGTATATATCCTGGCTAAGTCGGCGAACGATTTCCCCGCCATCAAAGCCGAGGTGGAAAAGCGGGTCGAGCAATATAATGCCACACTGGTGGACAATATCTATGTCCTGAACGGGCAACCCGAAAGCCATTTCGATCTGCAGACACGCGACGGAGCCACCAAGCCCGATCCCAAACGGAGCATTATCCAATATATCACGATCATCCTGATCCTGCTGCTTGTGCCGGCGATCAACCTGTCGGGGATAACGCTCTCGCGGATGCAGAAACGGATGACCGAGATCGGTATTTGCAAAGCCTTCGGCGCGACCAAAGGAGAGGTGATCATGCAGGTGCTTACTGAGAACCTGGTGGTTTCGCTGATTGGCGGAGTTATCGGCCTGGTATTCTCTTATGGTGCTTTGTATATGCTGAGGGACTGGTTGCTGGGTTACGCCGGGGGACGGGAGATCAATGGGTTTGCTTCGGTCAATGCCGAGATGTTGTTCAATCCGATGGTGTTCTTGTATGCGTTTGTGTTCTGCTTAGTGTTGAACTTGCTCTCTGCAGGCATACCGGCTTTTCGTACCGCATCGGGAGCGATTGTGGATGCACTGAAAAATAATTAATGGTAATAACATCCTAATCACACGAAAATCATGGTAAAGCATTTATTGTCTATCATCTGGAATCAGCGGAAAACAAACACATGGATATGGGTTGAGTTAGTACTGGTCTTCATCTTTCTCTGGTTCATCGTGGACTACCTGCTGGTAGTTGGCTACACCCTGTTGTCGGCGAAAGGCTATGACACCGATCATACCTATTATGTTGCCCTTGCAGAGAAGGGGGATGATAGTGAAGGGTATATCCCGTTGGATGTCAAGACCACCCGGTCGGGGGAAGATCTGCTGACGATTGCCGAGCGGATACGTGCATACCCCGGTGTGGAAGCCGTCTCGCTCTCCCGTGCGGCACATCCGTATTGCCAGAACCAGCGGTCGCGGCTCATGGGGTCGGATACCACATTGTATGTCGCCACACAGTTGCTGGCTGTAACACCTGAATACTTCAAAGTCTTCGGGATAAAAACGGCAGACGGATCAGATATACCCACCGATCAGTTGAACGAGAAAACGCTGATCGTTACCCCGACCCTGGAAAAAGCGTTGTTCGGTACGGCTTCCGCCGTTGGTAAACCGATGCACAATCCGCAGGACAAGGGAAATTACCTGGAACGATCCCGAACCATCGCCGCCGTTTCGCAAGACCTGCGTTATACCGAATATGCCAAGGCGGAAAACGCCCTGTATGAGATCATGACTCCTCCTATGTTTGCCGGAGCCAGGCCGGAAGATATATATGCGATCGACCTCTGTATCCGTGTCTCCCCACAGGCGGACAAGGATTTCCCCGAACGTTTCCGCCGGGAGATGGACGAACAGCTTTCCGTGGGCAATATCTACCTGTTGGATGTACGGACGATCGAATCATTCCACGACGATTTTGTGCGGGACGAAAGTAATGAGTTGCACACTTTGCTGGCCGTCCTCTTCTTCCTGTTGCTGAATATCTTCCTTGGGATCATCGGCACTTTCTGGATCCGCACCGAAGCGCGGAAAGGAGAGATGGGATTACGCATCGCCCTGGGAAGCACGTCCCGCAGCCTGGTGGTTGGTCTGATCAATGAAGGAATGTTGCTGCTTTGCCTGGCTGTAGTCCCGGCGGCCGTTGTCTGCCTTAACCTCGGACTGACGAACCTGGTAGAGGTTGCCCGGTTGGATTTTACCGCCCTGCGTTTTGGTGTGGGTATCCTCATCACCTTCCTGTTGATGGCGCTAATGATTATCATCGGCGTATGGTATCCCGCCCGCAATACGACAAAAATCCAACCTGCGGAGGCGCTGCACTACGAATAAGGTTCAGAACGTCATCGAGGCATGCAGTCCTACATGGCCACCTCCGGCAACGGGGGTGATCGTAAGGTTATGCTTTTTGGCATAGGGGTGGGTAAAGATATACCCGCTTCCGATGCCTATGGCTGCTCCGGCAGCCACGTCCCACCAATCGTGTTTCTTTCCATAGACACGGCTCCAGCCTACATAGGATGAGAGCAGATAGGCCGGAATGCCATAGGTCCATCCGTAGCGTTTCTGTATAAAAGCCGCACCGGCAAAGGAAATGGATGTGTGCATGGATGGAAACGACTGGTTATCACTGCCGTCCGGACGTTCCTTATCTACCAGCAGTTTAAGTGCATAGGTGGTTCCCACGGCGGTGATACCCGTAAACGCTCCTTGTTTCAATCCCTCCCAGTCATGCAAAACCAACGTAGCCGCCAGGCTGGCTACCGGTGTAACGAACATCAGGATATCGCCGGAAGTACGGACAGCCTTCCGGCTACCGGTCGCTTCCAACGGTAGTATTTCCGATTGTGCCGACAATGAATATGTAAGTAGCAGGAAAAAACAAGACAGAAGGGTACGCATAACAGTTGACGTTTTTCCTATTAACGGGAAATATCCCGAATTATTACCCGATAGCCTACATCAACAGACCAATCCGGATTGGATATGTCGTCTATCCCGTTATTCGACGCTACCCGTTTCCCTTATATTCTTTCCACAGATGCAAAAGGGCATCCTGGGGATGGCGGAAAAGCATACGGGGACCAGCAAAGCGCATGACTTCGCAGATACGTGTTTTGTAAGCCGGTTGGTAGCAGTGGATGGGACATAGGCGACAGGCGGGTTTCCGTTCACCGAACTGGCAGCGTTCGAGGCGTTGGTGGGCGTATGTCTCAAGCGCCTGACATTCGGGGCACAGGTTGTTCCGCCTTCCGTGATGCGACCGGCAATAGATGCGGATCATTCGGGTGATGGTTATTTTTTCGCGTGCGTTCATCTGAAAGGATCTCTTTAATAGGTATGGATGCTATGCGCTGCCGAAGGTAGGTAATTTACCCCAATCCAGGTAATCATCAACAGAATAAATGCAACCGGCAACACCCAAAGGGCAAAACGGGGATACCGGGACGTGAGCCGCGCATGGATATACACCAGGTAAGCGGCAGCGGTGACAAACGCCCAGGTCTCTTTCGGATCCCACGACCAGTAATGTCCCCAGGCATCCTTCGCCCACACACACCCCATCAACATTCCCAGCATCAGGAAACCGAAACCGGCATACACCAGGTTGTCCATCAGGTTATACAGTTTGCGGGCCGGCGTACCGGTATGCAGCAGGCGTAATTGCATGACCGCCCCAATCGTAGCCGCTCCCAGCATGGCATACGAGAGGATATACACCGTCACATGCGGCACAAACCAATAGCTTTGCAACGCCGGCATCAGGTGTTTGGAATGAATCTCCGGCTTCAGCAGGTTAATACAGACAAACACACAGGCTACCAGGTTACTGTAAGACAACAACCAGTTGTATTTCCAATGTTTATAGGTGATATAACCGGTAAGTGAGAGGAAGAAAGAATACCACAGACGCGTCTCCCCCATCGTACGCAGCGGAGGCCTCTCCTGCCCGATCCATAAGCCGGCGATGAATGCGGCGAAGACCAGGATACCGGAAATCATCAGACCATCGGTCAACCGCCGGTGGCATTTTGTATAGACCATACCCCCGGCTCCTACCCAAAGAAGCATGGCTGGCAGGGCAAACCAGGGAAACTCATGCCAGGTCATCCGCTACCTCCTTTCTTCTATTACCGCTCCAGAGCATGCAACATGATCCGACGGCCAACAGCAGGATTCCCGCATAGACGGCAGGCACCCAGGGATCATACACCAATTCGAAGCTGCTGTAGGAGGAGTACACTCCGGCTTCGTTGTCGTATCCATACTGATACACCGTCCAATGACCGATCCGGCACGGTTTATTCACTTCGAGCAACGTATGAGTTTGTTGCCCGTCTGAGGTATATACATGGATATCGGAAACGAAACGTTTGGGTTCCGGGCGAGTCATGGTAAAGAAGTGGTCGTCGTCAGCCACGGGGCGGTTTTCCGGATCCTCTACAGGAGTCATCGCGCCGGTATGTTTATTGACCAGCACCAGTTGGGGCGGATACTCCTCCAGGCGGAAATCAACCAGTTCGATCGCCAGGGGAAGTTCCAACGCTTCCTTATTGTCGTTGAATACCCGCCATTCGGTCTGTCCCTCCTGTACATACATGACATACCGCCGGATATCAGACGCACCCATACCTGCCGCAAAAAGCAAAAGCCACAAACCGATATGGTTGAAGTAAAACGCATAGTCGCCGATACGGAACGCAGCCAGGCGACGGATGATAAGCGCACCAAGCGAAAGCAGGGTAAGCCCATATACCAGCACAAAAGGCCAGGCGGAAGTCATAGGCAGATACCCCAGTCCCATGATCACACCCAGCACAACCAGTGTACTCACCAATGTGACGGCCAACTGTACACCCGACAGCCAGCGATAAAACGGGTTCTTTCTTTTCAGCGCCAACAGCGCCAACAGCAACAGGCAACCTCCTCCCAGCCAGCCATTCGCAGGCCATTGCAGGACGGCAAAGTCAAAGCCGCCGGTCAGCCCCTGTATTACTCCGCCCACCAACAGGATACCGGAAACCACAGCTATGCTTTCCGGATATCCCCAGGGGAATTGCCATATGGTACGTTCCTGTTTCAATATCGACGGATCAGTTACTGATTAACAGGCGGTTGTTCTGTTTGGCCGATTCCACCCACTTCGGTAATACGGTTTCCATCCAACCGTCTTTCTTTTCGCGGAGGGTTTTCATATCCAATCCGATATATTCCTGGGCTTTTTCTTTGGTGGAAAGGTCGGGCATATCCACCTGTGCCACACCGTGCGCGAACAGCACTTTCTGCACTTCAAGTTGTGCCAACAGCGAACGGTCGAGGCTATGCGCCAGGATCCGTTGCGTTTCCACCGGTGCATGGAACGAAGCGCCGTGTGAAGCGACGGCAAAGTCCCAACGCCATTGTGCCTCCCGCAGGAGTTTCAGCACCGGTGCCATTTCCGTTTCCAGAGCGCCGTTATCCCAAGCCGTCTTGGCAAGGATATGGGCTTTCGAGAGTTCTTTCTCCACCCGGTCGCGTATTTCCAAAGATTTATCCTGGTATTGATAAACATAATTACGCAGGTTCTCTTCGGAGTCGCGATGGCAGGTCTGGCAGGTGTTGGCGATGTTCTTCAGCGGGCTCATCACCTGGTGGTTGGAGTATTTGATACCACCTTCCGAGGTATAGGGCATGTGGCAGTCGGCGCAACTCAATCCCCGTTGGGCATGCGGTCCCAGTAAAAAGACCTCATAGTCGGGATGCTGCGCTTTCAGCATCGGCGCACGGCTGATGGCATGTTTCCAGTCGCTATACGCGGCCTCGTCGTAATACTTCTCCATCGCTTCCACCGTCATCCCTCCATCCCAGGGGAACGTAAGGTATTTCCCTTCTCCTTTGAAGAAATATTCCACATGGCACTGGGCGCATACCAGGGAACGCATCTCCTGTGGCGTGGCATCGGCCACATCCCGGCCCTGGCGTTGGAACGCTTCGATCAATGCGGGACGGGTAATGGTGAGGTGCATTGTCTGCGGGTCGTGGCAATCAGCGCAACCGATGGGGTTCACGATCTGGTCGCCCATAGCGCTCCAGGGCTGTTTGTAGAAATCTTCCAGCCCCATCTCCTGCATCATACGCGGGACATCCGGGCTTTTACAGGTCCAGCAGGTACCGGGCTGCATATCTTTGGTATGCTCATCCGGCGTACCGGTACGGAGCGTAGCCCGCATATCTTCGATGGCATGCATGTGGCCGCGGGGAGCGGAGTAATCACGTGAAAAGGCATATCCGGCCCAAAGCACCACCATTTCGGGGCGGCTCTCCAGCACATCTTCAGGCATATTACCCAGATGTTTGCTGCGGAAATCCATATCCGCCGTCTTTTTCCAGGAGGCAAATTCACGGGGATAGTTTTCTCCCCATATCTCATTGCGCGATTCGATACCGGTGATGTCCACCTGTTTATTACTGAACAGCGTGACAATCTCAGCCCGCCGCTCGGTAATGGAGGCGGCCAGCAACCCGAGAACGAACACGGCAAACATAACTACAGCAAACAATCCCCATCCTATCAGGGGATTCCGCTTAATGGCTTCTGCTACTTTTACAAACATATCAATGTGGATTTTATCGTTTATCTTTCATTACTTTCTTCAACCAAACGGGAACGGGAGAGGCTGGCAGAGGGACAATAGCGTTGGGTGAAGCGGCAAGGTTGCTCACCTTGGTATGCGGTACCTGGGTATGGCAGTCCCAACAGGCTTTCCCCTTCCCTTCCCTTGCCTTGGTATAGGTGAGCATGCCTGTCTTCACAAATTCGGAGTTGAGTTGCGTATGGCAACGGATACAGTTATCCATGATCACATTATAACTGGCTTCCCGCGGGCGGATCACCTGCGGTTCGCCTTTGATGGTGAAAATGGCGGAGTGATACAAGCCGTCCATCGCCTTAAACGCATACTTGGACACCACGTTATCATGTGGCACATGGCAATCGTTGCAAGTCGTCCAGGCGGCATGCGAACTATGGTTCCAAGACTGGTAATAAGGCGACATGATATGGCAGTTGATACAAGCCGAAGGATCATCCGACAGGTAAGAATGCGCCCTCGACATATAGATGGCATAAGCGCCCAAACCGGCCAACAATCCGCCCGCAAGGAAGAAGGGCAGGACCAGTCGATTGGGTATCCGACTCAGAAGCCTTTTCATAAATAATAGTATATATAGTTATAAATAATAAACAACAAAGAAACGCGCTTTTCAGGTAATAAAGTGTACCCGATGTTACATATTATAACTGAATAAGCCTGATCAACTCTTTTTTATTCCGTATTTCGAGCCTTTTCTTCTCCGCCACCAGCAGTCCGTCCTGTTGCATCTTGGTCAACTCACGCTCCAACGAAGGACGGGATACGCCGAAATATTCAGCGAGAGTACTCTTCGGTTTGTCCAGTTCCACCTGGTCTGACTTTGTTTTTTTGGCCAGGTCGAGGATATACAACGCCAATTTCTGCCGGATGGTCCGGAACGACATGAAATGCAGTTTCTGACTGAGGCGGGAAGCGAAATTGGCCGAGATGTCGAGGTAATTTCTCAACAAGACCGTATTCATGCTCAACATCCGGAGAACAGACGGTTTGGAGATGACAAGCGCAGTCACACGTTCACGTGCCGTCACCTGTACCGGGAAGCGGTTCACTTCTCCAAACAGGAAGAGGATCGCCAACGGGTTCGGCGCTTCGATATCTTCCACCTTGATCAGTTTGCCCGAAGGATCTACCATCTCTCCCTTCACACTACCCGACAGGAGCAGGATAAGCCGATTACAGGGCTCATCCTGTATCGCCAGCAGTTCATCTTTTCGAAAGGTCGTCTCCGTAATTTTCAGTTCGGCGAATATCCGTTCGATCTCTTTGGCATCGATGGATCGAAACAGCGGAGTGGCGGATAAGGCGGCATAATCCATAACAGAATCATTAGTTTCACTCCTGCAAACATATTAAAAAAAAACGAAAACGTCACAATAGCGACAATTTAAATACATGGGCGACCCTACTTTTGTCGAAAAATTCCATTCACAATGAAACGGACAATCATTAAAATTGACGAACAGCAGTGCAACGGATGCGGCGCCTGTGTGAGCGGTTGCCACGAAGGCGCCCTGCAACTGATCGACGGGAAAGCCGTCATGGTGAGCGAACTCTATTGCGACGGTCTGGGCGCCTGTATCGGCGAATGCCCCGTAGGCGCCATCACCCTCGAAGAGCGAGAAGCCGAACCCTACAGCGAAGAAGCGGTGATGGAACGGATCGCCCCTAAAGGAGAAGCCGTGATCCTCGCCCACCTGCACCATCTGAAAGACCATGGCGAAACAGGACTGCTACGCGAAGGCCTGGCTTATCTGGAAACACACGGGATAACCGTCGGCTTCGCACCCAAAGAGAAACCGTTGGCCTGTGGCTGTCCCGGCTCGATGATGCGGGAGATTAAAGGGCCGGTAGCAGCCGGTTCCGGTATGTCTGCCGGCATGCAACGTCCGATGTCCCAACCCTCCGAACTGAGGCAGTTCCCCGTACAATTGCACCTGCTCAACCCCCATGCCGGATTCCTCCAAGGCACACACCTGTTACTGGCCGCCGACTGTACTGCTTTTGCCAGTGGAGAGTTCCACAGCCGTTTCCTGAAAGGGAAAATGCTGGCGATCGCCTGTCCGAAACTCGACAGCAACACCCAGTCATATATCGACAAACTGTCGGAGATGATCGATACCGCCCTGATCGAAACACTTACCGTACTTATCATGGAAGTACCCTGTTGCGGCGGATTGGTACGCATCGCGGAAATGGCGCGCGAACAGGCCGAACGCTACATCCCCATCAAAACGATCGTGCTCTCCGTACAGGGAGAAGTTCGTAGGGAAGAATGGATCTAAAAAGCGAAGCTGCCCGTAAGAAGCAATGTTCCGGCAAAGGATTTCTTTTCGCCGTCGGCATTGTCGTACGAGAGATACGTCAACCGCCGCGCATACTCCACCCGGAGTATCTTGAACAGATTGGCCAGACCGATGTTGATTTCCACATACGGCGTAGAACCCAATGGCCTGACTCCCTGGTTGAATACAAATAGCTCCGGATGCAACGCCGGATCGTTGGTATCAGACATCGGGCCATAAATGGCACGGGCGCCGAGGCTGACCATCGTCTTATTTTTCTTCTGAAACCATTTCAATGGCGACCAGTTGAAGAGGATATTGGTATGGATGGCGGCGTATTGGTCGGTCACGAACTCATAGAAGTTCATGCAGTTGTAATCATCGGCATGGAAGATATAGCTTTGGTTACCCGTGGGGATGAAGAGCAACGGAAATGGCACCCGGTTCCACACCTTGCCGCCCGACAGGCGTATATCCATCGAACCGAGATGATGATCGAACGTGATCTTTTTATATGCAGTCAGATCAGTGATCTGATAGGAATAGTCGGAACCTAATACTCCCTTGATACCTATGCGGTGATTGAGGGCCATCTCCACGTCACCATGCCGGATAATGATCCGTTTGTCGCGGTTCTGTATGGAACGTTGGCCAGGTGTCCATCCCAGGGAAAGAGCCAGTTCGGAAGTAGTGATATGATCCACCGTCGTGGTATCCGTCCCGTTCACCTGCAGGTATTGCACGACGCCGGCGGGTTGGTCGAACGTATATTTCCCGGAAACCTTATACGAGAACCGGCGTCCCGGTTCCTGTTCGTAAGACACCACCCCGATCCGCTGCAAAGACATATTGTTCGTAGGAGCGTGTGAAAAGGAGTTGAAGAAATTATCGCGCCTGGTCGTCAGCAAATCCTGACCCGGGATATTCAGGTCGTCCACATACGTCACACTGAACAACCTTTTGGGATACTCCCAGATATAGCGGCTTTTGGGGGTGAGGGAAAAGGCCAGGTCGGCGCGGTATTTCAACCGTCCGTCGGTTGTTCCATACGCCAGGTATCCGCCCGCCATCAGGCGGTCCGACAGGTTGAGGTTGGTATTACCGCCCAATTTGAGCCGTACCCCTTCCATATGGTTATAGCTGATAAACTGCGTAAGAGATCCCAGTTCCACCGGGCCGTTAATCCCACCGACCGTCACATGGTTGCTGACCAGCGTCAGGACGGCATCCTGTATCAGTGTGAACAGGGGCGTGTGCCGGGCTTCCGTCATCAACGCTTCCACCTGCATTTCCGAATCCGACAAGGGGACAGGACGGGTAGCGTCCCAATAGGTGCTGTCCTTGCGGGTATAGTCTTTGGCCGTAGGCTTCCAAAGCGAAGGATTCTGTTCGGGTGGGTTAAACGAGTACCGTTCGTTGACTGCCATCCGGTAAGCCCACAACATCCCTTTGCCCGGATATCCCAGCAAGACATGCTGTTCTTTGCGTATGGGTATGGCCAACGGACACCCTGTGGAATCCGTCAGGGAGGAATAGGTATGTACGATCAACAGGTTTTTGACAAAGTTCATCTGCTCCGGATCATTCAGGGTGAAGATGGCTTTATGCAGACCGTATGTCCCGTCGGCACGGATATAGAGGTATCCGGCAAACGTATTCTTCCGCGCATCCAGGGAGAAAAAGGCAATTTCATGGCAGGCGACACCATCCACCGGCTTCGTTCCCATCAGGTGGTACTGATATACCTCCGGGGCCTCTTGTCCGAGGGGACTGCGAAACGACAATAACATCAGTTGGTTGTCCTGCCGGGCAAGGTCGATATCCCCGAACATGAGGTCGAGCAGGTCTTCCGTATTCTGCTTGCCGAGCAACTGATAGAATCCTTCATAACGGACTGCATTGAGCCGGGTATAGCTTCTGCCGTAGTGCTTGCCTCCCGCTATCGTCTGCTCATTCTCAAACAGGAAGGAGGTCAGCGCCGTTTCCTTCTCCTGTCCGGTCGGTCGGGCATACTGCAACAAGGGCTCAAACGGCACGATGACCTTCCGGAAGATATAGCTGTTATCGATCCGTTTCCGGTTGATCGTCCGCTGAACGCTGTCCGCATTCATCAGCGCGCTGATTACTGTTTTGTTGTACTGCTCGAACTGATAAAAAGAAGCCGAACGGTAATTGTTTTCCGCCAACCGGCGGATAGCTTGTCCGGCGATCTCAGCACCATCGTTGGGATATCCAGCCTGCTTGAGCGCATGAATCTCCGCTATCCGTCCGAGCAGTTCCGAACTGGATAGTTGCTGTGCCTGCCCTGCCCTGATACAGGCGGCGAACAACAGGATAACGATCAGTGGCCGGCACAACATAGTGAGATCATACATTATTTATATACTGTAAAACACGGCATGAATCCGGAATGTTCCTCACGCATGGTCATTCCTGTTTGATACTATTCATGGAAGTGTTTCTTCTTGCTCATTAGGATGCATATGAAATGAGACGAATGGTTGTTGTTTATCAAAAACCGTAAAACAAACAACCGGACAAAAATACGGAATCCTTCCCCATCATACGTCATCATCCGCAATTTTAGCGGGTTATGGAATAGTTTTCGTTCTTTTCTATACATTTGCAAGGGATATGAACGAAAAATCAGCTTCAAGAATGACCGGGTTTTGGGAATCCAGTTTTATCGAAAAACAAACCATGTGGGGTTTTGAACCGGCCGAATCGAGGAGCAATGCCCGTCCCTGCCCTTTCGATTGGGTGTTCATCAGCAGGCAATTCCAACATTCGCAGGCACGAAAGGCAGGAATAAACGTCGGGTAAGAGGTTTAGAGGTTCCGGTATTCTTCCTGTTTCTTTTTCGGTAATTTGCTGATCACTTCATTTACCGAATGCAGGATTAATTCTTTTATCAGACCGTCGGGGACATCGCTTTCCAATGTTATCCAGCTCCATAAAAGGGTTTTAAAGTGGTCGGGATTGATCCCGTCGTATCTTTCACGCAATTCAACCGTCCTATCCGGATTGCATTTAAGGTAGATCTTAAACATACCGTCTTTGGGTTCCAGCGGTATATAAGCAAACACTTTTCCCATTACCTTCAACACCAATACATCGTGATTCAAAAAGGGGAGTGATTCGTCAGCCCCTTTTATCGACAGGCAATAGTTACGACAATCTTCAATATTCATGGTTCCCTTTTTTTATATCAGAAGGCGAGATGGCTTCAAAGGTAGCGATAATAACAACAATCCCAACTTTCCCGTCCTTATTTCAGTTGGATTATATGCCAGGCAGTTGTAAAAGTACTACTCGAAGTATAAAAGCTGTTTTGAATCACAAGAAATTGCTCTTATATACAGGGGATTTGCCCTTTTTCCCTTCCACTGCTTCCACTCCCTATGATAATCAGCGACTTACTGTGGAAGGACCCTCGTTTTTGGGCGTTTCCTTCCACACGTCCTTCCACTGCCTGACTTCCGCTATTGGAAGGCCAAAACAATCATAGGTGGTTGTTCAATCTGTCACCTATGTTTGTTTGAACATCCACCTATGTTTGTTGAAACGTTCACCTATGGCAGTTTTTAACTCCTAAGAGCCACTGTATCAGCGCTTAAGAATTTGTGCTG
>JAVBUE010000042.1:0-54825 GCA_031555735.1 Tannerellaceae bacterium
GCGGCAGGAAGAGCTAATCCAAACGCCTGCTCTATCTTTACATTCAACCTTGTAAACCAAATGTAGGACTAAGTTATTTTTGTGTAAAGGTCTTTTAGTAATTAACACCCAAACTGTAAACTGATTTCAGGAAAGGACACAATCATAGGTGGTTGTTCAATCTGTCACCTATGTTTGTTTGAACATCCACCTATGTTTGATGAAACGTTCACCTATGGTAGTTTTTAATGCCTAAGAGTCTCTTTATCAGCGCTTAATAATTTGTGCTGATCACGCCTGGGAGTTGCGTCGAAAACTCCCAGGTGTTTTTCCAACAACCGGATGTAGATGCAGATTGATATGCTAACAACGTTTTTGCCCTCGGCAAATGGCGGTAGTAAGCAGTGGAAGGATGTGTGGAAGGAAAAGCCTAAAAACAAGGGTCCTTCCACAATAAGTAGCTGATTATCATAGGGGGTGGAAGCAGTGGAAGGAAAAGGGCAAATCCCCTGTATATACTATTCAGTTAATTATAGGGCATTTTTGTAATTCAAGACAGCTTCTGAAATGAGCTGGGTAAGTCCTCATAATGCCGTGCTGGATTGCAGACGGGCGGAGGAGAGCAATAGGAGGAGGGGTATATCAGGATATTGATAGTCGCCCATCAGTTGGTGGGGGAGTACTTCCGTTTGACGGACCACGATAGCACCTCCTTTTTTACTGCACAGCAGGTCTTTATCGCGCAAGGTACGCGTGGCAAAATTGAAAAGGAGATCTGGATTGAAGTGGGTGCCGTTGATCCGTACCTCGAAATGGAGATGTTCGGTCGTAGCCCGTCCGGTGCGGCCGGTGAGCGCTACCGCCTGTCCGACCTTCACTTCGCTGCCCGGTTTGACCAGGTTCTTTGAGTTATGGCTATAGACGGTTTCCAGGCCGTTGTAATGCCGGACCACCACCACATTGCCGTAGGCCGCATATGGTTTGGCCATGCGTACCACCCCGTCGAAAGCAGACCGGATGGTGTCGTTCGGACGTGTTTTCAGGTCAACGCCCGAATGGTTTTTCCGTTGTCCGCCATAAGGCGATATCACTTTCGCTCCCGGAAGGGGGAACGCGTAATGGGGGGGACTGATACGCGACAGGTAGATGATCTCCTCGTTTCCGTTGGCAAACAGCTTTCCATCGCTTGCCTTGATATGTTCCGTATCCGCCGGCCGGATGGTGGCGGTGATGTCTTTCCGGCTGAGGTCTGCCTCAGGCAACAGTTCCGCCTTGGGCATTACGATGAGTGAATCGGTATGCTTCAGGGGAAGAACGGTGCGGGGAGGGTTGACTGGCTGGTCGGTTTTCTCTTCCGGTTTCTGGTGCGACGTTAGCGTCCGGCATGCTGCCACCAGCAAAAAAGCCATGAGTAAGATACCACCGATTATCTTCCGTTTCATTCGTCTTTCAAATATAGTTGTTGTAATAGCTGATATTTTCCTTCACCAGGATATCCAGCGGCATGTAGTTGATCGGAGCGGGCTTCTCTTCCAGGACAAGATAACGGAAGAGGGCTTTGATGCAGTTCAGCCCCTGTACCTCGGGACGTTGGGCGATCAGGTGGGAGATCGGGCCGTTTTTCAGGTAACGGATATTCTCGCCGATCACGTCATAGCCGATCAGGCGGAATGCCTGTTTGTCGCTCCGGCTGCTGAAGTACGCGCCCGGCAAATGGGCTTTCGAATTGAAAATGATGCCGGCTTGTACGAGCGGATGTGCATCGAAGAAAGTATCCATGATCCGGTTGTTCAAAGCCGTATCATCGGCATGGATGATAACCGGATGGATGGTGCCTGTGTAATGCGACTGTTCCAGGTAGTCGCGGAAGCCTTTTTCGCGGATCTGCACCTGGGTGGAATACATTTCTCCTTTACGCATGAAGCGGAAGAGTGCGATGTCTTCATCAGGCCGGATCTGTTCGTAAAGCAACCGGCCGGCCATGTATCCCGAGTCGTATGAATGGGTGCCAAAGTACGACAGGCAATGGGTCTCTTCGATATAGGCGTCAACCAGGATGTAAGGGATATCGTGGCGGTCGAGCTCACGCGTCAGGCTGATCACGCTGTCCCTGAACAGGGTGGCGATGATCACTCCCTGGCAGTTGGCCGGCTTGATCTGCGTGGCCAGTTCGTCGAAGGATGCCTTGTCGTACTGGTTGAAGAACAACGGGTGTATCTCCACATTGTAGCTGGCAAACTCTTTTTCCGCCTGCTTGATGCCTTTCCAGAACATCTCCCAGTACTCTCCCTTGTCGAAGGAGGGCATAAGCATGTGAAAATGGTATTCTTTCTTCAATGCCAGCGAACGGGCGATGAGGTTGGGTTGGTAATCGATCTCCTGCAGTACTTTTTCTACTTTCTTCCGCGCTTCTTCCGACACCTTGCCCCGGTTGTGCAGGATACGGTCCACCGTGCCGGTAGATACGCCGGAAAGCAGGGCGATATCTTTGATCCTGTAGTTCCGGCTCATGCTTCGTCCACCAATTGAAGCGGTGAGTTCAGGATCCGGAAGCTATAGCAATACATCATCATGATCAGCGGGGTAGCGATGAATATCCCGATACCCAGCAACAGGAAGCCCACAATACAGATGAGCAGCTGGATGAGGATCAAGGCCACCAGTTTCCATTCGTGTGCTTTGGTAATAGCCCAACTCCGCTTGAAAGATTCAACGATCCCGGTATTTTCCTCGATAATGAGGGCGATTGCGTATTGCAACCTGCCAGAGAGGTAGAGGCCCGGCAGGATCAGGAGGCAGAAGCCGATCAGGGAAATAAGGGATAAGACAAGGTTTGCAATGAAGAACTTCAATAGTTTGAACGCCTGCTGCCCATAGGCGGAGAATTGCGGTTCGATATCGTCGAGCGTCTGAAACATGTTCTTGAGGTATCCCATGGTGAACAGGTAGGTTATAACGCTGAGGATGGTGTTGGATACGATGATGCCTCCGATCGATGATTGAGCCGGCCATACGAGGATGGACAGGGTGAATAAAATAATGATAAAACCGATGAGCAGTCCGCATAGGATTGCCAGTTGTGATTTGGTGAACTTCCAGGATGTAAGGAAGATCTCGCCAAGGTTGAATGTCTGTTTCATACATGAGAAGACCCTTTCTGTGGAGTCTGACGCAAATTAAGCGCATTTTGTCGAATAAAACAATAATTGAATGGGTAAAAGTCTGACGAAAATACCGAAACGATACTTTTGTGTGAATGCCACGGAAACTCCGGAGGTCATAAAGGGTTTCACGGGTGTCGAAAGGTCAAATAATCAGAATGTTCCGAAAGATTATTTTTTCAAAAAAAAAGTAAAATTAGTACCTGGTGATGGGTGAATTAATATATCTTTGCATTCCAAAAACCACCCGCTACCGCTTTTGTGGGAATTTGATTTTACTTGAAGGCAAAAGAAAACAATATAATGAGCATGAATATGTATGATTGTGTAAGTCCGATACGGACTAAATCTAAACAATTGGTATTAGTAGGATTAACCCTTTCAATGCTTGCCTGCGGGCACAAGGAGCAAGCAACTGGTAATGCAGTAGGGGAATTTGCAGTGATGACGCTGCAACCGCAGAACAGCGAGTTGAAAACCACCTATCCGGCTACCATCAAGGGTAAGCAGGATATCGAGATCCGTCCCAAAGTTTCCGGGTTTATTACGGAAGTACGCGTGGACGAAGGATCGATTGTCCAAA
Organism: Tannerellaceae bacterium; assembly: GCA_031555735.1. GTDB lineage: Bacteria > Bacteroidota > Bacteroidia > Bacteroidales > Tannerellaceae > JAJDIA01. The sequence goes on from JAVBUE010000042.1 coordinate 3,724, forward strand.
AAGGGCAGGTGATGTTTGTGATTGACCCCGTACCTTACCAGGCTGCCGTCAAAGTGGCCGAGGCAAACAAGAAAGTGGCGGAGACCAGTGTGCAGACTTCCCGCCTGACATTCAGCAACAAGAAGCAATTGCACGCCCAGGGGATTATCGGCGACTATGAACTGCAGGTGGCTGAGAATGAACTTGCTACCCGTGAGGCCCAGTTGGCGCAGGCGCAAGCCCAACTGTTGAATGCACGTAACGACGAATCCTATACTAAAGTAGTCAGCCCTTCCAATGGTATCGTGGGAACGATACCCTACCGCCTGGGTAGCCTGGTCAGTTCCGCCATTGTTACACCCCTGACAGTCGTTTCCGATATCTCGGAGATGTTTGTGTATTTCCCCATGACTGAAAAACAACTGTTGGGCATCACCCGTGAAGGGGGTACGATCCAGGAAATGTTGGCCAAAATGCCTCCTGTAGAGCTGCAACTGATTGATGGCAGTACCTATGGCGAAACCGGCACGATAGAGACGTTGAGCGGTGTATTGGACAAAGGATCCGTCACCATGCGTGCCACGTTCCCCAACAAAAAGAACATACTTCGTAGCGGTGGTACCGGCGCGATCCGCATTCCTTATATGGAAAACAACGCCCTGATAATCCCTCAGAAAGCGACCTACGAGATCCAGGATAAACGATTCGTATTCCTGCTGACAGACAGTTCTACGGTGAAAACTACCGAGATCAGTGTTTTCCCGATCAATAACGGGCAGGAATTTGTCGTTACCGATGGCTTGAAAGCCGGAGACAAGATCGTAACCGAGGGTGTTGGCACCAGCGTGAAAGACGGAATGAAGATTCAACCCAAAGAAACGAAGTAAACAATGAAACTTGATAAATTTATAAATCGTCCGGTACTCTCGACGGTAATATCCATATTTGTCGTTATTCTGGGTATCATCGGACTTCTTACGTTACCTGTAACACAGTATCCGGACATTGCTCCGCCTACGATCCAGGTAAGTACGAACTATACGGGTGCCGATGCGCAGACCGTATTGAATAGTGTGATTGCTCCGCTGGAGGAAGTGATCAATGGGGTGGAAGACATGATGTATATGACATCGACGGCTACCAACTCCGGTAGCGCCGACATACAGATCTATTTCAAACAGGGTACGGATCCCGATATGGCTGCCGTAAACGTGCAGAACAGGGTTGCCAAGGCACAGGGATTACTCCCGGCTGAAGTAACCCGCGAAGGTGTGATCACCAGTAAACGCCAGACCAGTTTGTTGATGGCGTTCTCACTCTACAGCTCGGACGACAAATATGATATGGAGTTCCTGGAGAACTACATCAAAATCAACCTGATCCCGCAGGTACAACGTGTAAACGGTGTAGGGGATGCGATGTTGATGGGAACCGACTACTCCATGCGTATCTGGTTGAAGCCGGATGTGATGGCGCAATACAAACTGATGCCGAGCGATATCAGCTCCGTATTGAGTGAGCAAAACATCGAAGCGGCTCCGGGGCAGTTTGGCGACCAGGGTAACCAGTCGTTCCAATACGTGATGCGCTACAAAGGCCGTTTGCAAACGGAAGAACAATTCGGCGATATCGTCATCCGCTCTACTCCCGACGGGAATGTGTTGCGTTTGAAAGATGTAGCCAACATCGAACTGGGACGTCTGATGTACGGGTTCCAAAACCCGGTAAACGGACACCCGGGTGTAACAGCGCTTATTTTCCAGACAGCCGGATCTAACGCCACCGAGATTGTGAACAACATCAAGGCCACATTGGATGATATCCAGAAAGACCTTCCTCCCGGTGTGAAGGTGGAAACGCTGATGGATACCACCGACTTCCTGTATGCTTCCATCGACGAGGTTATCAAAACATTGATCGAAGCTTTCCTGCTGGTATTTATCGTTGTATATGTGTTCCTGCAGGATTTCCGCTCTACGTTGATCCCTACCATTGCGATCCCGGTATCGCTTATCGGTACGTTCTTTATCCTGAGCCTGATCGGGTTTAGTATCAACTTGCTGACTCTTTGTGCGATGATCCTGGCGATCGCCATTGTGGTGGACGACGCCATAGTCGTCGTCGAGGGCGTCCATGCCAAGCTCGACCAGGGATATAAATCCTCCCGGTTGGCTTCCATCGACGCCATGAGTGAGTTGTCGGGCGCTATCCTCTCCATTACGCTGGTGATGATGTCCGTGTTTATTCCGGTGAGTTTCATGACCGGGACATCCGGTACGTTCTACCGGCAGTTCGGTCTGACGATGGCGTTTGCGATCGGCCTTTCGGCATTGAACGCGTTGACGTTGACTCCTGCGTTATGCGCCGTCTTATTGAAACCGCATAAGGAAGAGGGGCATGAAGGAGATGGCGAACCTAAAAAGATGTCGGCGGTCAAACGTTTCCATACGGGATTCAACAGACTATATGATGGCATCTTAAAGAAATATAAGAATGGGGTGCTTTACTGTATCCAGCATCGTTGGCTGACATTCGGCAGTGTGATCGGCGGAATCGCCCTCATGGTGGGGTTGATGGCTATTACACCGACCAGTCTGGTGCCGAACGAAGACACGGGTGTCATATTCGTGGTGGTGGATCTTCCGCCGGCCACGTCACAGGAACGTACGACGGCCGTGATGGGGGAGATCGACAAGATGTTGGCTGCCACACCTGCCATTCAGAGCCGTACGCAGATTATCGGTTACAGCTTCCTCATCGGTTTGGGTAACAACTATGGTACCTTTATCTGTAAATTGAAAGATTTTGAGGAACGGGGTGAGGGAGAAGACGTGAATACGGTGATCGGTAAACTGTACGGACAGACAAGGGCGGGAATCAAGGATGCCCGTATCATGTTGTTTGCTCCACCGATGATCCCCGGATATAGTATTACCAATGGTTTTGAGATGAACCTGCAGGATAAGACGGGGGGCGACCTGAACAAATTTTACGGGGTAACCCAGGGTTTTCTTGCCAAGTTGAATGAACGACCGGAAATTGCGATGGCTCAGACCTCGTTCAATCCTACGTTCCCGCAGTACCTGATCGATATCGATGCCGCCAAATGTAAACAGGCGGGTATTAGCCCGAGCACCATCCTGGCAACCCTGCAAGGATACTTCGGTGGATTGTATGCGTCCAACTTCAACCGTTTCGGTAAGTTGTACCGTGTCATGATCCAGGCCGACCCGAAAGCCCGTGTAAATATGGAATCGCTGAACAATATCATGATACGCAACGGCGAAGAGATGTCGCCCATCAGCCAGTTCATGACATTGACGAAGATCTATGGCCCCGACAATGTCAAACGTTTCAATATGTTTACATCGATCACCGTCAATGGCGTACCTGCCGACGGATTCAGCTCGGGAGATGCCATCAAGGCCATTGAAGAAGTGGCGGCGCAGTCGCTTCCCACCGGCTACGGCTACGAATTTTCGGGTATGACGCGTGAGGAACAAAGTACCGGCGCGAATACCACGATGATCATCTTCGGCCTGTGTTTCGCTTTCGTTTATCTGCTCCTGAGTGCGCAGTACGAAAGTTACATCCTCCCGTTGGCGGTTATGCTTTCGATACCGTTCGGGTTGGCGGGTAGTTTCATCTTCGCCCAGTTCATGGGTGTGGACAATAACATCTATATGCAGATTGCGTTGATCATGTTGATGGGGCTTCTGGCCAAGAATGCCATCCTGATCGTAGAGTTCGCCCTCGAACGACGCCGTATGGGGATGAGTATCACCTGGGCTGCCGTGCTGGGAGCCGGTGCGCGTCTGCGTCCGATCCTCATGACATCGCTCGCGATGGTGGTGGGGCTGCTTCCGCTGATGTTTGCCACCGGTGTAGGCGCCAATGGGAACAGTACACTCGGTACGGGCGCTGTTGGCGGTATGTTGATCGGTATGCTTTGCCAGATCTTTATCGTACCCGCCCTGTTCGTTGCTTTCCAGTATTTGCAGGAAAAGGTGAAACCGATGGAATGGAATGATATGGAGAACAGTGATATGGATACTGAAATTCAACAATTCACAAAATCAGAATGAAGATGAAGAAGATACAATTAGTATATGTGCTCTGTGCGACCCTCCTGATGAGCGGTTGCCATATCTATAAAGCATACGACCGGCCGGACGACCTGAATACGGCCGGTTTGTATCGCGATCCTTATTCATCTGCGGATACCCTGGTTACGGATACCGTGAATATGGGCAACCTGCCCTGGCAGGAAGTATTCTCCGACCCCCAGTTGCAGGCGTTGATCGAACGGGCGCTGGCGAACAATGTAGATCTTCAGACCGCCAATCTCCGGGTGGAAGAATCCCGTGCGATGCTTACCTCTGCCCGTCTCTCGTTCCTGCCTTCCGTCGGATTAGCTCCTCAGGGTTCGTTGTCGCACCTGGAAGGGGGGGATTGGACACGTACGTATCAACTACCTGCCACGGCCAGTTGGGAGATCGACCTCTTCGGCCGTCTGCTCAATGCCAGCCGTGGCTCAAAGGCTACGTTGCTGCAAAGCGAAGCCTATCGGCAGGCGGTTCGTTCGCAATTGATCGCCAATGTGGCGAATACCTATTATACCTTGTTGATGCTCGACCGCCAGTTGGCGATCAGTGAAGAAACATCGGCGGTGTGGAAAGAGAACGTCCGTGCGATGGTTGCCCTCAAGGAAGTGGGCATGACCAATGAAGCGGCCGTGTCGCAGGCGAAAGCCAATAGCTACCAGGTGGAAACCTCGTTGGCCGACCTTCGCCGGCAGATACGTGAAACGGAAAATGCATTCTCCGTCATGCTGGCTGAAGCGCCCCACCGCATCGAACGGGGCAATCTGGAAAACCAGGTGCTGCCCGACGACCTGCATGCCGGTATCCCGTTGCAGATGTTGGCAAACCGTCCGGATGTACGGGCTGCCGAAATGCAATTGGCCGTGGCCTACTATGCCACGAACCAGGCCCGGTCGGCTTTCTATCCGCAACTGGTACTGAACGGATCGGTGGGATGGACCAACAGTGCGGGCGGTGTCATTCTGGATCCTGCCAAATGGCTAGTGTCGGCTGTCGGTTCACTGACACAGCCTCTTTTCAACAAAGGGCGTAACGTGGCCAACCTGAAAGTGGCCAAAGCCCGACAGGAAGAAGCTTCCCTGCTTTTCCAGCAAAGCCTGCTCGTTGCCGGTAAGGAAGTGAGTAACGCGCTGTTCACGTATGAAACGGCTTCGCAGAAGATGGGTCAACGGCGTGCACAGGTGGAAGTGTTACAGAATGCGGTGGTTTATACACAAGCCCTGTTCCGGTCGGGAAGTTCTACTTACCTCGAAACGCTGACCGCCCAGCAGTCCCTGTTGTCGGCTCAGTTGTCCGAAGTATCGGATACGTTCCAGCGCATGCAATCCGTAGTCAGCCTTTACCAGGCTTTGGGCGGCGGACGTGAATAATGCAGTAAACATATTTATACATAAATATTATAATAGATACGATCATGATAAGTCCGTTAGCCTATGTAAACCCCGGTGCGAAGATAGGGGAGAATGTAACGATCCACCCGTTTGCCTATATCGACGACAATGTGGTGATTGGCGACAACTGTGAGATTTTACCCTATGCCAGCCTGATGAGCGGCGCCCGCCTGGGTAAAGGCAATAAGGTGTTCCAGGGAGCTGTCGTGGCCGCCGTTCCGCAGGATTTCGCCTACAAAGGCGATGATACCGTGGCGATCGTCGGCGATAACAATGTCATCCGGGAGAATGTGGTGATCAACCGCGCCACGTTGAAGGAAGGGGAGACACGTATCGGGAATAATAACTTCCTGTTGGAAGGGACCCATCTCTCGCATGATACGAAGGTGGGCAACCACTGTGTATTTGGTTATGGGGTGAAGATGGCAGGCGATTGTATGATCGAAGACTATGCGATCTTCGGCGGCAATGTGTTGGTAGGCCAGGGATGCCGTATAGGTTCCTGGTCGTGGATCCGTAGCGGATGCCGTTTCAACCGGGATATACCTCCGTATATCGTTGCCGCGAAGGAACCCACCATTTATAATGGCGTGAATACAAAGGTGCTAACTAAGGCAGGCTTTTCGGAAAAGGTCATCAACCATATCGCGCATGCGTACCGTTTGGTGTATCAGGGTAATACCAGCCTGAACGATGCCATCCTGAAGGTAAAAGACCAGGTGCCCAACAGTGAGGAGATCGACCATATCGTCAAATTCCTGTCGGCAACGCAACTGGGCATCATCCGGTAAGCGCCTCCCAACGATTTATTACAGGCGTTTTGCCCATTTTCCCTTCCTACACGGAGTTTATTTTTGCAAAACATCTGCCACGGTGCCACGCAACAGGTTCTATCTTATTGTTCATGAACAAGTTAGATGTGTGGCAGATACCCGTGGCAGATCCGTTTTTTAGCCATTTTGCTGTCACATCTGCCACGCTGCCGGTATCTAAGTCAAAAGCCTGACACAGGATCCGTTTCATCCTGATGGCACAAACGTTTCATCCTGATGGCACAAACAGTTCCATTAGGTGGAACAAACAGTTCCAATAGGTGAAACAAAAAGTTCCAATAGGTGACACTTTTTGTTCCGATAGGTGGAAACCCGGAGCGCCGCCGCGTCGCTGTCATTCATACCGCATCGGCGGGAAAAAAAAGAGGGTGTGTCGTTTCTGACACACCCTCTTTTTTTATCGTGCGTTGGTGCTGATGTTACAGTACGTTGATTTCTTTCAGGACATCGTTGGTCGCACGAACGGCGGCTGCGCTCTTCTTGAAGAGTTCCTTTTCTTCGGCGTTGAGGTCGAGGGAAACGATGCTTTCAATACCGTTCTTACCCAGGATCACCGGTACGCCGATGCAGATGTCGCTTTCGCCGTATTCGCCTTCCAGGGCTACGGAGCAGGGAACCATCTTCTTCTGGTTGTGGATAACAGCTTCGGCAACATAGGCTCCCGCAGCACCCGGAGCATACCAGGCGGAAGTGCCCAACAATCCGGTCAGGGTAGCGCCGCCCACCATGGTGGCTTTGACTACTTCTTCCAGTTTTTCGGCGCTCAGCAACTGGCAGACGGGTACGCCTTTGTAGGTAGCCAGACGAGCCAGGGGAATCATTGTCGTATCACCGTGACCGCCGATAACCATGCCTTCCACTTCGTTGGCGTTGCATCCCAGTGCCTGAGACAGGTAATATTTGAAACGGCTGCTGTCCAGCGCGCCACCCATGCCGATGATGCGGTTTTTAGGAACACCCAGCGCTTTCAATGCCAGATATGTCATGGTGTCCATCGGGTTGGAGATTACGATGATAACCGCATTGGGAGAATATTTCAGCAGATTTTCGGCAACGCTTTTTACGATACCGGCGTTCACACCGATCAGTTCTTCACGGGTCATACCCGGTTTACGGGGAATGCCTGAAGTGATGATCACCACGTCTGAACCGGCTGTCCGCGCATAATCGTTCGTGCAACCAACCACGGTCGCGTCAAAACCCAACAACTGAGCTGTTTGCATCATATCCATGGCTTTTCCTTCAGAAACGCCCTCTTTCACATCCAGCATTACCACTTCGTCTGCCACCTCATTGAAGGCAAGCACATTTGCACATGTAGCACCTACATTACCGGCGCCAACAACTGTTACTTTCGACATAATAAAAAAAATTTACAGGGTTTATTTGATACTTTAGATATACTTCGCTCATTTAAGTGGGCAAAGGTACAACCTATTGCTTAATAGAGAAATTTTTCTGTAAATAATTTCGGGCGGTTATTCTTAAATATAGCTAAAGGCGGGAAGGGATGTGAGCAGGCGCACAGCAGGCGTTCATTAAAAAAATATAATAACGAGCGCGGGTGCAACCCGGGCCTGTGCCACCTCGTCTAATAGTATGAAGGCATAAAACAAGAACAATTTTGCAAAGAACCGGGTTGGCGTAGTACGGTTGGCCCGGAACCAAAATCCAGTGGCATGGAAGGATTATGTAAGAGAGGTTTTGGTAGTTGTCTCGGGCGAAAAGAGTGTTTAGGTTTAACTTTTTAATTTGGGGAGCGATATGAAACAGTTGGTTTGTATGTCGGTTATTTGGGTGATGAGCCTGACTTCAGGTTGGGCGCAGGAAGCCAGGGAAGGAAAGATCCCTTTTGATGTGCAGTTTGGCCAGTTGGCCGCTTTTCTGGAACTGTCACCGTTTCAGTGGGATGAGGTAAAGTCGATCAATGATTATTTTGTGGAGATGCAGAAAAAAAGCCTGTCGGGATTTCCGAAACAGAAGGAGAAGCAAATGAAAACGGCTGTTTACGGCAATCTCAAATTGATGAAAGAAGCGTTGAACAGCGAGCAATACCGTAAATACGTCACCCTGTTGAATGTGACGAATAATAGTAACCAGGTACTTGTAGCGGATATGATGCCTGATGTTTATCTGGCGGAAATCCGGTAAGTTTTCAACCTGGTGGGGAGGATGCCTATGGGGGAATGGCTTTGCAAAAGGCCGTTCCCCCATACATTTTGATATAGGTCAAAACGGATAATGTACGAATTGTTTTTCGGATTCAAAAGGATTTTCTACTTTTGGACGCTTTATGCCTCACAGGTACAAGAGTAACCACATATTAAATTATATCATGAAAGAAATTTCCAACAAAGGCATTAGTCGCCGTGAGTTTTTAGGCTATTCCGCATTCGGTCTGGCCGGATTGACCATTCTCCCCAGTTGGGCGCAGAATGGGATACGTGTAGCACCGAGCGATCGGGTGGTATTGGGTTTTATCGGGTTAGGCCAGCAGGCGTTGTCGGACTTCGCCGGTTTTGCCGGTTGCCCGGGCGTACAGGTCGCCGCCTGTAGCGACGTGGATATGATGAAGACCGAACGTTTCCGCAGACGGATCGCCGAATGGCAGAAAGCCAAAGGCATGACCGAGCGTTGCGACAAGTATGAGTTTTACGAACAAATGCTGGAACGGAAGGATATCGATGCCATCGAAGTAGCTACTCCCGACCATTGGCATGCGCTGACCACCATCCACTCCTGCCAGGCCGGTAAGGATGTGTATTGCCAGAAACCGTTGGCTTTCACCATCTCGGAAGGGCTGGCCATGGTTAAGGCCGTCCGTGAGAACAAACGGGTTTTGCAGGTGGGCAGCCAGCAACGGTCGAGCAAGGAATTCCAGAAAGCGATCGAATTGGTACAGGCCGGCGCGATCGGGCATATCGAAAAGATTTACGCCCGTGTGGGAGCGCCTCCCAAACCCCTGGATCTGCCCGAAGAATCCGTTCCGGCCAATCTGAACTTCAACCAGTGGATGGGGCCGTTGAACGACCCGAAAATACACTATCATTCCAACCTCTGTCCGCCCATCTCGCTGGAACCGGTACAGAACGAAAAGCTCTGGGGCGCATGGCGCTGGTACCAGGAGACCGGTAACGGTTATACCGCCGACTGGGGTGCGCACATGTTCGACATCGCACAGGCTGCCATCGGTATGGATGGGTCAGGTCCGGTGGAATTCATCCCGCAGGGATATAACGGGGCTAAATGGGCTACCATGAAATATGCGAACGGGATCATTATGACCGAACAACCGTACCTGGACGACAACGATGGCGCACAGGGCATCCGGTTTATCGGAACCAACGGATGGATTGAAGTAGCCCGCGGCTACCTGGCCTGCTCCGATCCGTCGAAGGTGCCTGCCGAACTCGCCGGCAAACGTCCGCTGAATCCCGAAGAAGCGAAAAAGCAATACGAAGAGTGGATGAAGAAACGCGAAGAAGAAGCCAAACAGGCTGCCAAAAACAAGAAGGCACAGGCCAAACCGCAGGGTGGCATGGCCGGCAACTACGAAACAAGTGCCCCGCATATGCAGGACTTTATCGATTGTGTACGCTCGCGTAAGAACCCGATCGCTCCCGTGGAAGTGGGTTGCAGTACCAATACGTTGTGCTGCCTGGCGAATATCGCCCGGGAACTGAACCGCCCGGTGAAATGGGATCCCGCCACGTTGAGCTTTAACAACGACAAGGAAGCGGCTAACCACCGCCTGTACTGGTACCAGTACCGGAACCCGTATTCGTTGCCCTATTTCTGCAAATAAATCCCCCGCAACCGCGGTCATACACCAAAAGCTCCGGATTTTTGTCCGGGGCTTTTTTGCGTTTGGCGGGAGAAGTGTTTGGAGTATTTAACAGTTCCGGTACGGAAGTGTTCGGCGCCAGCCTTTCCTTATACCGGCCGCAATGGTCTGTAAACGGCTGTCTCCGCCGTTGTTGGCCGGTTGGAGATAACGGATTATGGAAACTAAAATATTATAATTCTTTCCATGTTAGTAGGCATAAAGAGAAATTGTTCCTACTTTTGTGGCTTTATAGATGACAAATTTAAGTTTGATGAAAAATCGCATAGGATTCTTTATTGCCGGTTGTTTGGCGTGCGTCCTTTCTTCCTGCCTCGGGGGAGATGATTCGGAGTACACGGTTGATAAAAATTGTCAGATAGCTGCTTTTACCTTACAGCACGACTCCGTGCCGGGGTTAAACAAGGTGAAATTTACCATTGATCAGTTGACAGGACGTATATTCAATGCCGACTCTCTGCCGTATGGCACGAAGTTGGCGAAAGCGATATGCACGGTCACCTACATGAATTCGTATGCGATCATGTCCACCGCTGTCATGCAGCAGGCGGTAGGCGATACGATCTATTGGAACGGGACGGATTCACTCGACTTTACCAAGCCGGTCCGTTTCTCCGTCATGGCGTACGACGGGCTGACCGTAAAGGATTATACAGCGAAAGTGAATATCCACCAGCAGGATCCCGACTCTATGGTGTGGTCGTTATATGCGAACCAGATCACCGGTATCCGGATGAAAGAACAGCAGGTGATTACCCAACCGTACGGAGGAGGGGATGCCTACTTCATGTATGTGCGTCCGGCGGAAGGGAATGGATACAGGCTATACCAGTCGCCGGTGTCGGATGCCCGCACCTGGAAAGAGATTCCCCTCAGCGGCTTACCTGATTCGGGTATGTTGTTGGCGCAACTTACCGCCTACGACGGACTGTTGTATCTGCCTTCGTCCTCCGGCGGCCTGTACCGCTCGGCTGACGGGCAGCAATGGGAAGCGGCCGGAAATACCATGGATGTACGCTGCCTGTTGGGCGCTGTCCGGGAAGGACAGAAGCAGCCCTCGGCATTGGCCGCGATTGTGAACAAAGACAATGTGCTCACGTTCGCCGCAATGAACAAGGACAAGGTGTGGACTTCCGGTGATGCCGTACCGGCCTCTTTCCCTGTCACCGGTTTTGGCAGCATCGACTATAACAGCATGTACCACGAATACCTGATGGTGGCGGGCGGACGAGACAAGGAACAGGCATTACTGTCAAAAGTCTGGGCTACGATGGACGGGATCTCCTGGGCGCAGCTGACAAACGACAAACTATCCAATTTCGGCAAACGCGAAGGCGTGATGCTGGCGAAATACGACGATCAGTATTTCCTGATCGGCGGATTGACGGAAGATGGAAAAGGCTCCAAAGATATCTTTACCTCGATTGACAAGGGGATCACCTGGATGCGCCGGGACTCACTGGTGACGTTCCCCGACTCCTATGCGGGCAGAGGATTCTCTTCAGTTCAGGTGGATAAAGACCAGTTTATGCTGCTCTTTAGCGGAAAGACCGGCCAGGCCGCGGATGAGGTGAACGAGATCTGGCGGGGCAGGATCAACCGTCTGGGGTATTGATGTATGGAAAGTTCAGGCTGTTACATATAATTTTATGAGGCTTTTGGCGTTAGAAAAAAAGGTGAAGTACTAAACAGCAAGCTTATGGCTCCTACTTTTTTTCGATCTGTCCTCATACTCTTTTTATCAGCAGGTTTGTTTCCTGTGCTGCGTGCGCAGGAATATAAATATGAAATTGGCGGGATGCTTGGCGGCGCTTTTTACATGGGCGATACGAACAAGGGTTCGCTTTTTAAAGGGATGAATCCGTCACTGGGTGGCGTATTCCGGTATAACGTAAATTTCCGGTGGGCGTTGAAGGCCGACTTGTTATGGGCGAAGATATCGGGAAGCACACAGGGGTTGGATAATGCCTTTCCCTTTCCGGAGGAGGTGCCGTTCGACCGGAGCCTGGTGGAAGTAGGGGGACAGGCGGAGTTTAACTTTTTTCCGTACAGCGACAAGTACGCGTATATGAATACAAAGCGTTTTACGCCATACCTGTTGCTGGGGTTGGGAATGACGGTGGCGCCGGGAGGGGATCAAACCTTTACCAGCATGCATCTCCCGATAGGAGCAGGGGTGAAATATAAGATCGTGAACCGGGTAAATCTGGGTTGTGAGTTTGCTTTCCATAAGCTGTTTGGCGACGGCCTGGAAGGAAAAACGGAGCTGGAAGACCCGTACGGTATTACAAGCAGCGCCTGGAAGAATAAAGACTGGTATTCGACCCTGTTGTTCTCGGTGACCTGGGATTTCGGTCCGCGCAGTCGTCCGTGTAACAATGTGAACAGTATCATTAATGGATTTTGAGATTGAAACAGTGAAATGTCATTGAAACAGGAAATAGACATCAGCCGGCTGCCCGGACACGTGGCAGTGATCATGGACGGCAACGGACGCTGGGCAAAAGCTCAGGGTGAAGATCGTAGTGTCGGCCATCAGGAAGGAGTCGTTTCCGTACGTAAGGTGTTGGAGGCTGCTGTGGCAGTGGGCGTGAAATACCTGACGATGTACACCTTCTCTACCGAAAACTGGAACCGCCCCGAAGCGGAAGTACAGGCATTGATGCATTTGCTGGTTTCGGCTATCCATAGGGAGACACCCGATCTGATGAAGAATAATGTACGTCTGATGGCTGTCGGCAACCTGTCGCGTTTACCGGAAGACGCCCTTCATACCCTGATGGATTGTATCAGGCAGACAGCCGCCAATACGGGAACCACCCTGGTGCTGGCTTTGAGCTATTCGTCGCGTTGGGAATTGGTGGAAGCCGCCCGTCAGTTGGCCGCCGCCGCCGTGGATCGGAAGATCAGCCCCGCCGACATCACCGAATCCATAGTATCCGACCATTTATCTACCAGAAATATCCCCGATCCGGACCTGTTGATCCGTACCGGCGGGGAGAAACGTATCAGCAACTTCCTGCTCTGGCAGTTGTCGTACGCCGAGCTGTATTTTACGGATGTGTTCTGGCCGGATTTCCGGGAAGAAGAATTTTACAAAGCCATTATCTGTTACCAGCAACGGGAGAGACGGTACGGAAAAACAAGTGAACAATTAGCCTGATATTAATGACGATGATATATATGTACAAGAGAATAGTGCTGCTTTTACTTTTCGTTGGTTTTGCCATCGGGACGTATGCGCAGGAAGGTGACACTACGCGAGTTGAAAAGCCGGCTGATGTGCCGACCATATCTTATACCCTGTCTGCCCGAAAGTATAAGATTGCTGATATCAAGATATCGGGTGTGAACAAAGAGCAATACCAGGATTTTACCCTGATCGGTTTTTCGGGATTGGCGGTAGGCGACGAGGTCTCCGTACCTGGTGAGGAAATATCAACGGCCGTCCGGAGGTTCTGGAAACACGGGTTGTTCTCGGATGTGAAGATCCTGGCCACGAAGATGACGGACGACCAGGTGTGGCTGGAGATCCAGCTGAAACAGCGTCCGCGCATCTCCGAAGTATTTTATCATGGTATCAAGAAAGGCGAACGGCAGGACCTGGAAGGCAAGCTGGGGCTGCGGAAAGGCTACCAGCTCACGCCGAACGTGATGGATCGTACCAAGACGCTCATCCAACGGTTCTTCGACGGCAAAGGCTTTAAGAACGTGGATGTGAAGATCGATGAGAAAAACGACCTTGCCAATGAAGGGCACGTCATCCTGGATATCTATATCGACAAGAACCAGAAAACGAAGATCAACCGGATCTACTTTGAAGGGAATGAGGCGCTGACAGACCAGGTTTTGAAGAAGTCCATGAAGAAGACGAACGAGAAGTTTAACCTCAAGAACGACTTCAAATCCAGTTGGCTGGAAATGTTCAGCACCAAGAAATTTACCTCCGAAGAGTACGACAACGATAAAAAGAACCTGATCGCCAAGTATAACGAATTCGGATACAGGGATGCCGTGCTGCTTTCGGATAGCGTGGTGAACCACAACGAGAAATCGGTGGATATTTACCTCAAGGTGGATGAAGGAAACAAGTATTACCTCAAAAGCGTCGGCTTTGTAGGGAATACCAAGTATCCTTCCGAATACCTGGAAGCCGTGCTGGGTATGAAGGCCGGTGAGGTGTATAACCAGAAGAAACTGGGCGAACGCCTTACCACCGACGAGGATGCGGTATCCAACGTCTATTACAACAATGGGTATTTGTTCTTCCATGCCGATCCGGTGGAGGTGGATATCGAAAACGATTCCATCGCCCTCGAGATCCGTATCATGGAAGGGGAGCAGGCCACGATCAACCGGGTCATCATCAACGGGAACGACCGCCTGTATGAAGATATTGTCCGCCGCGAGCTGCGTACCAAACCCGGGATGTTGTTCAGCCGGGAGGATCTGATCCGTTCGGTGCGTGAACTGGCGCAGATGGGGCATTTCGACCCGGAAAACATGAACCCTAATCCGATACCCGACCCGGAAAGCGGTACGGTGGATATCGAGTACAACCTGGTATCCAAAGCCAACGACCAGGTGGAGTTCTCGGCAGGCTGGGGACAAACGGGTGTGATCGGAAAGATCAGCCTGCGTTTTACCAACTTCTCCATGAAAAATTTCCTGCACCCGAAATCATATAAGGGTATCATCCCGCAGGGTGAAGGACAGACACTGACGCTGAGCGGACAAACGAACGGACGGTACTACCAGGCGTACAGCATTTCGTATATGGATCCGTGGTTCGGTGGCAAACGGCCGAATACCTTATCGGTATCCACCTATTTCTCCAAACAGACGGACGTGAGCAGCAGCTACCTGAACAACAGTTACATGAATGATCCGTATATGTATAGCGGAATGGGCGGAATCTACGGCTATCAAAATCGAGGGTATAATAATTACAGTAACAACTACGAGTTGGCCTACAACCCGGATAAGTACATGACCATGTTCGGTGCGGCGATCGGTTACGGGAAACGACTTAACTGGCCGGACGACTATTTCCAGTTCATGGCGACATTGAACTATCAGATCTATACGATGAAAGACTGGGATTATTTCCTGGTGCAGAACGGGACATCACATAACATCAACCTCGAACTGATGTTGCAACGTAACTCCATCGATAACCCGCTCTATACCCGCCAGGGTTCACAGTTTATGGTTTCCGTGGCTGCCACACCGCCTTATTCGTTATGGGACGGCAAGGATTACGCCAGCATGAGCGACCAGGATCCCGGCAAGTTCAAGATGATCGAGTATTATAAGTGGAAGTTCAAAGCCAAGATATTCTCTCCGCTGGCACCGTTGACGGTGAAGCGCACCCCCGTATTGATGACCCGGGTGGAATACGGCTTCCTGGGCTTGTACGACCGGGATAAAAAGACGCCTTTCGAAACATTCTATATGGGGGGCGACGGGATGAGCGGATACTCCAGCACGTATGCGACCGAAACGATCGGGCTGCGCGGGTATGAAAACGGTAGCATTGCCGGTAACGGGGGATACTCCTCCTATGGGTATGCCTACTCACGCCTGAGCATGGAACTGCGCTACCCGTTCATCCTCGAACCTTCTTCCACGATCTACGGATTGGTTTTTGTGGAAGCGGGTAATGCCTGGAAGAAGATATCAGACTTCAATCCGTTCGACCTGAAACGCTCGGCGGGTGTGGGTGTGCGTATCTTCCTGCCAATGATCGGTCTGATGGGGATCGACTGGGCGTATGGGTTTGATGCTCCGAACTACGGCAGCAACGCGCTGAAGGAACGGAATGGGAGTGAGTTTCACTTTATTATCGGACAGGAGTTTTAAATTAACGCAATTTAGTTATTTGGATCTAAACCCTGTCTTATATTTGCAGTCATAAAAGAGAATCATTTAAGACGAATAGTTATGAAAAAGACGATAATCGCCGGTGCGTTGCTGTTGCTTTGCTCGCTTCCCGGTATGGCGCAGAAATTTGCGTTGATTGATATGGAATATATTTTCAAAAATATTCCTTCGTATGAGATGACCAACGAACAGCTCGGCCAACTGTCGAAGAAATGGCAGAATGAAGTGGAAGCTATCCAGCAGGAAGCGCAGAATATGTATAAAAGCTACCAGAGCGACCTCGTATTCCTGTCGGCCGAAATGAAAACCAAACGCGAAGAAGAAATCGTAAAGAAAGAACAGGAAGCACAGGAACTGAAACGGAAGTATTTCGGACCCGAAGGCGAACTGTATAAACGGCGTGAAAGCCTGATGAAACCTTTACAGGATGAGATATATGCCGCCCTCAAAGAAATTTCGGAAGACAAAGGGTATCAGCTGGTCCTCGACCGGGCGTCGGATATGAGTATCATCTTTGCCTCACCGAAGATCGATATCAGCGATGAAGTATTATTGAAGTTAGGATATTCAAAATAAATCCGTACATTTGTGCGCGTTAGTCAGAAACAATAACGTAAATTTATAAACAAGTAATTATAAAAGAGATGAAGAAACTTATTGCCTTGGTAGTTGTTATGCTCCTTCCTTTGGGAGTTTTTGCTCAGGATAAAGTGGCGTTTGTTTATACGCAGGAGGTTATGGTAACCATGCCTGAATATAAAGAAGTACAGAAGAAATTGACGGAACTGGGTGAGACGTACAGAAAAGAAGGACAGGTATATGATGATGAATTCAAAAGAAAGTACGCAGACTTTATTGCACAGCAGGACTCACTGACTGAAAATATAAAGAACAGAAGGATGCAGGAACTGCAGGAACTGCAGGAACGCATCCAGAATTACATGCAGTTCGTGGAAGAAGATATGCAGAAGAAACAGCAGGAACTGAGCCAGCCGGTGCTCGAGAAGCTGCGGACTGCTATTAAGGCGGTAGGAGCAGAAAAAGGATATCTGTATATTATCGAACCGGGTGCACTGCTGTATTTCAGTAATAAAGTGGAAGACGCTACGCCATTCGTGAAAGCGAAACTGGGTATCTGATTCCTGCTTCCGTAACACATAACGAGGATGTCTTTCCATGGAAAGGCATCCTTTGTCATATCAAAGAGATGTATCCCATGTTTGCACAATCACCCGGCCCCATCGGTATTTTTGATTCCGGATACGGAGGGCTGACCATTTTTCAGGATATCCGCAGGCGGATGCCCGCGTACGATTACCTCTACCTGGGGGATAATGCCCGCGCGCCGTATGGGCCGCGTTCGTTTGAGGTGGTCTATCGCTTCACGCGGCAGGCTGTTGCCCGTTTGTTTGCAGAAGGATGCCAACTGGTGATTCTGGCTTGCAACACCGCCTCGGCCAAAGCCCTCCGCACAATACAGCAACACGACCTCCCCGGATGGGATCCGGAGCGGCGGGTGTTGGGCGTGATCCGCCCCACGGTGGAAGAGGTGGATGTCCTCAGCCGGAGCAAGCATGTGGGTGTTCTGGGTACCACGGGTACGATTTCCTCCCATTCCTATACGCTGGAGATCGGGAAAATGTTTCCGCATATAGCGGTGACGGGCGAAGCCTGCCCCATGTGGGTGCCCCTGGTAGAGAATAGGGAGTATGATGCGCCGGGCGCCGACTATTTCGTCCGTAAGCATATCGATCATATCCTGACTGCCGATCCGGCGATTGATACCCTTTTGTTGGGCTGTACGCATTATCCGCTGCTGTTGGAAAAGATCCGGCAGTATGTTCCGGCCGGTGTGAATGTCGTTGCCCAGGGCACGTATGTAGCTGCCAGCCTGGCGCATTACCTGAAACGGCATGCGGAGATGGACGCGCGGCTGACCAAAGGGGGACAGGCTCGTTTTCTTACCACCGAGTCGGCGGGTACCTTTTCGGAGGCGGCCGCCATTTTCCTGCAGGATACGGTAGCCGTGGAACAAATACGGATAGACGGATGAGCTACCGCCAGGGATGGTTCGTCCTGTTGCTTCTCCCCGCCTGCTTCGTTTGCCTGCATGGGCAGGTTACCGATGCTTCGCTGGCGGATGCCGGCCTGGTGGATGTGGGGCAGATGGATACCTCGTTACGGGTGGAGATGATGTATGCCCGGCCGGATAATTTCATGGGGAAGGTACTGTATGCCGGTATCACGAAAGCGTGGTTGCGCCCCGAAGCGGCACACATGCTTGCCGATGCGCAAAAAGCATTGCAGGCGGAGTATCCGGGTCGCCGTCTGATCGTGTATGATGCCGCCCGCCCGATGTCGGTGCAACGCCGGATGTGGGCGGTCGCCGTGAAAACCGGTAAAACCAATTATGTAAGTAATCCCTCCAAGGGTGGGGGACTGCACAATTATGCCATGGCGGTGGATGTGTCTGTCCTCGACGAATCCGGACGCCCGTTGGATATGGGCACACCGGTGGATTTCCTCGGTAAAGAAGCGCATACCGATCAGGAAGCCGTGTTGGTACGGGCAGGCCTGATCACCCGTGACGCTTGCGACAACCGCCAACTCCTCCGCCGCATCATGCGGAAAGCCGGTTTCACATCCATCCGCTACGAATGGTGGCACTTCAACGCCTGCTCCCGTGAAACCGCCAAAGCCCGCTATCCGCTGATCTACTAATAACTGATCTTACATCCAACGAAGTAGCTGCGCGGGATGCCCGGGCCATACATATAGCCGGCGTCACGGTTGGGTCCTTTGTCGAAGTCGTCCTGGTAGGCGTTGAAGATATTCTGGACGCCGGCGTTCAACTGGAGGTTGACCGATTGGAAGATCGGGAAATCATACGACACCTTCACATTCATGTCGAAGAAGTCGGGAGTCGTCTCTTCCCTGTCGGCGGGGATATATCCTTTGTAATGTTGCACGAGCATGCTCCCGGTATATGTCCCCGTAAGCGCTACATTGAAGCGTTTGACCGGTGTGAAGGTGGAGGTGAGGTAGCCATACACATCGGGCGAGCGGAACATTTTCTTCTGGGGGGTAACCGTTTCGCTCCAGGCTTCCGGCTCTTTGTAGCGGCTGCGTTGGATGGTGGCGCCCGCCTGCAACTGTATCCAGGCATAGGCCATCTTGCCTTCGAGGTTGAACCCCATCACCGTGGCACCTTTGCCGTTCCGGCGTACCAGCAGGAGGTTGCCATCGGTATCCCGGCCGTTTTCTTCGAGGATGAACACATCATTCAGGTCGGTATAAAAACCTTCCACCAACAGGTTAGTCTGCCAGCCGCCGAACCGGTGGTATAGGTCGATGGAGGCGCTGAGGCTCTGCGAATTTTCTTCTCTCAGGTTCGGATCGAGCGAGATGAGCGCCACCTCGCCGCCTACAGCCGTGATGTGCAGGTCTTCGTCGAACGCTTGCGGCGCCCGGAAACCGCTGGAGTAGGAGAGGCGCATGTTGATGTCGGCCGTCGGGTTGAAGCGAATGTTCGCACGGGGACTAAAGATCACATGGTCGATCATATTATGCTTATCCAACCGGGCGCCTGCCAGGAAACTCCATTTGTCGTTTTTCCATTCGTTTTGCAGGAATGCGCTACCGATGCGTGTGGTCTGGTTGATCGAACGATCGTATCCGGGTGTCGCATCCTGGAGGTCGTCGTAGCTGAACTCCATGCCGCCGGTGAGTTGCGCCGGCATGAAGAGGCATTGAGCGAAGTCGTATGCGTATTGCCCCCCGCCTATAAAGGTGAGGTCGGTTGTATGCCCGTAGGCGTTGGGATTGCCGCCGGTTCCATAATAACTGTCGCGTTTGGTGTATTGCGACGAGGCATACAGGCTGACATGGTGTTTATAATCTTTGGAGAAGAGATCGTATTTGAGTCCTCCTCCATTGATATTATGATCGGTCTGTTCGGTGATATCCGTCTGGTCGGGCGGCAGATTGAGTTTGTTGCCGCCGCGGCGGAATTCGGAGATGCCGTGGTATTCGAATGTCAGCTTCGAGTACATGCCGGTCTTGATGTACGAACGGAACCCGAGTGTTTTGGCATCGATCTTTCCCAGTTCTGTATATCCGTCGCCATCATGGTCGTAAGCCGAACGGTAGCGGTTCTGTCCGAATACGTAGATCCCCGCCTTGTGATCGTCGGTCACCAGTGCGGCATTGATCGTCGTGTTATTGTCGGGCCGGTCGCCGCCGGTCAGCGTCAGCGAGTGAGCGATCTGCGCCGTATTACGCAGCGGTTCTTTGGTGATGATGTTGATGGTTCCTGCGATCGCCGACGATCCGAACAGGGCTGATCCGCCACCGCGCATCACCTCCACCCGTTCGATCATATTGGCAGGGATTTGTTCCAGTCCATAGACTCCGGTCAGTGCGCTGAAGATGGGGCGGCTATCGAGCAGTATCTGTGTATAAGGTCCTTCGAGTCCGTTGATGCGTACCTGTTGGAAGCCGCAGTTCTGGCAGTTGTTCTCCACCCGCACACCCGGTTGGAAGATCAAACCGTCGGCGAGGGTGGTGGAGTTGGCGCGTTCGAACGTCTTGGCGTCGAGCACGTTCACCAGCGAGGGTGCCAGTCGGCGGGTCGTTTCGTTGCGGTTGGCGGAAACCACTACGCCGTCGAGGGCTACGGCATCTTCTTCGGCTTCGAAATCCACTTCGAGCGTTTTTCCTTTTTTGGTGGTGATATTTTTCTCGATTGTCTGATACCCGATCATCTTCATCACAATGGTGAAGTTTCCTTCGGGCAGGTTCTTGAAGTAGTAATGGCCGGTGGCGTCGGTCGTCGTCCCGATCGTGGTCCCTTTTAGGAAGATATTCATGAACGACAGGTGTTCACCTGTCTTTTTATCGATTACATGCCCTACGATATTGGCATCCGACGGATTCAGGGTGATGTCTCCTTCCGCATGGGCGGCGGGAAGTATGCAGCAAAAGCAACAGATGAGTACGATGTATTGAATAATATATTTCATTTTGAATATGGAGGTTTAATTTGTTGGATGGGATAAGATTGCCTCTATGGAGGCAGAATACTCCTTTTCATGGCCGCCTGCTTTCGCTAACGGATCCGTGAAGGCTATCAGGACCGGTAATCGGTTGTTACCTGTAGGAGAGAGTGGAACGGGATGTATTAACAAACGGGGGGCGCCCGGAGCAGGCCTTGACCTGGATCGGCAACCGGATAGTCCGGATATACCGGCGTCTCAGCCAGTAAACGGATCGGGGTAACCAATAAGCAGAGTTGCAGTGAATGTACGGCTCCATCCCCGGCAGTGATGGTAGAGAGGATATGGAAAAGTTGTATTTCCGCCAAGGTGGCATGGTGATGGCAGGTGCCGTCGGCCGACCGGGCGAAGGGATGGGAATGGATAAAGGTTGTGCCCTCTTCTATATGTACGTGTACGAACAGTGTCACGATCCCGTAATAGGTCATGAAAAGAAACGGAAGGAACCATTTGCTGTATGTAACGATGCGTTGTCTCACCGGAGGATGGCTTACTTATTGCAAACCGGCGTCAAAGATAAGGCAAATACTTCTGATCGGGTACATGATAGGGTGTCTTTTTCACTTCCCCTGCTCCAATTCCTTTTTGAGGAAGCCCGCTGTGAAGCCGGCTCCGTTCGCTACCATCGCTTCGGGTGTGCCGGTGAAAAGAAGCTGTCCGCCACCGCGCCCGCCTTCGGGACCCATGTCGATGAGGTAGTCGGCGCATTTGATCACATCCATGTTATGCTCGATCACGATGATGGTGTTGCCTTTGTCCACCAGTTTGTTCAATACACCCAGCAATACGCGGATATCTTCGAAATGGAGACCGGTAGTGGGTTCGTCGAGCACATACAAGGTCTTGCCCGTATCTTTCTTCGCCAGCTCGGTGGCGAGTTTCACCCGTTGGCTCTCCCCACCCGACAGGGTGGTGGAGGGTTGCCCCAGTTTGATATAGCCGAGGCCGACGTCCTGCAACACCTTGATCTTCGACAGGATGGTGGGGATATTCTCG
This sequence comes from Tannerellaceae bacterium, assembly GCA_031555735.1. Lineage (GTDB taxonomy): Bacteria > Bacteroidota > Bacteroidia > Bacteroidales > Tannerellaceae > JAJDIA01. The sequence continues at coordinate 25,807 of JAVBUE010000042.1, forward strand.
AAGAATTCCACCGCCATATTGATCGTCATATCTAGGATATCGGCAATGGATTTGCCGCGGAACCGCACTTCCAGCGTCTCGCGGTTGTAACGCTTGCCGTGGCAGTCTTCGCAGGGAACGAGTACGTCGGGGAGGAAATTCATTTCGATCGTCTTATACCCGTTCCCTTTACAGGTTTCGCAACGGCCGCCGGATACGTTGAACGAGAATCGTCCGGGTTTGTATCCCCGTATCTTCGATTCGGGCAGATCGACAAACAGGTTGCGGATATCGGAGAATACGCCGGTGTAGGTGGCGGGATTGCTGCGGGGTGAGCGGCCGATCGGCGACTGATCCACGTTCACGATCTTATCGATATGCTCGATCCCCTCGATGCTTCCGTAGGGCAACGGGTCTTCGAGCGAGCGGTAGAAATGCTGGCTGAGGATGGGCTGTAGCGTGTGGTTCACCAGGGTCGATTTCCCACTGCCGGATACGCCGGTGACACAGATCAGCATGCCGAGGGGGAAGGTGACATCCACATCCCGCAGGTTATTGCCCCGTGCACCTTTGATGGTGATGCTGTTGCCGTTGCCTTTGCGGCGTTCGGTGGGGATAGCGATCTCTTTCTCTCCGTTCAGGTAGGCCGACGTGAGGGTGTTGGCCTGCATCATCTCCGCCGGTGTGCCGGCGAAGACGATCTCTCCGCCCAGCCGTCCGGCCTTGGGGCCGAGATCAACCACGTAGTCGGCATGGAGCATCATATCCTTATCATGTTCCACCACGATCACAGAGTTGCCGGTGTCGCGCAGTTGTTTCAGGGAGTGGATCAGCCGGAAATTATCGCGTTGGTGCAGCCCGATGCTTGGCTCGTCCAGGATATACAGCACGTTCACCAACTGGCTCCCGATCTGTGTCGCCAGCCGGATACGCTGGCTTTCTCCGCCGGAGAGGGTACCTGAGGCACGGTTGAGCGACAGGTAATCCAACCCCACATCGAGCAGGAAGGTGAGCCGCGCCCGTATCTCTTTCAGTATTTCGATGGCAATGGTCCGCTGTTTGTCGTCGAGCCTGTTTTCCACGCCGTCGAGCCAACCATGCAGTTCGGCGATATCCATGACGGCCAGCTCGGCGATATTCTTCCCGTCGATCCGGTAGTGCAGGGCTTCCTGGTTGAGGCGTTGGCCGTTACATGCGGGACATGCGGTCATCTTGATGAACTGTTCGGCCCATTTCTGCGCCGACGCCGACGCGTCGCTGTCCTGTTGCATGAGGATGTATTTGGTGACTCCCTCGTACGAGAGGAAGTAGTTGGAATTGCCCAAGGATAGGTTTTTGATCTGCAGGCGTTTGTCGGTACCGTTCAATATTTCGTCCATCGCTTCTTCGGGCATCTCACTGATGGGTGTCTTGATCGTTACGCCATGGTTCTCACAAATGGCTTCGATCTGCCAGAATAGGATGGTATTTTTGTAACTCCCCAGGGCTACGATCCCGCCGCTGTAGATACTTTGCGACGGATCGGGCACGATCTTCTCCATATCGAGCAGGTTCACTTGTCCCAGTCCCTTGCATTTCGGACAGGCGCCTTGCGGGGAGTTGAACGAAAAGTTGTGGGGGGCGGGTTCGCTGTACGACAAGCCGGTAACGGGGCACATCAGGCGGCGGCTGTAGTGGCGCACCTCGCCGGTGTCGGCCTCCAACACGAGCACCAGCCCGTCGCCCTGTTTCATGGCTGTTTTCAGACTTTCCTTCAGGCGACGTTCATCGGTGGGCGAGACCACCAGTTTGTCGATCACCACTTCGATCGTATGCATCTTATACCTGTCGAGCTTCATCCCGTGGATGATCTCTTTCAGTTCGCCGTCCACCCGCACGTTGAGGTAGCCTTTCTTGCGTACATTCTCGAACAGCTCTTTGTAATGGCCTTTGCGGTTACGGACGAGGGGGGCGAGGAGGTAGGTCTTCTTCCCCCGGTATTTGTCGAGGATCAGTTCCAGAACTTGCTCTTCGGTGTATTTCACCATCTTCTCGCCGCTGAGGTAGGAATAGGCTTCCCCAGCGCGGGCATAGAGGAGGCGGAGGAAGTCATATACTTCCGTCGTCGTGCCTACCGTCGAACGGGGGTTGCGGTTGGTCGTCTTCTGCTCAATGGAAATCACGGGGCTGAGGCCGGTGATCTTATCCACATCCGGCCGTTCCATGTTGCCGAGGAAATTCCGGGCATAGGCTGAGAATGTCTCGATATACCGGCGTTGTCCTTCGGCGAAAATGGTGTCGAATGCCAGGGATGATTTGCCGCTTCCGCTCATGCCGGTGATCACCGTCAGCTGGTTGCGGGGTATGTCTATGTCTATATTCTTCAGGTTATGTACACGGGCTCCGAGTACAGAAATAAGCCCGCCTTCGATATGCTCCATTGCCGTTTCTTTTTGTTCATTTGACTACCCATGCCGGGTTATGCACCACGGTGTTCGGGGTCTTGTAATAGATATCCGATTCTTTCGGTATGCTTAGTTTGAATGTCTTGCCGCCGGTTTCCAGCTTACGGTCGCGCAACCAGGGATTGAACCGCTTGAGGTCGGCATAGGTGATCCCTTGTTGTTTGGCATAGTCGGCCAGGTCGAGGATGTTGGAGGATACTTCTTTCTCCACGCAATCGATCGGCTTATACAGGTTTTGCGCCCGGAGAACGAATCCATACTTATAGGGGTTCTCAAAGATTAGTTTAATGGCGACGATGCGGTAGAAATAACGGGCGGTCTCTTCCACCACCCACAGGTCGAGGGTGGTGTCTGCCTGCTGCTTGGACAGTTCGCCGCTGACGCGTCCCATGCCGGCGTTGTAGGAGATGGCTACATCTTCCCAACTGCCATACTTTTCGTACGCTTCCTTGAGGTAACGGCAGGCTACGCGGGTTGCCTTTTCCACGTGGCAGCGTTCGTCCACCGTCGGGGTGACGGTCAACCCCAGTTGTTTGGCCGTCCCTTCCATCAACTGCCACATGCCGACGGCACGGGCAGGTGAAACGATGCGCGGGTCGAGGTTGCTCTCGATCACGGCCAGGTATTTGAAGTCGTCGGGTATCCCGTTCGCTTTCAGGATCGGTTCGATCACCGGGAAGTAACGGTTGGCGCGTTTGATATACAACAGGGTGGTGGAATGGAAATAGGTGAAAGAAGTAAGTTCCCGGTCGAGCCCTTCATGCATGTTATAGCGCGTCATGTCGAACGTTTTACCACAGAAGGAAACTTCTGTGGGTATCTCCGGCGAGACGGTCATCGCCGATACCACCGGCCGTTCATCCATCAGCGGTCCTGCTTCCCGTGAACCGGTCAATCCACACACGGTGAGGCATAATGCCCCTCCTGCCACGAAACTGAGAATTGATTTGTTTTTTGTCATCATTGGGTTGATTTGGGTCTGATGATATTGATATCACCGCTGCGTTTATGTTTTTTGCCATCCGATCCTTCGAACTCGATCACATAATAATAGACGCCCGCGGGCACATAGTTGCCTCCTTTTTTACCGTCCCATCCTTTGTCGGGATTGGTCCATTGGAATATCTCGGCGCCCCAGCGGTTAAATATCCATCCCCTGAAGTTGTAAATAGAACGGTAAGTGATGATGAACTCGTCGTTGATTCCCGGCGATGATCCGGGAGTGAAGGTATTCGGGATGGAGATCTTGTAGTTGGCTATGGCCAGGGAGAAACTGTTGGACAAGTCCTCGCATTGGCCGGAGCGGTCGGACACTTTCAGTTCGGCACGGTATTTCCCGGCGTCCCTGAATTCATATTCCACCTCTTCGTGGCTGTAACGGAGCAGTTCTTGTTCTTTCCCGTCGGAGCCTTCTTTGTAAATAGTCCAGTTATACATGGCGGCTACCGGGTCGTTGGCGTAGGCCGAGAAGCGGATATTCGCGGGAGCCGAAAGTTCTTCGCCTGCACCGGATTGGTTCGGGGAGTCGGTATTGAGCAGGGTCGTATCAGCATGCACCTCCAGGGCGACCGCTGTGTATTCATCCGTTACGGCCGATTTACCCACACCGAAATAGCTGGCGAAACTGTCACCGCTCAACCGGACCTGCGTATCGCATAGCGGAGCGGCATAAGGGGTGGCGAAAGGATCACCTTCCACGGTGGTGCTGATTTCTTTACGGCTGAAACTATATTGCTGTTCATCCCATTGGAGGGACGAATAAGACACAGTAAAGAGACGGTTAACCGGCATCGGCGTGCCGTTCGGGGCATTGTACGACAGGGGATCCATCGTTGCCGTTCCCGTCAGCCTGAATGACGAACAGGCATTATTCCCTCCGTCAGCCTGCAGATTGCTGATGTCGAATGCGTGGCGGCTGTAGTCGATGATCCATACATAACGGGTTATCTGGTCGCTTTCCTGTACGTAATAGCCGTATCCTTCTTCTATATTTCCGATCACGGAGGTGTTTCCCTGCTGGGAGGATGCGATCTTTTCGGCATCGAGCGCCCGGGTACGGTAACGATACCATTGATGGGACGTGGAAGAAACAGAGGTAAAGCTGATCGACGCCCCGTCGGTTCCATACACCAGATATACTTCTATACGGTTGCGTGTATCGTCTGTAGCCCGCAGGGGAGTCATACTTCCTCCCGTCACCTTGTACTGGGCCGACAGCCCTTGTACAAGCAGGAAAAGACAGGCGGCCATCGCCATAATACGATACTTTTTCCTTTGCATACACCTCCTAATTAGCTTCCAAAATTAGTATTTTATACGGACATACACTATCTTTGCCCCAAATATTCCTATCTGCCGATGAACAAGTTCAGTGCATTTATCCTGTTGGTATTCCTCGCTTTATCAGTCGCCGGAACCCTGGCTCAGAATAATTCCCGCCGGGCTGTAACTACAAACGTACAAAGCGACCAGATATTTTATCATACGATCGAACGTGGACAAACGGTCTATTCTATCGCCACCATGTACAAGGTGAGTGTGGACGATATTTATCGGCTGAATCCCGAAAGCCGTGCGGGAATCAAGACCGGCTCGGTGTTGAAGATACCTCAGGAAAGCGCCTCCTCTGCGGCATCGGGCGATGCAGAGTCTTATACCTTCCATACCATCCAGGCAAAAGAAACGCTGTATGCCCTTTCCGTCCGGTATAAAGTGACACCCGCCGATCTGATGAAAGCCAACCCCGGACTTTCAACGGCCTCCTTCACCATCGGTAAAACCATCCGTATCCCTGCTGTGCAGCTTGTAACAACACCTGCCACCGTATCTCAACCGGTTACGAAGATGACCGACTATACCATCGCCCGTCAGGAAACTATGTATAGCATCACCCGCAAGTTCAACGTTTCCAGTACCGAACTGCTGCAGTTGAACCCCCAACTAAAAAATGGTGTAAAGTCGGGGATGACGATCCGGGTACCTGTACGTACGGATGTGGCTGTTGCTGCTACCGAGCCTGTGATGCAGGAACGCGAAGTGAATGCCCTGCTTTCGGAACCCAGGAAAAGCCCGCGGGTGGACCGGATACGGGTTGCTCTGTTGCTGCCGTTCATGGCGGATGAAGCCCGTATGACAGACGCCTCCGCCCGCCTTGTGGAATACTATGAGGGGATGCTGATGGCTGTGGACAGCCTGAAACGGATGGGTTGTGCCATCGAACTATCTGTATATGATACCGGCAACGGCCCGCAGAAACTGAAGACAATACTGCAGGAAGAAGCCTTGCGGGAAGCCCACCTGATCATCGGCGCTGTACAGAACGACCAGATCCGGATGATCGCAGACTTTGCGGCCGAACACCAGATAAAGTATGTGATCCCCTTTACCTCGCGTAACGACGACGTGCTGTCCAACGCCTCCGTCTTTCAGGTCAATACCCCGCATTCATACCTCTTTGATATCGCCGCCCAGGCCGGAAGTACGCTCTTCGCCAACGATAATATCATCATCGTCCGTACGCCGGATAATGAAGAAAAGCCGGAGTTTATCCAGGCATTCACGAACGAACTGAAAGGACGGGGCATCGCCTGGAAGGAACTGACCTATGTCGCCGAGACGTTCGCCGTGGATATGGAGAAGGTACTTGATAAGGGAAGGCGTAATGTTGTACTTCCTACTTCTGCCTCGTTTACAGCCGTGTCTAATATTAAAACTCCCTTACGAATGCTTTCCGAACCGCGGCTGGAAGAGATCTATACCTACCAGATCAGCCTGTTCGGGTATCCTGAGTGGCAGACTTATACACGCGACTGTCTCGAAGACTTTTATGCATTGAATACCTATATTTATTCTTATTTCTTTGCCTACAATCTTTCGCCGGAAGTCCAATCTTTCTACACTTCGTATAAGAACTGGTTCAGCAAGTCGCTTATCAATATTTTCCCCAAATACGGGATACTGGGATTTGATACCGGCATGTTCTTCTTCGATGCCATCCGTCGCTATGGTACCGGTTTTGAGAACAACCTCGATAAGATACACTATAAGAGTATTCAAACCGGATTCCATTTCGAACGGGTGAACAACTGGGGCGGTTTTATCAATACCAACCTTTTTATCGTGCAGTATAAGGCCGACAATACCGTAACCCGTATAGCACTGACACAGTAATGAAGAAGCTGATAATCCTTTTGATCTTGGTATGGACTGTTTGCCTGCCCGGGTATGCACAGCAGAAAAACTTCCAACGGGAGCTCGCCTTGGGTGTGACGGGGGGGGCTACCTTTTCTTCCGTCAACTTCATCCCGAAAGTCTATCAGGGAATGTTGCAGGGATATACCGGCGGGCTGGTGATGCGGTGGGTTACGGAAAGCCACCTCGGGCTGCAACTGGAGCTGAACTATACCCAGCAGGGATGGAAGGAAGAGTTTCCCGATTTCGAGAGTCAGGGATATGTCTATAACCGTACTGGCAACTATATCGAGATGCCTTTCCTCACACATATCTATTTCGGTGGCAATCGGGTGCGTTTTTACCTGAACGCGGGACCGAAGATCGGGTATATGCTGAGTGAAAGTACCGAATCCAATCTGCATGGCGAAACGCCTAACCGTATCAATGAACAACATGGGATGCCGATCAAGAACGTTTTCGACTGGGGACTTTGCGGTGGTCCGGGTATCGAACTGCGGACGGGCATCGGCAGCTTCGTGTTGGAAGGGCGTTTCTATTACGCCTTGGGCGATCTGTTCGGAAACCTCAAATCCGACGTTTTCGCCAAATCTTCCGAGCAGGTGCTCTCCGTCAAACTGGGCTACCTGATCCGCCTGAAATAAGCGAAGGCCTGATTGCGAAAAACAGAAAAGCAGAATCCGGATCGCTCCGAAATTCTGCTCTCTGCTTAACTTACTGTAATTGTTAATCGTTATTTCTGATCAGGCTTCGTTTTACAATGAAAATGGGGGATAACCCGGGTTCTGAACCAGTTTCTCGTTTGTCTGCCATGCCGCCAAGGGGATGCAGAACAGTTTACGGTAAGGTTCAGACTGTTTCTTCAGGTAGCGCGGGTTCAGGAACGTACCAAAACGGATCATATCCTGACGGCTGTATAACTCCCAGGCCAGTTCGAGCTTTCGTTCCTTTTCAATATCAGCCAGGGTGACAGACGCATAATTATGGCTGTCTTCTCCGAATCCTCTCGAACGTATCCTATTTACCAACTGGGTTGCTGTCGCATTGTCTTTGCCCATGCGTACCAGAGCTTCTGCTTTCATCAGGTATGTATCCGCGAGGCGGAAAATAGCGAAATCGTTATCCATGGCAGAAGTAGATAAGCCGGAAGCAAATTCCCACTTGTAGCAACGGGCGCCATCTTCCTGGTTTACTTCCCCCCAGGTGGTACCGCTTTTTTCCGTTCCCGGAATTTGGCGTACTTCGATCGTATGGATCAACGGTCGGTCGTGAGCCGTGATGATCACTTTACCGGTGGCCGGATCTTTCATCTCACCGATCAGGAATGTGCCGGCTTTGCGCTTATCGGCATCATCAAACAAACGTACATAATCTTCCTGTGCACATACACCGTTCCAGGGACTTACAGACAATCCCAGGGCGATCGGGTCAAGGTAGTGAAGCGAACGGATTTCCATATTATTGTTGGCTCCCGTATCTCCCGTTCCAAAGGGTATTGCCAGGATAATTTCCCTGGAGGCTTGGTTTTGCACAGCGAAGTTGAGCTTCCAATCATCTTCGATCTGGTATGGGAATTTCATCACCTCATCACAAGCGTCAACCGCGCCTTGCCAGTTCGGTGTCCCGGTCCATTCTTCGGCATTCAGATACAACTTTGCAAGCAACATATAAGCCGCACCTTTGGTGAATTTGCCATAATTGGCGCCTGTAACCTCGCTGGGCAGGTCGTTTATTATCTCGTTCAGTTCCTTAACAACAAAGCTATATGCTGTTTTCCGGTCTGTCAAAGTAGGGAGTTCCGTGTCATTGAAATCAGTAACAAGGGGTATGTTTCCCCAGAAATCGATCATCATGTAAAACCAGTAGGCACGGACGGCACGGATTTCAGCCAATCGCTGTTTTTTTGCATCCGCCCCCATTGTCGGGTGTTCATTAATTGTCTTGTAAACACGGTTGCAGGTGGAAATGGACTGTGTGGCCGAATTCCATGCGTCTTTGAGAAGATTGGTAGTCTGAGTCCAGGTATGCATGTGCAATTCCATATACTGTCCGTTGTCCCACCAGTCGCCTCCTTTACGGGTAGGAGTGATGGCCATATCGCCCGAACATTCGGATGTGTACATGAACCGGTCCGGCCAAAGCTCTCTGAAGGTTTTATATACAGGAGCGACGATGGCATTGATCTCCGCTTCCGAATTGCCGAATTGGTCGGAAGGGATCTTGTCATATACCTTCTCATCCAAATCCATACATGAGGGCACTGCGCATACCAACACCGCAGTCGTAATCAGTGATAATATTGATTTTCTTTTCATAATGAACTGTTTTTAGAATTAAAAATTAAGAGATACGCCTACGGTGAATGTCCGGGACTTCGGTAAGAATTCACGTTGCTCAATCCCCGGAGACAAGCCTGCATCTGCACCATCCTGACCGGGACGCACCAATTCCACTTCGGGATCAGTGCCTTTATATGCCGTGATCACGAACAGGTTCTGGGCTGTCACATAGACTCGCGCTTTATCCATCCAGTTGATCTTCTCTGTATCGAAGGTGTAGCCGATGGAAAGGTTATCCAAACGCATAAAAGACGCATTTTCCAGGTAATAGGAGCAGACTCGCGGATTTTCTTTTAGTTCGTACACCAGCGGGTCGTTCAGGGCATTGGTTCCCAAGAGATAAGCACTTGTGGCATAAGCCATGCGCGGGTCGTTCAATACTTTATTGCCGATTGTTCCGCGTAGGAAGAAACTCATATCCCATTTCTTATAATTGAATGTATTATTGATCCCATACGTAAGGTCGGGCTGGGCATCACCTACGTAGGTCCGGTCGTCGTCCGAGATTACGCCGTCTTTATTTACGTCGGTTATGATATACTTCCCGTCTGCATCGAGACCGGTACATTCCAGCATGAAGAACTGCCCTACCGGATATCCTTCTTCTGCCACGTGTGAGGTTGTTCCTGATCCGCCGCGGATCCAGGGATCACCCGTATATATGCGTTTAGTCGAATAAATGTCATTGGACAATTTTGTGATTTCATTCTTATTATGTGCCAGGTTGATCGAAGTCGTCCATCCAAATGTCTTGGTGTGGAACCAATTGGCATTCAGTGAAACCTCAATACCTTTGTTAGACATGTCACCTACGTTGGCCTGCATCTTTTCATATACGTAGGGAGGAGTTGGAACATTGTATTCGTAGAGCATATCGCTCGTCCTCTTGTCGTAGTACTCTACCGTACCGCCAACTTTGCCTTTGAATAATTCGAAGTCAATACCGATGTTAAGCATTGCTGTTGTTTCCCATTTCAAGTCGGGATTGGGGTTTTGATTGATCTTATAAGCAGTCTTCCATGCCCCGTTATCGTAATAGGTTCCATCCGAACCGTACAACTCCAGTGTCTTGTATGGATTCAAACCGTCCTGGTTACCGGTCAAACCGTAACCGGCGCGCAGTTTCAGGTCGTCCACCCATTTTACCTCCTTCATAAATGCTTCCTGAGTAATACTCCAGGCCGCAGATACGGACGGGAATACCCCCCATTTGTTGTTCTCACCGAATTTAGACGAACCGTCACGGCGAACCGTAGCTGTAAGCATATAGCGTTCCTTAAAACTGTAGTTGGCGCGGGCAAAGAGGGAGATCATACGATACATCTCATGGCTGGACTCCACGTCGCCTTGACGTAATCCCTGTCCGGCCTGGATATTATCTGCCTGCAAATCGTTATTGATAAAGTTGCGGTTCCGTGAACGAACCATGGAATTTTCATTTTCTTCCCATGAATAACCAGCCAGGGCCGACAATTTATGGTCTTCGCCAAAAGTTGTATTATAATCAGCCGTCCATTCCATCAGGGTTCGATCATCCTGGTAATTCAGGATATTCGCCAATCCATTGTCATTAAGGCCGCCGTAGGTTCTTGAATCGGTATATTCCGTACGTTTTCTTGTATTACGCCCTTTGTACAACGACACTTTTGTTGTCAGGTTATTCAGGATATCGAAGGATACCTCACCATTCCCGTAGAAATTATTTTCATCGATAAAATTCGAGTTCAGGTCTTGTGCCTGTACAGGGTTGCCCTGGTCGAACTCGCGGTTTACCTTATCAAAATACGAACCGTCGGCATTATACACCGGATATACTGGCAACATGCTGTATGCACGCACATACACATCCCGCCATGCTTCCTTGTTATCTATTACGGAAGCAACTCCGGTCATGCTCAATTTCAAACGGTCGTTGATGGCGCGTTGTGAGAATTGGAAACGGAAGTTGTAACGATCCGATGAATTGTCTCGCATGACACCTTCCCTGCCCATATAGTTGAAGGAGGCGCGGTAGTTACTTTTGGAAGTGCCTCCGGTCATAGATACATTGTGGTTTTGCGAGAAACTGGTTCGGGTCACCTCTTTAAACCAATCGGTGTCTGCCCCATACATATCGTAAGCCGAAGGGTCTTTGCCGGAATAGGTGGCATACTCCCGCCAGTCATTGGCATCCATCAAATCCGGTTTGTTCGCCATTATATCCATCGCTACATAGCCATTATACGAAATGGCCAACTTCGAACCCGAACCCCTTTTTGTCGTAATCAAGATAACACCACCGGCTGAACGTGATCCGTAGATGGCAGCCGAAGAGGCATCTTTTAATACAGAGATAGATTCGATATCATCCGGCGCTACGGTTGACATATCACCTCCCGGCACTCCATCGATAACGATAAATGGCCCCTTGTCTTTCTGCAATGTGGAGGTTCCTCTCAGCCGGATCTGGGAATTACTGGTTACGTCGCCGGAACCGGATGTGATCACCAAGCCGGGCACTTTGCCTTGCAACAGGTCGGAGGCATTCCGAGAGACCCCTTTGTTAAAGTCTTCTGTTGACAGGTTGGCCACAGAACCGGTGATTTCGCGCTTGGTCTGTGTCCCATAACCGATAGCTACCACTTCGCCAAGGTTTATAACCGAGGGTTGTATTTTGCTATTAATGTTGGTTCTCCCTTTCACGGGCTCTTCTATTGTCGTATAACCAATATAGGAAATTTGCAGAATTGCCCGTTGCGGATCATTTATCATCAGTGAATAATTACCATCAACATCAGTTACAGCACCATTGAGAGTCCCTTTTTCAAGTATATTGGCGCCAATGACCGGTTCGCCAAGCTCATCAATCACATTCCCTTTTACAGTAGTCTGCGCAAAGGTAACAGTCGCACATAGAGACATAAACACAGCAAGGATAGCCATCCTGCCGTTTTTGTAAAACCTTAATGTTTTCTTTCGTTGCATAATCACATGGTTTAATTTTAACAAAATAATTAGCGAAGCCTAAATGCAAAAGTATATGAAGTTGGGGGTGGGGTTTTAGTGAGTATTCAGATAGTAATGCGTTAGTATGCGATTAGTAGGAATCCATAAGTATAAAGTATTGAGAAACAGTATTTATACCTGGCTGTATGGTAAATTATTCGTAGGGATGTTGTACGTAGAAAAGGTATAATCAGGAGAGGATATCTGCGATTGGCTTAATCCAGCCTCGACTTTGTTAATGGCTTAATTGTCAATGGGAAAGCCTGCTCGAGAAGATAAAATCCGGCATTTATTATACTTTTTGCACTCGGATAGCTTTTCCCTCATGTTTTTTTATTATATTACATCTTTAAACGGCACAAACTTACGATAAACAAAAGGTATGAGGCTATTCGTATTCACATTTTTTCTGGTTTTGATACCCTCTTTTTGTATGTTCTCTCAAGATAATTTAACTGACTTTTTGAAAAAATACGACGCTCATCTGTATTCCTGTACCACGGTGGCAAAGGAAATGCCCGGGTTCGTCTTAACTGCCAGCCAGGAATCATCATCTACCATTACTTGTGCGAATGAATCTGCTAATGGACAGCAAAACCGCCAACTGCAGACATTACTTGCCATAACCTGCTTGCTACTGATGGCCTCCCTTATCCTTTGCTTGTTTCTATACAAGCGGGCAATGGCGCTGCGGCTATCACAATGCCGGCAGAATAGCACGATGAAACACCTGGAAGATACGAATAAACAACTGGGCATCCTCAATCAGAATCTGTCAGAAGCCAACCGGGTTAAGGAAGAATATATCGGCTGCTTCCTTGATCTTTGTTCAGAAAATATCGGCCGTCTTGAAAACTACCGCAAGATGATCCGTAACCGTTTGGCTACCAAAAAGTATGATGAACTCATGAGAATTGTATCGACGGACAGTAATACGGCAGAAAGCAGGGATATGTACTCCTACTTTGACAAAGCTTTCCTCAAAATATATCCCGGCTTTATCCCGGCATTGAATGAACAACTAAAGTGCAACAAACGGTTTGATATCGGGAAAAGCGAGATACTCAATACCGAACTCCGCATCTTTGCGCTTATCCGTATAGGTATCACCGATTCGGCAAAAATAGCCACTTTCCTACGCTGTTCAATTCAGACAGTGTATAACTACCGGTGTATGATCAAGCGTAAATGTCTCGATGGACAAATGGACATAGAGGCATTTATCAAACAGATCGGAATCAAAGGGATCTTCTAACCGCAGTTGATCCTTTCCCTTACCTTTTCCCAGGCGTGGGTGTCGAAGAGACAGCAACGGCGCATGGTGTCGTACATCACCCGGAAACGCGACATCGGGATCACGTAACTCAGGATATCCGCTTCCACATGGGGACGTACCGAAGGATCGAACAGTCCCAGGAAGGTTCGCCCACCCTCATTCCTGTTTTCCACCACCGCCTGTGTCACTACTGCGCTGCATCCCGATCCGAACAGGGTGGCGACGGCATCGGAGGCATTGGTATCAAAAAAGCACCAGGTAGTGAGTCCCGACAATTGATCCGGGGTAGCGAAGAAGAGTAGCCCTTCTTTCCCGTCGAAGGAATCCACGAGGTCGATCCGGGCGAAATGGAGGTATGCCTTGTCTGTCACCGTCCAATGCAACTCTTCTACAAACGACCGTACCTGTTCCGGTGTTTCCTTATACCGTTCCTTCAGCGATACAAACGTGGGGACATGCTCGGGCATTTCGGAGAAACCGGTGTACAAGCGGCCGCCACCGCAACCGATGGTGTCGCGGCTGAGGCTGACGGGTGTTCCCTTGCGTACCCTGTCCAGGGCTTTAAAGAAGCAACCGTTCACTTTCTCCACCGGATATAACTGCGTGTCCGAATACCAGAAAAGGATTGGGAGACCGGCTGCTTCACCGAATGCCTCCCGGTAGTTGGCGATAAAATGCGCGATGTTCATCGTTCTCTGTTTTAAAGCGTTAGTTATGGATGCCGTATGTTTCTCCGATATAATCCAGCAATCCCCGGCAGGCCTCTTCCAACAGGTTGAGTACCAACTCGAATCCTTCAGCCCCTTCGTAGTACGGGTCGGGCACATGGTCGTAAGTCTTACTCCGGGAGTATTCCATCATCCGGTGGATCTTCTGCTTCGATTCGTAATCGGGCGAACGGCGTTTCAGTACGGAAATGTTATAGTTGTCCATACCGATGATGAGGTCGAACGCAAAGAAATCGTTCATCTCTACCGGGCGGGAGCGGGAGTCGAGTACATATCCCCGCCTGGCGGCATGGGTGCGCATCCGTTCATCCGGCAGTTCCCCGCGGTGGTGACCGATGGTGCCGGCCGAATCGATCTCGATCATTTCTTCCAGCCCGGCTTCTTTCACCAGTTTCTTCATCACGGCTTCCGCCGACGGCGAGCGGCAGATATTGCCCAGGCATACAAATAGGATGCGCAATTTTTCCTGTTTCATGGAGCGATTGATTGGATTGTATGCAAATATAAGCGATCAGAGCGGATCCACATCAAAATGCACCAACAATTGGTGGTAAGAAGGGTGTTGTTGCATCTCCGTCTGGAGTTGCTCCAGCAGTGTACGCACCGGCGCTACGGAGGCGGCGACCTCGAGCTTGAGGATGATTTTCCGGATATGGAGCGTCTGGACGCGGGTGATGACCGGGGTGACTGGTCCCAACACCCGGTCGCCCAACCGTTCGCGCAGCTTGTCGGCATACAGCGCCGACAACTCCTTCAGCGCCGGTTCCTGTCGGCTTCGCAGTACGACCACGATCAGCCGGTAATAGGGCGGATACCGGTACAGGCTCCGTTCCGCCAGTTGCCAGTCCACCATCCCCGCATAATCCGACTCCTGTACCATGCGGATCAGGGGATGTTCGGGTTGGGAGGTCTGTAGCACCACCGTGCCCCGTTTGTCTCTCCTTCCGGCGCGGCCGCTTACCTGTACCATTAATTGATATGCCCGCTCGTGCGCGCGGAAATCGGGGTAGTTCATCAGGCTGTCGGCATTCAATACGCCAACCACGCTGACGTTGCCGAAATCCAGTCCTTTCGACAACATCTGGGTGCCGATCAGGATCTGTGTTTTTCCCCGCTCGAAATCAGACAGGATCCGTTCATAGCTTGAGCGGGTACGGGCGGTATCAAAATCCAACCGTTCTACTTTCGCTTCGGGGAAGAGGGTGCCAATCTCTTCCTCCACCTGCTCGGTACCGAAACCTGCCATCCGGAGTTCGGTCTCCTCGCAGGCCGGGCAGGAGCGGGGGCGTTCTTCCGTATATCCGCAGTAATGGCAGACCAGGCGGTCGATGTATTTATGATACGTCAGACTCACGTCGCAATGGATGCAGTGCGGTACCCATCCGCAGGTCTTGCAGCTGATCACCGGAGCGAATCCCCGGCGGTTCTGGAACAGGATGGCCTGTTCGCCGACTGCCAGCGCCTCGGTGATCTGCCGAACCAGCAACGGGGAGAACAGGGTGTCTTTCATGATTTTCTTCCGCTTCAACTCCTTGATATCGACGGGGAGGATTGTCGGCAACAGGCTGTCGCCGTACCGGATAG
This sequence comes from Tannerellaceae bacterium, assembly GCA_031555735.1. Classification (GTDB taxonomy): domain Bacteria; phylum Bacteroidota; class Bacteroidia; order Bacteroidales; family Tannerellaceae; genus JAJDIA01. The sequence continues at coordinate 41,333 of JAVBUE010000042.1, forward strand.
ACAGTTTCGCCAACCCGTATTTGCCCGTCGAAGCGTTGTACCAGGTGTCGAGGGAAGGCGTAGCGGAGCCGAGCAATGCCTTTCCTCCGTGCATGCCAGCCAGTACGATGGCGGCGTTCCGCGCATGGTAACGTGGAGCCGGATCTTGTTGCTTGTAGGTATTCTCGTGTTCTTCGTCCACCACCACCAGCCCGAGTTCCCGGAACGGCAGGAACAGGGAGGATCGGACACCCAGCACCAGCCGGGGTTCGTCGCTATGCAGCAGGGTGTTCCATACCTCTACCCGTTCGTTGTCTGAAAATTTGGAATGATATACCAGCAGGCGGTCGCCAAAGAACCTGGCCAATCGTTCGGTCAGTTGCGTGGTGATGGCGATTTCGGGCAGGAGGTAAAGCACTTGTTTGCCTTGTTTCAGTACCTCGCTGATCAGGTGGACATAGACGGATGTTTTCCCGCTCGACGTCACACCGTGCAGCAGGCATACTTCCTTTGTACGGAAAGAATCATAGATATCATGCAATGCTCTTTGCTGGGGGAAGGAGAGCGACGGCAGTGGCTGGAGGCGGCAGACGGGAACCTGCAGGCGGCTGACCTCTTTTTCATACGCTTCCAGGAATCCCCGTTTCAATAGCGCGGACAGCGTGGATGAGGGGGCGCCGCTTTGTTCCAGCAGCTCTTTCTGTGAGAGTTCTTTGGCCAATATCGGATGGAGCGCGCGGCTGCTGTCAAGAAAGGAGAGGAAAAGGGCTTCCTGGCGGGGCGCGCGTTTAAGCTCGTCGAAGGCATGGTTCAGACTTGCCTCGTCGGTATAGGCGGGCGCCAGGCGGAGGTAGGTTTGTGTCTTGGGCGTATAGCCTTTCTTCAGCTCTTCGCCCACCTCTACTGCGCCTTTATCCATCAGGGCAACGACGACGGGCGTCACATTGCGCAGGCCTGTCTTTTTCTCCAGCTCGGCAAGGGTCAGCCGGTTGGTCTCCATCAGCGCGTCCAGCACGGTCTGTTCGTTGGGGTGGAGCGGCTCATCGGCAGTGTAGGCGTCGTCATACATCACCATCGTCTCGCTCTCCAATTTGAGTCCCGCGGGGAGGGCGGCTTTATACACATCGCCCAGCCTGCAGATATAATAGGAAGCGATCCATTGCCAGAATTGGAGTTGAGGCCGGCGCAGCACCGGCGTCCCGTCGAGCAGGGCGAAGATATCTTTCGTCTCAAAGCGGGACGACGGTTGGCGTTCATGCACATGCATGACGATACCCGTATAATACCGCTTCTTCCCGAAATGTACGATCACACGGCAGCCGGGAGCCACCGTCTTTTCCATTTCCGGCGGTATCCGGTAGGTATAGCTGTTCTCCAACGGGAGAGGCAGTATGACGTCCGCGTATTTCATCGTTTGTGTATTTGATCAGCAAAGATAGCAGAAATACCGTTTATCATCCTATCGAAAGTCCACTTCACCAATCCCGGATAATCATTCTAAAAAAAAAGGGTAGCCGCTAAGGGTTTTTCTTTAAATTCGCGACTTTGTTAGTAGGAATCGTGTTACACTTACTCATACTTGGGAGAAACTCGGGACAATATCATACAGTGGGTTCGTGAGATTGCTTTATCGGATTCGCAAGTTGCACTTAAATCGCTTTACATGGCCTATTTTGGCCGGTTAATGCGATTTACGGGTATGTATGTCTCATCGCCGGGGGAAGCCGAAGAGATCGTGTCCGATACCTTTATGGATCTCTGGAATAACCGGTACCAATTGGCCGACGTCACCCATTTCGATTCCTATATCTACGCGATCGCGCGGCACAAAGCCATCAGTTACTACCGCAAACACCACCTGGAGCAGGTATCGCTGGACGAAATACCCATCGATCTTTTTGCTTCGACCGAAACCACTCCCGAGGAAGACCTGATCAGCCAGGAAAAGATCCGGCGCCTGAACCAGGCTATCGAGTCCTTGCCCGCCAAATGCAAGATCGCCTTCAAGCTTGTTCGAGAAGACAAGCTCAAATATAAAGAAGTAGCATCCATTCTCGATATCTCCGTCAAGACACTGGAAGCCCACCTGGCGAATGCTGTCCGTAAACTGCGGGAAGCGCTTGCCGACGATTACACCGAATAAACTATTTTTCTTTTTTTTCTTTCCCGACTAAGGGTATTTGCCCCTTCGCGCGACTCTATCTATAGAAGCATAGCGCATGGAGAATAATATCAACCACATCATCGTACGTGTCCTGAGCGGGGAAAGTTCTTCGGACGACATCCTTTTGTTAAGCAAATGGCTGCATGCCGACGACAAGAACCGCGAAGAATTCTGCCAACTCAAGAATTACTGGGATGCGGATGTCGCTTTCAAACATAACGTTGCTCCGGTATTCTCCGCGGATAAATTGATCGGACAGATCGACAGCCAGAGCCGGCGTATCCGAAGGAAACGGTTGTGGAAAAGCTATATTCCGCAGATCGCCGCCATCGCATTGCTGTTTATCTGCTCCACCGTGTTTTACGTTTATTATTCAAAAAATCACGTCTCCACCTATTATACCTTGCTGACGGATGAACGGAAGTCCCAATTCACGATGGAAGACGGATCCGTCGTTACCCTGAACAAGAACAGCCGCCTCCACTATACCGATAAGTATGGAGAGGGAAAGCGGGATGTGACCTTAGAAGGCGAAGCTTACTTTGAAGTGAACAAAGATTCGGGCAAACCGTTCCGGGTAGAACTGAACGGCGCCTCTATCATCGTTTTAGGTACACATTTCAATATCAAAGCGGAAGTGGGTGCTGATGCGATCACGGCCACATTGGTGGAAGGGTCTATCCGTTTCGAAAGCGAGAAACAACACGTGGTCATGACTCCGAACCAGCAACTTACCTTCAGCCGTTCGTCCAACACGATCGATGTCAAGCAGGTCGATCCCGACCAGTACATCGCCTGGAAATACGGGTTGCTGAAATACAAATCGCTGCCACTTGTCGATATCGTCAAAGAGCTTCAACGTGTGTATAAAGTAGATATCGTGGTTGAAAATCCGGAGTTGATGGAGTCGATGGTCGCTGTGTCCGGTACATTCAGGGAAGAGCAAAGCCTTGAACAACTGCTGGATGTGATTGCCCGCAGCCTGCCTGTGCGTTGGCACATCCGTGAGGGCGTTTATTATATCCAAAGTGCCACATATAAATGAATCTGCCTATGAAATAATACCCATGAAAACCTAAAAAAACCGGTCATACCTGGAAGTACAACCGGTCTATAAACTTAAAATCAATTCTCCGCTTCTTCCTCTCTGCGACCAAACATGGGGGATGGAGCGAAATATCAACCTTTAAATCAGTGCAAAAATATGAGAAATATCTTGTATCACAAACCTTTGTTGCCCAAAGGCCTTAAAAAATCGATAGCAATTATGAGAATTACAGCCATTTTACTTTTTGTGGCTCTGTTCCAGGCTGTAGCGGTGGAAACCTCGTATTCCCAATCGGCCACCGTATCAGTCGTAGCGGAGCGAATGCCCCTCACCGACCTGTTCTCCCGGATAGAGAGACAGAGCGACTTCTTATTCTTTTATGTGGATCGGGAAGTGGAAAATGTAAGAGTCAGTGTAAAAGCGACCGACCAGAAGATCGACAATGTGCTTTCGCAGGCGTTAGCCGGAACGAATCTGACATATACGATCAACGACCACAATATCAACATCATCAGTAAAACCTATGCTGCCCAACAGCAACGGACCAAACAAGTGACCGGTAAGGTGGTGGACGAAAGCGGAGAAACCGTGATCGGAGCCAATGTGATGGAAAAAGGAACCACGAACGGTACGATTACCGATCTTGACGGAAGTTTCAGCCTCCAGGTAGCACCCGATGCGACGCTTCAGATCACGTATATCGGTTATAAAACCGTCGAACTGAAAACCGACAGCCGCAGCTCATACAATGTCGTCCTGGAAGAAGACACCGAAGCGTTGGCTGAAGTTGTGGTAATCGGTTACGGTACGGCCCGTAAGATCGACCTGACAGGGGCAACCTCTTCGTTGGGCGGCGATAAGTTGAAGATGAAGAACACTCCGCAACTCGCCAACCAGATGCAAGGACAGATGGCCGGTGTGCAGATCACCCGTTCGAGCGGCGATCCGAGCGCCGGAGCCACCATCCGCGTGCGTGGTGTCACAACGATGTCAACCAACGACCCGCTGGTGATCATCGATGGCGTACCGGGAAGCATCAACGACGTGGCCCCCGAAGATGTGAGCGATATCCAGGTGCTGAAAGACGCGGCTTCGGCTGCCATCTACGGTTCACGCGCGGCTGCCGGTGTGATCCTGATCTCCACCACACGCGCCAAAGACAAGAACTTCCACCTTACCTACAACGTAGAGTACGGGATCAATACTCCCACGGCGAAACCTAAATTCGCAAACGCCGTTCAATGGATGAAAGGCTACAATGAACTGGCGTATAACGATGGCGCCACGTCACTTAATTCCGCCTATTCGGAGGACCTGATCAACAACTACGCACAGCTGCGGGCGGAAGATCCAGACCGTTATCCGGATACCGACTTCATGTCGTTGGGCATGAACAAATCCGCGGAACACCAGCGCCACGCTTTCGCACTCAGCGGGGGAACGGATAAGCTGAAAACAAACTTCAGCCTCAACTATTATGATACCGAAGCCTTGTATGACCAGAAGAAGTATGAACGCTATAACGTTCGGTCGAACAACGACTATATCATCAACAGCTGGATCCATGCGAATGTGGATATCAACCTGCTCTACACCAGCACGGCCACCCCGCACAACATCGAAGGCAGTACCATCCGGGATTTGATGTATCGCGCACCGATTTACAATGCCTATTGGGCAGACGGACGCTATGCCGACGGTAAAGATGGAGACAACCCGATCGCATTGCGGGAACTGGGCGGCACCAGACTGGGCGAATACTATCGTGCCAGCGGTAAGATCCAGTTAGACCTCACCCCGGTAAAAGGGCTGACATTGACCGCTATCGCATCTCCCCGCTATACGTTCGATAAGTTTAAAGATCATAAGACGAAATACCAGGTGTATCGGATCACGGGTGATCCCATCCCCGGCACAGGGGGCTATTCCTCCACCAGCGTCCGGGAAGATCGCAATGATACACGGAGCCTGACCATGCAGTTCTATGGGAACTATAAACTTCAATTGAAACGCCACTCGATCGGGCTGATGGCCGGCTACGAAGACTATTCGTTTAAGTGGGAAAACGAAGGGGCTTGGCGTACGAACTACAATTTGGTGAACTACCCGTACCTCGACCTGGGGCCGCAGGATAATCAGTACAACGAAGGGAGGGCCGGACATAATGCTTATCGTTCGGTATTCGGACGTATCATGTACTCTTGGGCCGATCGTTATATGCTACAGGCGAATGTTCGTTCCGACGGTTCGTCGCGCTTCGCCGAAGGCCATCGTTGGGGTACATTTCCCTCTGTCAGCGCCGGTTGGAATATTTCTGAGGAATCCTGGTTCAATAAGACTGTGGTCAACTATCTGAAGGTACGTGGCTCGATCGGGCAGTTGGGTAACGAACGCATCGTCGGATCCGGCTCTGAATTTCCGTACCAGGCCAAGCTGACGTTCGGTACCGGTTTCATCCCTAACGCCGCGACAGGACAGGTTGATGTGGTGCAAACCGCATATCAGACGGACTATGCGTTCCATGATGTCACCTGGGAAACTACCACCACGTATGGTTTCGGTGCAGACATCGCCTTGTTGAACAACAGGCTGCGTGGGTCGGCAGATTACTACTATAAGGAAACGAATGATATGTTGATGGAAGTGGGTTTCCCCTCTTACTTCGGCTATAACGCACCGCAGAACAATGCCGCCGATATGCATACGAAAGGATGGGAGCTTGAACTCGCCTGGAGCGACCAGATCAATGATTTCCGCTACGGCGCCAGCTTCAATATTTCGGACTATCGCTCAAGAATGGGTTATATGGCCGACCGCCAAACAATCGATGGCAACAAAATCAGTGAAGAGGGTTCATACTATAACGAATGGTATGGCTACAAAAACCTGGGTATCATCCTGAACGAAGCAGCGATGTCAGACAAGGAAGGCAACAAAATCGCCGTCCTGACCAACAACGATAAAGCAGGGAACATTCGTTACTTAGATGTGGATGGCGATGGTAAAATTACGGCATCCAACGACCGGGTATATCTGGGTAACTCGTTGCCGGAACTGCAATATGGCGGCTCGCTCTGGGCAGAGTGGAAGAACCTCGATTTCAACCTGTCGTTCCAGGGAATCGGGCATCAGCTGAATTACTGGTCGTGGCCCGGTACGCCGTTCAATTATCAGGCCTATGCCGCTCCGTTGAACCTGATCGAAAGCCACTGGAGCCCGTCGGCTTCTGACGAGGAAAATGCAAGGGCAAAATACCCCAAGCTGACCACCAACGGTGCGAATATCTATGCCGGCAGCGACTTCTACCTCTTTAATGGCGCCTATATGCGTATCAAGAATATCACGTTGGGATACACCATCCCGTCCACTGTCACCAAGAAGTTTTTCGTCAACAAGTTGAGAGTCTATTTCAGCGCGAACGACCTTCCCGCTTTCTCCAGTTATCCAAGCGGATATGATCCGGAGTGGGATCACTTGCCCAAGGATAGTAGCCACGACCTCATCATGTCTTCTTATATTTTTGGTCTGAATGTTTCATTTTAATTAAGCATCTTGTTATGAATAGAATATGTAGATATATATGTGCCGTACTGGTGGCGCTGGGTATGGCCTCTTGCGCCGACCTCGACCTGAACCCGCTATCCGAAGGATCGAGCGAGAACTGGTATCATGATGAAACGGAAATCGAAATGTCGCTCAACGACCTGTGGCGGCCGGACTTCTTTCCCATCGATGGTCTCGAATGGGACGACGACCTGCTGAACCGCGACGGCTCCAACGAAATCACAATCGGGACGATGACTTCCCAGTCGGGAACTGTTTCAGGCCGTTGGACCGCCCTCTACAAAGCCATTGCACGTGCTACGAAAGTGATCCAGTCGCTCGACAACGGAATGGCAAGCGGTGTGAGCGAGGCTAAAGTCAACCAATACAAGGGGGAAGCCTACCTCATGATCGGATTTGCCTATGGCGAATTGGCTACCTACTGGGGCGACTGTGTGCTGAACAATGGCATGACGCTGGATGAAGCCTATGTAGCCGTCCGTTCGCCTAAAAAGGATGTGCTGGCGTATGCCTATGAGTGTTTTGACCAGGCGGCAGCCTTTCTGCCCGATTCCTATAAGGGACAGCAACGGCCTGCCAAAGGGGCAGCTCTCGGCTTCAAAGCGCGTTTCGCCCTCTGCAATTCAGACTGGCAAACGGCAGTCGATGCGGCGGAAAAGTGTATGAGCCTGGGTGTTTATAAGTTGCATGATAATTACCTGAACCTCTTCACGGCCGACAGTTCACCCGAGTACATGTTTTACTTCAAAGGTGATTTGACATTGAAAAAAGGCTTTGGACTGGCTGCGGCTCCCCGGAACTTCGTTATCCGTAAAGTAAGCGGTGTGGCCAACCGAAGCCCATCGTTGGAGTTGTTCTGTGCATATACCTGTACCGACGGTCTGCCTATCGACAAATCGCCGCTTTACAACCCGAAGGATCCCTTTGCGAACCGTGACCCGCGCCTGGCAATGACCATCCAACCTTTCAAAACAAAATATGCGGACGATTATGCCGCCTACGAACAGTCGAAAAAGGACGGTACATTCCCTACCAAGTATCCGGATTATGTGATGCTGGGCTATGAGTACAACCCCAGCCCGTATGCCAATACCGTGTATGAAGTGGCCTCCGGTAAGATGGTACTCAACAACGATGCCAAAGCGTCCAACCAGCATGCGGCCTACAATGGACTGATCATCCGTAAGTTTGTGAAAGAGAACTGGAAAGACTTCAACAACTACGGAAACACGTCGGACAACTGCTATCCGTACCTGCGCTATGCGGAGATGCTGATGACGTATGTGGAAGCGAAAAACGAAATGGGTAACTGTACGCAGGAGGATCTGGACAAAACGATCAATCTGGTGCGTGAACGGGCGTATAAAGGTTCCGGCGTGACGTATCCGCGTGTAACGGTTGCTTCACAAGCGGACCTGCGTACGATCATCCGTATGGATCGCCGTGCTGAATTTGCATTCGAAGGCATCCGTTACCGTGACCTGCTGCGCTGGCGTATCGCTGAGAAGTCGCACAACAAACCGATGTATTACCTGTCGCGCGCCTGGTCGAACTCCGCCAGCTGGAATGGAAAGACGGGAAGCGAATCCAACATCGCGTTGTCTTCCGAATTCCTGACGTTGCTGAAAAACTGGGATGAGGGTAACTTCCCCATCGGAGGCGTGCCTGCGATCGACCCGGATGGTTTACCCACGCTCGCTCCGATGGAAGCAGCAGGGTATATCACTACGTTCTATAAAATGTCGTTCGACGCGAAGAAGAACTACTTGTGGCCGATCCCGGCGAATGATATCTTAGTCAACAGTAACCTGACACAAAACGACGGTTATTGATCGACCGGGCCGATCTGAACCATACCCCGGCTGTAAGAACTGTTTGCCCAAAGGATTTGCAGATTACAACCGGGGTATTTTTCGTTAGATTATTTATCTTTATACCCTAAAGACCTGTTAAAAAAGAATATACCATGATTACCCGACGTGATTTTCTGAAAGTGACTGCAGCCGGCAGCACATTGGCTTCCTTCGGCAGCGTGACGGAAGCAAAAGCAGCGATGCAGACGATTGTTCCCGACGAAACGTTCTGCCATGAAACCCCGCGTAAAATACCGGTGATTGGCGAAGTGGATTTGATCGTGGCGGGAGGTAGCTCGCGTGCCGTTGCCGCCGCCGTTGCCGCCGCGAAAACCGGCAGCCGTGTCTATCTGATCGGCTATATGCCTTATCTGGGCGACGATATCTGTGGCTCGCACCTGTACGACCTGGCGGCAGGTGAAAAAACACAGACGGCTCTCGCACGTAAACTCTTCCCGGGGAAAAGTTTCCCGACTCCGCTGCATATCAAGAAAACACTGGAAGACGAGCTGATCGACAACCAGGTTCAGTTCCTTTACAGCAGTTATGTGACGAATGTCCTGACCGATGCGGCAGGCAAACCCGCCGGCGTAGTGATCGCCAACCGTTCGGGCAGGCAGGTGATCCGTTGCAAAGCAGTGATCGACGCCACACATAACGCCTCCGTGGCCGGGTTGTTCGGTGCGGAACGCAAACCGTTTACCGCCGGCACACAGGAATTCTGCTATACGGTAGTAGGAAACACCAAAAAGGAAGCGCCGGAAATCATCGGAGCCGAAGCATTATCCCAGCCCATCCAGGTGGGAGATAAAAGCTATCCCGTTATCCGCTATACATTCCGCCATCCGCTCAACGACGACTCGTACGCCGCATTGGCCGCAGCCGAACAGGTGATACGCAGCCGGACATGGGACATCGAACAGGTGGACAGTTCCGATCTGCTCTGGTATATTCCCCAACAGACGATTATCAGCGAACAGGCGTACAACGGCCATCCGGCTTCCCTGCGCAAACTGCCGATGCAGGCATTCCAATCAAAGAATGTCGCAAACCTGTGGGTGCTCGGCCCTTGCTGCGAAATACCGCGTGAACTGGCTGCCAGGGTGATGCGTCCCGTTCCGGCCTTGTTCATCGGTGAGATGATGGGCGAAATGGTGGGCAGACAGATCAACGGACTGCCCGTACCGGCACAGGCCGTTGTCCGCCAGCCCAAGATGAATGCCTCGAACTACGGACAGGTTGGCGAGCTGCTCTCGCCGTTGCGTCCCTCCCTGGAAAACAAATTCTTCGACGCCCAGGCAGGCGCACTTCCGGTATTAGGCCGCTACGACGTAGTGGTGATGGGAGGCGGTACGGCCGGGGCTACTGCCGGGATCTCCGCCGCTAAACAGGGAGCTAATACATTGGTGTTGGAATACCTGCACGGACTGGGAGGACTGGGTACGCTGGGGATGATCGGTGTGTATTGGGACGGTTTCCGTGGCGGATATACAGCCCACATCGACAAGCAGGTGTCGGGAATGGCTCCTGAAGACCACCCGCGGCAAACCAAAAAAGAAGGTCATTTCCTCGCCGACTGGAAGATGGAATGGTATCGCCGGGAATTGCTGCAGGCAGGAGGTACCCTCTGGTTTGGCGTGATGGGATGCGGTGCGCTGACAGCAGGTAATCAGGTGAAAGGTGTGGTGGTGGCTACCCCGTTCGGACGGGGTGTGATCCTGTCCAACGTGGTGATCGACAGTACCGGCAGCGCAGACATCGCCATTGCCGCCGGTGCCGCTTTCGACTATACCGGTAAAAAGACAATCGCCGTACAAGGGGCGGGAACCGGTAAATGGGCGCCGGGCGATTATTACAACAACAACGACTGGTTGTTTGTCGATGATACGGATATCCTGGATGTCTCGCGCGCCTTCATCCAATCCAAGAATAAACTGGAAGGGCAATACGACCTGGTGAAAATACCCCAGACGCGCGAACGCCGCCGGATCATTGGCGACTATACGGTCTCGGTCTATGACGTGATCAACCACCGTCGTTATTCCGATACCATATCGTATCACAAAAGCTCGTTCGATACGCACGGTATGATTATCGACCCGTTCTTCCTGTTGAATCCACCGGAAAAGCGGCACATGATTTATGATGCGGACGTCCCGCTACGCAGCCTTTTACCCAAAGGATTGGAGGGTATCCTGACTACCGGACTGGGTGCAAGCGCCCATCGCGATGCCATGCCGGTGATCCGTATGCAGCCCTGCCTGCAAAACCAGGGGTATGCCGTGGGCTATCTGTCGGCCTTATGCGTCAAAGAGAACAAGACTCCCCGCCAGATCGATATCCGGAAAGTACAACGCCATCTGGTCAAGATGGGCAATCTGCCGGAACGGGTACTGACGGATAAAGAGTTCAAGGGTTTCAGCAACGCCGAGATGAAGGATGCGGCTACCAGCGTAACCAACAATTATAAAGGGCTTGAAGTATTATTGACAGACCATGAACGTTGCATCCCGCTTGTCAATAAACAGATTGCACAAGCGACCGGGACGGAAGAAAAAGTGATCCTCGCCAGCATCCTTTGTATGTTGGGGCAGGGAAAACAAGCGCCGGTACTGGCGGAAGCCATCCGTCGGTACACCGAATGGGACGAGGGTTGGCACTACACCGGTATGGGGCAATTTGGTATGTGTCTGAGCCGGTTGGATGGCCTGATTACCGCATTGGGAAATGCCCGTGATACTGCTACCCTGCCCGTCGTATTGGATAAGGCCCGGGCGTTGGAGCCGGAAGATTACCTCTCTCATTTCCGCGCCATTGCCATGGCCACGGAAGCGATCGGTAGCCGGGATGCCGTTCCTGTCCTTGCCACCATGCTGACGGCACCGGGTGTACGGGGGCATTCCATCCTGTCGTTTGCCGAGGCACGCAGCAGCGCTGTTCCCGACCTGAACGATACCTCCACCCGTGACCTCGAACTGAAAGAGTTGCATCTGGCCAGAGCGCTTTACCTCTGCGGCGATCAGGATGGCATCGGCGAAGAGGTGCTCCGCCGCTACGCAGATAGCTTGCAAGGCCATTACGCCCGTTACGCCAGGGAAATCCTGCGTCAACCACGCGGCTGATTAACCCGGAAAAAATTGATCCGGATCATTGAATTCGATCATCCGGATCATTTTTTTGCCCGTTTTGTCTCTGGTGTTTCACCCTCTTTGCTATTCCCGGAAGATACCACACCCCTTTCTCTCAGCGCCTCTTCCTTTTCTTCATGTCACATGTCACGCCCGCTTCAATGCAGGATTTTTTGTGACATGAAGCGGAATTGATATCACACGCTTACCCCAAAATGTATCGTTTCCACAGTTTTTGTGTAAAGGTCTTTTAGTAATTAACACCCAAACTGTAAACTGATTTCAGGAAAGGACAAGTGATATTGGAAGGCCAAAACAAACATAGGTGGATGTTCAAACATCTACCTATGTTTGTTTGAACATCCACCTATGTTTGTTGAAACGTTCACCTATGGAAGATTTCAACACCTAAGGGCTTCTTTATCAGCGTATAAGAATTTACACTGATCACTCCTGGGAGTTGCGCTGACAACTCTCCGGCGTTTTTCCAACAACCGGATGTTGATAAATCTTCATCTGGATCTCGTGTCCACAACGTCTGGATGTTGGTTGAACAACATCCAGACGTTGACAGCACAACATCCAGATGCAGATTGAGATTTTGACAATGTCTATGCCCCCGGCAAATGGCGGAAGTCAGCCAGTGGAAGGAAGTGTGGAAGGAGCCGCCCAAAAACGAAGATCCTTCCACAGTAAGTGGCTGATTATGATAGGGTGTGGAAGCAGTGGAAGGAAAAAAGCAAAACCCCTGTATATACTATTCAGTTTATTCTATTGCATTTTTGTAATTCCAAACAGCTTCTAAATAAAATTTATTTTCCGGATAATAGACCGCAGGCGGTTGAACAATCAGCTGTGCCTACGCCTGATGGTACAGGCGTTTTTTGCTTATCTTATCAGTAATTTTTGTTCTAACTCTAGCTTTCGCTTGAAGTAAATTTGCTGAGATTCCTCATCTCTTTCTACAATAAGATTTTCATACGCCTTTTTGTCAGAACATAGTTCCGGATAACTAAAAATTGCTTGTACAAAAGGATAAATATCCTCATTCTTTTCTATTATCCTAAAATGCCAATTTGAATATAATTTATCATCTAAGACTTCAAATAATTGACACGGGCAAACAGAGATAAATCCATTGTCGTCTATCAAATAGGCTTGATAAGTTTCAAAAACTATTAAGCCCATAACTAAATATTCTGCTCCGATTTTTATTTCTCCATATACCGTATGTCCCGTAGCTCCAAATCTTCCTAAAATATTCTTTTCTGAATCTTTCATCCCAGTCATTACTACTTTTCCTAACTGTGGATTTGTCAGAACATCCTCCATAGCCATTTGCTCAACCAAATTTACAGCAGTCGTTCTACCTGTAGAACCTAAACCTAACGGTTTTAGTATTTGCGTTCCCCCCCTTAGCGGCCATCCTTGCACCTTTTATAGCAAAGTTGCCTTCGCCCATTGTTGCAACATCTAAGATTGCAAAGGGGACTGCTGCCCAAGCTGCTCCGGTATTACCTGTGTCCGCATTTGCGGCTACTTCCGCAACAGAAGAGAGCGGCATTACCATTGAAATGGCATCGGATACCGTATTAATGGTACTTGTTGCCTGCTGAACTGTTTGCCTGTTTGCTTCAAGTTGGTTTGCGCTGGCATTGATGGTTTCCGGCGAACTTGTGTCGATGCTGAGGGAGAAGAGGTTGTTGAAGGAATTGATAAGCCGTTCCAGCATTGATTTCTTCCTGATCTCTTCTTCG
>JAVBUE010000077.1:0-11372 GCA_031555735.1 Tannerellaceae bacterium
GAGGAAGGGTATATCTTATTGTCCATAAATAAGTTAGGTGTGTGGCAGATACCCGTGGCAGATCCGTTTTCCCGCCTTTTTGCTGCCACATCTGCCACTGCTTTCACTCCCTTTCATTATCAGCCACTTACAGTGGAAGGATCCTCGTTTTTGGGCGTCTCCTTCCACACTTCCTTCCACTGGCTGACTTCCGCCATCTGCCGGGGGCAAAAACGTTGTCAGCATATCAATCTGCATCTGGACGTTGTTCTGTCAACGTCTGGATGTTGGTTGAACAACATATAGACGTTGTTGACACGAGATGTAGGTGAAGATTTATCAACATCCGGTTGTTGGAAAAACTGTTAAAAACTACCATAGGTGAACGTTTCAACAAACATAGGTGGATGTTCAAACAAACATAGGTGACGGATTGAACAACCACCTATGATTGTTTTGGCCTTCAAATGGCAGAAGTCAGCCAGTGGAAGGAAGTGTGGAAGGAGACGCCCAAAAACGAGGATCCTTCCACAGTAAGTGGCTGATAATGAAAGGGAGTGGAAGCAGTGGAAGGGAAAAAGGCAAATCTCCTGTATATACTATTCAGTTTATTATCGTGTATTTTTGTAATTCAAAACAGCTTCTTAATAGTTCAGCCACCATTTAAAGCTCTTTGCTTTTTCACGGCTGACCAGGATTTTCTCCCGGAATGCCGGCTGGGTATGCACCACGATCTTACCGTGGAAATAAGACTCGATCCGGGTAATGGCCTTTTCATGGAGCAGGGTCTGCCTGTTGGCACGGAAAAACAAATCCGGATCCAGTTGTTCGGTCAAGCGATCCAGCGTGAGGTCGATGATATGCTCCTTCCCCTGGAACGTCACGGCAAAAGTGATCTTCCCTTCCGAGTAAAAGTAGGCCACATCGTTAACGTCCAGCTTATACGACTTGTCGGTTTTCGAAATCAGGAAGCGCGTCCTGAATTTTTTCCCGGGGTTAGACAGGGAACGTAATACATCCAGCAATTCATCTTTTTTGACTGACGCCGCATGGGCGCCGGTAATGGTCTCGTATTTGACGATGGCATCGAGCAGCCGCTCCTGTTCAAAAGGCTTGAGCAAGTAATCGATGCTGTTCACGGTAAACGCCTGCACGGCATATTCGTCGAAAGCGGTAGTGAAAACGATGAGGCTCTGCGGTCTGACCAGTTCCAGCAGTTGGAAGGAATTCCCGTCGGACAGGTGGATATCCAGGAAGAGTATATCCGGATGATCATGCGTGGTAAACCACTCCGCCGCACCCGCAATACTACCAGGAAGCAAGTACACTTCCCACTGAGGACGAAGGGCTTTTAACATACTTTCCAGCAACCTCGCTGCCGGTTTGTCATCTTCAACAATGGCGATTTTTCTAATTTCATTCATATAACAACGGTATTGTAACTGTGAAATGGTGTTCGGTTTTCAAGGTTTCGATCGACTTATTGCAGACCAACCGGTATCGCTCCGACAGGTTTGTCAGTCCTTTTCCGGACGATTGCACGTCGTTTTTCGGATGTAAAGCATTGGATATGGACAGGGCATGTCCTCCGTCAACGGTTTTCAGGATCACGGCCATAGGCGTTTCTTCGTTGATACAGTTATGCTTGAATATGTTCTCGATCAATAACTGCAAGGTCAGTGCCGGCAGCTTGGCGTTGAAACATCCGGGAGGCAGGTCTGTTTCCAGTATCAGGCATTTGCCTAATCTGACATGGTACAAAAAGAGATAAGCATGCAGGATATCCAGTTCTTCTTTCAGTGTCACCAGTTTTTTATTTTCCTGCTCCAGCACATATCGGTACACATGGGATAGCTTTTGAGTAAACAGCACGGCAGTGTCCGGGTCGAATTTGATTTCAGCCACCAGCGTATTCAGGCAGTTGAATAGGAAATGCGGGTTGAGCTGGTTTTGCAGCACGCGGTATTGGGCTTCGACAGCCATTTCCCGCTGCCGCTCTTCCTCTTCATATAAATAGAGGATGCAACGGTTGGAATGGTTGATCAGCAACAGGGCGACAATGACCATGATGACAAACCAGGAAGCGACGAAAAACCGCAGATCCTGATGGCTGAAGGAGAAAAAAGACTCTTCCCCGGCAAGCCACTTGACAAAGAGCAGGATGGAGAAATGCATCAGGAAAAGGATGGCGGCGATCAACAGGAAAACCCACAGGAACTGGTTACTTTGTTTAGCGGCCGACGGTATTTTCCGTACCCAGAGATCCCTCACCTTGAGCAGGAAGAAACCAAAAAGGTTAAACACAAGGATGCTTACGACGACTGCTCCCGGCGACAGGATCAGCTCCGGGACACGCTGTGACCGTTCGCTCTCGTTGGCCAGTAACAGGTAGAAGAATCCACCGATAATCGTAAACAGCAATGACATCAGTGGCTTATTGACCGTAGGAAAGACTTTGAATTGAGTAGCAGGTTCCATGTGTATGCAGAGCAACGTATTGCTCTCCGGCATTAAGTAATTGTTTATTGTTTAGCAAGCGTAAAACCCTGGACGCAAAAGTCTTCAAATAAAAAGAGATAGATGCTGTACCGGTTTTATGTTTCAAAGGGCGAAAATAACCATTAATTTGTGAATACGATTCGTTTTTTTTAAATATTCGAAGAATACGTTCCAGCAATTCGGATCATACAAGTCTGTAACAATAAAAAAAGAGGCTGCTTTGTTCAGGCAGCCTCTTCTGAAAGATGAGGGTAAGTGTGGGTGCGGGTATCCGCTTGTTTATTTGTTCAGGTATGCATTGACACGGTCTTGCGCGTTCTTCCGGAGGTTGTAATAGTAGAAGCCAAAGTCTTGCCCGTGATACACCCCGGCAGGGAATAGGCCGCCGGGCAACGAATAGATGTCCGGATCCACCGTAGAGCAGGTGACCGTTCCGCGCGACAGATCGATGATCGCATCGGCAAAGCCGGGGATGATAGACTTGAGTTGTCCGTTTTCCATCGCTACGCAGCCCAGGTTGAGGGAGGCATCGGCCGGTTCAGCCGTACGTTTCCACGACAGGGGATTGATGCATACGCCTACACCGTCGGCCATGACCGGATTGGGGCCGCCAATAACGGGCGCTTCGGTGTTCCAGGAGATCAGCACACCCGTGTCGGTGGCCGATTGGGCAAACGGGAGATGTTTGTTCGCATCCAGAAACGCCTGTGTCACATCGTAGCCGATCAGGTAAGCGGCTACCATGCGTTTTTGTATGTTGGCATGTTGTTTCATATAGTCGGCCAGGAGCAACATCGCGATATTGCTACCTTGCGAATGGGCGGCGATGATAAACGGACGGCCGTTGTTGTAATGGTTGATGAAATAGTCGAAAGCGGCGGTCACATCCGTGAGCGGTTCACTGCGAAGCGCCGTTTCTTTGCGGTCTGTGGCGAGCACGTCGATCGCCATCTGGCGGTAGTATGGAACATAGACGTTGCCCACTGTTTCG
This sequence comes from Tannerellaceae bacterium, assembly GCA_031555735.1. Classification (GTDB taxonomy): domain Bacteria; phylum Bacteroidota; class Bacteroidia; order Bacteroidales; family Tannerellaceae; genus JAJDIA01. The sequence continues at coordinate 3,470 of JAVBUE010000077.1, forward strand.
AAACACGAAGCCTGTTCGATCAGGAAATCCTGCACGCGGATACGCATCGGTTGGTAGTCGATGGCACAGCAATCCGGATCATCGGCATTGGCTTTCCCCCAGGCGGTGGGATATACATAAAAAACATCCACGGCTTTCCCGCCGTTGGTTCCGATCAGCGCCCAGTTGGAGGTGTTTGCGTAATCACTTGGCGTAATGGTGTTGTCGGGTGCCGGTTCATCCTTATCGCATCCGATACAAAAGGTGGCTAATACAATCCCCAGGGGGAGGAAGAAATGTTTGATTGTGCTCATACAGTCGTTGTTTAATAGTTTTAGAAGTACATTCACTAAACAAGCATTCGCACCCGGCAGACCCCTGAAAGGTAAAAAAGATACTCCTGAAAGGTAAAAACAGGTGAATCGGCGGTTATTATTTCCACCTTGTACCGGAAAAAGCACATTCACATGCCGGAATGTTGTTTATTTTTGCTGTTGTTTGTTGACGCAATAATAAAAGACACGATGGAGCAGTTGATTTATTTTCAGAATATCCTTTCACTGGCTTTCTTTTTCGTGGGAAGCCTGTTTCTTTTCCTGCAGTGGAACGGGAACCGTTCCCGGCTCATCCTGGCTTGTACCATGCTGGTATGGGGGATGGATTATGTGGTCAGGTTGACTGCTACCATTTGCAGGCAGGAGCCGATTGCGCGGGAGGCGTTCTTTTCACCTGTATTCCTGGTGATGGGCACGTTCCTGGTGCTGACGCTGATCCCGTATGTGCTGGAAGTGGTACGGCCGGGATGGATCAACGGACGCAGAATGTTGTTTTTGATGCTTCCCTGGGCGGGGATATCTACCTTTTATTATATGGTGTTGTTTCTGCAGGGAGAGGTGGTGATAGAATTGGCCGGTTTCGATGAGCTGGCTGCCCATTTGCAGCAGTTCAATGTCTGGTTCCGTTTTGTGTTGTTCCTGCTGATATTCGGCTATCTCTTTTTCCTGCACCGGATTACTATCCGTTACCGGTATTATTACGACAGGTGGTGTAGGGACAATTATGCGTCGAACGACCGGATGGACATCTCCTGGCTGCGGTATCTGGCCGGCGGGTTGGTGGCTGTAACGCTGGCTTTTTGCATGATGCTGTTCAAGCAGGGTCATCCCTATTATGTCATTCATCAGATTGCCATCGACTTTGTCTTTCTGTTTGCATTCTACAAAGGGTTGTTTCACGAGAATCCCTATGCAGAAACCTTTTTCCGCCATTCGTTGGATGAGCGGGAAGCCCTGCAGAGCTTTGAACAGTCGCCACCATTGCCCGCACATGAAGAGAAGAGCTTTTCCGAACATCTTCCCGCATACATGTCGGTCGTGGCAGACTGGATGGATAACCGGAAGCCTTATCTCCGGAAAGATTTCAAGCTGTTGGATATGACCGAGGTACTGCCGCTCAACCGTACCTATCTTTCCCGTGTATTCAACGAAGGCTTTGGAGTATCTTTCTGCCAGTATGTGCAAGACTACCGGATCGAACAGGCGAAGTGCCTCTTATCCACCCAGCCGAAGATGACGGCACGGGAGGTGGCTTATACCTGTGGCTTTACCTCGGAATCAACCTTCTACGCCGCCTTTCTGAAACGCACCGGCCAGTCCCCCAAACAATTCCGGGCACAAGGGAATCCGGTTTGAACCGGGAACAGTACGGGGGCATCAGTCCAAACAGCATGTTAAAAAAGTAAGAGGCCTGTAATAAATCATCGAATGGGAGGGACTTATAGAGAAGAGATACAGGAAAATACTTACTTTTGTCAATGCAAACCATGCACGCATGATCGATCAACTCACCATCGACCGGATAATTGACACTGCGAATATCGTCGATGTCGTGTCTGAATTCGTCACCCTCAGCCGACGCGGGGTGAATTATGTGGGGTTGTGTCCGTTCCATACCGACAAATCGCCCTCTTTCTACGTATCCCCCGCGAAGAATATCTGCAAATGCTTTGCCTGCGGCGAAGGCGGAACGGCCGTACACTTCATCATGAAGCACGAGCAGATCAGCTACTTCGACGCCCTCCGCTTCCTGGCGAAGAAATACAACATTGAGATACAGGAGCGCGAACTCAGCGACAAGGAGAAACAGATCCGCAGCGACCGCGAGAGCATGCTGATCGTGAACGGCTGGGCACAACAATACTTCTCCACCCAACTGCACGAGCATGAAGAGGGGCGCAGCATCGGGCTCCGTTACTTTATCGAACGTGGTTTCCGTGAAGAAACGATCCGCAAGTTCCAACTCGGCTACAGCCTTGAACAGCGCGACGCACTCTATCAGGCAGCGATGAAGAGCGGGTATAAACCTGCATTTCTGGAAAAGACCGGATTGGTGATCGCCTACGACAACGGACGGATGAACGACCGTTTCCGCGGACGCGTGATCTTCCCCGTACATACCCTGAGCGGCAAGGTGGTAGCCTTCGGCGGTCGTGTACTGAAGAAAGACGAGAAAACGGCAAAGTATGTCAACTCGCCCGAGAGCGAGATCTACCACAAGAGCAACGAGCTGTACGGTATCTTCTTCGCCAAGCAAGCCATCGCCCGCGAAGACATGTGTTACCTGGTGGAAGGATACACGGACGTGATCTCCATGCATCAGGCGGGGATCGAGAACGTGGTGGCATCGTCGGGTACCGCACTCACCCCGGGACAGATCCGGTTGATCCGCCGCTTCACCAACAACATCACGGTCCTGTACGACGGAGACGCCGCCGGCATCAAGGCGGCCATCCGCGGGATCGACATGCTGCTGGAAGAAGGGATGAGCATCCGCGTGTTGCTCCTGCCCGACGGAGAAGACCCCGACTCATTCGCCCGCAAGCACAACGCCACGGAGTTCGCTGATTTTATTAAAGCCCATGAGACCGACTTTATCCGTTTCAAGACCAAGCTATTGCTGGAAGATGCGGGCAACGACCCCATCAAACGCACGGCGCTGATCTCCGATATTATCCGTTCCATCGCCATCATCCCCGACAATATCGCCCGTACGGTGTATATCCGCGAATGCAGCGCAATGCTGGAAGTGGATGAGCGGGCGATCCTGACGGAAGTGAACAAGCTGCGCCTGGCACAGGAAGAGAAACGGGCTTCACAAACACCGCCGCCCTTTCCACACGCTGCAGGATCAGAGACGCTTCCTCCCGACTATCCGCCAGCAGCCCCCGAACTACCGCCGACAGACGGAGTCCATCCATACGCCCCGGATCACATGCAGCCCCCTCCTCCCTTGGAAATGCCGGTGGAAGGAACAGGCGTAGCCATCTCCACACACCTGAAAGCCCAAGCGGGGAAAGCCCTGCGGTCGCCTTTCGAAGTGCACGAGCTGACACTGCTCCGCTACATCGTGCGTTTTGGCGAACGGTTGCTCTTCGACGAACAGCAGTTCGACCGGACGGAAGAGTTGGGACCGGACGGACGGATGACTCCGATATTTACCCCGATACATAACCCGGAGCAGACGCGTGTATCGTCGTATATCCTGAACGAGCTGTTGCAAGACGACCTGCATTTCACCAATCCCCTATTCCGATTGATGCTGGAGGAGGCAGCCACACGTTGTCCCCGCGAAGGGTTCATCGCCAGCCGCTATTTCCTGGCGCATCCCGACCCTGAGGTAAGCAAGCTGGCCGCCAACCTGATCGGCGACAAATACCAGTTAAGCAAGTACCACACCAAGTTCCGGAAAATCGAACAGGAAGAAGACAAGCTGGAAATGCTTGTCACCTACGAGCTATACGCCCTGAAGGAGGTCTATATCGTGCAACAGATCAACGGAATCCATGCACAGATCAGGGAGGCGCAGAACAACAGCGACATGGACCGGGTGATCGGCCTGATGCAACAACTGGTGCAACTGAATGATGTCAAGTCAACGCTCTGTAAAGAATTAGGCGAGCGGATCGTATTGAAGATGTAATACTATAATTAATGTATATATGTACTTTGTAAAAACGGAAAATGTTGTCAAACAATTCACCGGACATCTTGCCTTGAACGAGGTGAGTATTCAGGTTCGCCAGGGAAAGATCTTTGGATTACTGGGACCAAACGGAGCCGGAAAAACCACGCTGATCCGCATCATCAACCGGATCACGGCACCCGACAGCGGCAGTGTGTATTTCAACGGCCGCCCCTCTCAACCGGAAGATATCTTCCAGATCGGGTACCTGCCCGAAGAACGGGGATTGTACAAGAAAATGAAAGTAGGCGAACAGGCGATCTACCTGGCACAGCTGAAAGGCCTTTCGTATATGGTAGCCCGTGAACGGCTGACCAGATGGTTCAAGCACTTCGACATCATGCCCTGGTGGAACAAGAAGTTGGAAGAGCTGTCGAAAGGGATGCAGCAGAAGGTGCAGTTCATCATCACCGTGATCCATGAACCGGCGCTGCTGATCTTCGACGAACCGTTCAGCGGCTTCGACCCGGTGAACGCCGAACTACTCAAGCAGGAGATACTGACACTGAAAGCGGCCGGCCATACCATCATCTTCTCGACCCACAACATGGCGTCGGTGGAAGAGATATGCGACGAGATCGCACTGATCGACAAGTCGCGCGTCGTGCTCTCAGGCAATGTGCGGGAGATTAGGAACCGGTTCCGGACGAACACTTACACGCTGGACGTACGCACCGGCTTCACCTCGCTGCCGGGCAGCTGCAGCGTCCTCTCCGAAAAGACGGAAGACGAGATCACCCGGTTGCATATCCATAAGGAAACAGACATCAGCAACTCCGCCTTACTGGCGGATCTCTCGGAGCATGTGGAAATCGTATCGTTTACCGAAGATATCCCTTCGATGAACGATGTATTTATTAACACCGTATCCGGCACAAACACCAAATAGCCATGGGAAAACTGGGATTGATCATCAAACGTGAATACCTTCGCCGCGTCAGCAAGAAATCGTTCATTGTCATGACGCTGCTCATGCCGTTCCTGATGGCGGCGCTTGTTTTTGTACCCCTGTGGCTGGCGTCTATCAAAGGCGACGAGGTAAGACAGGTAGCTATTATCGACAACACGGGCAAATACGCATCGCTGTTTGAAGATGCGGGTAATTACCACTTCGTAGTGGCCGACCAGCCGCTGGAAACCTATCGGCAACAGACGGATAAAGCATACTATGCCATCCTGAGTATTACCGGCGACCTGCTCGCCAACCCGAAAGCGGCTACCCTGTATGCGGAAAAGCAGATACCGGGCGACCTGAGCAAGATCGTCAACCAAACGCTCGGCAATTTCCTGGGAGACGAGAAGATGGCTTCGTATAACATACCGGGACTGAAAGAGATCATCAAGGATAGCCAGGTACGCTTCGACGTGCAGACCATCAAATGGGGCGACGACGGAAGCGAAAAGGTGTCGTCGGCCAAAGTGGCATCCATCGTCGGCATGATCTTCACCCTTATCATGTATATGTTCGTATTGATGTACGGCGCCATGGTGATGCAGGGTGTGATGGAAGAAAAGACAAACAGGATCGTGGAACTGATGATCTCATCCGTCCGTCCGTTCGACCTGATGATGGGGAAAATTGTCGGTATCGGCTTCGTAGGGATCACACAGTTGATCCTCTGGGGGATCATGACCTTCGCACTGGTTAGCGGCGGCACGTTATTCTTCGGTGCGGGCGCTGCCGACCCGGCCGTCTTACAGGGAGGCATGGGCATGCAGGGAGTTGCCACTTCAGCCGTCGAACCGGAGATACTCGCGATGCTTCGCACGATCAACCTGATGGAAATAGGGATCTACTTCGTATTGTTCTTTATCGGCGGTTATATGCTGTATGCGGCGTTATTCGCGGCGTTCGGTTCGGCCGTGGATCAGACGGAAGACACCCAGCAGTTCATGATGCCAATCACGCTCCTGTTGGTCTTCGCCCTGTATGCCGGTATCTACAGCATGGAGAATCCGGACGGACCGCTGGCGTTCTGGTGTTCGATGATCCCGTTCACCTCCCCCATTGTGATGATGATACGCGTCCCGTTCGATATCCCGCTCTGGGAGAAGGCCCTGTCGATCGTGATCCTGTACGCTTCCTTTATCGGCACCATCTGGTTCTCCTCCCGCATTTACCGCATCGGTATCCTGATGTACGGCAAAAAACCCAGTATCAAGGATATGCTGAAATGGCTGAACTATAAGTAAACAAAACAAAACAAGGGGGTGTGTCATCGGTATGCTAATGGTGGGCTTTTGACACATCCCCGTTTTTTTAAGAATTAAAGGGAACTCCCGGATTGCGATCGATCAGCCCGTTAGAGCATAAACCTACTCGGTCGCTTCAACAACAACTTCATCAGCCTGGAAGAATTTCTTCACGATAGCGGTCTTGGTGTTATCCAGCGGTCGCCCCGGACATCCTTTTTCTTCATCAAAGAGGTATTCGTCGATCTCCTGTTTCGTGGCCCAAATACCGGCATCGATCAGGGCTTGTTTCAATAAAGGAACCTGATCATAATCCACATCCGAGAAAAAGTTCAGCCTGTCCATCCCCAGAAATGCCATTTTATCTTTACCCAACGGCAAACGTTCATGCAATTTCTTCCCTTCAGGTGTAAACTGATTGAGCAGCGGTAGGAAGGTGTTTATCACGATATCGTCTCCCCGGACAAAAAAGGTGAAATACCCGAGGTTGTATTCATTATTAAATACGCAAGCGAACAGCTCGTGTCCATCCAAAGTAACAAACGACAGGCCTCTGGTGAAAGAATACTGGAATAATATATTCTGCACGCTTGGTCCAAAAACATTCATTCGTTCCTTGAAGCGGTTTATCGCATGCGATTGGACATATATATTGAATTCCCGGTCATCTTCCACATCAGGGTATATCGCCTTCTGGAAAATTTGTGCCGGTTTGGGTAAATACAAACCATCCGCCGTATCAAACATCCGGAATGCTTTTCGGGGGATATTATTATGCGAAAAGACTTTGGTCTCACTATCCTGTGCCGTCAACCGGAAAATCAGTTTGCAAACACAGCAACAACCACAGGGCAACTGCCTTTTGTCACAGTCGAAATCAAAGCCATACATGCGGTAGTTCACGCGGGAATAGCTCCTCGTAAGAAACCATACCTCATCGAATAGGGGCTTGAATGCGGTATTTAATACGTCGTCACGGTTAAACTTCGCACAAATCTTTGCAGCCGCGTCCCACTGAGGGCTACCCTCCGGATACCGATTACTTTCATACGTATATTCAATGTTCGACAGAAAGCTTAACCCGTACGTGGCAAGTTCCATATATGAAATACCGATTTCCGGATCACCCCAGTAATGGGTTTTCATAAACTTGAAGATGTCCGTATTGATATTTTTCACGTATTGACGCGGCACCGTTCTTTCCTTAGCCGCCTTAATGGAAGGAGTCTCATAAAATTTATGAAGCAGCTTCTCCTTCTGTTTTTTTGTAAATACATCGATTAATGACGGCTCCAGTCCGAAATGACGGAGTAGCTTCCGGGCTACCAGATAACACCGGTCCATATCGTTTCGCGAACTGGGCTTGCTCGCGACAGGTTTTTTCTGTTGTTGATATCTTTGTTTGGCCATAATCGCACTTTTTTTGTACTTATCAATGTGGTTATTTTACAAAGGTGCGAAATAGGTGCGAATTTTGGTTCATTTATGTGCTTTTATTGGATTAATGTCAAAACCCGGTGGAGCTGTCTTTTGAAGGCCAAAACAATCATAGGTGGTTGTTCAATCTGTCACCTATGTTTGTTTGAACATCCACCTATGTTTGTTGAAACGTTCACCTATGGTAGTTTTCAGCACCTAACAGCCTCTTTATCAGCGATTAACAAATTACACTGATCACACCCGGGAGTTGCGCCGACTACTCTCAGGAGTT
>JAVBUE010000033.1:0-93643 GCA_031555735.1 Tannerellaceae bacterium
AGGTGAAAGTGGTTAAGAGTCTCCGACGACGAAGACTCTTAACCTTTTTGTGTCTATAATTTCATTAAGTTCAATAAATATCTATCAGATGTCCTCAACAACTGAAAATCAAAGAGTTAATTTTTCTTCGATCAAGAATCCGCTTCCTTTTCCGGATTTTCTCGAAGTACAATTGAAGTCATTCCAAGACTTTCTTCAACTGGACACGCCTCCCGAAAAGCGGAAAAAGGAGGGATTATACAAGGTATTTGCTGAGAATTTCCCGATAGCAGATACACGTAATAATTTCGTATTGGAGTTTCTGGATTATTATATCGATCCGCCTCGCTATACGATTGAAGAATGTATCGCACGTGGCTTAACCTACAGTGTACCATTAAAAGCGAAGTTGAAACTGTATTGTACGGATCCTGATCATGAAGATTTTGATACAGTGATTCAGGATGTCTATCTGGGTCCGATCCCTTATATGACAGAGAGGGGGACATTTGTTATTAACGGAGCCGAACGCGTTGTCGTTTCACAGCTCCACCGCTCTCCCGGCGTATTCTTCGGGCAGAGCATCCATGCCAACGGGACGAAACTTTATTCCGCCCGTATCATTCCTTTTAAAGGATCATGGATCGAATTCGCTACCGACATCAACAATGTCATGTATGCGTATATCGACCGTAAAAAGAAATTACCGGTTACGACCTTGCTGAGAGCGATCGGTTTCGAAAGCGACAAGGATATCCTGGAGATCTTCAACCTGGCTGAAGAAGTGAAGGTGACGAAATCTAGTCTGAAAAAACTGATCGGCCGTAAACTGGCTGCCCGTGTGTTGAAGACCTGGGTGGAAGACTTTGTGGATGAAGATACCGGTGAAGTAGTTTCCATCGAACGTAACGATGTGATCATCGACCGCGAATCCATCCTCGATAACGATAATATTGAAGCCATTCTGGATTCGGGAACGCAGCATGTGCTGTTGCACCGTGATGACCAGAATCTTTCTGACTTCGCGATCATATATAATACGTTGCAGAAAGACCCGAGTAACTCGGAAAAAGAAGCCGTCCTGTATATCTATCGCCAGTTGCGTAATGCCGAACCTGCCGACGAAGCCAGTGCGCGTGAGATTATCACCAACCTGTTCTTCTCGGAAAAACGGTATGACCTGGGTGAAGTGGGACGTTACCGGATTAACCGCAAACTCGGACTCTCCACCAGTGACGAAGTGAAGGTGTTGACGAAAGAAGACATCATCGAAATCATCAAGTACCTGATCGAACTGGTGAACTCGAAAGCGATTGTCGATGATATCGACCACTTGAGTAACCGTCGTGTACGTACGGTCGGTGAGCAGTTATACAACCAGTTCGGCATCGGTCTGGCACGTATGTCACGTACAGTCCGTGAGCGGATGAACGTTCGCGATAACGAAGTGTTTACGCCGATCGACCTGATCAATGCGAAGACCATTTCGTCGGTGGTGAACTCTTTCTTCGGAACCAATGCGTTGTCCCAATTTATGGACCAGACAAACCCGTTGGCCGAAATTACCCATAAACGTCGTTTGTCGGCTCTCGGGCCGGGCGGTCTGTCCAGAGAACGTGCCGGTTTCGAAGTGCGCGACGTACACTATACACACTACGGACGTTTGTGTCCGATTGAAACGCCGGAAGGGCCGAATATCGGTTTGATCTCTTCACTCTGCGTATATGCTAAGATTAATGATCTGGGCTTTATCTCTACACCCTATCGCAAGGTCGCCAACGGAAAAGTGGATTTCTCTGCGGAGGGGTTGAACTATTATACGGCGGAAGAAGAAGAAGACCTGACGGTAGCCCAGGGGAATGCTCCCTTGGATGATAAGGGCAAGTTTATCCGCGACAGGGTGAAGTCACGTTTTGGCGCCGACTTCCCCATGGTGCTTCCCAATGAGGTGGATCTGATGGACGTATCGCCCACGCAGATCGCTTCGATTGCCGCTTCATTGATCCCGTTCCTGGAACATGACGATGCCAACCGTGCGTTGATGGGATCGAACATGATGCGCCAGGCTGTTCCGTTGTTGCGTACGGATGCCCCGATCGTGGGTACCGGTATCGAACAGCAGGTCGCCCGTGATTCGCGTACGCAGATCATGGCGGAAGCCGAAGGTGAAGTGGTATTTGTGGATGCAACCTGTATCAAGATCAAATACGACCGTACGGAAGATGAAGAATTTGTCAGCTTCAATACGGCTGTGAAAACATATGAAATTCCGAAATGGCGGAAGACTAACCAGAGTACAACGGTTGACTTGAAGCCTATCTGCCGGGTAGGCCAACGGGTCAAAGCCGGTGATATCCTGACCGAAGGTTATTCCACCCAGTTGGGAGAACTCGCATTGGGACGCAACGTGAAAGTGGCGTACATGCCCTGGAAGGGTTATAACTATGAAGATGCGATCGTATTGAACGAACGCATGGTGCGTGAAGACTTCTTCACCTCCGTACACGTGGACGAATATATTCTGGAAGTACGCGAGACGAAACGGGGTATGGAAGAACTTACTTCCGATATACCGAACGTGAGCGAAGATGCGACCAAGGATCTCGACGAGAGGGGTATCGTTCGCATCGGCGCCCGTATCGAACCGGGTGATATCCTGATCGGTAAGATCACTCCGAAGGGAGAATCGGATCCGTCGCCGGAAGAAAAGTTGCTCCGCGCCATCTTCGGAGATAAGGCCGGTGATGTGAAAGACGCATCCCTGAAGGCTACCCCGTCGTTGCGGGGTGTGGTCATCGACACAAGCCTCTTCTCCAAAGCGGTCAAGAAACGCAAATCGCGCCTGACAGACAAAGCGATCCTTCCGAAGCTGGATGAGGAATACGAAGAAAAAATGGCTGACCTGAAAGCGTTGCTGGTGGAGAAACTGCTGGTGCTGACGGAAGGTCGTGTCTCACAGGGTGTGAAAGACTATATGAACACCGAAGTGATTTCCAAAGGTGGAAAATTCACGCAGAAAACACTGGAAGAGCTGGATTATACCGCAGTCCAGGTCAGTAAGTGGACTGCCGATACCGCCAAGAACGAGCTGATTAAGGAAGTCATTTTGAATTACCTGAAGAAATATAAGGAACTGGATGCGGAACTGCGTCGTAAGAAGTTCGATCTTACCATTGGGGATGAACTGCCGACGGGTATCGTCCAGATGGCCAAAGTGTATATCGCCAAGAAACGGAAGATACAGGTAGGGGATAAGATGGCCGGTCGCCACGGAAACAAGGGGATCGTATCGAAGATCGTACGTCAGGAAGATATGCCGTTCCTCGAAGACGGTACGCCGGTGGATATTTGTTTGAACCCGCTGGGTGTGCCTTCCCGTATGAACCTCGGGCAGATTTTTGAAGCGGTTTTAGGTTGGGCAGGGCGTACGCTGGATATCAAATTCGCTACCCCGATCTTCGACGGCGCTTCCATTGACGACCTGAACGGATGGACGGACAAAGCAGGTATTCCGCGGTATGGTAAGACATACCTGTATGACGGAGGTACCGGCGAACGTTTCGACCAGCCGGCTACGGTAGGGGTTACCTACTTTCTGAAACTGGGTCACATGGTTGATGATAAGATGCACGCCCGTTCCATCGGACCGTACTCTCTGATCACCCAGCAACCGTTGGGTGGTAAGGCACAGTTTGGGGGGCAGCGTTTCGGGGAAATGGAAGTATGGGCACTCGAAGCATTCGGTGCCGCCCATATCTTGCAGGAAATCCTGACCATAAAGTCTGACGACGTGACCGGACGTTCTAAAGCTTATGAAGCGATCGTGAAGGGTGATCCGATGCCACAACCGGGCATCCCCGAATCGTTGAACGTATTGTTACACGAACTGAGAGGTCTCGGTTTAAGTTTCACTCTGGATTAATTCAATTAACAATAGGACAGGCGGGGGACTACCCCTGTCTGCTCTTCCATTAGATAACTCTTTATAAATAATACATATGGCCTTTAGAAAAGAAAACAAGATAAAGAGTAACTTTTCAAAAATAACTATCGGTTTGGCTTCTCCCGAAGAGATCCTGGAAAACTCCAGCGGCGAGGTGCTGAAACCGGAAACGATTAACTACCGTACCTATAAACCCGAACGGGATGGTTTGTTCTGCGAACGTATTTTCGGTCCGATCAAGGATTACGAATGTCATTGCGGCAAATACAAACGGATCCGGTATAAGGGTATCGTGTGCGATCGTTGCGGGGTGGAAGTTACGGAAAAGAAAGTTCGTCGTGAACGTATGGGGCACATCCACCTGGTTGTTCCCGTGGCACATATCTGGTATTTCCGTTCCCTGCCGAATAAAATTGGGTATTTGTTAGGTTTGCCAACCAAAAAACTGGATTCCATCATTTATTACGAACGGTATGTCGTGATCCAGAAGGGTTCGGTGGATGGCAACCTGGAAGAAATGGACCTGTTGTCGGAAGAAGAATATCTCCAGATCATTGATAGTCTCCCCCGTGAGAACCAGATGTTGGAAGATACGGATCCCAACAAGTTTATTGCCAAGATTGGGGCAGAAGCGATCTACGACTTGCTGGCTCGTCTGGACTTGGATTCCCTTTCGTATGAATTGCGTCACCGCGCCAGCACCGACAACTCGCAACAACGTAAGAATGAAGCGTTGAAACGGTTGCAGGTGGTTGAGTCTTTCCGTGCGTCCCGGGGACGTAACAAACCGGAATGGATGATCGTGAAGGTGGTGCCCGTTATCCCTCCCGAACTGCGTCCGCTGGTTCCGCTGGATGGCGGCCGTTTTGCCACTTCCGACCTGAACGATTTGTATCGCCGCGTCATCATCCGTAACAACCGTCTGAAAAGACTGATCGATATCAAAGCTCCCGAAGTTATTCTCCGTAATGAGAAACGTATGCTTCAGGAAGCTGTCGATTCCTTATTCGATAACTCACGCAAATCGAGCGCAGTAAAAACGGATGCCAACCGTCCGTTGAAATCACTGTCCGACAGTTTGAAAGGGAAACAAGGACGTTTCCGTCAGAACCTGTTGGGTAAACGTGTGGACTATTCGGCACGTTCGGTAATCGTCGTTGGCCCCGAATTGAAGATGCACGAATGCGGTCTGCCTAAGAATATGGCAGCCGAATTGTATAAGCCTTTTATTATCCGCAAACTGATCGAACGCGGTATCGTGAAAACGGTCAAATCCGCCAAGAAGATCGTTGACCGGAAGGAACCCGTCGTATGGGATATCCTGGAATACGTAATGAAAGGTCATCCGGTATTGCTGAACCGTGCACCGACGTTGCACCGTCTGGGTATTCAGGCGTTCCAGCCCAAACTGATCGAAGGGAAAGCTATCCAGTTGCACCCGCTGTCTTGTACGGCGTTCAACGCCGACTTCGACGGCGACCAGATGGCTGTTCACTTGCCGCTCGGTAACGAAGCGATCCTGGAAGCACAGATGCTGATGCTTGCTTCACACAATATTCTGAACCCGGCTAATGGCGCGCCGATCACTGTGCCTTCACAGGATATGGTGCTTGGTTTGTACTATATCACCAAACTGCGTAAGGGCACAATGGGTGAAGGGCTGACTTTCTACGGTCCGGAAGAAGCGACCATCGCCTATAATGAAGGTAAAGTGGATATCCATGCGCCGATCAACGTCTATGTCAAAGATGTGGATGAAAACGGCAACATCGTGAAAAAGATGGTGGAAACATCCGTCGGTCGCCTGATGGTGAACGAAATGGTACCGGTGGAAGTAGGCTTTATCAATGAGATCCTGGGTAAGAAATCACTGCGCGACATCATCGGAAAGGTGATCAAGGTATGCGGTGTAGCCCGGACGGCTCAGTTCCTCGACGATATCAAAGACCTGGGTTACTACATGGCCTTCAAGGGAGGCCTGTCGTTCAACCTGGCCGATGTATTGATCCCCGAAGAAAAGGAATCGCTGGTGAAAGAAGGATACGAAGAGGTTGAGCAGATCCTTGCGAACTATAGCATGGGTTTCATTACCTATAATGAGCGTTACAACCAGATCATCGATACATGGACACACGTCAACAGCAAGTTGTCGAATATCCTGATCAAGCAACTGGCAACAGATAACGATGGGTTTAACTCCGTATTCATGATGATGGATTCGGGTGCCCGTGGTTCGAAAGAACAGATCCGTCAGTTGTCGGGTATGCGCGGTTTGATGGCTAAACCCCAGAAGAGCGGTTCGGAAGGCGGACAGATTATTGAAAACCCGATCTTGTCTAACTTCAAGGAGGGCTTGTCTGTGCTGGAATACTTCATCTCTACCCACGGTGCCCGTAAGGGGTTGGCGGATACGGCGCTTAAAACGGCCGACGCCGGTTACCTGACACGTCGTCTGGTGGACGTATCGCATGATGTAATCATCAACGAAGAAGACTGCGGTACGTTGCGTGGCCTGATTTGTACCGAACTGAAGAATAACGAAGAAGTGATCGCTTCCCTGTACGAACGTATCCTGGGACGTGTATCCGTACATGATATCCAACATCCGCTGACAGGCGAGATCATCGTCAACGCCGGCGAAGAGATCCGCGAAGATGCCGCCGAGAAGATCCAGGCATCGCCGATTGAAAGCGTAGAAATCCGTTCGGTGCTTACCTGCGAATCCAAAAAAGGGGTGTGCGCGAAGTGCTACGGCCGTAACCTGGCTACCGGACAAATGGTGCAGAAAGGGGAAGTTGTGGGTGTGATCGCCGCACAGTCTATCGGTGAACCGGGTACACAGTTGACGCTGCGTACGTTCCACGTCGGGGGTATCGCTTCCAACATTGCCACGGAGAGCAGCATCACTTCCAAGTACGACGGTATCCTGGAGATCGACGAACTGCGTGCCGTACAAGCCGAAGAAAACGGAAAGAAATACCAGGTAGTGGTAAGCCGTCTGGCTGAAATGCGTATTATCGATCCGAACACGAAGATTGTTCTGTTGACCCACAATATCCCGTATGGTTCCAAGTTGTATTTTAACACCGGCTCCATGGTGAAGCGGGGTGATGTAATCATCGAATGGGACCCGTTCAATGCCGTCATCGTATCCGAAGTATCGGGTAAGATCGAATTTGAAAGCGTGCAGGAAAACGTGACCTTCAAGGTGGAAAGCGACGAAACGACCGGTCTGAAAGAAAAGATCATCATCGAATCCAAAGATAAGACGAAGGTGCCTGCCGCCCATATCATTGATGAGAACGGCAATTACCTGAAGAACTATTCGTTACCCCTTGGCGCCCACGTGGTGAAAGAGAATGGCGATATGATCAAAGCCGGTGAAGTACTGGTGAAGATTCCGCGTGCCGTAGGTAAAGCGGGTGACATCACCGGCGGTTTGCCGCGCGTAACGGAATTGTTCGAAGCGCGTAACCCGTCCAACCCGGCTGTCGTTTCAGAAATCGACGGTGAAGTAGGTTTCGGTAAGATCAAACGCGGTAACCGTGAAATCACCGTTACATCCAAACTGGGTGAGGTGAAGAAATACATGGTGCCCTTGTCCAAACAGTTGCTTGTACAGGAAAACGACTATATCCGCGCCGGTATGCCTTTGTCGGACGGTGCCATCACTCCTTCGGATATCCTTGCGATCAAGGGCCCGACGGCAGTGCAGGAATATATCGTGAACGAAGTACAGGATGTGTACCGCCTACAGGGTGTGAAGATCAACGACAAGCATTTTGAAGTGATCGTCCGCCAGATGATGCGCAAGGTGGAAGTGGTGGATCCGGGTGATACACGCTTCCTCGAACAGCAGGTGGTGGACAAACTGGAAGTGATGGATGAAAACGACCGGATCTGGGGTAAGAAAGTGGTTCTGGATGCCGGCGACTCCCAGACTTTGCATGCCGGACAGATTGTTACGGCGCGTAAACTGAGGGATGAGAACAGTATGCTGAAACGTCGCGACCTGAAAGTGGTTGATGTACGTGATGCCGTTCCCGCCACCGCTAACCAGATCTTGCAGGGTATCACACGTGCTGCGTTGCAGACCAACAGTTTCATGTCGGCTGCTTCCTTCCAGGAAACAACCAAGGTATTGAACGAAGCTGCCATCAACGGCAAGGTGGATCGTCTCGAAGGGCTGAAGGAGAACGTGATCTGCGGACATCTGATCCCTGCCGGTACCGGTCAGCGTGACTTCGACAAGCTGGTGGTTGGCGCCCGTGATGAGTTCGATCGTATCTTTGCCAACCGCCGTAATGTGGTTGACTTCAGTATGATGGAAAAAGACGACGAATAAATTTGCACAATATTACTGAATGAAAAGCTGCCGGATACCCTTCGGCAGTTTTTTTTTGCCTGATAATTTGTGAGATCAATCGATAACGGTTAATTTTGTTCTATCTGTCAATTATCAAACTACAAATAGCGAATATCATGAGAAAGAATTTGTTTTCCTTATTGCTTGCCTTGTTGGCGATTACCGGTATCCAGGCTGTTAAACCGGTTGAAAAGCTGAATGTGTTAACCTTTAATATCCGTATGGATACGGAATCCGACAAGGAGAACCAATGGAAATTCCGGAAAGATTTTGCGGCCGACCTCATCGAGTTTTACGAAGTCGATCTGTGCGGCGCCCAGGAAGTGCTGCACCACCAGTTGACCGACCTGCTGGACCGGATGCCCGGCTACGCCTATATCGGTGTAGGACGCGCAGACGGTAAGACACAAGGTGAGTATTCCCCGATCATTTATCGCAAAGATCGCTTTACGGTACTCAATCATGGCGATTTCTGGTTGTCGGAAGACATCAACGCTGTCGGTAAGAAAGGATGGGATGCCGCCTGCGAACGGGTCGCTACCTGGGGTATTTTCAAAGATAAGCAGACCGGAAAGAAATTCTTCATGCTGAACACACACCTGGATCATATGGGCAAGGTAGCTCGTCATGAAGGCGCCAAGTTGGTGATCGACAAGGCGGCGGAGCTGGCAGGCAAACTCCCGATCATTGTTACGGGCGACTTCAACGCGACACCCGACAGCGAACCGATTCAGGTGATCGTAAACCCCAATGATCCGCGCCACCTGACGGATTCCCGTACCATTACTGCTTTGCGCTATGGCCCGGATTGGAGCTTCCATAATTTCGGACGTTCGCCGATGGAACGGAGAAGCCTGATCGACTATATCTTTGTGAAAGGGGATTTTTCCGTATTGCGTCATGGAGTATTGACCGATATGAAGAATCTGCTGTATCCTTCCGATCATTGTCCTGTGCTGACAACCTTGGTTTTACCCTAATACACGCCGTATGAAAAAAGCAGATGTCGTACTACGGGAAGCTACTTCCCTTTCGGCTGACGACTGCTTTTTTGTCGTTAAAAAACGAAAAGCCGGATTTTACTATCCCTTGCACATGCATGCGGATTATGAATTGAATTTTATCGAGAACGCCGGCGGGGCGATACGCATCGTCGGCGATTCGGTAGAAGAAATGAGTGATCTGGATCTCATGCTTGTTGCGGAGGGTGTGAAGCATGCGTACACCAACCATAAATGCAAATGCAATGGGGTGGTGGAGATCTGTATCCAGTTTCAATCCTCTCTCTTCGAAAGCCTTATCCATAAACGCAATTTCAAGAGTATCAAGGATATGTTCGACAATGCCCTGAGCGGGGTCGTTTTTGGCAGGGATACCATCCTGCAGATCAAGGATGACCTGTATTCCATCGTGGAAGACGAACCGGATACGCTGGCTAATTTCCTGAAGTTGGTCCACATCCTGAAAATCCTTTCCCAGGATCCGGCAGTCAGGTGCCTGAATACGACCGAGGCCATCAAGAACTATAATAAAGGGGAAACCGACCGCCTGGAAAGTATCATGGTCTATTTGCTTGAAAATTATCAGTCGCATCTCCTGCTCTCAGACCTGGCGGTCGCCATGAATATGAGCGAATCTTCCCTTACCCGATTGCTCAAAAAGTGGACAGGCAAAACGTTTATCGACAATCTGAATGATATTAGAATTGCGGAAGTGGTTAACAGGCTGATAGATACGCGGGAAAGTGTTTCGGAGATATGCTATAAGTGCGGCTTCAATAACCTGTCTAATTTTAATCGTATCTTCAAGAACCGGAAAGGTTATACCCCCAAAGAATACCGCGAACGGTATGGAAGGACGCGTTTTACGATCTGATTGGCAGGAATATGTGTATTTTTTACATTGATTTAAATCAATTTGTGACGAAATTGTATTTGTTATTGATCGGATAGTACTTGTGCATTGTCAATAAACCCCTTATTTTTGTAACAGAAAAGCATTAGAATTTGAAGCTATACACAATTGACCTTACCTAAAACGCCAGAATCGTGAAATTATAACGCAAAGATATTTTTTTACATTGGTCTAAAGAATTGAGAATTAAAAACACAACTAAGAGGACGGTTGCCTGCGAAGGTAGCCGTTTTTGCTTTCTATCCCTCGCCCTTTTGTCGGAGAATATGTATCTTTGCCTGTAGAACTAAAGAACAACTAAAAGTACATGACATATGGATACGACTAAACCAACCAACGAGATCCAGATCGAACTTTCCGAAGAAACCGCACAGGGGACATACGCCAATCTGGCGATCATCTCCCATTCTTCCTCCGAATTTATCCTTGATTTTGTACGAATCGTGCCGGGTGTTCCCAAAGCGAAAGTCCAGAGTCGCGTAATCCTCACCCCCGACAATGCCAAACGGCTGTTGTTTGCCTTACAGGATAACATCGCCAAATTCGAAGCGCAGCAGAAAAACGCCAACCCCATCGACGTGGACGGCTTCATCCCGCCGATGGGTGGCATGCAAGGGGAGGCGTAAGAGATAACAGAAGTCTTACAAGCTCAGCAGCATCTTGCGGAGGACAGCCTGGGCGGATATTTCGCGGTTGGCGGCTTCGGGGATGACAATGCTTTGGGGGCTTTCGATCACGTCGTCGGTAACGATCATGTTCCGGCGTACCGGCAGGCAGTGCATGAAGTAGGCGTTGTTTGTCAGCGCCATCTTTTCGGTATCCACCGTCCAGTTGCGGTCTTTGCTCAGTACCTGTCCGTAGTGGGGATCCTGGTAAGCCGCCCAGTTCTTGGCATACACAAAGTCGGCACCTTCAAACGCTTTCCGCTGATCATATTCCACCCGGGCATTGCCCGTGAAATAAGGATCCAGTTCGTATCCTTCCGGATGGGTGATCACAAACTCATAGTCGGTAGCGTTCATCCATTCGGCGAAGCTGTTGGGAACGGCCTGCGGAAGGGCTTTCGGGTGCGGCGCCCAGGAAAGAACCACCTTCGGGCGGGCTGTCTTTTTATATTCCTCGATTGTGATCAGGTCGGCATAACTTTGCAGCGGATGGCGGGTGGCCGCTTCCATGCTGAATACCGGGCGACCGGAATATTGGATGAACTGGCTCAATACCTTTTCGTTGTAGTCGTCTTCCTTGCTCTCGAAGTTCGCAAACGAGCGGACGCCGATAATGTCGCAATACGCCCCCATCACCGGAATCGCTTCGAGGATATGTTCCGGTTTGTCGCCGTCCATGATTGCTCCCCGTTCGGTTTCCAGTTTCCATGCCCCTTGGTTGATATCGAGCACGATGGTGTTCATTCCCAGGTTCATCGCCGCCTTCTGTGTACTCAGCCGTGTACGGAGGCTGGAGTTGAAGAAGATCATCATCAAGGTTTTATTCTTTCCCAGTTCGGAGAATTGAAAACGGTCGCGTTTGATCTCAAACGCATCATCCAGCGCTTTCCGCAAGTTGCCGATATCCTGTACGCAAGTAAAATGTCTCATGTTTGCTAATGATTAAGTTAAAACAGCAAGCAAGGTAGGAAGAATGATGAAGATGGGCAAGAAAGTAGCGGAAAATATGCGGAAGGATGCAACATTTACCCTCCCCCCCCCATCAGTATATATATATACAAATAATGAGCTGCGATGAAAAAAAAGGGTTACTTTGTTATTGCTTTATTGCTCCTGTCCGGTTTGCAGGGGTGTGATATGAACGACTATGAACGGCCGGAACTGATCATCTGTCCCGAGGTCTCCGAAATGATCATGGCGTTTGCAGTGGATTATACCACCAATAAGTTCCTGCATGGTTTTATGCAACCATTACCCGGTCAGGTCGATTCCTTCGCGCTTGTGGCCGATTATAAATCTCCGGGTGATTTCGGCAGTATCACCTGGACGGAAAAGAACACCGGAAAGAAAATCTTCTCCGGCACGATTATCTGGATGGGGAAAGGAGAACAAACATTCCCCGAAGGACCGAACAACAAGGCAGCTTCGTATGAAGTAGGAGAAAAACCGGTTGACATGCCGCCGCTGATCCGATTGACAAACGGGTCGGAGTGGGATCGGCCGGATGCTGATAAGCCGGATTATACATCGGTATGGTCGGCTATCTCTTCGCGGACTGCGGTGAATCAATGTATTGCCTGGAATCCGAAGGCGCCAGTCTATATCTACCTGTACCAACCAAGTGTGGGTGTAGGTAATCCCGCCGACTGGTATTGGTTGGTCTTTATGCATTATTGCAGTGAATCCAGGGAACGGTAAGACACAGCCTGTTTACTTGTTCCGTACCTGCCCGTCGCCTTCGATGATATACTTATACGTGGTCAGTTCGGGCAGCGCCATCGGGCCGCGGGCATGCAACTTCTGTGTGCTGATACCGATCTCGGCTCCAAAGCCAAACTGAGCGCCGTCGGTAAACGCTGTCGATACGTTGGCATAGACACAGGCGGCATCTACCCGTTGTTCGAACATGCGGATGGCGGTGGTTGATTCGCTGATGATGCTTTCACTGTGTTTGGAACTGTACCGGGCGATATGCTCCAATGCTTCTTCGATGGAGGAAACGGTACGGATGCTCATCTTATAGTCGAGAAACTCGGTGCCGAAACTATCTGATGTTGCCTTTTCCAGTAAATGCGGAGGATAGTGTCCCGACAATGCAATATATGCCGGTTCGTCAGCATAAATGATCACGTCGCTCTCCTGTAACTGCTCACAGATAAAAGGAAGATCACTCAGGCGGTCGGCATGCACGATGAAGCAATCCAGCGCATTGCACACACTTACCCGCCGTGTCTTGGCATTATCCACAATGCTTTGTCCTTTTACCGGATCTCCTTCTTTGTCAAAATAGGTATGGCAGATACCGGCGCCTGTTTCGATAACGGGTACCCGGGCATGTTCGCGTACATAATTAATAAGTGAACTGCTTCCGCGCGGGATGATCAGATCTACCAGGCCCACGGCATGCAGTAATTCGGTCGTCGCCGTACGGTCGGGTGGAAGCAGGGTACAAACGGCGGGATGGATGCCATGTACCTTCAATACCCGGTGGATAATATCAGCCAGTGCTTTGTTCGATTCATCGGCATCCGATCCTCCTTTCAACACACAGGCGTTCCCGCTTTTCAGGCAGAGGGAGAACACGTCGAATGTCACATTCGGCCGTGCCTCGTAGATGATCCCGATCACGCCGAAGGGCACGGATACTTTCCGGATCGTCATCCCGTTCGGTCGTGTCACTTCGCTGATCACCTTGCCTAAAGGGGAGGGGAGGGAGGCTACGTTTCGCATATCCGCCGCCATTCCTTCCAGCCGGTCGGCTGTCAGTTTCAATCGGTCGTATTTAGGGTTGGACGGATCCATACGGGCCAGGTCGTTCTGGTTGGCTGCCAGTACCTCTTCGGTTTGAGATGTTAATGCCACCGCCGTATCCCTCAGGATGCGGTTGATACGACTGTCGTCTGTTGCGACAAGTGAACGTGAAGCAACCACTGCTTCTTCCAAAAGCGTCGATGTGTTCATCGGTAGGAACTGTTTGGTATATTAATCCAGGAATAGATAGTCGTAGTGAACAAGCGGTTTCAGGTCGCGCTGCCCGATCAGTTTCCGTGCTTCCCGGCTGTCGTAGTCGGCGCAGCCAACCCCGATCTGTTCTCCCTGGTCGTTGAAGATACGCACGATGTCGCCCTTCTCGAAATCTCCTGCGATCTGTGTGATGCCTACGAACAGCACGCTGGTAGCTTTCGGGCTGGCCAGCGCTTCCGCCGCTCCCCGGTTGATGTGTACTTCCCCTTTCGCGAATCCTTCCGAGTGGGCGATCCATTTCTTCACGCTGCTCACCGGTTTGGCGGCCGGAAGGAAGCGGGTACACACCGTATGGCTCTTCTTATGTAATAGCTGCGGCAGGATATTGTCTTTCTTCCCGTTGGCGATGATCACGGTGATACCCTCATCCGCCACCTTACCGGCAATGCGGCATTTCGTGAGCATCCCGCCCCGGCCGAACGACGATTTACTGGTCTGCACATACTCCGACAGGTCCACGCCGCCGGCCGGTATTTCGGCGATGACCGCCGATGCCGGATCCGCCGGATTCCCATTGTATATCCCATCGATATTGCTGAGGATGATCAACGCATCCATCCCCATCATGGTGGCGATCAGGCCGGAGAGCTCGTCGTTGTCGGTAAACATCAGTTCGGTCACCGATATCGTATCGTTCTCGTTCACGATCGGGATCACCTTATTCGCCAGCATCACTTCCATGCAGTGTTTCTGGTTGAGGTAATGGGTGCGGCTGCTGAAGTTCTCTTTGGTGGTGAGCACCTGCCCGCAACGCATCCCGTGCTCGCGGAACAGCTCATAATAACGGTTGATCAGCTTCGCCTGCCCTACGGCAGAATAAAGCTGACGGGCGGAAACCGGATCGAGTTTCCTGCCCGCCTTTATCTCACTCCGTCCGGACGCCACGGCTCCGGAAGAGATCAATACCATCTCTATCCCTTGCCGGTGCAATTCGGCCACCTGGTCCACCAGGGCAGACATCCGCGTGATATCCAGCGTCCCATCCGCCCGTGTCAACACATTACTCCCTATCTTGATGGCTAACCGCATGAAATCAATGATTAGTGATTAATGATCAATGATTAATGATTAATGATTAATAATTCATGATCAATGATTAAAGATGAATGTTTATTGATTAGTGATGAGGACGTGTTGTATCGTTTACGCCATTAATCACTAATCATTAATCACTAATCATTACTTCTTGTCCTTATCCCGTATCTCTACCCTGCGTATCTTGCCGCTGATGGTTTTGGGCAGTTCGTCCACAAACTCGATGAGGCGCGGGTATTTGTAGGGGGCGGTCACTTTCTTGACATGGTCCTGCAGTTCCCTTACCAATGCGTCGCCGGCCTTCGGTTTGTATTCTTTGGAGAGGATGATGGTGGCTTTGACCACCTGTCCGCGGATCTCGTCGGGTACGCCGGTGATGGCGCATTCCACTACGGCGGGGTGTGTCATCAGGGCGCTTTCCACTTCAAACGGTCCGATGCGGTAGCCCGAACTCTTGATCACATCGTCCGTGCGGCCTACAAACCAGAAGTAACCATCCTGGTCGCGCCAGGCTACGTCGCCGGTGAAATAGGTATCGTCGTGGCAGGCTTCATGGGTGAGCTGCGGGTTACGGTAGTATTCCTTAAACAGTCCGATCGGACGGCCATTGCCATACCGTACCACGATCTCACCCTGTTCGCCGTCTTCGGCGCGGGTGCCGTCGGCGCGCAGCAGGTCCACATCATACTGCGGGTTAGCCTTCCCCATCGAACCGGGCTTGGGATCGGTCCACGGGAAGGTGCAGACGGTAAGCGTCGTTTCCGTTTGTCCGAAACCTTCCATCAGTTTGACGCCCGTCAGTTTCAGGAAGGCTTCATACACCGCCGGGTTCAGCGCTTCCCCGGCGATGGTGCAGTATTGCAGCGACGACAGGTTGTAGTTGGCCACCTCTTCCCGGATCAGGAACCGGAAGATGGTGGGCGGTGCGCAGAGGGAGGTGATCTTGTAGTTCTGGATCATCTGCAACATATCGGCGGGGACAAACTTCTCGTGGTCGTACACGAAGATGGCGGCGCCTGCGATCCATTGCCCGTATAGCTTCCCCCATACGGCTTTCCCCCATCCGGTATCGGCGATGGTGAGGTGCAGGCTGTTCTCATGGAGGTTATGCCAGTAGCATGCGGTGGTGATATGCGCCAGGGGATAGGTGAAGTCGTGCGCCACCATTTTCGGATTGCCGGTGGTGCCCGAGGTGAAATACATCAGTGAGATATCTTCGTTCGTGTTTACCTGGGCGGGACGTACGAACGGCGCCGCGTTGTCGATACCCCGGTAAAAGTCTAAGAACCCGTCGGCCTGTTCGGGTCCGATGGAGACGAGTGTCTTCACCGTCGGCGATTCGGGCATGGCTTCGGCCACCTGGCGGAGGATATGGGTCTCGCCCGCGCATACGATCATCTTGATATCGGCCGCATTGTTCCGATAGACGATGTCTTTCTTCGTCAGCAAATGGGTAGCGGGAATCGCCACCGCGCCCAGTTTGTGCAGGGCGATGATGGAAAACCAGAACTCGTACCGCCGTTTGAGTACGAGCATCACCATATCGCCGCGTCCGATTCCCAACGACTGGAACCAGGAGGCTGTCTGGTCTGAATATCTTTTGATATCAGCAAAACTGAAGTCGATGTGTTCGCCCTGGTCGTTCGTCCAGCAGAGGGCTCTTTTGTTCGGCGCTTCGGCTGCCCAGGCGTCCACCACATCGTAACCGTAGTTGAAATGATCCGGTACGCGTACCTTATAATGTTGTTCGAAATCGGCTTGCGACGTGAATGTCGTCTGGTCTAAAAAACGTTCTAACATGATGTTGTCTCTTCGTTATCGGTTATTACAGGATGATGGCCAGGAAACTGACCGGTTCGCCGTTCAACGCTTTCATCCCGTGGGGGAGTTCGGAGTTGAAATAAATACTGTCGCCTTCTTCCAGGATCAGTTCCTTGTCGTTGATCTGCAGCAGCAGGCGTCCGCTTAATACCATATTATACTCCTGACCGGGGTGGGCGTTGAGGTATATGGGTTCGGCTTCCGGCTTGGGATGGACGGTTACCAGAAACGGGTCGGCTTTCCGGCCGGCAAACCCGGCGGCGAGCGACTGGTATTTGTATGCCTTCGTCCGTTCCACGGCGATTCCTTTCCCTTTGCGGGTAACGAAATAGGAGCTCATCTTCGGCTCGTCGCCAAACATCAGGGTAGTGAGTTCCACGCTATAAGCCTGGGCGATCTGGTGCAGGATGCTGACGGATATATCCACTGTCCCGCTTTCGAGTTGCAGGTACTGTTCGGGTGTCAGGTGGCATTCCTTGCCCATTTCTTCCGGAGTCAGTTCGAGGGCATCCCGAAGACCGGCCAAACGTGCTGCAATCTGTTTTATCTGCTCGTTCATATACTTTATTATAAGGTTGATTCTTGTGTTATGTTTCGGCAAAGATAACTATAACATGGTAAAAAGGTGATAAATGATCTTTTTTATTGTCTGTTTGGTGTCAGATTATTACGAAATGGGGCTTGAATCCGTACAACGGGCTACCGGCTGCCGAATGGTTTACTGACGGTATCCTACTGTTTTACGGACGGCCACTGTATCTTCTATTGTCGGCTTGCGGATGGTCTGATTGTTCCACCTGGGTGGGACACCTGTTCCACCCGGCTGGAACATACGTCCCACCTTGGTGGAACAAGTGTCCCACCCAGGTGGAACAATCAGACCATCCGCAAGCCGGTATTACTTCCTCTTATCCTTGTCAATTAAAGTAAGCACGACGACCGTAGTAGATACGGTTGGTACGCGTTTTAACTAAAATGCGGCCGCTATCGGGTGTATTTCCTTGCAAATAGATATCCGCTTTTGGAATTTATTTAGTACGTTTACAGCCGGATTAAACTCAAATAACTGAAAGAACTGTTATGGATAACGCTATTTTTAGATTTCAGAAACCAATTAACGAGCCGGTAAAGGCATACGCCCCCGGTTCAAGTGAAAAACTCGCTTTGAAAAAGGCGCTGGCGCAGATGAGCGCCGAGGAATGGGATATTCCGTTAGTCATCGGTGGGAAGGAAGTTCGTACAGGCAATACCGGCAAGGTAGTCATGCCCCACGACCATAAACATGTATTGGCCACCTACCACAAAGCAGGCGAAAAAGAAGTGCAGATGGCCATCGACGCCGCCATGAAGGCGCATAAGCAATGGTCGGAATTCCCCTGGGTGGAACGTGCGTCGATCATGATGCGTGCCGCCGAACTCTTCGCCACCAAATATCGTTATCTGTTGAATGCCTCCGTGATGCTGGGACAGAGCAAGAGCCCGTTCCAGGCAGAGATCGACGCTCCCTGCGAGCTGATCGACTTCTTGCGATTCAGCGCGTTCTATGCCGGGCAAATCTATGCCGACCAGCCCTATTCCGACACCGGTATCCTGAACCGGATGGAATACCGTGCGCTGGAAGGGTTCGTCTTCTCACTTACCCCGTTTAATTTCACCTCCATCGCCGGCAACCTGAATATGGCGCCTGCCATGATGGGCAACGTAGCCGTATGGAAACCGTCCACCACGGCGATCCATTCCAATTACCTGCTGATGAAAGTGTTCCAGGAAGCGGGCGTTCCCGACGGCGTGGTGAACTTTATCCCGGGACAGGGCAGCGTGATCGGAAAGGTGATCACCGCCAGTCCGGATCTCGGCGGATTCCACTTCACCGGATCCACCTCCACCTTCAATATGTTGTGGCGGCAGATGGCGAATAACCTCGAAAACTATAAATCGTATCCGAAGATCGTAGGCGAAACGGGTGGGAAGAACTTTATCGTCATGCATCCGTCGGCGCCGGCGGAAGATGTGGCTACGGCCATCGTACGCGGCGCCTTCGAATACCAGGGACAGAAATGCTCGGCCGGTTCACGCGCCTATCTCCCCGCCTCCCGCTGGAAAGAAGTGAAGGCGCTGGTGGGCGATATGCTGAAGGAGATCAAGATGGGTGATCCGCAAGACTTCACCAACTTCTTCAATGCGGTGATCGACGAGGCGTCGTTCGATAATATCATGGATTATATCAACCACGCCAAGGCGGCGCCCGACGCGGAGATCATCTTCGGGGGTAACGGCGACAAGTCGGTAGGTTATTTTGTGGAACCGACGGTGATCCAGACCACGAACCCCTTCTTCCGCAGCATGGTGGAAGAGATCTTCGGCCCGGTAATTACCATTTATGTGTATGAGGACGCGAAGTTTGAAGAGACGCTGGAACTTTGCGACCGTACGTCGCCCTACGCGCTGACCGGTTCGATCTTCTCGCACGACCGTTATGCCGTACAGGTGGCTTTCGATAAGTTGCGTTATTCGGCGGGCAACTTCTACATCAACGACAAACCGACGGGCGCTGTGATCGCCCAGCAACCGTTTGGCGGCTCGCGTGCTTCGGGCACGAACGATAAGGCCGGTGGCCCGCTGAACCTGATCCGCTGGACGAATCCGCGTACGATCAAGGAAGCGCTCGTGCCGCCAACCGATTATAAGTATCCGTTCCTGGGAGAAGAATAAACCGTTTAAACCATCTATAACCTCTATTGCCATGCTGGACTTTACTAATACGGAAATTGCTTTTTCCTCCAAGTCGCAGAGTGAGTTACGGAATGCATACCTCCTGTATAGCGTGATGAAGCATCCTTCGATCGTGAAATGCGGGAAGTATGCCTCCCAGGTTGCCCTCAAGATCCATTTCCCACTGGCTTGGATCGTGAAGCCAACCTTATATAAGCAGTTTGTCGGGGGCGAGACCCTGACGGAATGTGAAAAGACGGTTCAACATCTGTTGAAGTTCAATGTGAAATCCACGATGGACTTCTCCGCCGAAGGCGAACAGACGGATGCGGGTATCCGTGCTACGTTTGAAGAAACCTTGCGCTCGATCGACAATGCCAAGGGTAAAAGCTATGTGGCGTATGCCGTGTTCAAACCTTCGACCATCACCAAGGACGAGGTGCTGGCGAAAGCGTCCGAAAAACGGGAAGAGATGACGCCGGCGGAGAAGAAGGAATACCAGGCGTTTTGCGACCGCTTCGATGCCTTGTGCCAACGTGCCTACGACAATGATGTGCGTATCCTGGTGGACGCGGAAGACTACTGCTTCCAGGATGCGATCGACGAACTGACGGATATCGCCATGCGTAAGTATAACAAGGTGCGCCCCATCGTGTTCTGCACCTTGCAGATGTATCGCCACGACCGTATGCCGTATCTGCGCCGTATCCTCGACGATTCGGTGGAGAAGAATTATTTCCCGGGCGTCAAATTTGTGCGGGGCGCCTACATGGAAGAAGAACGCGCCCGTGCCGCAGCGATGGGTTATCCCGATCCGATCTGTAAGGACAAGCAGGCTACCGACGATAATTACGATGAGGGTGTCGCCTTTGTCATGGATCATATCGACCGGATGGAGTTGTTCATGGGTACGCACAACGAAGTGAGCAACTATAAATTGGCGAAGCTGATCGACGGGAAAGGACTGAAACGGAACGATCCGCGGATCTATTTCTCCCAGTTGCTGGGTATGAGCGACAATATCTCGTACAACCTGGCGCATGAAGGGTATAACGTTACTAAGTATGTACCCTATGCCCCCGTACGCGAAGTGTTGCCGTATCTGTTGCGCCGCGCCGAAGAGAATACTTCCGTTGCCGGACAAACCGGCCGCGAACTGCGCATGCTCCAGATCGAAATGGATCGCCGCAAGCAAAAGAAATAGGATCCATAACCGGATCCAAAACGCCTCAATACATCCGGATCACCCAATCCACTATCAACGGCAGGTGGTCGCTGAAACCTTTCTCGTAGGTATAGCCGTAGTAGGAACGTTTTGGACGTACGCCCCGCCAGGTTTTATCTTCCGTCAGCAGGAAGGAGGGGCAGAAGAGACGGGCGGATCCGGGTTGGAGGTGCATGGCATGGGAGGGATCGGCGAGGTTGGCGTTGATACATACCTGGTCGAGCTGGCTCCATGTCCCCTGGTATTTGTGGCTTCCCGGATACGGGAGCAGGGTAGGGGATGCATACAGATTATAGATAACAAGTGTTTCTGTTGAGGCAGCCGTTCCGGTTTCCGGCAGGGGTTTCGCCCGGAGTATCTCCCGGATGCTATGGTCGTCAGGGGTGTCGTTGAAGTCGCCCATGATCAGTAACTGGGGCGTTTGCCGTACGCGGTGCAGGGAATCGCAGAGGGCGCGGAGGGTGCGTGCGGCGTCGGCGCGGTTTTGTTCCGTTTCTTTTTCTCCCCCATAGCGGGAAGGGAAGTGGCAGAGCATCACATCCAGCGTGTCGCCATTGGCTATGCGTCCGCACACATGCAGGATGTCGCGGGTAGGTTTGCGGTGTTTGCCGGATGGACGGATGGGGATTGATGCCTGTCCTACGCAGGCGAAGCGGTCGCGTTGGTAAAGCAGGACTGTCCGGATGCCGCGCGGATCCGACGTGTTTCCCAGGCAGTAGCGGTATTCCTGCCTTCGCAGGGGGGTGCGGTTGAGGAGATGGGCGACGACTGAGTCGTTTTCCACCTCGCATAGTCCCACCAGCGCGGGCGTATCCCATTCACCGGCTGCAGTGATCACACGTGCTATCTGCCGTAGTTTATGGTAGTAGCGTCCCGGTGTCCACCGGCGGCTGCCGGAGGGCAGGAATTCATCGTCGTCCGTATCCGGGTTGTCTTCTGTATCAAACAGGTTTTCCACATTATACCACATCGTACGGATCGTGCTTGCCTGCTGTGCGGAGGCAGGCGGAAAGCAACAGAGGCATAGCAGGAAGAAGAGGTATTTCATAGCAAATGTTTGGGATGAACGGGAGAAGAAGCCTATTCCTTATCTTCTTCCTCCGGAACATATTCGTAGGCGCCGATGGAAGGGCCGTCCGGACTGGTGATCCGGTTCACGCCATACCGGTCGATCGGGTACGCGGCGGCGATCGCAGGATCAGCCATGCCTACGCCGATGGTCGTTGCCGAATCCGGACGGAAGTCATACATATATTTATTGTCCTTTCCTCCCAGTTTGCGGTACGAGGGGCTTTTCTTGACGAAGATGACGGCGGAGTAAGACGGGC
This sequence comes from Tannerellaceae bacterium, assembly GCA_031555735.1. Taxonomy (GTDB): domain Bacteria; phylum Bacteroidota; class Bacteroidia; order Bacteroidales; family Tannerellaceae; genus JAJDIA01. Next base: position 22,013 of record JAVBUE010000033.1, read on the forward strand.
TGTCCGTTTCTTTCATTTTCAGCACGCAATGGTTGAAGAGGTAGGTGGCGCCTGAACCCGGCTCGTCAAGGTAAAATTCGCCGAACATATTCCGGTTTTCCGTTGCCCCATGATTGCCGTCGATGATGCAATTGTCGAACCGTACGTTCAATGTCCCGTGCTGTCCGTCGGGCAGTGTGCTGGTCAGCAATAGGGTATAGGTGGAGTCGTTCCGGCTCCTGAATGTCATATAGTTTGCCAGCGTGCATTGCGTGAACCGGTAGTCGCCACCCCGGAGCGATACCAGGTCGTACGTGGCATTGCTGAATTCCGTATTAGCGATATCCATCCGGCAGTTGGCCGCGCTGAACCCGGTGCCGTCCATATTGGTGATCTGCGAATTGGTGAGTGTCAGCTTCACTTGTGCCGGATCCGCCTGATGGAAGGTAAGCCCGCTGCCGGCATTGCGTACGATCACATGATCGAAGGCGTTGTTGTAGCTGCCGGCGGTGAAGGTGATTCCTCCCCACTGGGCGGGGGTACGGTCGTAAGGCAGCACATCGTCGATGATATCATCCAATCTGTCACCCCGGAACACAATAGGCGCATCCAGTGTGCCCGGTGCGATCAGCGTGCCGTGTACGACGAGGTGCGCCTGGTTGTGGAAATAAAAGGCTGCTCCTTTTTCCAGGGTGAGGGTGATCCCTTTGTCGATCACCAGGCTGTCGTAGATCAGGTACGGACGGTCGGCAGGCAGGAAGCTGTCTGTCGTGAACGTGTATCCTCCTTTATATAGATGTACATCCTGCCCATAGGCTTCCAGTAACACAGACTGTTGCCTGCCGTTCACCTGAAATAAGACGGAGTCTTGTATCAGCAGCGGTTGGTTACTGTCTTTGGGATCGACGGTCACCTCCACGAATACATACATACTGTCTTTCGCCAGGATGCCGATATTATTGAATGCCGTGCCTTTCCGCCCGTCCACGTTGATGCGGAATCCCGAGCGGCCGTTGCTTGCCAGCCGTATCTGTTCCATATTCAGCGGTTCCTTGTTCCGGTTGTAAATCATAAACTGCCGGGTGGCGGAACCTACGGTGGTGAACAGCGTGTCGAAGGTAAGGGTGTCGGCGGAAAAGCTCAGCCGGTAGTCCGGGTTGGACGCATAATCGTCGTCCATATCATTGCATGCCGGGAAAGCGATGGATAAGACGGTAAAGAGAAGGAAAAGAAAACGGGTGATCCGGTTCATCGATTGTACTAAAAAAAGAGGAAAAGCCTTTGGTGGCTAATCCTCTTCTTATAACGTATGCCTGTGCGATTTATTTTGCAGGAATATGCTTTAACAGGTCGAGCAGGTGTTTCCACCACAGATCGACGGTGCTGATCTCTATCTTTTCACCGGGCGAATGCACGTCGCGGAGCGTGGGGCCGAAGGAGATCATGTCCAGTTGCGGATATTTCTCCAGGAACAGCCCACATTCCAGTCCGGCGTGGATCGCCATGATTTTCGGCTCTTTGCCGAAGAGGCGTACATACGACTCCTTCGCCGTCTGCAGGATGGTTGAATGGGGGTTCGGCGCCCATCCGGGATAACCGTCGCCATGTGTCACATGGGCGCCGGCAAGGAGGAACACGGAGGCGACGGAATTGGCTACCGCCCGCTTCTTCGATTCCACCGAGCTGCGCTGGCTGGTTCCTACAACGATCGTCTGTTCTTCTTTCATCTTGACAGATGCCAGGTTGGTGGATGTCTCAACCAATCCTTCGATATCCTGGCTCATGGCTCTGACACCGTGCGGGCAGGCGTGCAGGGCATAGATCAGTTTTTCCGTGGTGGTCTGGTCGATCCGGAACTGCGGGCGATCGACAGACTGCATGACGATTTTCACGTTCGGATCCACATGTTTCAATTCGTTTTCGATATCGGCGGTGAAATTGTTCAGCAAGACGCGTACCGATTCCTTGTCGGCCGGGTGGATACCGATCACGGCATAGGCTTCACGGGCAATGGCGTTGCGGAGGTTACCGCCGTCGATCTCACTGAGTACGAAGCCATGTTTTTTCTTCAGCAGGTAGAGGAAACGGACAAGGATCTTGTTGGCGTTGCCCAGTCCTTTATGTATTTCTCCTCCGGAGTGGCCGCCGTTCAGTCCTCTGATGTCGATGCGGAAGTAAGTCAGCTCTTCGGATGTGGGCACCAGCTCGTAGCAGAATACAGCCTGGGTGTCCATGCCGCCGGCGCAGCCGATAAACAGTTCGCCTTCGTCTTCGCTGTCGAGGTTCAGCAGGATAGAGCCGGTCAGGAATCCGGCCTGCAACTCTTTCGCTCCCGTCAGCCCCGTTTCTTCATCCACGGTGAATAGGCATTCGATGGGGCCGTGCTCGATCGTATCCGATGCGAGGAGAGCCAGCTCGGCAGCCATGCCGATGCCGTTGTCGGCACCCAGCGTGGTTCCGTCGGCTTTCAACCAGTTGCCGTCAACAATCGTGCGGATCGGGTCGTTCTCGAAGTCGAACACTTTGTCGCGGTTCTTCTCGCACACCATGTCCATGTGTGATTGAAGGACTACCGTCGGCAGGTGTCCATAGCCTGGGGTTGCCGGTTTCGACATCAGGATGTTGCCGGCTTTGTCTTTCTTTATCAATACGTTGTAACGGGAAGCAAACGATTCCAGGTAGTGGATAATTTTCGCCTCTTTCTTGGAAGGGCGGGGCACTTGTGTAATTTCGTGGAAGAACTTCCACACCATTTCTGGTTTTAATTGTTCTATTTGCATGTTCTTATTCGGGGTTAAAAATGTTGTTCATACGTTAAATGCCAGCTTGCCGAAAGCATCAATCTGAAAAAAAGTAGAATAAAATTCCGAAAAGCTATTATAGCATTACTTAAACTCTTATATTTGCGTCCACAAATATAAAGAAAATGCTTACAACGTACTTATTTACAGTCATAATTCTTGTTATTTGCATGCTACTCCTTTCCGTGAAAGTGATCCTGAAAAAGGGCGGGGCGTTCCCCAACACCCATGTGGGAGGAAATAAGGCATTAACAGATAAGGGGATACGTTGTTCGAAATCACAACACCGGGAAGCCGTAAACCATCGGAATCTGGCAGACCGTTTGAAGGAGGAATCAGATAATTAATACAAAAGACTAATAGACAATTTATGAAGAACGTTAACTACATTGTGAATGGTGTATTGGCAGTTGCCGTGGTGATACTGTTTTTTCTGCATTTTTCAGACCAGAAAGAATCCGGCGAACCGGTCGCTTTTACGTCGGCCGATGGCGGTGTTGAAGGCAGTATGCCAATTGCTTATATCAATTTAGATTCTTTGATCCAGAACTACAATTTTGCCAAAGATCTGTTGGAAATACAGGTGAAGAAACAGGAAAACGCCCGTGCCAATATCAACCAGCAGATGCGTAACCTGCAGAAAGAAGCGGAAGATTTCCAGCATAAACTGGAAAACAACGCGTTCCTGACCAGGGAAAGGGCCGAACAGGAGCAGCAACGATTGATGCGGAAACGGGAGGAGTTACAGGAATTGGATAATCGCACCGTCAACGACCTCATGCTCGAACAACAAAAGAATAACGAACATCTGCGTGATACCGTGGTGTCCCAACTGAAAGAATTCAACAAGGATAAAGGCTATCAGGTGATTCTGAGCAACTCCGGCGGAGATAACGTCCTGTGGGCAGACAAATCGTACGATATCTCTTCCGAATTCATCAAATACCTGAATAAGAAATACTCCGCTCCGGCGAAATAAAAAGACTGTCCGGCAACGGACGAAGTGTGTGACATGAAATAGACTTTAAGTCTGACAAAAGAGGCTGTCCAAACGGGCAGCCTCTTTTAATTTTGATGGATGCGGACGCTTATTCCACGAAAGCCAGGATCTCCCCTTTTTCGGCAAACGCACCCTGCCGTGCATAGGTTGTCAGAATCTTCCCGCTGAAGAGGGTCTTCACCGGTTCCATACCATAGTTCGCCTGGATAAAACAGAGCGTGTCTCCTTCCTTCACGCGGGTGCCTTCCACCGGTGCCTGCGATTGGCCGACGACATCATATTGCCAGAGTACCTGTCCTTTGACCGGCGCCTGTACCGGTTGGGCGTAGGGATGTTTCAGCTTGATCTGCCGTACATCGATACGCGGCATTTCCACTACCGGGCGTGTGACGATAATGGGCGCCCCTGCTTTCTCGCGTGCCTGTTCGAGCTCCTGGTTGAACCGTTCTTTGGCGATGCCTGATTTGAAATCGCGGTATTGCCGGTCGTGCATGGCAAATTCGAATAACTCTTCATCGTCGGCGCCGGTCTCCCAGTTATTGACCTCCATCTCGGCGCGATATGTTTCCAGTTGGTCGGGGAAGGCGGCCTGTGGATCACCGGTATAGAATTCCAGTCCCTTTTCAGCCGCCAGTCCGATCAGCTCGGGCGCCAACGGGCCGGGAAGCCTGCCGGTCTTTCCGAGGATCATGTTCCAACTGTCTTTATCAATGGTAGAGAAGCGGGGTTCGCCTTTTGCCATGGAGAGGATATTCATCAGGGCGATGTTCTTTACATACTGGCTGAACGGGGTGACCAACGGAGGATAGCCTAACTTTGGCCATACGTATTCCACTTCCTGGAACAGTTGTACCACCAGGTCGTTGAATGCCACTTCCGGTTTGTCCTGGTTACGGAGTGCCATGTTGATTGCATTGTGCATCCCTTTCAGGTCGGCCATCATGGAGCCCATCATGCCGCCGGGAAGTCCGCAGCCGACCAGCAACGAGGTCATGACCTTATTCCCCGGATCAATGAAGTATCCCAGGAAATCATCCATGAACGACTGCGTCAGCCGCCGCGCCTCCATATACGCGTTCATATTGATATCGGCAACGGTAAATCCGGCGTCTTTCAACATGGCCTGGATGGTGATCACATCCGGGTGGACCATCCCCCAGGAGAGGGGTTCCATGGCTACGTCGATGATATCGACTCCGTTTTTCGCCACCTCCAGCATGGAAGCCACCGAGAATCCGGGACCACTATGGCCGTGGTACTGGATGGTGATACCGGGAGCCGCTTCCTTGATCCCCCTGACGATCTGTCCCAGGCTGTGCGGCCGACCGATACCGGCCATGTCTTTCAGGCATATTTCCTGTGCACCGGCGGCGATGAGTTCTTCCGCCATGCGCACGTAGTAGGCTACCGTATGGATCGGCGAATGGGTGATACAAAGGGACGCCTGCGGAATCATCCCGCCTTCGCGCGCATAGTGGATCGAGGGGATGATATTGCGGGTGTCGTTCAATCCGCAGAAGATACGGGTGATGTCCACGCCTTGCGCATGTTTCACTTTGTACATGAGTTTGCGCACATCGGCCGGAACGGGAAACATACGTAGCCCGTTCAATCCGCGGTCGAGCATATGTGTCTGGATACCTGCCTCGTTGAAAGGCTTTGTAAATGCGCGTACGGCCGCATTCGGGTTTTCACCGTACAGGAGGTTTACCTGCTCGAAGGCTCCTCCGTTGGTTTCCACCCGCGCGAAGCATCCCATGTCGAGAATAACCGGGGCGATTTGTTTTAACTGGTCCACTCGTGGCTGGTATTTGCCTGATGACTGCCACATGTCACGATACACTAAGCTGAGTTTTATTTCCCGTGCCATAGTAAATTATTTATAGTGTGAAGATCTTGCTTATAAAACTAAAACGGATCAAATGATTACATTGAGAAATACACGAAACGTTGCTTACAAAGTTAGGTGTTATTTCGATACACCGGCGGGGAAAAGGAGGAATTAATTGCATCACCGGGGTACGGCAGGCCGGTTTTCCGGTTATACAGCATCGGTTCTGACACGGGATCAGTTTCATGGAAAACATGGCGTGACAGATATTTTGAAAAAAAACATATGGGAGGTGAAGGAATTACCATTAGAACCTGTAATTCGTTCATCCGGATCGCGGTTGAACAGCATCCTCCGGGAAAAAATGTATCTTTGCCCCGTTGTGATGCATGTAGCAATTTTTAAACTATACATTTAATTCTTATGAGAGCATTCTTATTCTCAGTTTCTTTCCTGTTCACCGTGTTATCGGCAGGTGCTCAGAAGTGGTCGGATTCCAAATGGGATTCGTTCGAATTTCCGGAAGTGAATTTTACAGACAAAGCGGAAGGCACGGAAGGGTCGGCCATTTATCACCGGATTATTCCCGATCCGGTAGGTTTCATCCAGCAACATGCCCTGTGGGTGGTGCAGACACTGTATTGGTCGCCGGCCGATTCGATCCCCGCCATTAAACGGATCAATTACCGGTTGGAAGACCGCGACGGTATCTCCGCTAAAGGAGGAGGCGTGCCCGCTATCTCCATCTTCTATAGCTCGCAATGGGTAGAAAAGTCTGAAAAGAACCAGGGCGACGATAAGGTAATGTATGAAACCCGCGGCGTATTATACCATGAGCTGACCCACGGTTTCCAACTGGAACCCCAGGGTATCGGCGGGTATAAACAAGGGACGGAGTTCTGGGCTTTTATCGAAGGAATGGCGGATGCCGTCCGTTTCCATAACGGCTATTTCCCGGTGACCAACCGGAAGCCCGGCGGTAATTGGATGGATGGCTACCAGACCACCGGTTTCTTCCTGCAGTGGCTGACGGGAAAAGACCCGGACTTCCTGCGTAAGTTCAACCGTACCACCCTGGAGATCATTCCCTGGAGTTTTGATAAAGCGATGAAGCATGTGCTGAACAGCGGGATCGCCGAATTGTGGGAAGAGTACCAGCAGTTCCTCGCCAGCGAGAGTACGGCCAAAGGTGTCCGCTGATCAGCTTATTCCCGTACTGATCCCGTCCACATAGTCATAAATAAACCCGAACAGGCCGATCAACAGGATGGCAGCCGTACATAAGGCGATGCTGAGCCTGTTGTATCGGTCTGTTTGTATGCAACCCACCGGATGCGCTTCCGCCGGATGGATAAACATCGTCTTCACGATCAGCAGGTAGTAATACAGCGATACCACCGTATTGGCCAGCGCGATGAATACCAGCACATAATCTCCCTTCGCCGCGGCCGCGGCAAAGATGAAGAACTTACTGAAGAACCCGGCAAAGGGCGGAATACCCGCCAGTGAGAACACCGCCAGCATCATCACAAACGCCAACCGGGGATTGGATTGGAAGAAACCGTTATACCCGGCAATGTCCGTCCGTCCGGATTGGTTTTCCACGGAAGCGATCACACCGAACGCTGCCAGGTTCGAGAAGAGATACACCAGGACATAGAATACGGTAGCCGCCATTCCCTGCGCCGTTCCACAGATGATGCCCAGCAGGAGGTAACCCGCCTGGGAAACGGACGAGAAAGCAAAGAAACGTTTGATGTTCCGCTGCCGGATGGCAAAGAGATTACCTACTACGATCGTCGCGACCGTCAGCCACCAGAGCAGCGTATGCCATACGGCTTCCAGCCCGCTGAATACATGGTACAAGGTGAAGATGAGCACAAATCCGGCCGCGGCTTTGGACACGACGGAGAGGTAGGCGGTCACACCCGTCGGCGCCCCTTCATACACATCAGCCGTCCAGAGGTGGAAAGGAACCAGCGATAGCTTGAAGCCCAGGCCGGCAAAAAAGAAGACAAAGCCGATTACCGTCACGGCATTGACCGGCATGGTCTCCATCCCGTCGAAATACATCGTGCCCATGGCGCCGTAGAGATAGGAGAGCCCGAACATCATGACACCCGAAGAAAGCGCCGATATGAGGATAAATTTAGCGCCGGCCTCGGCGGATTCCTGTTTGTATTTGTTGAAAGCCGCCAGACAAGCCACTGGGAGGGAAGCCAGCTCGATCGCCAGGTACAGCATCAGGAAATTGTTGGCGGATACCATCAGGTACGCGCCCAGCAAGGTCGCCATGATGATGACGTAAAACTCCCCTTCCCGGATACGCACAGCCTGGCTGGATCGCAGCCATTCGCCCGACTGCATCAGGATGAACAGTGTCGCTACGTTGAGGATGTTCTTCATCAAAACGGTCATATCCGTGGATACATACATCCCGCCGAACGCTTCACCGGTGGCAGGCAGGAAGAAGCCATGGATGGTATGGAGGGCGAAGAGGATGCATGCGGTGAGGCGGAACCACCGTTTCGAACGGTCGCTGCCCATCATGTCATAGATCAGCAGGAACATGAATACGGCCATGAGTCCGCCTTCCTGATTGAGCTTGAAGAAATTATGTATATCCATTGGATTGTACGGTTTTAAATGGAAGCCAGTTGTTTGATGAGTGGGGTAAGGCCGGTTTCGATCAGCCCATATACCGACGACGGCAGCAGGCCGATCAGCAGGATGCCTGCCAGCAACGCAGATATGGTGATCTTATCATACCAGGTGGCATCCGGCAATGCACGGTGTTGTTCGTTCTGTACCGCCCCATAGAAGACTTTCCCTACGGCACGCAGGATATAGACGGCGGTGATCACGATCGATCCTGTCGCCGCGATCGTCAGCACACGGTAGAATACCTCCGCGTGTTGGAAGGAGCCGACGAAGATAGTCATCTCCGCCACGAACCCGCTCAGTCCCGGTAATCCCAGCGAGGCCAGACCGGCGATGATATAGGAGGCCGACAGGAAAGGCATCACCTGCATCAACCCGCCCATCTCACGCAGGTCGCGGGTATGGGTGCGGCCGTAGATCATGCCGATGACGGCAAAGAAAAGCGCCGCCATCAGTCCATGCGACAACATTTGCAGGACGGCACCCCGCATCGCGGTTTCGTTGAGCATCAGGATCGCAAACAGGATCAATCCGCAATGACTCACCGAGGAATAGGCATTGATGTATTTGAGGTCGGTCTGGCGTACGGCGCAAAAAGCCCCATAAACAACACCCGCTCCGGAGAGGAGCAGGAAGATCCAGGCCAGTTCGTGCGCTCCCTGCGGCATGAGGTAAACGGCCACCCGGAAGCAACCGTAAGCGCCCAGCTTCTTCAACACGCCGGCGTGCAGCATGGATACGGCTGCAGGAGCGGAGGCATACCCGTCGGGCGACCAGGTATGGAACGGGAACAGGGCGCAGAGCGTTCCAAACCCGATGAAGATCATCGGGAATATCCAGTATTGATGATGGAGGGGAATAGACATCTGTGCCAGCTCGACAATATGCATGGTCGTTCCTCCGGTTGTGAAGTAGATACCGAGGATGCCGATCAGTAACAGGGTGGAGGCTCCCATCAGCATCAGTGCCAGTTTCATGGCGGCATATTCTTTACGTCCGGTACCCCAAACGCCTACCAGGAGGTACATCGGGATGAGGGCTGTTTCATAGAACATGAACATCGTGAACAGGTCGGTCGAGATAAAGAACCCGAACGCTCCTGTAATCAGCAGGCAGAACCACATGAAATAATGGCGTTCCATCTTCCACGAGGAGAAGACGGCAGCAAAGGTGACCGAGGCCGACAGTACCAGCATCAACAACGATATTCCGTCGATCCCTACCGAGTAGTGGATATGGAGGGGGGCATACCAGACGATATCCTGTGTGAATAGCATCTCACTGTCCGACAGGCTTCTTTCACGGAGAAAGAGCACAACGAGCGCCAGCGATAATGCCAGCAGCGCGGAGGCTCCGGTGACCATTACGGCCTGCGTCTGTTTCGTTTCCCGGCAAAGGAAGAGGCAGAGCAACATCGCCACCGGTATCAGTACAAACAAAGATAATATACTCATAGCATCACTTTTTTCGGATTATAGATACATGGCCCATACGGAAAGGATCAATGCACCGGCAATAAACACCAGGGCATAATACTGCACCTGTCCCGACTGCATGCCTTTGATCTTTTCCGCCGTTTTTTCGGTGAGCCGTCCGGAACCGTCGATCAGCAGGCCGTCGATCACCCGCCGGTCGAACCAGGCAATGGGACGGGCTATGCGGTTGAAGATAATCTGTTTCGTCACGAACAGCCATGCTTCGTCGATGTAGAACTTATGGACTGCCGCCCGGTGCAATCTGCCCATCCGTCGGGCCAGTCGCGCCGGGCGCTCATTCTCTTTCTTATATAATAAGGTGGCGGCGCATATACCCGCTACGGCTATCGCAATCCCTGATGCGGCAACCGCCCAATTGATGCCGGCAACAAAACCCGTACGGTCGCTGCTGATGTAATCCGAAAATGGGAGGAGTCCGGTTACGGCTGTGAGGAGTACCAGTACGATCAGCGGAATGCGCATTGTCCACGAGGTTTCGTGCGGGGGATGCTCGTAGATCCGTTCCTTTCCCCAGAAAATAGTGTAATACAGGCGGAACATATAAAACGCGGTCAGTCCGGCTACCAGCCAGAGCATGGCGAAGAGTACCCTGTCGTGGTGGAAAGCCGCGTCTAATAGCATATCCTTGCTGAAGAACCCTGAGAAAGGCGGTATCCCCGCGATGGACAGGCAGGCGATGAGGAAGGTGAGGTGTGTAACGGGCATGTATTTCCGCAGTCCACCCATTTGTCCCATTTCGTTGCTGTGGATGGCATGGATCACCGCTCCCGCTCCCAGGAACAGGAGGGCTTTGAAAAAGGCGTGTGTAAACAGGTGGAACATTGAGGAGGTATAACCTAAGCCTTCGTGACCACCGAAGCCCGATACGCCCAACGCCGTCATCATATACGCGATCTGTGAAATGGTGGAATATGCCAGCACGCGCTTGATATCGGTCTGCGTGATGGCGATCACCGCCGCAAACAACGCCGTGAATGCTCCGGTGTAACTGATCAGTGTCAGCACTTCGGGCGCGGCAAAGGTATAGACGGGAAACATCCGTGCTACCAGGAACACACCGGCAACGACCATCGTCGCGGCATGGATGAGCGCAGAGACAGGGGTTGGCCCTTCCATCGCGTCCGGCAACCAGACATGCAGGGGGAACATCGCCGACTTGCCTGCCCCACCGATAAAGAGGAGCGCCATCGCCCAGGATGCTGCGGATAGGCCGAGGAAGGTGATGCCGGCCGTGGAACGTACTACCAATGCCCCGTTATCGGCCGTGAGTTCTCCGAAGTCGAACGTACCTGTGCTGTACGACAACAGCAGGATGCCGATCAGGAAACCCAGGTCGGCGAAGCGGGTCACAATAAATGCCTTTTTCGAAGCTGCCACTGCTGAGGGTTTGCTATAATAAAACCCGATGAGCAGGTAGGACGAAAGCCCCACCAACTCCCAGAACATATACATCTGGAAGATATTGGTTGCCAGTACCAGCCCCAGCATCGAAAAGCTGAAAAGCGACAGGAACGCGTAGTAGCGCTGAAACCCGCGCTCCCCGCGCATATATCCCATGCTGTAGAGGTGTACCATCAGCGAAACGGTAGAGATCACCACCAGCATCATTACGGAGATAGGGTCGAGCAATATGCCCAGGTCGATATGCAGCGTATCGCTGAACCGGAGCCACTCCACCGAGAACGGTACGAGGTCAGGATAAGTCCCGCCCGTTTCGCCCGTCACAAAGAAATAGCGGTAGGCCGTTATATACGACAGCACGGCTACGGCAGCCATGCCCAACGTGCCGGTTGTTCCTGCCACGCCCGCCGGCAACCGTTTGCCGGATAGCGCCAGCAACAGGAACATACCAAGCGGGATGATTACGATCCAAAGGGTAAATGCCATATCCTTAGTTTTTCATCTTGTCAATATGTCGGACGTCTATATTTTGCACCGTCCGGTAAACGTTGATCATGATGGCGAGTGCGATCGCCGATTCCACCGCCGATATCGCAATCCCGAACAGCGAGAAGAACATCCCCTCCATGTGGTCGGGATAAAGGTAGCGGTTGAATATACTGAAGTTGATCTCAACAGAGTTCAGTATCAACTCAATGGAAATCAGCACAGCGAGGAGGTTTCTCCGGGCGATGAACCCATATATCCCGATAAAGAACATCAGGGTGCTGATAAACAGGTAATACTCCATAGGTATCATAGCGTACAGTGTTTAACGGGTTATTTAACGTTTGCGGGCAATCAATATAGCGCCGATGGCACTGATCAGCAATAATACACTCAAGGCTTCGAAGACGAGTACATATTGGTATTTGCCTGTCCCCATCAGTGCGTGGCCGATCTTTCCCATCGTGATCTCCTGATCGCCGGTCAGCGTGACGGGAGGATCGTACAGGAATTGATGCTTGACAGTCACCAGGGTGGTGACAACCACTCCCGACAGGGCGGTGACAATCCCTGCCGTCACCTTCTTCCAGTCGTTCGGCTCAGGCTTATCACCGCTCGCACTGGTAAGCAGGATGGCGAAGATGAACAATACCAGGATACCCCCGGCATATACCGTCAGTTGTACGGCAAACAGAAACTCGTACTGCAGCAGCAGGTAGAGACCGGCCGTCGCAACCAGTACGAGCAGCAGGTATGTGGCGGCGCGCATCATATTCCTGGATGTGACGGCCATGATCGACGAGGCAATGATGATGATGCCCAATACGTAAAAGGCGATTTGTGTTCCCATGCTTTATTCCTCTTTCTTTTTAGGTACCAGCTCCGACCCTTCGTTGTTCAACCGCAACAGGAGTTTCCGGCGGTCGTACAAGGCATGTTCAAACGCATTACTCCATGCGATCGCGTCTTGTGGACAGGATGTCGTGCACAGGGCGCAGAAGATGCAACTGCCCAGGTCGTACAGGTGCTTGTCGAGTATTTTCTTTGTCTTACCCGTGGCTTCGTCGGTCACCGTCCGGGTGACGACGGTGATCGTCCCGTTAGGGCAGTTCATCATGCAGATACCGCAACCGGTACATCTGTGCTGGTTCGCTTCATTGTGCGGCATGACCAGCAGGGAGCGGAAACGTTCGGGATAGACCTTCTTTCCCCGGTTTTCCGGATATTGCTCGGTCACTTTCGGACGCATGAAGTTCTTCATCGTGATATACATACCCACGGTAAGGTTGTACAGCGCGGTTAGTATATTCTTTATATAGTTGAATAATGTCATACGCTTATTTATTTACAACACCACAAGTAACGTCATTAGCAGCAGGTTGATAAGTCCAATCGGCATCAGTACCTTCCATTCGAGGTTGAGTAGTTGGTCGATCCGCAGCCGGGGGAACGACCAGCGTACCCACAATTGGATGAACACACAACAGAACGTTTTCCCGAAGAACCAGACGAACGACGGGATACAATCCATTACACCGTTGAACGCCTCCCATCCCGGAATATGCAGCGGCATCCATCCGCCCAGGAAGAGTGTGGCCGCTATTCCCGCGGCGATAAACATATTCAGGTATTCGGCCAGGTAGAAGAACCCGAACTGGATACCCGAGAACTCCGTATGGTAACCTGCCGTCAGCTCCGATTCGGCTTCCGGCATATCGAACGGTCCGCGGTTGGTTTCGGCATGCGACGCGATCACATACACCATAAACGCGATGAAGGCGGATATATGTCCCTTGAAAATATACCACAGATCGGCTTGTCCGGCCACGATCTCGGATATCTTCATCGTTCCGGACAGGATGATGATGGTCATCATCGACAGTCCCACCGATATTTCATAGCTGAGCAATTGCGCCCCGCTGCGTAACGCCCCGATCATCGCAAACTTATTGTTGCTCGACCATCCGGCGAGCAGAATGCCCACGATACCCAGCGACGACATCGCCAGGATATAAAACACGCCGATGTTGAAGTCGAGCACCTGCAACCCTTTCGCGAACGGCAGGGCGGCAAAGGTGCCGATGGATCCGAGGATAACGACGAACGCCGCCAGCCGGAACAGGAAATGGTCTGCCCTGTCGATCCGGATCAGTTCTTTCAGCAGGATCTTCAACATATCGGCGATCGACTGCAACAATCCCCATTTGCCTGTACGGTTCGGACCGATACGGCACTGGAAAAAGGCGCATACCTTACGTTCGGCATAGATCAGGAAAAGAGCCAACACCGCGTAGGCCACCAGGATGGCTACCCCGATCAGGATAAACTCCACGGATAACGTCCATCCATCGTTCAGGTACTGGCGCAGCGTCGTATCTATCCATCCGGTCATTGTGGAAAAACTATACATAACGGTCATCTTTATCGGTCCATACACGGGATTACATAGTCGAACGAGGCGCCGAGCATGATCAGGTCGGCAATCATCGTCCCGGGTGCTATCGCTTTGAGCGCTCCTACCAGGGGGAGTGAGGGTGATCGCAGCTTCACCCGGTACGGATACTTATCGCCTTTGCTGGTGATATGGACGCCGAACTGCCCGCGGGCATTCTCCACCCGCTGGAAGAACTCTCCTTCGGGCAGTTTGATCACCGGCTTCATCTTTTCCGCATACGACCCTTCGGGGATGCTGCCGATCAGTTGTTCGATGATCTGTAGCGACTGCTCGATCTCATCCAGGCGGATATAATACCGGTCGTACGTCAGTCCTCCCGGACGGATGATCTCTTCGAAATTCACCTTGCGGTATGCCGAATACGGATCAAACCGGCGGATATCGTTCTGCCATCCCGACGCCCGTCCGGTAGGACCGGTGGCTCCTATGGAGATGGCCTGTGCTTCGGATAAATGCCCGATACCGTTCATCCGTCCCACGGCAATCGGGTTGTGCGAGAAAAGCTGGTGGTGCTCATGCAGCATCTTCCGCATATAGGGAATGAATGTTTCGACGCTTTTCCGGAAATGAGGATGAATGTCTGTAGCCAGTCCGCCGATCACACTGTAATTCGCCATCAGTCGTCCCCCGGCTGTTTCTTCAAAAATATCCATGATCAGTTCGCGGTCGCGCATGCCATAGACAAAAGCGGTGATCGCCCCCATGTCCATACACATACATCCCCAACCGAGGAGGTGGGAAGCGATGCGGGTCAGCTCGTCCAGGATCACGCGGACATACTGTGCACGTTCAGGCGCCTCGATCTGCAAGGCGTTCTCGCAGCAAAGGCACATGGCGTGGCGGTTCATGGTTCCCGACAAATAGTCGAGGCGATCCATCAGATGCAGCATTTGGGGATACGTATATCCTTCGCACATCTTTTCCACACCCCGGTGGATATAGCCGAAGTGAGGATCGACCTTCCGGATAATCTCGCCATCCAGTGATACCCGCAGGTGCAATACGCCATGCATGGCGGGATGTTGCGGCCCGAAGTTGACAACAAATTCATCCTGTCCGAACAGGGAGGTGCTATGCTCCACCGGCTCGCCCATCTTCATCGTGACCGACGGCACGTCTTCCATGTCCGTTATCGTTTCGTTCTGTAGGGGAACGGGATTGATCGCCGGGTCGGCATTATAATCTTTGCGTAACGGATATCCTTTCCAGTCTGCCCGCAGGAAAATACGGCGCATATCCGGATGGTTGATAAACCGCACCCCGAAGAAATCATACACCTCCCGTTCATACATGGAGGCGGATTGCCAGAGGTCGTGTACGGAATACAGCAGGGGTTGCTCCCGATCAGTGGTGGTGGTTTTAAGTACCAGCATCTCTTTCGGCCGGCTGCTGCGTGAGAGGTAATACATCACTCCGAAGCTGTCGCCATTATCCATTCCCACGATGTCGAACAGGAAATCGAAGCCTTCGCCACGCAACCATGTGGCGGTTTCATATGCTTTGTCCATCGGTACGGCGACGGTCAGCCGTCCTTCCGTCCAGCCGGTCTGCGCATACCCGCAGTCGGTGAATTGTTTCTCTATCTGCTCCATCATTGTTCAGGGATTGAGGGACCTGTGTTCTTTGTTGTTCTATCTGTTAGCTTTGCGGATTCTTTCTCCGGCAGCCTGAAGAAATCCTGTACCTTGATTTTGCGTGACAACTGCATCATCCCATACAGGATCGCATCCGGACGTGGCGGACAGCCGGGCACATACACATCTACGGGAATGATCTCGTTCACACCCTTCACCACATGGTACGAGTTTTTGAACGGGCCGCCGCCAATGGCGCAGCTGCCCACCGCCATCACATACTTCGGCTCCGCCATCTGTTCATACAGGCGGAGCAATACGGGCGCCATCTTATGGACGATTGTTCCGCATACAAAGATCACATCGGCTTGCCGGGGACTGTTACGCGTCACTTCCCATCCGAAACGGGCAAAGTCGGAACGCGCCGCGCCGACACACATAAACTCGATCCCGCAGCAGCTTGTTGCAAACGTAAGCGGCCATACGGAATTGGACCGACCCCAGTTGATGAGGTCGTTCAGTTTGCCGACGAAGATGTTCACGCCATGGTTGCGTAACTCTTCCACATACTGTTCGAGGGTTTCATTGTCTTTGAAATCCTCATACTTCATGTTTGGGATTTGTATCTTGTTTACTTCCATTTCAACGCTCCTTTCCGCCAGGCATATACCAGTCCCAGTGTTAATGTGGCGAGAAACGTGCCACCGCACACCAGACCATACAGGCCGACATC
Source organism: Tannerellaceae bacterium (assembly GCA_031555735.1). Lineage (GTDB taxonomy): Bacteria > Bacteroidota > Bacteroidia > Bacteroidales > Tannerellaceae > JAJDIA01. Next base: position 38,430 of record JAVBUE010000033.1, read on the forward strand.
CCTTACGATCGTCGCCCATGGAAACAGCAATACCGTCTCCAGGTCGAATATCAGGTACAGGATCGCAAACAGGTAATAACCCACACGGAACTGCATCCAGGAAGATCCACGGGTGGGGATACCACATTCATAAGGTTGCCCTTTGACGGAGTTTTGCGATGTCGGTGATACGCACTTTGCGATCACCAGCGCCACCAGAACCAAACATATTGCCGTAAGAACTACGACAAGAAACAAGGCGGAATTGGTCATATACGAACCTTATTAAAAAAACGGATAAATAAAAAAACGCAAGTTCTATCTGCGTGCTATGGACGGCCAACCGGTTGCAATACATATTAAAAAACAATCATAGGTTGCAGTCATAATAACGCGGCGCAAATGTAGCATTAATACCTGCTCATTGTCCTCTTTTTTGACAAAAAAATGTATTCTCTCCTTTTTCCCTGTTTTCTCCTCTTTGCCGGTTTATGCAACCCCGGTAGGTATATGGTTTTCGGACAGATAGGCAGTCTCTGTTTTATCCCGCATTGTGTTTCGCCAATCGTTTGCGGAGAAAGGAAACGGCTTTGCTGATCTGTGATTCCACGGTGTTCTCAGAGAGGTCGAGCACCAGGGCGATCTCTTTGTTCGACATGAATTTCCGTCGATCCATGCTTTCGTGCCGTCGGCCAGCAGAATGCCGGTGGTGCGTCCTTTCTCTGCGGTCACCGTCACATCCGAAACAGCCAGGTGGCTCCGGGTGTATTTTCTCCCTGATCCGGTTGAATAGCTTTTGCCGGAGCTCCGGGTCAATGTATGCCGGCGCTTCCAGCCATTGATCGTCCGCCCAGGCTTCGAAACCTCCCCTGGCTTTAAACCAACTGATCAGGTCGAGCACTTCGGGCGGGGTAGCCTGGTCATTTAAAAATTTATCAAATAAAGCTAAATATTCTTGCTTATCCATTTTGTACGGTGTCTATATCTGATCAGTAGGCAGTAATAACATCCGACAGATCCCTTACTGCCGGCATCCCGATAATTTAGTTGTTCCAGCCAGGTGGAATACATGTCCCACCCGGCTGGAACGTATGTCCCACCTTGCTGGAACAAGTGTCCCACCCGGGTGGAACAACTAAATTATCGGGATACCGGCAGTAAAGGATACTAATCCATGCAATACATCTACCATAGGTTGTTATTTCCCCTTACTCATCCGCTTCTTCCTGCTTATACCAATTCACCTTCCGGGAGAAGTACATGATGATGGCCAGGATAAGGAACAGGCCGATGCTTCCGACCAGAAGGGCGATGTCTTCCAGTTGTAACACCATATACAGGAATGCGTAGAGCAGGCATAGCACAAAGGTGAGTACGCCGGTTTGCGTTTTGTCCCGGAAGATGCTTTGGGTGTAGGCGGTGACCAGTGCGATGGTGGCCATACTGGCTATCAGATAGGCCATCCCGAAATTCAGTTGCTCGGAGATGGAGAGCAGCAGGCTGTAGAACAGGATCAACGCGATACCGACCAACAGATATTGGATGGGATGTATCCGTTTCTTTGTCAGCACCTCCACAAAGAAGAAGACAATAAAGGTGAGGGCGATGAACATGATGGCATATTTGGTCGAACGCATATTCTGCTGGTAGTGATCGACGGTTTCCACCAGGCTGACGCCGAAAGAGGAGTCTGTGAAACTGTCCACCTGGTTGTCTATCCACATTTCCGGGATATTGCGGTTGAATTTCAAGACGTCCCAGGTGGCGTGGAACCCCTGGTTGTCCAGCGTATGCTCGGGACTGAAGTTGCCGATATATCCCGGAGCCTTCCAATTGCCTGCTACCTCCACATGGGTGGTCTGCCCGATGGGAATGTAGCTGATGCTGCTGCTCCCGTTCAGGCTGAACCGGCAACGGAAGGGGAGGAGATGGGCGGATAGTTTCACTACGTCGCCGCCTAACGCAACCACCAGTTCCTTGCCTACATGCGCCTCCTGGCTTCCACTGGCTTCGGCTTCAAAGGATTTGTCGGCCAACTCGAAAAGGATGGGACTGGTGATTCCGCGTAAATCAGAGAAACCCATGCGGATGTACGACTTGTCCCAATACACCGTCGCATGTTCCAGACTGGGGAGCTCTTTGAGGCTGAACTCGCCGGATAGCTCCTGCTCGCTCTTGTACAGGATGGTTTGGTAGATCCCGTAATGTCTTTCTTCGGGAAGCAGGGTGGCTCTCACGTGCAGCATTTCCGGTGTGATATGCAGCACATGGTGCTCAACCACCGGTTTTTCATTGACTCCCGGATAAGTGACGGAATAGGGTACGCACAGGATCGGGGCGCAAAGGGTTTGCGCGAGGCTCCATTTGGCGTTGATCTTCTCGATGGTTTCCCTGCTTCTGTTTTGCCTTTCCAGGATGAGGTCCTGGATCATGAAACCGGGAATCAGCAGGATGAGCGTCAGGAAGCCTACGATGATGGCTTTCAGGGTGATTGACTGCCCGAAGCTTCCGGTTATTTTACGTTTAGTGTCCATACCCGGCTTACTTTTTCAATACCTGCTGTACGTTTTTCTCAAGCTTAGATGCCACGGTGGCAACTACCATGCAGATGAAGGTGGCCATGATGCACAAGGCATAAAACCCCGCGGGATCGTCGTCCGGATGATGGTTCATGTTGATGTATAGTCCCGCTCCCACAATGAATAGGCATAACGCAAGCGCGCAATACCTGATAGCCTTCAACGCACCGGCGGCGTTCAGGGTGTATGCTTTATCCTCCCCGATGAGTCCAACGTATCTGAACGTCTTGTATAACCCGGCAAAAAAGGCGATGGATGCCACATAACCATACAAAATGAGGGGATCTGCGTAAATGCTGAACAAATCCAGGTTGGCGGCTCTTCCCTCGGTTTGGGGAATCCAGATCATAAGGGCAAGTACTGCGATGCCGATCAGAACGATGACTGCCTGTAGCAGTGTTGCTGAAATCTTTTTCATACGAATGAATTTTTAATTGATTTGTTTTTAACTGATTGCCTACTCTATACGGTTTTCGGCTTCCCCGTTTATGGTAATCTGTATTGTTATATTGAGAAAGTACTTTGATATTCAAAGTGAAAACTCCAAAAAAAATTAACTGAGCAAGGATTCCAACGCGTCCAGATGCGCTTTGAACTGCTTCCGGCCTTCCTCCGTGATGGCATATTGGGTATTGGGCTTGCGCCCGATGAACTGCTTGCACGACTGGATGTATCCAATGCCTTCAAGCGCCTTCAGGTGACTGGCGAGGTTGCCGTCGGTCAGGTCCATCAGGCTTTTCATCGTATTGAAGTCGGCCGATTCATTCACGGAAAGAATGGACATGATACCCAACCGGATCCGGCTGTCGAAAGCCTTGTTTAATTTGGCAATGATATTCGTCATTCTTTCTTCAGATCATATTTCTTATACATGATATAACCGTACAGGATATGGCAAACACCAAAGCCCAGCGTCCAGCATAAAATCCCGCCTTGCTCAAACAACGCCGCCAGGATTCCCAGCCCGATTTCAATGAGCCCCAGGTAGTGGATTTCTTCAAAGGTGTATTTGGACACATTGACCAATGCCAGTCCGTAAAAGAGGAGCGTGCCCGCGATCACCAGACGCAGATTCCCTTCGAGAAAAAGGATGAGACAGAACACACCTCCGGCTGCCAACGGGATGGCGAGGTTGTAAAGGGTACGTACGGTGAGTTGATTGAACAGGCTCTGATGCAGCCTTTTGGCTTTCCTCCAGGAAAAATAAACGGCGAAAGCAATAGACAGGCACAATACGGCGATCGCGCCTGTCAACAGTGGGATGAAGTCTTCCGAAGGGTTGTAGCCGGTCATCGAAAAATCCGGCAGTACATAGAAAAAGGCAAATGCCGCGCCTGCAATGGCTGTTAGTCCCGCCAATATGCCGGAGAAGCCGCTTAATGAGATGAACTTGGTAGATTTCTCCATCATCTCGCGTATCGCTCTGATATCTTCCAATTGTTTTTCCATGATTGTTGAAAGTACTTTGAAATGCAAAGTTACGGGCGATATCCGGATCAACAACTGTTTGTCCGTTTATTTTCCGGGATTTATGTACTTTTAACAATCCGACCGATTATTGCGGATATACCCGTTGTGTCCGATAATCGACAGCCCTGTTGTTCAGTTCTTTACTTGTTTGTATGACGCTTTCATTGATGGCTTTTACTTTGTCGAATTCCATCTTCTCCACCTGGCGGTCGTAGGTTACCAGGCCGTTCACTTCATGTTCCACATCGGTGGTTTGCGTATAGATGGCACAACTTACTCCCCGGTAAACCATCATTTGTTCTACCTCGGTGAGCAGTTTCACATACGTGTCCGAAAGGATTTCCCGGTTTACCAATATCTCATACGCGTTGTTGCGGACCGGCCACATGTGTCCACGTACGTATAGCCCTTTGCCGCCGAATTCGCCAATGGACGCGGCACGGGCTTCTTCAGGTTGCGGGGTGTTTTTGTCGTTGATGGGACCATAATTGTGGAGGTCGGTAAAATCGCCGTTGCCCGGATCACCACAGGCAGGACGGTAGCCCGGCGCATAGTTGTAGCCTGAGTTTCCGTTTACCAGCCTGGAGGGATCATGCGCTTTCGTCCATCCGGTGATCGCTTTCACGTCAAACGCTCCCCAATTCTCGTTGAAGGGAACCCAGGCAACAATGGACGGAACGCTAACCAATTGATCCATGATCTCCTGCCATTCTTTCCTGAACTGAGCGCGTACAGCTACGGAGTCCGTCCCGTCCGGCTCCCATATATTGGGCATGTCCTGCCATACCAGCAGTCCCAGGCGATCGCAATGGTAGTACCATCGCATAGGCTCCACCTTTATATGTTTGCGGATTACATTGAATCCGGTGCGTTTAGCCAGTTCGATATCATAGAGAAGCGCTTCTTCAGTGGGAGCGGTAAAAACACCGTCAGGCCAGTACCCCTGGTCCAGCAATCCCAATTGAAGCACAAACTCTCCATTCAACAGGGTGCGGGTGATGCCATCCACCTTTCCCAGTGAAACGGAACGCATGCCGAAATAACTGCTTACCTGATCGGTCACGTGGCCTTTGCTGTCTGTGAGTTGGAGTTGTAAGCCGTAGAGGAACGGATCATCGGGCGACCATCGTTTGGGATTAGGTATGGGCAGGTAGAACTTCGTGCCCGTACCTCCTACCGCTTTAGCCACCTCGCGATTACCGTCGAGGGCTGTGGCGGATACCTTCAACTTATTTCCAATAGCGGTTATTTCTATTTCCAGGCGATTGTTGGGAAGGTCCGGCAGGAGCCTGATGGCAGAGATGTGTTCTTTTTCCACCGGCTCTATCCATACGCTTTGCCAGATCCCGGAAGAGAACGTATAATCGCCTTTGGGTCCGTTTTTCCCGGAAGCGGCTTTTCCGTCGTTCGGATCCCACGCTCCGACAATAAGCGTATTCTCTCCCGGTTGGAGGTAGTCACTTATATCGAAACTGAAACTGGAGTAACCTCCTGTATGGGATCCTGCCTTCTTGTTATTGATGAACACGGAGCATATCCGATCTACTGCACCGAAGTGGAGCAGGATTCTTTTGCCTTTCCAGTCGTCGGGGATTCGGATGGTCCGCCGGTACCACAGATTGGTTTCTCCATCCCGCCCGATCCCGGAGAGTTCGGATTCGGGAGCGAAGGGAACGCGTATTTTCTCCGCATCGGACGTGAACACGGGAGGGGTCGTGGCCGTGGCGGGATTGGCCAGCTTGTTTCCTCCCAGGTAGTCCCAGGTGCCATTGAGTGTCATCCACTGGGTACGTACCAGTTGCGGACGGGGATATTCGGGCAAAGGAATTGCTTCCTGGCTGGCCTTTATGGTCCAGGGGGTTGGGAGCGTGAACGGGGTGGCCTGTTGTGCGTTGGCCGGATAGAAGACGGCAAACAGCAAACACGCAGCCAGTATAACGGTAGAGCGTTTGTTCATGATATTCATTATAAATATGTAGGTTGTATGTTACCTGCCGTACAGGTGTTTGGCGGAAGGCACAAAAATCACGTTCAATTCCGGATCGGGCATGTCCGGGTCTAATGGGAACATCGGCCTGATAATATGCTTGTAAGGAAGGCTCTTGAAGTCCTGATCCACCCCGCCGCGTGTCTGAGCCATCACCCAGTCGGCCTGCATATTGTACCATTGGTTAACGAGGTAACCCTGTTTCACCATGACGATATCCATTTTGCTCGGATCTATCCCTGTTCCTGCCAGGTTAGGGGTGGGAGAAGAGGTGCCGACTACCACATACACGCTTCCTGTCTGGATAATGGCGATGTTGGGCCTTCTGTAGGGGGACGACTGGCCGGCGCTAGCCTGATCCTGCTCCGGACTGACATAGATTACCTTGCCTGATAACCGGATGGGAGGTTCGTATGAATTGTCCGTCATGGCACCAACAAATGCTTCGGCATGACCTCCTACACCTGCTTTGCGCGCTGCTTCCACCATTTCGCTTCCCGGAATGGAACAATAAAGCAGGCTTTTGCCCGAAGGTGATTGTAACTCCGGACGTTTCAACACCCGGGCTAATGTCCATGTCACCTCGCCTGATCCGCCACCACCGGGATTATCTCCCATATCGCTGATGAAGAAGGGTTTCTTTTTACTTGCGATGGCCAAGTCGAGGCATTTTTCCAGCGGATAGCCGGGCGCTTCCAAACAGAATTGGCGCCGGACATCCCAGAATCGCTGGGCGAGTTTCTTCGCACTGGTTTCCACTTGCGCCTTGTCATCTCCTACCACCATAACAACACCTTGGTTGCGCCGGTCGTCGCCCCATACATATCCGATCCAGATACCTGCATCCAGTACGCCGGGCAATGCCTCCACTTCGGGAACGATGGCATAGAGCGATTTGGCGGGTTCAACACGGGTACTCGACCATTCGCCCGAGAGCAAAACCGGAACAGCTACCCATGCCTTATAGGCGGGACGTCCCTTGCCGGAGGAGAGGCGGTCCAGCAGGTTCACCACACCGCGGCGATGCGATTCCCGGGCGTCGTCGTGCGGCGCTTTGCGGAAGGTGGTGATCAGGTCGGAGTTGAGGGCTACCAGCCAGGAGGCATTGCCGTGGAGGTCCATCGTCGTGGTAACGAGTGCGTCGTTCCCGATTATTCCGCGGACTTTTTCCATAAATTCGCCTTCCGGATCATCAATGCCCTCCACGCTGCAGGCGCCATGGTTGTAAAACCAAAACGCGTCGTACGGCATGTTTCTCCGGATGATATCCAGCGCGTTGCTGACAAACGCTTCGTATGATTCACGGGTGACCGGGCCACGACCGCCGCCACCGCCCATTAAAGAAGGAAGCCAAACGGCGGCCTGCCCCATGGCGGAGTCTGGACTGAGATAGTCCGGCAATGCGAGTGGACGCTGGGCCATGGATTGCCTGTTAGGCATAAATACACTGTTTTCAATCTGAATACCGGCAATACCGATACGCGGTTTTTTTTGCTGGGCAACGGCATCGTTACCAAACAATACTGCCAATAGGCAGAGGGCGGGGAAAAGGAGTCGCTTCTTCATATTTTTTTGGATATAATTTGTCGTCTGTACACACGTGATTTTCTACGGATTGTCTGCGAATGTTCGTGGCAACCTACCGGAACAAACGTATTTTTTACCGTTTTTGCAAATCTAATTATTAAATTTTAATCCGGACAATTTCTTAACCATAAACTTTGTACCCCTTTATATTAAGGGTGGGTGATGTGCTATTTTATTGCCTGATCCTTTTCTGAATACGGGGTTTTTGCTACTTGTACATGAAAGAGGGAGATGTGATTGTGTCTCTTAATAACCGATTTTGTATATTAAATTAATAAGCTGAAAATATGAGTATGTTTATATTTGTTCTAATTTCAATTAAATTGTATTAATAATAATTGTGGTATGTGAATAAGTGGTGTGTGTATATTGTTTTGTATTGTGTTTGTGGGTTCGTTTTCTCTTCTATTTTTGTTAACTGTTTGTGTGTTATTTTTAGTTGATTGAATTATCGATTGTAGATGTGTGATGGGTTTGGTTTCTCTCTCTATCCTTTTGTTTGCATGCATCCTGTGGTGAACGGATACTGATTTTTAGTTTTGAAATAAATGCTTTATGTTTGCGTTATAATGCGAACTGTATTCATTATAAAATAATTTTTTATATAATAATGTGTAGAGCGTTGGTTTTTTAACCCCAATAAACAAAAAAGCATAGTGCTGTCTGGTTGTTTTTCTATGGCTTACTCTTGTAAATCTGACAAAAATACATAATAATAGTTAAAAGTATAAATTGACGGCAGTATTATCTGGCAAAAATGTAGTCTTTATAATTCATATATCGAAAAAAATAACATTATGTGTATGGAAAAAAACAAATTATTGTACGCGAATGAACATTTCTCATGCGGAAACTACAGTAACGGTGGGAATGGAGATGTTGAGATCCTGGAATATAGCGAAGGAGAGGTGAGGGATCGGCTGTTTACCGATAGTGAGGTGGGCTTCATCATCCGGGGTAAGGTGCAGATCAGTGTCAACGGGATCAAGGACTTTCCGGTAGGTGAAGAGCGCATCATCATCTCACCAATGGGTACACGGTTCAGGGTAGAGGCCATGGAACCTACGACGGTACTGATTTTTCACCTGAAATACACGATGCAACTCTGTGAGGCGTTTCGGTATGACAGCCTTGTGTATGAACAGGTGCCCAATATTGATACCGAGATCAAGACGCTCGGTTTCAATCCACCCATGCGGCGATTTGTGGACGACCTGATGGATCGGTATAACGATGGCCTGAAATGTATGCATTACCTGGAGATCAAGTTGACGGAGTTTTTCTTCCTGTTGAGGGCCTATTACACGAAAGAAGAACTGGCTGCTTTCTTTTACAGGCTGATGACAAGTGATCTGGCTTTCCGGGAGTTGATCCTGCAGAATCATACCAAAGTCAAATCGATTAAGGAACTGGCCGATCTGGCGCATTATTCCGAAGCAGGGTTCCATAAGCGCTTCAAGAAGGTGTTCGGTGAATCGCCTTCGGATTGGCTCAACCGGGAAAAAGCGAACATGCTTCGCAGAGAACTCATTCAGTCGCAGATCCCCCTGAAAATCATCAGTGACCAGTTTGATTTTTCATCTGTGTCCCATCTGAATAAATTCTGCAAGAAACACTTCAAAGCCACCCCATTACAGATACGGCATGGTAAAAATTGATAAAAAAAGAGGTGTTTACCGAATTGTGTAATAACTGTCATGCAATGTAGAAAGCAGATTGCCGGGACGCCAAATATCTTTGCGCCGTGAAAAATCAGGGATGACCTGTCCTATTGCAGGTCCTCCCGCAACTTTAAAAAACAAACGAAAAAGTAAATGAAAACAGTTCAAATTCTCAGTTTTTTTGCAGCAACATCCCTTCTTTGGACAGGCTGTAGCAATGAAAACCTCGAACAGCCTGCTCATGCAGACAGTGAAAAAGCGACCTATGTACAGGTGAATGTCTCTTATCCGCAGACAGCTCTCACCCGCGCTGTCAATGATCCGACGGCAACGGCATCCGAAGTGGAACTTAACACGGTGGATGTGTTTATCTTCGATGCCACCAGCAATGCCTTGTTGAAACGTCAGCAACTGACAAGTGCTGACTTCAGCAGCATCGCACCGGGAACAGGCAATAACGACCTTTATTCGGCCACCACGCGGGTTGCCACCACCACCGGGAACAAGAAAATTTACGTAGGACTCAACCTGCCGCCTTCTTTCCCGGAAGTAACATCAGTGGGTGATTTAAAAGCCTCCTGGGGAACGGCATTGAGCCAGCTCGTGTCTGTTAATGGCATCGCGATGTTTTCGGTTGCCGAAGTAAGTAAGACCCTCGTGGAAACAACAGATCCTACCTATACAGCCAATAACGTGTTTACTGTTCCGGTGGAACGCATGGTTGCCAAAGTGGCTGTTGAAGACGGCAATTTTCCCCGTACGGTAACCAGTGGTACGGTGTCGGATCTGCATTTCGCCATCCATACGTCGAATAAAGCGATGTTCCCCTTAAAAAATGTAGTGGGCGGTATCGTGAAAGACCCCAACTGGTTGTTGGGCAGCTATGCGGCGACGGCGTTTGAAGATTTCACCGACTATATACCCATCAATGCGGCCGGTACGTCTGGTACGGGTGGAGCAACAGCAAAGCAGCTGATAGCGAAGTATGCTCCCGAAAACACCAGTGAAGCTCATTTGCAAAAGGAAACCACCTATGCTTCCATCCGCGCGGTATTCGTTCCCAACCAATTCCTCGACGACAATGGTGAGTCTAAAGGCAGCAATGTGGGAGGGGCGGCAAAGACGTTCTGGATCGTGACCCGCACAGACGGAACCCGCGGTTTCTTCGACAACCATGCGGAAGCAACTACGTATGTGACGACCAATGGCGGGAGCATCAGCGCACCCTACACGGATGGTTACTGCTACTATCAGGCATACCTCAATCCCAAAAATGGATATAATACCATCCGTAACGACTTTTACCATGTGGTAATCACGAAGATCAGCGGTCCCGGTAAACCCGATCCGGATCCCAAAGACCCTGAGCTACCGGTGGAAACGCCTACCGATATTACCGTCAACGTAGAGATCATCGCCTGGACTTACGTGGCCGACAATTACGAACTCAATTAATATAGACCAACGATGCAGGGGAGTATCCCGGATTTAACGGGAATTCCCGTATAGATAAAGGATATTCCCGGCATCATTTTGGAAGATACATAACCGTTTATTAAACAAATAATGGACACTGGTAAGATATCAGGCATATCGGGCATATTGGTCCTGTGCCTGCTTTCTGTCATTTCATGCATCCGGGAAGACCTGTCCCCCTGTTCTTCAGGCTTGAACAACCTGCAATTTGTATTTACGTATGACGGTATGCGGGAAATACAATACGGCGAACTCTATCAGGCTGATATCTACGTGTTTGACCAAAACGATCGTTTTGTAGCCCGGCAGGAAATAATCAATCCCCTTTTTGGACATATCTATACCGTCGATTTCAACCTTGAAGCTGGTGATTATAGTTTTGTGGCATGGTTTAACCGGATAGCGCCTTTTTCAACAAGCGAATTAGGTACTACCCGATCCGCTAAGCGGGAAGCGGAACTGTTTCTGGATCTCCCGGCAGACCGGTGTGTAAATACGATCCTGCCGACACAACTTTACGGTTCGCAGGAAGTGGAAACCCATCGCGATAAAGAGCCCCCATTCATTACCATACCAATGACAGAGAATACGAACAGGATAAACCTGACAGTCAACGGACTGCACAAAACCGATCATCTTTATACGTACAGCATTACCGATACGAACGGTAGTTATTATTTTGACAATTCATTCGCCCCCTGCGAAATGTTTCAATATACTACCACGGCACACTTTAGTGAGGGCAATGCGCTGACAAGCTCGCTCACCGTGTTACGGTTGGCGGAAAACCGTCACCCCAAACTGGCGGTTCGCGATACGACTACCGGTGAGCTTATTTATCCACATCATCATGGGCAAATCGATGATCTGATCGAAATGATATTGACTGCTTATGCCAACGGTCCACAGGTTGATTTTCATCAGACGCATGTCTATGATATCGTTATTTCCTTCGGTGTGGATATGGCTGTCTCGATCACTGTGAATGGTTGGAAACTATCGATCGACGAACGGGAACTCTAAAAATGAAAACCATGAAGAGATGGATTGCTGTTATGCTCCCCCTCTTGCTACTGGCGCTTTCGGCTTGCGTAGAAGAGGATTTGCTGAAACATACCGACCATGTGCCCGATGGTACGATGGTGGATCTGAATTTCTCCCTGTTGTTGCCGTCAACAAACGAGCCTCCTGTCACCCGTGCGTTGTACGATTACCATGAACAGGAGCTTGTTCGTCTGGATTTATTGGCTTTTAAAGTGGACGGTACGCAGGAAAAGTATGCCTATCATTCCAGTTATGAGAGCTTCAGATCGTATCAGGATAAGGTGCGTTTTCTATTGAAAGTACTGAAAAGCACGACTGTCAGTTATCGTTTTGTAATACTTTTTAACCTGAGTGCTACACAGGTGTCCGCTTTGGATCATATCCCTCCGGGCACTCCAAAGGCAGATGTGCTGGAAGGGATACAGGTGGAACAAGCCGGTAAATGGCCGTCGGACGGGTCAAAACTGTTCGTGCTGTGGGGGGAAAGCCAACCCGTGGTAGTTGACGATGCACGGATTGCCACAGGTATTAACGGTATAAAAATAGCCCGGATGATGGCACGTATCGATGTGGTTGTTGCCACACCTGATGCCAAAAACGATTTCAATCTCCAATCTGTATATATATATAATGTAAACCATAAAGGACTGGTTGCTCCTTTTTCGCAACACTGGCAGCCTTCCACGAATGTGGTAACGGCGCCGAGCCTGCCTGCCGATCCGAAAAAGGAGCTGGGTCCGCTGGTTTATACCCAGGCATCGACTGAACGTGTGGCATTCATCCGGGAGATTTATACGTTTGAGACGCCAGCCTGCCAGGGTCAGCCGTTACAAACACCCTGCATGGTGGTTGGAGGATATTACGGAGGAGAATCCCAGTTATCATATTACCGGCTGGACTTCCTGGCTGCTGATCGGCAAACATACCTCGACCTGTTGCGCAACCATTGCTATACGGCGAATATTACCAAGGTAGAGGGGCGGGGTTATGATACTCCGGATGAAGCGTTCCGGGGAAATGTCCGGATGAAAGCTGAAGTGACGCCCTGGAACGGAGCTCCCCAGACAACGGTTTTCGACCGGCAATACAAACTGTCGCTCAGCAGGGATAAAATCCAATCAGGCAAAGAAGCGTTTTCCGCAAGCATAGCGCTTACGACAGACTATGCAGGGGCAGACACCGGCCTGCCTGCCGGTATCCTTGTCGGTCCGGTTGAATATACCACCGGCGGAAGCGGATGGCTTAAGATAATGAATAATTCCGGCGACAATGGTTCGATGGTGCGGGATATACAGGTGACCGGTACAGCCAATACCACCGGTTTCGATCGATCGGCTCAATTCACTGTGACAGCCGGTAATATGAATTATGTGGTCAAAGTGAACCAAAGCAAAGATCCTTGGCTCACCTATGCCTGGGCATCGATCTACATCCTGGATGGTGAACAGGGGCAGATCCAGGCGAGCTCGGATTTCGACTGGACGGTGGAACTCAAACCGGGTACGAATCTTCAGGGAGGACTTACCGAACTGTTGACAACCCGCGGAGGACATGCCCGATATGAGCCCGTTTATTTCAATAAGTTCAATGATTGGGACGATATGATGGCCGGTAACCCGCAGAAAACAGCCGATACCGTGGTGTTCATCTTCAAGGATACCGAAGGGGTATGTCCTGATGTCCCTGTCAGGATATGGATGGCTTCGGGGATGATCGAAGGCGCGTCCAACTGCTATATGAAACAGCCGGGGTCGTATCCGATCCTGATTCCGGTAAGCCGGGCGAATGAGCCTGCTGTTACCGGCACGAATTCCCTGGGCCGGCAAATCGGTTTGAAGGATGAGTTGGATGCCCGCCTTATATGGACAGATGTGCAGGCCGGCCTCTCACCCTCCGGTGCGGTGCGGTCGGTGATCCCTGCGGGGGATGGCGAGACAGGCTATTTGCTCGTACGCCCCGGCAGCATCGACGGCAACGCCGTGGTGGCGGTGACAACCGGGGGGATCATCCGTTGGAGTTGGCACATCTGGGTAACGCATTACCAGCCTATGGGTAACTGGATCGAACGCAACCTGGGTGCATTGAGTGATGTCCCCGGTGATCTGCGTACCGGTGGCTTGCTGTATCAATGGGGACGCAAGGATCCTTTCCCCGGACTGGGAGATATCTGGTACGACGGGGATGGCCGGTTGAAGCAGCCTGCCATTGTGACCATCGATGGCCTGTATTACGAACCTGTCACGGAGATCACCAATTCGGTACGGAATCCGCTCGCCTATTTCCTGGCGGGGTATAATGCGCGGGGCAATTCCTGGGGTGGGTTTAGTACACCGGTCAAAGAGATATACGATCCTTGTCCTCCAGGGTATAAGGTGCCGGTATATACGGCGTGGGCATCCCTGTCGTCGGCCAACTTCCCCTGGGGAGGCAGCGGCCGGAGCAATGCTTCCGTCGGCGGCTTCTATCCCAAAACCGGTGCGCGGAATAACGGTGGCGGTTTGGTACAACCCGGAAACGGCTATTACTGGAGCGCCAACTCGGATGGTGGCGATAAATCGCCCCGGTTCAGTTTTACATCGGGAGGGGTGTTCTACTCACCTACCAGCAACACATACTCCCACTGCGATGCATACGCGATCCGCTGTGTGGCCGAATATCCGCACTAACGAACAATACGAGATGAATACAATGAAAAAACGGAGTATTTTTTGCATACTTCTTGGGTTGGGATGGATGCAAGGCTGTGTGATCAACGACGAAGATGCCATTCCGCTACCGGACACCTCCCGGGAGGTGACCATCCGGGTGGAAATCCCCGAAGCCCAACTACCGCTCACCCGTTCGATGGACGGCGTGAAAGAGAACGATGTCCGGGAAGTGGACCTGCTCCTTTTCGATGTCGATTCTTCGGATCCCGATCAGGTGACGGAGGTTTTCCGTGAACATGCCTGTGGAACGATTGTCCGCCATTCGGCGACAGGGCAGACCTACACCGTGGAAGTAAAGGCTCCACTCACCGTTGTTGCCGGTAACCGGTTGGTCGTCGTGACGAACGCCGCGGCACAGATGGCTTCCGCCCTTCCTGCTCTTTCTGCCGGGACACCCAAGAAGACGGTGCTCGAGCGGTTGACCTATGCTTCCGGCCCCTGGGCGGCTGGCGCGTCGGACGAAACGTTCCAACCTATTCCGATGTATGGGGAAAGCGGTATCCTGACAGCCGGATCCGGTAAACGCATCGAAGGCATACAACTCCGGCGTATGGTAGCCCGGATCGATGTGGTGAACAACGCGGAAGGCTTCACCCTGGAACGGATCTACCTGTGCCATTATACAACGGTCGGGTATATCGCTCCGGCATGGCGTGCAGGCGACGGACAGATCATGGAGGTATCTTCCGGCCTTCCCAATCTCCCCGCCGATCCCGGTAAACAGTCCGCTGCGGCGATCTATACCCCGGTGGACCAACATTCGGAAGGAGAGATCTATACGCTCGAATCAGCTGCCGCCGACGACGCCTCCGAATCATCCCGCCGGAATGCCACCTGCCTGGTGTTGGAAGGAATGTATCAAGGCATCAAAAGCTATTACCGGGTGGATTTTACGGTTGGAAATCCAACAGGTGGCCTTCCTGTCCGATACATGCCCCTGCTGCGCAACCATAAGTATGTGGTGGAAATAAGTACGGCCTCCGGTCGCGGATACGATTCATTTGAACAGGCGGTGGATGCTTATACCGTCCCGTCCAATCTCAAGGCGCGTATCCTTATGTACGACTGGAGCGTCATCAAAGAGGTGGCTTTCAACGGGCAATATCTGCTCGGCCTATCCCGTACCTCTTGTACCCTGCCTGCTTCGGCAACGGATACGCCCTCGGCTGCTTGCCGCATATCCGTTTTTACCAATTACACTCCGGGGTGGGAGGTGGCAGCCATCGAAAATGAACCGGGCGGTGGTTCCGTGGATTGGCTTACGCTTAGCACGATGAGCGGAGCCGGTGGCGTGATAACGGAGTTATTTCTCTATACGGTAAAGAATGAAGGCACTTCGCGTTCAGCCAGCATTACCCTGAAGGCAGGCCGTTTGTCGCAACAGATTTTTGTGACGCAACAATGACCTGTTTGTCCCTGCCAACCAGCTACTCAGCTGTCCGGTTTGTTGGGCTGTTTCCGGCGGACTTTTGCCCTACCCGGACAGGCACTTTGATCCAGGTCGCTTTCTTCCAAAGCCATTCCAGATAGCCTTGCTGATGCGTGCGGAGCCACCAGCGGCAAAAATGATACTGTGCCAGGAATACGCAGATGCCGATCAGGAAGCATACGGTAATGCCGGTATATCGGTATAAACCCAGTCCCCAGTTGTAAAACAGGAATGCTCCGAGCAGCGACTGCGACAGGTAGTTGGTCAGACTCATCCGTCCATACGGCGCCAACCGATGAAGGTATTGCCTGAACGTCGTCAGGTTATACACCAGTATGACCCCGGCAAACAAGATGCCCGTGAATGCAAGGTTCGCCAGGGAGGTGAGGATCAGTGTGGAAGGAAAGAGCAACGCCTCACGGCTGATGAAATCCGGTAGCATGGCTGCCAACCCGTGGAGCGGGAAGAAGGCAACGACAGACAGGATGAATACATGGATCCAGCTTTTGATATTTTTCTCCGTAGCGGCAAACAGTTGGCAACGTCCGATCAGCATACCTGCAATAAACAGCCCCGCTGTCTGGGTGACCCTTCCGTGTAATAACATCCAGCCCATATTCGCCACATTGCCAGTCCAGATGGTGGTTTTGCACAGTTCAAGGAAGGAGCCTTCCCGCTGGGCGTTATTGACGATCCCCCAATAAGGGGCATCCCACTGGCCGTTCATCGTGAAGTTGGGATCCATGAGTGCATACGCCAATTCTCCCCATTCCAACGGCTGGAGCAGCAGGATCACCGCAATTGCCGTAGCTGCACGGGTGGAAAGGCGGCATACGGCGATCAGCACGTAGCCGATCAGCGCGTAGAGTACCAGTATCTCACCGGGAAACAAGGTGGAGTTGATGCAGGCGATCACCAGCAGGAGCACCAACCGCCAGGCAAACCGCCCCCGGAAATCATATCCTTTTTGCTGTTGGTTGTTGTCCTGGATGAAAAAGCTGAACCCGAACAGCAACGCGAATATGCAATAGGCTTTACCGGAAAAAGCAAAGAAGATACTGTCCCAGATCACCTTGTCTGTAAACTGTAGCAAGCCGGAGGTCTCTTCCGGAAAACTGTAGAGGCTGAACCGTTCGATAAAGTGGATCAGGGTGATTCCCATGACGGCAAAACCGCGTAATACATCGGCAATTTCGATGCGGTTTGTTTGAGTTAGTGTTGTAGTAGAGCGCATAAAATTGAAAGTTTTAGCATACCAGCCATTTCTTTAGCGGGCAAATGTATGCTAAAACTTTTGTTTTTCCTACAAGAATAATGAATTAATCCACGGAAGGGAGGAAGGGTCTTATCCTACAGGCAGCGTCTGTTGGATGCGGTAAATGTACTGAAGGCCGGTGGAATCCAACCCGTTTTCTTCCCAAAGCTGGCGGATGGCTTCCTTGATATCTGCGATCTTTCCCATGGGCGTGTCCTTAGGGGCGTTGATCCGGACGAGGGACACGTTTCCGTAGCCTTTCTTGTTGATATCGCTTTTCACCTGGATGGTGTTATCGTTGTAAATAACCAGCGATGTCGTGGCTTCGGCGCCTTCATAGAAGGTGACGACCACCGGATCGCCCTTGGAAGTACTTGCGAACATATGCGGATCGCCTTCGTATATATATACCTGCAATCCTTTTGCTTTCAGGGATGCGCTGTACTGCTTAACGGTACTGACCACGATCTGCCGGATGCTGTCAACCGCCGAGACGGGTGCGTCACGGTCGTACAGGCAATAGACAAGGACTGGTTTGTTGTTGGCGTAATCAACCTGTAAGCTCTTCGCCAGTTTGTCCGGCAGTTGCTGGCGGGTGGCAAAGTCGTTGTCATACAGGATCACGGCCTTGGAGTTGACCCAGAGCGTGCGTGTGTGGTAATTCTCTTTCAGCCATTGGTAACGACTGCGTTCGGGCAGTGCGTTGATTTGGGTATTCAACTCACTGCTGATCATTTCAGCCGGAATTTGTTTGTTATCCTGCGGAATAGTTGTACTTTCGCTCGGGATAAGTTGTTCGAACTGACGGTTTACGTCCGGACGGGCAAAGGCGTACAGTGTACAGGCCGCCACCGGCAGCAGAAGCACCAGCTTCCACCGCGCCCATTTGTTGGATTTTTGAAGGCACATCATAGTGATTCTTTTTTTGAGTTTACTTTGATTAAAGCTGTTGGCAAGAGTGTAGGAGCTGGAGCCGACAGCTTTTTTTACTAATAATAATTGATAGCTCGTCGCATCGATGCCACTGCGGAGCGCTTCGGTATCCGCCTCGTATTCATGCACGTCGCGCAGTTCGCGTTTCAACAGCCAGACGGCGGGGTTGAACCAATGCAGCAGGAGGATACATTCTACAAAGGCAAGGTCGAGCGAGTGACGCCGCCGGCAATGGGCGGCTTCGTGCGCGATAATCTCCTCGGGGTGAGCATCGTAGTCGCCCTCCGACAGGATAATGTATTTCCACCAGTTAAAAGGCGGGGTGGGTTGGGGGAGGACGATGAGCACATAGCCACCTGTACGGATCCGTGCGCCATCGCGTATCAGCCGGTAGAGGCTGGCGAACGAGCGTAGTAACCAGAACAGCATCAGGGCGCTGCCGCTAAGCCATATGGCGAGGAGGATCCACGGGGCGAAGGGCTGTTCCGCAGGTGTTTCTGCTGGTATATGGGCGGGAAAGGATTCAACCGTGATAAGGGGAGCGGATTCTTCCGGGCTGATCATCCGTTCCAGTTCCAGGAAAGGCTGGTGTATGATACCGGGTGTGGCCGTCTTTAGTTTCACCAGCGGGAGCAGCAGGCATACGATCATCCCCCCGATCAGCACTTTCCGGTTGAAACGGAAACAGCTTTCCCTGCTCAGCAAAGTCTTATAGCCCAGGTAGAACAGCGCCAGGCAGCACGATGATTGGATGATATAAAGCAGGAAGGCGGCCATGACTTACTTTTTTAGCAGGGTGATCTGTTCGACCAACGCCCGGAGTTCTTCCACGGAGATCTTTTCTTCTTCCACGAGTGTGCTGACTACGCGGGTATAGGAGCTGTCGAAGTATTTGTGTACGAGCGTATGCAGCGATTTCTCCCGGTAGGCTTCCTGACTGACAGAGGCGTAGTATTGATAGGTATTGCCATAGACCTTGTATCCGATATAGCCTTTTTCCTCCAGCACGCGGACGATGGTGGACAGTGTATTGTAGTGGGGTCTGGGCTCCGGTTGAAGCTCCAGCAGTTCTTTGATGAACAACGGGCCGTTTTCCCAGAAACAGGAAAGGATCTCTTCTTCTTTGGGGGTTAACTTCTTCATTTCCGACATGTATCTAATGTGACTCCACAAACATAACTATAAATATTGATAAAACAACTACGGTTAATAGTTAAATCCGGACAATTAGCAATTATTCACATATTGTGTCTTTTTTTTCTTGCCGATCATGTCTTTTGGGCCACACTTAAGGTAACCGGGAATATCCGGTTCCGCCTATTCTCCGGCAAGTAACAGGTAGAACTATCGTCAACATTAGGATGATCTGTTACAGGCATTCGTATGATCTCTTTGTTCCACAGCCGTGAACTCTTCTCTTCACAGCTGTGAAGTTTTCTTTTCACAGCCGTGAAGTTTTCTTTTCACGGCTGTGGAAAGAAGAGATCACAGCTGTGGAGAGAAGGCACCACAGTCGTGGGATGATCCGTCCAGTGATGTGGAGCGATAAAAGCCTCCTAATCGCGACACTACTTCTTCCTATTGTTGACTATAGAAGATGCGGATGTTGGCAATAGAAGATACCGTTGACGTGCTATGAGGAAGGGATGCGAAATTGCCGGGACGCTTAAAAAAAAGCGCCTTTGTTGCCCATGCTATCAATATTATTCTATCTTTGCAGGAAGACTACCTGTTGAATCGATACCAATGTATATGAAAGTGAGATTATTAACCCCGGTACTAATGCTATTGCTGTTCGGATGTAAAACCGAACCGCAGGTGGAAACAGACCCCCTTGTCGTGCTCGATGTGACGCAGGCTTATCCGGAAAAAGCCATCCTGTTGTCGGACATTGCCGATATTACCTACCTCCGCCTGAGTGATACGGATGAAGAATACCAGTTCGCCGGTGAACCCGTTTGTGTGACCGAACATTCGATCATCTGTGTCGATCCCGAATACAATGAAGTGCTGTTCTTCTCGAAAGACGGCCGCCCGCGGTCGAAGTTCGAATGGAAACGCTGGTTGCGTGGCGACAACCCTTACCTGATGGTGGTGGCCGCCTGTTACGATGAGGCGAAAGATGAACTGTTCGCGTTGGTGAACAACCGGATCGAGGTGCTGAGCGCTACCGGTACCCACAAGCGTACCCTTCCGCTCCCTGCCGGGACGGAGATATCCGAGATGCTCCTGTCGGGCGACGATGCCCTGCTGCTTTATGATAACGCCGTGCAGATGCGGCGCGTATCGGCCATGTTCGACCGGATGGAAGGCCTCTCCGGACAAACGAAGAAGCCGGAAGAAGATAACGGTAAGCTCTTCCTCTGCCTGTCGCGGGAAGACGGCCGCCTGCTGGAGGAGGTAACCCTGCCGCACGACCATGATGTGGACCTGACCCAGGAACTCGAGATCGACGGGGAACCGACGGGTGCCGTCATCACCGGACGGATCGACCACATGGTGCAGTTGCCGGACGGTATCCTGCTGCACGATGCGGAAACGGATACCCTGTACCGGTGTGACAGTACCCGGATGCTAATCCCCGTTATGGTACAGACTCCCTCCATGACGTCCCTGGAACCGCTGGTATATATTAACTCTTTCCTGGGAACGGCGCACTACCAGTTTATCGAACTGATCACCGTCAGGCTCGAAAACGGCCGCTATCCCGCCGCATCGCTGGTGCGCAATAAGGAAGACGGGACCATCTCTACCCAGCGGATCATCTTCGACGATTACAAAACCAAGCCGCTGGCGATCACGCCCCGGATGATCACCCGCACGCAGAACGCCGGAGAAGCCTTCTTCATACTCACCGCCGAAGAGATACGCAAAGCGTTGTCCGCCAATGAGCTGACAGGCCCCCTGCAAACCCTGGCCGCTGCTGTTCCCAAGAACAGCATCAATCCTGTGTATGTACTGCTGAAATTCAAAAACGCCGGTAGCCAGTCGCCCCACCACTACCAGTTACATCCGGATAAATAGCAGGCCGAGGGCGATGGATACCGCCGTGGCAATGAGGCCGGGTATCATAAAGGAGTGGTTGAGGACGTAACGGCCGATGCCCAGGGGACGCTCCGGACGTATCTTCGTCTCCGTCGCCACTTCGGCGATGACCGGCAGGACGGAATAGGCCACATGTCCGGTGCCTGCTACCAACGTAAACAGGTAGGTGACAAGGGGACTGAGGAGGGTGACGTGTTGCGGATGACGGCGCAGGAGGCGTTCCGCCCAGCCCGATCCCACCGAGGCGGGCGCCGGTGATGATGGCGGTGAGTACGATGGCTAATTGCAGCAGCATAATGGGTTTGTCGCGTTGTTCATCGGAAGCCGTTGCAAATGTAGCTATTTTTATTTTTTAGCGGCCGGCTTTCGGCGTAATCAAATTATAATAAGTAAATTTGCCAGCTAAACATTTATTATAGGATGAAATACAATACGGAAGAAAAACGACTGGCACTCCCGGAATACGGACGCAACATCCAGAATATGGTGGACCACTGCCTGACGATTGAAGATCGGGCGGAACGGAAGCGTTGCGCGAATACCATTATCAATATTATGGGCAATATGTTCCCCCACTTGCGGGATGTGAACGACTTCAAACACATCCTCTGGGACCACCTCGCCATTATGGCGGATTTCAAGCTGGACATCGACTATCCGTATGAGATCGTGAAGAAAGAAGACCTCCACTCGCGCCCGCCGCGGATCCCGTACAGCAGCCAACGGATGCGCTTCCGCCATTATGGACGGATGATGGAACTGATGGTTCATAAGGCCAGCGTGATGGAAGCGGGCAAGGAAAAGGAAGTGCTGGTGAAGATGCTGGCCAACCACATGAAGAAGTCGTACCTGACGTGGAACAAAGACTCCGTGGACGACCGCAAGATATTCAAAGACCTCGACGATTTGTCGGAAGGACGGCTCGTCCTGGATGAAGAACAGCTGAAGCTGACCGAAAGCCGGGAGATCCTGGCGCGTAACGCCGCCGCACCAAGCCAGGGCGGCAGTACAAACAATAAGAAAAACCATCAACGCAAGAACCGATGAGCTCGTTTGTGATCGAAGGGGGTTGCCGGATGTCGGGTGAGATCGTCCCCCAGGGCGCCAAGAACGAAGCCCTGGAAGTGATCTGCGCCGTCCTGCTGTCGGCGGAGAAAGTGACGATCCACAATATCCCTGATATCCTGGATGTGAACAACCTGATCCAACTGCTGCGTAATATGCGGGTGAAGGTGGAACATATCTCGGCGGATACCTATACGTTCCAGGCGGATGATATCGATCTGGAGTATCTGCGTACGGATGAGTTCCTGCGCCAGAGTGCTTCGCTCCGTGGATCGGTGATGATCGTCGGCCCGCTTACCGCCCGTTTCGGACAGGCTTTGATCCCGAAGCCGGGGGGCGACAAGATCGGACGCCGCCGGCTGGATACCCATTTCACCGGCATACAGAAACTGGGCGCCTGCTTCACGTATGACGAGGATCGGCAGGTGTACGAGGTGAAAGCCGGCCGCCTCAAGGGGGCGTATATGTTGCTCGATGAGGCGTCGGTGACGGGTACCGCCAATATCCTGATGGCCGCCGTGCTGGCCGAAGGGCGGACTACAATCTACAATGCGGCCTGCGAACCGTATCTCCAGCAATTATCGGAAATGCTCAACCGGATGGGGGCGCGTATCTCGGGCGTGGGTTCCAACCTGCTTCTCATCGACGGGGTGGAATCGCTCGGCGGAACGGTGCATACCATCCTGCCGGACATGATCGAGGTGGGTAGCTTTATCGGGATGGCTGCCATGACGGGATCGGATATCACCATCCGGAATACGGGGTATGACAAACTGGGCATCATCCCGGACGCGTTCAGGCGATTGGGTGTCACCGTGGAACAACGGGGCGACGATATCCATGTCCCTACGCACGACTCCTACGAAATAGATACGTTTATCGACGGGTCGATCATGACGATCGCTGATGCGCCCTGGCCGGGACTGACGCCCGACCTGCTGAGTGTGTTCCTGGTGGTGGCTACGCAGGCGAAAGGCAGCGTGCTGATCCATCAGAAAATGTTTGAGAGCCGTTTGTTCTTTGTCGATAAACTGATCGATATGGGGGCGCAGATCATCCTTTGCGACCCGCACCGGGCGACAGTGATCGGACTGGGTAATCGTTTCCGGTTGCGCGGCTCTACCATGGTATCGCCGGATATCCGTGCGGGTATCGCCTTGCTGATCGCCGCCATGAGCGCCGAAGGTACGAGCCGAATCCATAATATCGACCAGATCGACCGGGGATATCAGAATATAGACCGGCGCCTCAATGCGATCGGCGCACGAATCACCCGGCTATAAATACGCTATGATACGGGAAGAGGAGGTATTCAAAATCGGACGTTTTGCCAAACCCCACGGGGTGAAGGGTGAGTTGTCGCTGGTGACGAACAGCGAGGTGTTCGAGGAAGCGGAAGATCCGTATCTCGTCTGTCCGATGGATGGCATCCTCGTTCCCTTCTTTATCGAAAGCTACCGCTACAAGAGCGGATCGGTGGTGTTGGTGAAGCTCGAATGTGTGGACTCTGAAGAAGCTGCGCGCGCGTTTACCAACCTCGATGTGTATTATCCGCTGGATGCGGTGGAGGAAAGCGACCTGGTAGGCGACATGACGTGGGATAGCTTTGTGGGCTACACCGTAAACGACCTTGACGGAAACCTGCTGGGTGCGATCACGTCGGTGGACGACAGCACGGTGAATGTGCTCTTCCAGATCGATTACCAGGGAGAGCCGTTGCTGTTCCCGGCCGCGGAAGAGTTGATTGCGTCGGTCGATCCCGCCGCGAGACAGATTACGGTACATGTGCCCGAAGGCTTACTGGATCTGTAAATGAAAGGTGCTGATGGAAGGAAAAAAGAAACATCCGAAAAAGAAATCATTCCAGACATTTTGGAGGGATATCCGGTTTAAATACAAGCTTTCACTGTTCAACGAAAAAACACTGGAAGAGGTGTGGACGTTCCGCCTGTCGGGATTGTCGGCGCTTTCGGTGATCTTGTTGTATGGCTTCGTATTGGTGATGGTTACCTCGCTGATCATCATCAAGACGCCGATACGCAACTACCTGCCCGGATACCTGCCGGCGGAAGTGCGTGAGCAGATCGTACAAAATACGCTGCGCGCCGACTCGCTGGAACGGATGATCGCTATCCAGTCGCTCTACCTGAACAATATCGGTGGTATCCTGACGGGTACGTTGCCGATCGACTCCATCCGGGCAATCGATTCGCTGGCGCAGGCCGACGTGAATTATGAAATTCCCCAGGGTAGGGAGGAGCAGGACTTCGTCGCCAAATTCGAGGAAGAAGAGAAATACAACCTCTCGGCGATGAGTACGGCGAACAGGCTGGCGTCCGACGGGGTGTTCTTCTATAAACCGGTGAACGGGATCGTGTCGGCAGCCTATGAATCGGAGAAGCGCCATTATGGCATCGACCTGGTGGCCTCGTCACAGGAGAGCGTGCTGGCTACGCTCGACGGCACGGTGGTGTATGCCGGTTTTGATGCCGAATACGGTAATGTGATCCAACTACAGCATAAAAACGGCTTCTTGTCCGTGTATAAGCATAATGAACTTTTGTTGAAACAAATCGGCGACCAGGTGGTGACCGGCGAAGCGATCGCTATCCTGGGGAATACCGGTACCCTGTCAACGGGTCCTCACCTGCATTTTGAGCTATGGTACAAGGGACAGCCGGTGAACCCGCAGGATTATATCGCATTTTGAGTATGAAGAGACAATTAGCCTTGTTAGGATCGACCGGTTCCATCGGGACGCAGGCACTGGAAGTGGTGGAGGCGCATGCCGACTTGTTTGAGGTGTATGCCCTGACGGCCAATAACCAGGTGGACCTGCTGATCAACCAGGCGCGTACGTTCATGCCGGAAGTGGTGGTGATCGCCAACGAACAGAAATACCCCGAACTGGCGGAAGCGCTGGAAGACCTCCCCATCAAGGTATGGGCGGGGGAAGAGGCGATCGCCCAGGTGGTGCAGGCCGAACCGATCGATATGGTGCTTACCGCCATGGTGGGCTATTCGGGACTGCGGCCGACGATCTCCGCCATCAAAGCGGGTAAAGCGATCGCGCTGGCAAATAAGGAGACGCTGGTGGTAGCCGGAGAACTGATCACCTCGCTGGCTGCCGAATATAAAGTGCCCATCCTGCCGGTGGATTCGGAACATTCGGCCATCTTCCAGTGTTTAAACGGTGAGTGGCAGAACCCGGTGGAGAAAGTGTTGCTCACGGCTTCGGGAGGGCCGTTCCGTACGAAATCGCTGGCCGAACTGGCTACGGTGACGAAAGCGCAGGCGCTGAAGCATCCGAACTGGAGCATGGGTGCGAAGGTGACGATCGATTCGGCTTCGATGATGAATAAGGGCTTCGAGATGATCGAAGCCAAATGGTTGTTCGGCCTCACGCCGGAACAGATTCAGGTGGTGGTGCATCCGCAGTCGGTGATCCATTCGATGGTGCAGTTTGCCGACGGTGGCGTGATGGCGCAGTTGGGGATCCCGGACATGAAGTTGCCGATCGCATACGCGTTCTCGTACCCGAACCGGTTGTTCAGCCAGGCGCCGCGGCTGGATTTCAATGTCTATTCGACGCTGACGTTCGAGGAACCGGATACGACCCGTTTCCGTAACCTGGGCTTTGCCTTCGACGCAGTACGGAAAGGGGGGAATATGCCTTGCATCCTGAACGCGGCCAACGAAGTGGTGGTGGCTGCTTTCCTGCGTGACGACATCGGTTTCCTGCAAATGAGCGAGGTGATCGAACAGACCATGGAGAAAGCGTCCTTCGTCGCGTCTCCCACATACGACGATTATGTGGAGAGCGACAGGGAAGCACGGCGGATTGCTGCCGGTTTATTTTAGTATCATATTAAAGCAGAAATAATTGATGGAGACATTTTTAATTAAAGCGCTACAGCTGATCCTTAGCTTGTCGATTCTGGTGTTGGTGCATGAGTTTGGGCATTTCTTGTTTGCCCGTATTTATAAGGTACGCGTGGAAAAGTTTTATCTTTTCTTCGACGCCTGGTTCGCCCTGTTCCGTTTTAAGCCGCATAACAGTGAGACGGAGTACGGGGTGGGATGGCTGCCGCTCGGCGGTTATTGCAAGATATCGGGGATGATCGACGAGAGTATGGACAAGGAGCAGATGGCGCAGCCGCCACAACCCTGGGAGTTCCGTTCGAAACCGGCTTTCCCGCGGTTGATGATCATGACGGCGGGGGTGATCTTTAATTTCATCCTGGCCTTATTCATCTATTCGATGATCCTGTTTGCCTGGGGAGATAGCTACCTGCCGTTGAAGAACCTGCCGCAGGGAATGTATTACAGTGATACGTTCAAAGCGATTGGTTTCCGCGACGGGGATGTCTTGCTGAAAGCGGATAACTCGGAACTCGAACGTTTCGGCACCGACAGCTTCCGTAAGGTGGTGGAGGCGCAGAACGTCACCGTGCTGCGCGATGGCGTGGAAACCGTGATCCCCATCCCCGAAGGGATGATGCAACAGATGATGCGTGACAAGAAAGGGTTCGCTGCCTATCGGTTCCCGATGGTGGTGAAGGAGTTGGGCGGTACGGATGTACCGGCTGCCCTTGCCGGCATACAGCCCGGCGACAGCATTGTTTCCATCAACGAACAGGCTACACCTTCTTACGACGATGTGTCGGAAAAGCTGGCGGAAAATAAGGATGCGGCGATCACCGTGGGCTTTTACCGGGACGGACTGCTCCAGTCTGCCGTATTGCATACGGATACGGCGGGTAAAATGGGTGTGAAGGCGATGAGCCCTTATGAACTCTATAGCACGGTTACGCATACATACAGTTTCTTTGGTTCTTTCCCGGCAGGCATCAAGTTGGGTATTAACACGCTGAAAGGATATGTGAACGACATGAAATATGTATTCACCAAAGAGGGGGCAGGCAGTATCGGTGGCTTCGGCACGATCGGTAACCTCTTCCCTGCCGAGTGGAACTGGAAGAAGTTCTGGGAACAGACGGCTTTCCTGTCGGTGATCCTCGCCTTTATGAATATATTGCCGATCCCCGCGTTGGATGGCGGCCATGTGATGTTCCTGCTCTATGAGGTGGTTACCCGCCGAAAGCCGGGCGAGAAGTTCATGGAATATGCGCAGATTACCGGAATGGTCATCCTCTTCGGCCTATTGATCTGGGCGAACGGAAACGACATTATCCGGGCGTTGTTTAACTAACAGCGTCTGAAGAAAAAGAAAAGGGGAGTGTGTCATAAGTCCATCATTAGCACACAGATGACACAGCTTCCTCTTTCTTTTATCAGAACCACAAGGGGTGGTACGGGAGGCCGAAGGCTTCAGCGACGGCGGCATAGACTATCTTGCCGTTGATGATGTTGAGGCCGTACTTCAGTCCCCGGTCTTCCCGGCAGGCTTCTTCCCAGCCGTGATCCGCCAGTTGGAGGATATAAGGCAGGGTGGCGTTGGTCAACGCCAGCGTGGAGGTCTGTGCCACGGCGCCGGGGATATTGGCCACACAATAGTGCAGCACATCGTCCACATGATAGGTCGGTTCGGCATGCGTGGTGGGGCGGGATGTCTCGAAGCAGCCTCCCTGGTCGATGGATACATCCACCAATACGCTTCCTTTGCGCAGCAGTTTCAGCATGTCGCGTGTGATCACATGCGGCGCTTTCGCTCCGGGGATCAGCACGGCGCCGATCACCAGGTCGGTGGACGGAAGCTCTTGCTCAATGTTGTGCGCCGACGAATACAGGGTGTGTACATTGGCAGGCATCACCTCGCTCAGGTACCGCAACCGGGGAAGTGAAATGTCGGTGATGGTCACATTTGCTCCCATACCTGCGGCCATCAGGGCGGCGTTATAGCCTACCACTCCTCCGCCGAGCACCAATACGTTGGCGGGTTTTACGCCCGGCACGCCTCCCAAGAGGATCCCTTTGCCTCCCTGCGGTTTTTCCAGGAAGCGCGCACCTTCCTGTACCGACATGCGTCCGGCTACCTCACTCATGGGGATGAGCAACGGCAAGGTACGCTTGTCGCTTTCCACCGTTTCATACGCCAGGCATACGGCGCCGCTATCCATCATGGCGCGTGTCAGTTTTTCTTCGGATGCAAAGTGGAAGTATGTGAATAGCAGTTGGCCGTTACGGACCAACGGATATTCGGAAGCGATGGGTTCTTTCACTTTGACGATCATCTCAACAGTGGCATACACATCTTCGATACCCGGGAGGATAATGGCTCCCGCCTGTTGATACGCTTCATCGTCGAAACCGCTGTTTTCTCCCGCTCCATGCTGTACATAAACGGTATGGCCGTGTTTGACTAACTCTTTGGCGCCGCCGGGGGTAAGTGCTACCCGGTTCTCATTGTTTTTGATTTCTTTGGGTACTCCGATAATCATTTGTGATAGATTTAGTTGGTTGTTTTGACGGCCGAAAATTAGAAAAAAATCTGACAAAGTGTTAGTTAAAAGCCGAAAAAATGTAGTCTCCGCATGAAAATAATAGCAAAAGGATAGTATGGGTTGGCACGATAAGGTATTGGGGGTGTGTCATCTGTGTGCCGGACTCCTTTTGACACACCCCCGATACTAACTATTCTGTTACCGCTTAGAGCCCCTGACCGTGGCAGGACTTGTATTTCTTCCCGCTTCCGCAGGGACAGGGATCGTTGCGACCTACTTTCTTCTCGGTGCGGATCGGTTCCATCCGTTGGGGAGGCTGCTGCGGTTGTGGCATGTTGGGGTTGCTGCCGGGTTCGGGAGCGTGTCCTCCACCAATTTCGGCTTTCTCCGTGCGGTAACGGCTCATGTCCGTCCGGCGTTCGGGTGCAGCCTGTTGTACGGCGATCCGGCGGGAGGCAGCGGCAGCAGCCTGTTGGGCGGCGGCGCGGCGTTGCTGGTCTTCGGCCGATTCTTCCCGTACGGGGATCTGTCCGCGCATCAGGATGGATACCGTCTTACGGTTCATCGTGTCCACCATCGCCTTGAACAGGTTGTACGATTCCAGCTTATAGATCAGCAACGGGTCTTTATTCTCGTAGCTGGCGTTTTGTACGGAGTGGCGCAGTTCGTCCATTTCGCGCAGGTGTTCTTTCCAGGACTCGTCGATGGTATGCAGGACGATGGATTTCTGGAATGACTTGGCGATCACCTTGCTCTCCGTTTCATATGCCTCTTTGAGGTTGGTGGAGATATTGTACATCCGTTTCCCGTCGGTGATGGGGATGAGGATGTTTTCATACATCGCTCCCTGGTTTTCGAATACCTGTCTGATCACCGGATTGGCCACCTGTACCATCCTTTCCATGCGGCGCTTGAAGGTTTTCAGCACTTCATTGAACAGGGTTTCGACCTGCTGTTGCGCTTTGGTGGATTTGAATGCTTCTTCCGTGAAAGGCGACTCGATGGCGAACGAACGGAACACTTCCATCTTGTAGCCTTCGTAATCCATATTATCCGCATGCTGTTCGGTGATGGCTGTTGCTGTGTCGTAGATTGTATTCAATACATCCAGGCCGATACGCTCACCCATCAGGGCGTGGCGACGGCGGGTATAGATCACATTACGCTGCGAGTTCATCACGTTATCGTAGTCGAGGAGGCGCTTACGGATACCGAAGTTGTTTTCTTCCACCTTCTTCTGGGCGCGTTCCACCGATTTGTTGAGCATCGAATGTTCCAGCACTTCCCCTTCCTTGAATCCCATGCGGTCCATGAGGCCCGCAATCTTTTCGGAAGCGAAGAGACGCATCAGGTCATCTTCCAATGAGACGAAGAATACGGACGAACCCGGGTCGCCCTGACGACCGGAACGACCACGCAACTGCCTGTCCACACGGCGGCTTTCGTGGCGCTCGGTTCCGATGATGGCCAAACCACCGGCCTTTTTCACTTCGGCCGACAGCTTGATGTCGGTACCACGACCGGCCATGTTGGTGGCGATGGTCACGGTTCCGCTCTGACCGGCCTGTGCCACGATGTCGGCTTCGCGCTGGTGCAGCTTCGCGTTCAATACATTATGTTGGATCTTCCGGATGGTAAGCATACGGCTGAGGAGTTCGGAGATTTCGACCGAAGTCGTACCTACCAGCACCGGGCGTCCGGCGTTCACCAGCTCGTTGATCTCATCGATCACCGCGTTATACTTCTCGCGCTTGGTCTTGTAGATACGGTCGTTCATATCTTTACGGGAGATCGGGCGGTTGGTGGGGATCACCACCACGTCCAATTTGTAGATGTCCCAGAGCTCACCGGCTTCCGTTTCGGCGGTACCGGTCATACCGGATAGTTTGTGATACATACGGAAGTAGTTCTGGAGCGTGATGGTGGCGAAGGTCTGCGTGGCAGCTTCCACCTTGACGCGTTCTTTGGCTTCGATGGCTTGGTGCAGGCCGTCGGAATAGCGGCGGCCTTCCATGATACGGCCGGTCTGTTCGTCCACGATCATCACCTTGTTGTCGATTACCACATACTCATCATCCTTTTCAAACAGCGTATAAGCTTTCAGCAACTGGTTGATGGTGTGTACGCGTTCGCTCTTGATGGAGTAGTTGGCGAGCATCTCGTCTTTCTTCGCCTGCTTGTCTTCGTCGCTGCCCTGGAAGTTATCCAACTGCGAGAGTTCGGAAGCGATATCGGGGAGCACGAAGAAGTGCGGGTCGTCGGTCTTGCCCGTCAGCAGGTCGATACCCTTGTCGGTCAACTCGATGGTGTTATTTTTTTCATCGATCACGAAATACAGTTCTTCGGTCACGATGTGCATGTTGCGCATATTCTCCGCCATGTAAATACCTTCCGTTTTAAGCATCTGCGATTTGACGCCTTCTTCACTCAGGAATTTGATCAGCGCCTTGTTGCGGGGATATCCTTTGAACGAACGGTAGAGCAGGAGCGATCCTTCCTCCCGTTCCTTCTGGTCGTTGCTGCCCATCTTTTGCTTGGCTTCGATCAGCAGCTTGGTGGCGAGGTTTTTCTGCGCGCTCACCACGATCTCCACGTTCGGGCGGAACTGTTCGAAGAGCTGTTCTTCACCGCGGGGGATCGGACCGGAGATAATCAACGGCGTACGGGCATCGTCGATCAATACGGAGTCCACCTCATCCACGATCGCATAGTTATGCTTGCGTTGTACCAGGTCGCCCGGGTTGATCGCCATATTGTCGCGGAGGTAGTCGAAGCCGAATTCGTTGTTCGTACCGAAGGTGATATCTGCTTCGTAGGCTTTGCGGCGTTCATCCGAGTTGGGCTGGTGCTTATCGATACAATCAACCGACAGGCCGTGGAACATATAGAGCGGCCCCATCCATTCCGAGTCACGTTTGGAGAGGTAGTCGTTCACGGTTACCACATGCACGCCGTTACCGGTGAGGGCGTTGAGGAATACAGGCAGCGTGGCCACCAACGTTTTCCCTTCCCCTGTCGCCATTTCGGCGATCTTCCCTTTATGCAGTACCACACCCCCGAAGAGCTGCACATCGTAGTGTACCATATCCCAGGTGATCTCGTTACCACCAGCCATCCATTTGTTCCGGAAGATGGCTTTGTCGCCTTCGATGCGGATGAAATCATGTTTGGCCGCCAAATCGCGGTCGAACGGAGTGGCGGTCAGTTCAATTTCTTCGTTCTCTTTGAGGCGTCGGGCTGTATCCTTTACAATAGCGAACACCTCCGGTTGCACATCCTGGAGGACGATCTCCAGCTTCTCGGTGATCTGTTTTTCTATCTTATCTACTTCCGCCCAGATGGCTTCGCGTTCTTCCAGTTCCTTGTCGTCGATGCCTTTGCGCAGGGTGTCCACCTGTGCGCGTTCGTCGGCTACATAGTCGCGTATCTGTTGCCTGATGGCTCCCGTCCGGCTGCGCAGCTCGTCGTGGCTGAGCTTTTCGATCGTCGGATAGACGGCCTTCACCTTTTCTACAAAGGGGGTGATTTCTTTCAAATCCCGCTGCGACTTATTGCCGAACAGCTTTGTCATAAACTCATTAAATCCCATAATGGTATCTTGTTTTAATTTTTATTCGAATTAATAGAATGTGGTTAGGAACGCGTGGGGCGTCCCTGCGGGTAACGACGGGTTATTTGTTCACCGTCAGTTCCCGGAGCGGCAGGCAGAGCGATGCGTTCGGCGGACGTATCCGCAGTACGTAGGTCACGCTCGGCGCCACTTCCGTGGCTTTCACTTCCCGGTAGATGTGTTGCGGTTTCTGACCGTTCCCCAGGAATATAAGGGGTGTTTGTACCGCATTGTTGCGGACTACCTTTACTTTTTCTTTCGAATTCTCCAGGTTTACCTTCCAGCCCGGTTGCAGCTCGATGATGAGGTCGCCCCGTCCCTTGTGGTAGGTGCCCTGGTGGAAATTGGCCGTCCCTTCGTTCCATTCGCCGTCGAGCAGGGCGCTGCCGGTGGTCACATGCTGCACACCGCTGAACTCATGGACGAACTCGGCCGCCTTGTGCTGTATGTCCGCCAGGCTGATCTTCGCTTGCTCGATTGCTTTCCGGTTGAGGTATAGCTGGTTGTTGTAATAGCCCGTCACCCAGTTGCTTTGCTGGCCGTACAGGTTCATCAGGTACATGTTGAGCAGGGCGATGCACCGTTTGGGATAGAACTCACCACCTCCGAGGGTCAGCCCTTCGGGATAGTCTTCTTCCGATTTATAATAACCCGAACCGGTGAATACGATCAGGGTATTGCGCAGCCCCACCTTTTTATCGATGGCGTCGAGCAGTTGTTCGATGTCTTTGTCGAGCTGGTAGTAGGTGTCTTGTATCTCCCGGTTGTATTCCTTGCTCAGCAGCGGACGGTAATTACCGGCATAATAGGTGAGCGATAGCATGTCCGGGCAGGAGCGTGTGCCGAAGGCGGCATATTCGATAAACTGCAACGCCAGCCGGTTCACTTCCTTATTCACCAGCGGGGAGGTCTTGAAGTTGAAAAAACCGTCGGCCGACTTGGCGATGAAGGTGTATTTGAACGGGACTTCGTCCAGCACATACGGGAAGGCGTTGTAACGGTCGAGCGGCAGCGAAGGTGTCCATACCATATTGTCCTGGCGGGCGGCCAGCGACTCGGGACCGTTGTTGTAGCGGTCCACATACCAGGGAATGTTTTTGTAGTAGGTCGTTGTTGCCCACTTGCCGTTGTAGTTGTCCATCCAGAACGCCGCGTTGGCTGCATGTCCGGCGGAGAGGATCGCCGCTTCGGCATCGGGGGCGATGGCATACACATCGCTGCGCCCTTTGGAGGCGATCTTCAACTCGTCGCCGATGGTGGAGCTTACCAACGCTTTGGGCGAATAGTTGTCTTTGGTATAGTTACCGAGGAATTCAGGGTCGTTCAGGATCGATACTTCCCGTTCTTTATCGAAGTCGTACGTCTTGTTGGCGCTGATGCCGTGGAAGGCCGGGTTGGCGCCTGTGAACAGGGTGGCGAAGGCGGTAGCCTGGTCGATATTGGAAAATTCGAAGCGGACGTTCTGATACACCACCCCCTCGTTCATCAGGCGCTTGAAGCCCCGTTCGCCGAACGTGTTGTAGAAGTAGTCGATGTAATCGCCCCGTAACTGGTCCACCGTAATGCAGACTACCAGTTTCGGCGCCTGTTGCTGGGCTTCCACGTTGGCGACTGCCAGGAGGACTATGAGTGATGATAAAAACTTTCTCATCCGATCTTTTTCAAGTAATTACAAATTCCGTGCCACGAGCGTAAGCAAAGGGTGGCTACCAACGGAATAAATGCCGTGTTCAGATGCTGCGGAATAAAACACCAACCGGCCAGCATCAACATAAGCGCTGCAAAGTTAATAAAATGATAGTAGAAAACGGCTTTCTTCCACCTTAAACAAATCAAAATCACGAGGATGAAGTGGAAAGGATGCAACCACACCACCGACCAGTTCGGCCAAATGCACGGATGGGTGGAGATAAAACAGAGGAAGAACAGCACGCAGCCTGCCACACCGGCCAGGATGAACAGGAGGATATCCACGATTGCGAAACGTTTCTTTTTCCGCCATTCGAGGAAGGTGATACCTGCTATCAGGGCAAAAAACAGCCAATTGCATACCAGAGGAGTGAAGAGGTGTAGCCAGTTGATATCATCGTCCACTACTTTGACGGCTTCTGTTACATGGATGGCCGACACCAGTTTACGTTCCGTCCCGTCGTTCCGCTTTACCGTTGCTTTGGCAACTTCCTCTTTCAGGTAATCGGGAAGGAACATCATTTCGTGCGGCGTAGCCAACCTGTCGGACGGACTACCCAATGCCAGGTCGATACCGAAAACAAGCCAGGGATTATCCCGTGTGCAATAATTGACCAGGTCACGAAAAGAGAGTTGAACGGGAGGGTCATTATAGACCACCTTTCCATCTACACTCTTCTCTATCATCGCCGGGAGGCGGGTCGCACAGTTATCGAATAGGTAATTATAGCGATAAACGGCATTTTCCGGTTGTGCATTGATCACCAATGCTTCCCACAGATGCTGTTTCTCGTCTGCATGGAGGTCGAGTACCTGTTCCGTCACCGTGCTTCCCCGCATCTGATAAGCAGTCATGTATCCCAGGTAATCTTCCACACCCAGTTTATAATCTGTCTCCCCTAAGGCAAAGCGATAAATGAAGTTCGGCTTGGAGAAGTCAAAGATGCCATAGTTAAATACCGTATCCAGATTCCTTGACGGCTCTTGCACACGGAAGGCAGCGTGACCAAAGACGGTAAACACAGCTTCATCGTAGGGAGCGCAGGTCAGGATACTGATTGTTGCCTGTTCACTCAGTTGCCATTGTCCATATGCCGGTCGGCACAGGATGCAAAGGAGGACGATCGCTATGTACCGGAGTGCTTTCATGAGTCTTTCTCGCCGTAAGCCAGGTCGCCGGCATCGCCCAGTCCGGGAACGATATACGAATGTTCGTCGAGCTCGTTGTCGAGGGCGGCCACCCATACGGTGATATTTTTATCGGCCGGCATTTTTTCGCACAGGTAATCCAGCGCCTGTTTGCTGGCGATGATGGAGGCAAAGTGTACTTCCGCCGGATCGCCTTTGGTGAGGAGGGCTTTGAAGGCCAGTTCCATCGAACTGCCGGTAGCCAGCATGGGGTCGGTCACGATCAGCGTCTTTCCATCGATCCGGGGTGAAGCAATGTATTCGATATGGATGTCGAAGTTCAACCGGTCTTTATATTTACGGTAGGCCGATACGAAGGCGTTCTCGGCATAGTCGTAATAATGCAGGAATCCCTGGTGGAACGGCAGTCCGGCACGCAGGATCGTGCTGATCACCACCTGGTTATCGGGAATATCCATGTCGGCGATACCCAGCGGCGACTGGATGGGGTGTGTGGAGTAGGCAAACTGCTTACTGATCTCATACGCCATGATCTCACCGATGCGCTCGATGTTCCGGCGAAACCGGAGGCTGTCTTTCTGGATATCCACATCGCGCATCTCGGCGACAAACCGGTTGAGGATGGAATGGGAACTGCCTAAGTTTACT
This sequence comes from Tannerellaceae bacterium, assembly GCA_031555735.1. Classification (GTDB taxonomy): domain Bacteria; phylum Bacteroidota; class Bacteroidia; order Bacteroidales; family Tannerellaceae; genus JAJDIA01. The sequence goes on from JAVBUE010000033.1 coordinate 74,148, forward strand.
ATTTTCATAACCATTCTGTTAGCGGTTTCAAAAGTAGTTATTCTCTGCCAATGCGCAATTATTTCGGGAGAACATTCGTCGATAAAAAACGTCCGCCCGGGATGCGTACGGCGGGAGTTTGACCGATCGGATCTTCTGTTTCGCAGATAAGATAAGCCTTTCTATCGATTACCTGCGGCGTAGGTAGTACAGGGATCGTATCTTTGCCGTACAGTAAATAAATAGGTAAACGAACAAGTCAGGTTAACAAATGAATGAGTAAAAACCCAAACCACTAAGGGATTTTTTAGGTATTTAGATCAAGGCAAAAAGAAGGTTAGGCTCTCAGCGACTCTCCGGGTTTCCACCTATTGGAACAAAAAGGTTTACTTAATGGAACAAAAAGGTTCACCTATTGGAACTTTTTGTTCCACCTATTGGAACTTTTTGTGCCATCAGGATGAAACTTTTTTTTCATCAGGATGAAACTTTTTCGACGGCGTGGCAGATGTGGCAGCAAAAAGGCGGGAAAACGGATCTGCCACAGGCATCTGCCACGCACCTAACCTATTCATGAGCAGTAAGATGACGCCTGTTGCGTGGAACCGTGGCAGATGTTTTGCAAAAAAACATATGGGAGGTGAAAGGGAACTACCTAAACTTCAAATACCCCAGCCGGGTGTATGGGATGTTGTGGGAGAGGTATTGTTTGAGGATTTTGGCGGAATCGAGGTGGATGATCTCGCCGGTGGTGTATAGATGGCTGCCTGTGGCAACCACTTGTGAGTTGAGGCTGCGGTCGGCGGCTTTGATGATGAGGTAGAAGCGGTTGTTGTCCGCATCCACGGCGGTGATCAGTTGATCGACATAGTAGTGCGTCGTGCCGTCCATCGTCCGGGTTTTGTAGCTGTCGTCTTCACACCGTACATGAAGCACCCGGAGCTGGAGGTGGGTCAGTTTGTCGCCAACAGAGCCGACACACCGGTTGGGCGCCACTTTGAAGCTCTTCCGTGTATGCAGGTCGATCCAAACCTTGTTGTAAGTCACGGCCAGATCGAGGAAACGGGCTTCATTCCGCGTTTTAGCCACGAACTTCTCGGCGATCCATTGCACATAACGGGGGTCGATGTTGTAAATATCCCACAGGTGATAGCCGCGGTATTTGCCGAAGAGGAGGATATCATCGCCGTTATCGGGGGGTGATACCGGCTGATCGCTCCACTCCAGCGGCAGGAACGAGTTGGATATGGTCCGGATCGCCGACTCCAGTGATCCGAGGGCGTTCAGTTCCAGATTGTTCAGAAAGACATAGGGGTGGTACGCCGCCGCCGGATAATGCCTCCACAGGCTGTAGTAAAGCGAATGCTCCCGGGGGGCGACAATCAGATAACTGCCTGCCTCCGTCGGCCTGCCCTGGTTATATGCCGATAACCGGGCTGCCAGCATCTGCCGGATCTCATCGGTGAGGTGGTTGGAAGATTCACTATCCATTTGATTCCTTATTCGTACGACTCACTTGAGCAAACATAAGCAAAAATTCCGATATTTCCATCAACTCTTTATACCTTTACGCCCAAAATAAACCGATATGGCAAAAACAAAGACCGTGTATGTCTGTACGCAATGCGGAGCCGACTCGCCGAAATGGGTGGGGAAATGCCCGAACTGCGGCGAATGGAATACATACGTGGAGGAAGTGATCGCGAAGGAACCGGCCGCCAAACGTTCCATACCCGGACTGTCAGGGGGCGATAAACCGCGGCCCATTCTCCTGCGTGATATCACGGCAACCGAAGAACAACGGATCGATCTCCGGGACGGCGAGCTGAACCGTGTCCTTGGTGGCGGCCTGGTGAAAGGCTCACTGGTGCTGATCGGGGGCGAGCCGGGTATCGGCAAGTCCACCCTTGTGTTGCAGACGGTAATGCGGCTCACGTCCCTGAAGACCCTCTATGTCTCCGGTGAAGAAAGCGGGCAGCAGTTGAAGTTACGTGCCGACCGCCTGTCGGCATCCAACCCGCAATGTTACGTCCTGTGTGAAACCAATCTCGAACAGATCTTCGTCCAGGCGCAGAACGTGCAACCCGACCTGCTGATCATCGACTCCATCCAGACGATCTACTCCGAACTGGTCGAATCGTCGCCCGGCAGTGTGTCGCAGGTACGCGAGTGCAGCGCCTCGATCCTCAAGTATGCGAAGGAGAGCGGCGTGCCGGTACTGCTCATCGGTCATATAAATAAGGAAGGGAGTATCGCCGGACCGAAGGTGCTGGAGCATATCGTCGATACCGTCCTCCAGTTTGAAGGCGACCAGCATTACCTTTACCGTATCCTCCGCAGTATCAAAAACCGTTTCGGAAGCACGTCCGAACTCGGGATCTATGAGATGCGGCAGGAGGGGCTGCGGGAAGTGAACAACCCTTCGGAACTGTTGCTTACGCAGAATCATGAGGGACTGAGTGGTGTCGCCATCGCCGCTGCCATCGAAGGCATGCGCCCGTTCTTGATCGAGACGCAGGCGCTGGTCAGCTCGGCGGTCTATGGTACGCCGCAACGGAGCGCTACGGGGTTCGATCTCCGGCGGATGAACATGCTCCTGGCCGTACTCGAAAAACGCGCCGGATTCAAACTGGTGCAGAAAGATGTGTTCCTCAATATCGCAGGCGGACTGAAGGTGAACGATCCGGCCATCGACCTGGCGGTGATCAGCGCCATCCTCTCGTCGAGCCTGGATATCAACATCGAACCGGGCACCTGCCTGGCGGGTGAAGTCGGACTGTCGGGCGAGATACGTCCCGTCAACCGTATCGAACAACGGATACTCGAAGCCGAAAAACTGGGTTTCTCCCGTATCCTCATCCCCCATAACAATCTCAAAGGCTTCGACCGCAGCAAATGCCGCATCGATGTGGTGCAGGTGAAGAAGGTGGAAGAGGCGTTCAGACATTTATTCGGATAAACCGGTAAATCACTTTTTTATTCCATCGTTATGATCCGCGAACTTCAGCTCCGCCTGCTGCCCGAAGAGGCAGCCAATGAACAGGTATTGAAACAGGTCGTTGTCCGTGAAACGGGCGACCGTTTGGATGATATCCGTGCTGTCCGGGTGCTGAAGCGCTCGGTTGATGCGCGACAGCGTACCATCTATGTCAACCTTAAGGTGCGGGTGTTTGTGGGAGAAGAACCAACGGAGGCGGAGTTTCCGGTAATCGAATATAAGGATGTGTCTGGCGGTAAGCCGGTGATCGTGGTGGGTGCCGGTCCCGGTGGACTCTTTGCCGCCCTCCGCCTGATCGAACTGGGCTTGCGACCGATCGTGGTGGAACGGGGAAAGGATGTGCACGAACGCCGGAAAGACATTGCGCTTATCAGTCGCGAACATACGGTGAACAGTGAATCCAATTATTCCTTTGGCGAGGGGGGAGCCGGCGCCTATTCCGACGGCAAGCTCTACACCCGCAGCAAAAAGCGGGGATCGGTGGAGCGTATCCTGCATCTCTTTTGCCAGCATGGGGCATCGACTTCGATATTGGCAGATGCCCATCCGCATATCGGCACGGATAAGCTGCCGCGTGTGATTGAGAACATGCGCGGACAAATCCTCCGCTCGGGAGGTGAGGTACATTTTGAAACACGGATGGAGCGCCTGTTGATCCATCAGGGCGAGGTGGTCGGCATTGAAACCCATACCGGAGGAACTTTCCGGGGGCCGGTGATTCTGGCCACCGGCCACTCTGCACGGGATGTCTATCGCTATCTACATGAACAGCAGATTGAGATCGAAGCCAAAGGAATTGCCGTAGGTGTACGGTTGGAACATCCGCAGGCGCTGATCGACCAGATCCAATACCATCGTAAAGAGGGTAGGGGCGACTATCTGCCGGCTGCCGAATATAACTTCGTCGCTCAGGCGGGCGGACGGGGCGTTTATTCTTTCTGTATGTGTCCGGGTGGCTTTGTGGTGCCTGCTGCCAGCGGCCCCCATCAGGTGGTAGTCAATGGTATGTCGCCGTCCAACCGAAATTCGTCCTGGGCTAATTCGGGTATGGTGGTGGAGATTCATCCCGATGATTATCCTGCCTTGCTGGGTGGCGAGCCGTTGCCGGTTCCTGCTGAGTCCCCGCTTGCCCTCATGGCTTTTCAGGAGTGGATGGAGGAACGCTGCTGGCTCAACGGCGGCATGAAGCAGGCAGCGCCTGCCCAACGGATGGCCGATTTTGTCAATAAGAAGAACTCGGCCGGACTGCCGGTGTCATCCTATACACCCGGCTTGCTTGCCTCGCCGCTCCATTTCTGGATGCCTGAGTTTGTGACCTCCCGTCTGCGTGACTGTTTCCGTCATTTCGGTGCTTCCTCAAAAGGTTTCCTGACGAATGAAGCGGTGCTGATCGGCGTCGAAACCCGCACCTCTTCCCCTGTCCGTATCCTCCGCGACCGCACCTCATTCCAACATATTTCCCTCAAAGGTCTCTACCCCTGTGGCGAAGGCGCCGGATATGCCGGTGGTATCGTCTCCGCAGCCATCGACGGTGAACGCTGTGCGGAGGCGGTGGCGGGTTCCACGGTTGCTTTTTTAAGATGATTTGGATGGGGTTTATGATATTTCCCTATCTTTGGCGTTGTCATTGTTATACTTAAATATATACACCATGAAGAATGTCTTTACTTTATTCCTTTGTATGCTTGTCTGGAGTAGTTGCCAGTTTGAATCAGCCGATGATTTGCCGGTTATTGATTGTAAAAACGGAGAACAGCAGTCGCTGATTATTCACGATTACTTCGCGGAGGTTACGTATATTCCCCTTGAATCAACGAAAGAGTGTATGTTGTCGGATATGGCTCGTTTTTATCTGTCTGATAAGGCGATCATTGTCATCGATAAAGAGATTTTGTTGTTTGATCGTGCCAACGGAAAGTTTTTGGGAAAAGTGGGCAAAAAGGGACAAGGCCCCGACGAATATGTATCGTTGATGGGCGCTGCCTATTATAGCCGTTCCAATTCGGTACTGGCGGACAAGGGAAAACAATGGGTTGAGATCAATGTGCCGACACAGGCTGCAACACCGGTCCATAAGCCGGATGTCAGCGCTTTCATGCGCTTTTCTTCCAACGATGAAGTGAATGCCGAGTTGGCGATGTTTATGCCGCCCATTCTTTATACGGAACAGTTGAAGGATGATCTGTATGCAGGCTATGTACATAATATAGATGGTAAGAACCCCGTCAAACTGATTACCTATAACCGTGCCGGTGAGATCAAAAGTAAAATACCTAATTACCTCACCTTTGAAGACAATACGGATATGATGATGCAATACCGTCCGGTATTTTACACGGTACAGGAGGAGACCTATTTCAAGGAAATGTTTAATGATACTATCTTTCGAATCAACGCAACAGATGCTTCCCCTGTCTATGTGTTTGATATGGGAGAGCGTGGACTTCCGTATAGCGGGCAGGATAAGGAATTTGACTGGAGCCTCTTTAAGGTAGTAACAGGTATCGGGGATACGGGCGACGATCTTTTTTTTACGTATGACTTCGACTCCCACTCCTACATCGGTGTAATGAATAAGAAAGACGGGAAGGTGTGTTTTTCGAAAGATGGCTGGATAGACACAAAAAATCCATTTATACCTTTGTTCCCGAACTATCAGACTCCTCAGGGAGATGTTCTTTGTGTGCTTCCTGCCGAAAAGGTGGCCAGCCGCTTTTCTACCTACAAGGATACAAACGTAGCCCTCGAACAACTCAAAACCGTCCGTGAAGACGATAATCCGGTTGTTGTGATATTAGTTATAAGTGAATGACGCTATGCGGCCTCTTGCATTTGCCCTGTCTTTTCTCTTCATAAGCATATTGGCGGTTCCCGGTTATGCCCAGATTCCCGACCTTCAACTGGAGAAAGCAATCCTTGAAGCGCGTGAAATAAAGCTGAGTGAAATAGCGTCGGAAGCGACAGTGGTTGTTCCCCGGGTTACCCCGTATTCGTACATTCCGCCCAAACGTATTTTCGGCGAGCCCAACACTTTTTATCTCTTGCCGGATATCTGAATACCAACACGATTGTCAGCCTTGACCGGAATTTTGACGGGAAGGCTCCTGTGAAACTCTATTTCCAAAACGAACAGGGAACCTACCTGACTACTCCACAAACGATTCATTACGACACGCGGCGTACTACCCCGGGATTAAGGGGTGGAACCTACCCGTATAAAGACAACCTGTATTTGTATGACGATTGTTGCGACACCGTGTTCTGCTGTGGCTTATGTGCCGGATACCGGAACTTCTTTTTTTACAAACGACCTGAATGGGAAAGTTCCGCTGCTGCCTGCTCGATGGACGATCAATTCCCGGAATGAACTGATCGGTGAGGTCGCTGTGGAATCCCTGCAACAATGGGCGAAGGATATGAAAATAACCTTGCCGGTAACGCTTTTCCCCGACAAAGGGATCAGGAACAATCCGGTACTCTTGCTGTTGAAGTTAAAATAACAGGCTGATCTGCATTTCATTGGGTAAAAGCCTTTGAGAAAAGACTTCCCCTACATAAACCCCATCTATGCACCTATAAATTATACCTCAAAACTATGTTGTAAAACATATAGTTGTATATACAGAAGCGAGAGACGATCGCAAACGTACTCGCCTGAGATAAACAAAAAGAAAGTTATAGGTAAAATTTTAAAGTGTATAGAATATGAAACGATTAGTGATAGCAGTTGTTGCATTAGCCATAAGCACAACCATAAGTTTTTCCCAGAGTACAGGATCATCAACAGGAGCCCCGTTTGCCCCGAAAACATCACAGTTGAGTAAATACCTGCAGTTATCTTCCTATCAGTACGACCAGGTGGCCGATATTACAGACTACTTCGTTGAAATGCAATTGAGAAGTATCCAGGGCGGCGACCAATACGGTAGCAAACGGATGTACCAGGCGGTGTATGGCAACCTCAAACTGATGAAAGGTGTGCTGACCGAAGGACAGTACAAGATGTACGTCAAAGTGTTGAACGTGACCAACAATAATAAGAAAGTATTGAACGTGCCGGGTGCTACGCACAACTACCTGGCCGACCTGGCCGACGGGATTGATTGGGACGATCCGGCATTCCTGGCAGGTAAGGAATAACCCTGAATATATATAGATTGTAAAGAGACTGCATGCGCTTGTATGCAGTCTCTTTTTTTATGTCTATTTTTGCACTGTTTTTCAACTACACAAACAAAACAGACATGAAACAAGAATTTCTTATTCCTTCAAAAACCACGTGGAAAGCGGGTGTGAAAGATTATTCACTGATTGTGGTCGGCGCCTTCCTGCAGGCATTGAGCTATGTGCTTTTCCTCGCCCCGTTCAAGATCGTACCGGGAGGGGTCTATGGTATCTCCATTGTATTGCATTACTCCACGCAGGGGATGTTCTCTTTCCTGCCCGACGGATTGCCGATGGGTATCACGGCGCTCTGTTTCAATATTCCGTTGATGATCCTGGCGATGAAGAAGATCGGACTGGCTTCCGGGCCTAAGACGATCGTGACGTTTGTGTTGATCTCCGTATGTACCGATTCCTTATCGTATATACTGACCGAGCCGCTGCTCCCCAACGATACGTTTATCGCCGCCTTCTACGGAGGGGCTTTGCTGGGGCTGGGTGTGACCTGCGTATTCCGGGCTCAGAGTACCAGTGCGGGTACCGACGTGCTGGCGCGTGTGCTGGCAAGCAATTCGAATATGAAGGTGAGCAATATGATCATCCTGCTCGATTCGGCCGTTGTCGTACTTGGTTTGCTCGCCTTCAAGGATTGGGCGGTACCTTTGTACTCCTGGCTGACGATCTTTGTCTATGGGAAGGTGGTGGATATGCTCCAGGTGGAGAACCCGAACCGCGCCGTCTTTATCGTATCCAATAAGACGGAAGATATCAAGGAACTGATCGTGGATGAGATGGGCATGAGCGGTACGTACCTCCACGGACGCGGCATGTACGAAGGAAAGGAACGTGAGATCATCTTCACCATTGCCGAACGGAAAGATATGCCGAAACTGAAGGAAGAGGTGAAGAAGATCGACCCCAAAGCCTTCGTTTCCACTATGCACGCCAGCCGCGATTCCGCTCCTCCGGGAAGATAATACGCTGTTTTCTTTGGCTTCTGATAATAAATACCCTATTTTTGCAACAAAAATAGAGTATATGCCCAGTATTTCACAGCGCGGTGTCAGTATGCCCGCTTCGCCTATCCGTAAGTTGGTTCCCCTGGCTAATAAAGCCAAAGCAAAGGGGGTCAAGGTGTATCACCTGAATATCGGCCAGCCCGATATCGAAACGCCGGAGGTAGCCTTGGAAGCGGCGCGCCATATCGACCGGAAGATCCTGGAATATTCGCCCAGCGAAGGGATCCGTTCGTTCCGTGAGAAGTTGGTGAAGTATTATAACCGGTTCAACATCCGGGTGGATGTGGAGGATATCATCATCACCACAGGTGGTTCGGAAGCCGTCTCCTTTTCGTTTATGGCCTGCCTGGATCCGGGCGACGAGATCCTGGTGCCCGAACCTGCTTATGCCAATTATATGGCGTTTGCCATTTCGGGCGGCGCGGTGATCAAGACGGTCCCCTCGTCTATTGAGAAAGGTTTTTCCCTGCCTCCGCTGGAAGAGTTCGAAGCGCTGATCACGCCCCGTACGAAAGCCATCCTGATCTGTAACCCCAACAATCCGACAGGCTATCTCTATACCCGCCGCGAGATGGAGCAGATACGCGACCTGGTGAAGAAGTACGACCTTTTCCTCTTCTCCGACGAAGTGTATCGCGAATTTTGCTATACCGGTGCGCCGTATATCTCGGCCTTCCACCTCGAAGGGATCGAGAATAATGTGGTGTTGGTCGATTCCGTATCCAAACGATACAGCGAATGTGGTATCCGCATCGGTGCGATCATTACGAAAAACGTACAGGTGCGCGAGAATGTGATGAAGTGGTGCCAGGCGCGCCTCAGTCCCCCGTTGATCGGACAGATCGTCGCGGAGGCTTCACTGGATACGCCCGACGATTATATGCTGAACGTATATAATGAATACCTGGAACGTCGCAACTTCCTGGTGGACGGGATCAACCGGATCCCCGGGTGCTATTCGCCGATACCGATGGGAGCGTTCTATACCGTTGCCAAGTTGCCCGTGGATGACTCGGACGCCTTCTGTGCCTGGTGCCTCGACGAGTTCGAATACGAAGGACAGACCGTCATGATGGCTCCCGCCTCCGGATTCTATACCCATCCCGACCTCGGCCGTAACGAAGTCCGCATCGCCTACGTCCTGAACAAAGAAGACCTCGGGAAAGCACTTACCGTGCTTGCCAAGGCGCTGGAGGCGTATCCGGGACGAACGGAATAAATAGTGAATAATGATAAATGATTAATGATAAATGATTAATGGACGGCCAAATCCTTTGAGAGAGAAGAGCTTTCGTTTTGCATTACGCGTTGTGAAGTTGTATGGGTATTTGTGTAATGAACATAAGGAGTTTATACTGTCGAAACAACTACTTCGATCTGGAACATCTGTTGGCGCATTGCAGCGGGAAAGTGAGTTTGCAGAAAGTAAGATAGATTTTTCTCATAAGCTGGGTATTGCCCAGAAAGAGTGTAACGAAACGTTATATTGGATTGAGCTGTTGCATGAGTCTGGTTTTATTACGGAGATGGCATTTACAAGCCTCAAAGATGATGCGGAAGAACTCCTTCGGTTAATCACTGCCAGCATCAAAACCGCCAAATTCGGTCATCATTAATCATTAATCATTAATCATTAATCATTATTTGATATGCTCGAATTCTTCATCGCAAAACGCATTCATTCCGGCGCCGAAGGGAAAGGCAAGGCTACTCCTCCGGCAGTACGTATCGCCATGGCGGGGATTGCGTTGGGATTGGCGGTGATGGTGTTGTCGGTAGCGATCATCGTAGGATTCAAGCAGGAGGTGAGGGGAAAGGTGATTGGTTTTGGTTCGCATATACAGATCACCAACTTCGACAGTAACGCTTCGTACGAATATGCGCCCATAGCTCCGGGCGACACCTTGTTGGACCAACTGAACCACTTCCCCGGTATCCGCCATGTGGAGGTGTTTGCCACCAAGCCCGGGATGATCAAGACCGATGAAGATTTCCAGGGCATCGTGCTGAAAGGCGTGGATCAGCATTACGACTGGTCTTTCTTCCGTGACAACCTGAAAGAAGGTGAGCTGCCCGTATTTGAAGCAGGGAAAAGCTCCAATGATATCCTCCTTTCCCGAACGATCTGCGACCTGCTGGGGTTGCAGTTAGGTGACCGGGTACTGATGTATTTCATCCAGGATGAGGTCCGCGCCCGTCCCTTCCACCTCAAAGGTATTTATGATTCGGGCTCGCCGGAATTCGATAAGCTGTTCGCCCTGGGTGATATCCGCCAGGTACGCCGGTTGAACGGCTGGGAGAACGACCAGGTGAGCGGCATCGAACTGCTGGTGGACGATTACAGCCACCTCGACGCGATTGCCGAAAACCTTTACTTCTTCATGGCGGAGCAGAAAGACCGCCTCGACAATCTCTACTATACCCGTTCGGTCAAAGAACTGAACCCCATGATCTTCAACTGGCTCAGCGCGTTGGATATCAATGTGGTGCTGATCCTTGTGCTGATGATGGCGGTGGCGGGATTCACCATGATCTCCGGCCTGCTGATCATTATTATGGAACGCATCAATATGATCGGGGTCTTGAAAGCAATGGGACAGAGCAACACCAGCATACGGAAGGTATTCCTCTATATTGCTTTTTTCCTGATCGGGAAGGGGATGTTGTGGGGGAATGTGATCGGGATATCCATCTGTCTCGTACAACAACATTTCCGGATATTCACACTCAATCCGGCCGACTATTATGTGGATGCGGTGCCTGTCGATCTGAACATCCTCCACCTGCTCCTGATCAATATCGGAGCGCTGGCGGTTTCGATGGGTATGATGTTCGGCGCCACCTATATGATTAGCAAAGTGGAGCCGGTAAAGAGTATCCGGTTCGATTAATACACCGCTTTCGCCACTTTATACACACTCTCGGAAGCCAGGAAGGTATAGAAGTGCAGGCTCGGTACGCCATGCGCGATCAGGTCTTTGCATTGTTCGATGCACCATTCCACGCCCACGGCTTTGGCTTCGTCGTCGGTCTTGCACTGACGCAAGGCATGGGCGAAGGGTTCGGGAATGTCGCACCGGAACACCTTGGGTAATACCGTCAACTGGTCGCGCAGCACCACCGGCTTGATACCCGGGATGATGGGCACGGTAATCCCTTCGGCACGCAGGCGATCCACAAAATCGTAGTATTTCCGGTTATCGAAAAACATCTGGGTGACGAGGTATTCGGCTCCGTTTTTCACCTTTTCCTTCAGGTAGTGGATGTCGGATTCCAGGTTCGGCGCTTCCTCGTGTTTCTCCGGATAGCAGGCCATGCCGTAGGAGAAGGGCGTCTCGTTCGGTTCAAACCGGCTGCCGTCCACGGCGATCCCCCGGTTGAAGTCGTTCACCTGCTGCTGGAGCTCGGTGGCATGGCTGTGGAAATGTTCGGGTTTCTCATTCGGTTCGAGCACCTTGTTGTCGCCGCGCAGCAGCAGCAGGTTATACACCCGCAGGAAGTTGAGGTCGATCAATCCGTATTCCGTTTCGTCTTTCGTGAACCCCTTACATATAATATGGGGTACGGCAGGTATGCCGTAGATTGTCTGGATGGCGGATGCGATCGCCACGGACCCGGGCCGCTTGCGGGTGTTGATCCGGTGGATCGTCCCGTCGGCCAGTGTCTTATACTGGTTTTCGCTATGGTGCGAAGTGATGTTGATGTATTTGGGGTCGAACTCGCGCAGCTTGTCGATCACGTCGTACACCCGCTGTATATTATTCCCTTTCAGCGGAGGAAGTATTTCGAATGAGAAGGCTGTCGAGGTAGTATGTTGAATCAGATCGCTTACTTTTACTTTCATCTTCCTGTAATTTTTAACGCAAAAGTAACATATCCCGGGCGAAAATCCTTACTTTTGCCGTACAATCTAAATTCAACGGTTATGGAAAATATAAACTGGTCTGATCTCTCGTTCGGTTATATGAAGACAGACTATAATGTGCGCTGCTACTACCGCAACGGTAAGTGGGGAGAGTTGGAGGTATCGTCTTCCGAGGTTTTGAACATCCACATGGCAGCCACCTGCCTCCATTACGGACAGGAAGCGTTCGAAGGATTGAAGGCGTTCAAGGGACAAGATGGCCAGGTGCGTGTGTTCCGTATGGAAGAAAATGCCAAACGGATGCAAAGTTCCTGCCGGGGTATCCGGATGGCCGAACTGCCGTTGGATCTCTTTGAAGAGGCGGTACGGAAAGTGGTGAAGCTCAACATGCGCTTTGTGCCTCCCTATGAAAGCGGCGCCTCGTTGTATATCCGTCCGTTGTTGGTCGGCCTGGGCGCCCAGGTGGGTGTGAAACCGGCAGAAGAATACCTGTTTATGGTGTTTGTTACTCCCGTAGGCCCGTATTTCAAAGGCGGGTTCAAGCCTACGCAGGTGTGTATCCTCCGCGACTACGACCGTGCCGCACCACAGGGTACCGGTACCTATAAGGTGGGCGGGAACTATGCCGCCAGCTTGTCTGCCGGGGAGATCGCCCGTGAGAAAGGCTACGCCGCCGTGCTTTACCTCGACCCGAAAGAAAAGAAATACCTCGACGAATGTGGCCCCGCTAACTTCTTCGCTATCCGCGGAAACAGCTATATCACGCCGCAGTCGAATTCCATCCTCCCGTCGATCACCAACAAGAGCCTGATGCAACTGGCTGCGGATATGGGGATGACGGTGGAACGCCGTCCCGTTCCGGTGGAAGAACTGGCTACCTTTGAGGAAGCCGCCGAATGTGGAACCGCCGCCGTGATCACACCGCTCGCCCGCATCGACGACCTGGACGAAGGCGCCTCCTACCTCTATGCCAAAGACGGTAACGCCGGTCCTGTATGCACGAAGCTTTACAACAAACTCCGCGCCATCCAGTATGGCGACGAAGCCGATCCGTATGGCTGGGTAACGGTGATCGAATAAGCAAGCCCGTATTCTGCATATCCTATCGATCCCGAAGGCGATCGCACCTGTATCCAACTATTATCCGGTGTGATCGCTTTTGGGATTGATATTTTAGGACGTATATGCAAACTCTAAATGGATACTATTACGTTTTTTTTGCTATCTCTGTATTGCAAAACCGGGAATGATGCCTATCTTTGCCACGCTGATATAGTAAATGGAGAAGACCAGGTGGAATCATTCTTTCTTACACACAAATATTTAGTGGAACACCTCTACTCGCCGGTGCGGAGAGTACTGATGGACGAGATCGACTGGAACGACCGGCTGATCGGTATCAAAGGCTCCCGGGGTGTGGGAAAGACCACTTTCCTGCTGAGCATCGCCCGCGAGCACTTCGGCGCCGATAATAAGGAATGCCTCTATATCAACCTCAATCACTTCTATTTTACGGATCGTTCGATCGTGGATTTCGCCTCCGAATTCCGCGCAAAAGGCGGCAAGGTGTTGTTGCTCGACCAGGTATTCAAATACCCCGATTGGTCGAAGGAACTGCGTTACTGCCACGACCATTTTACCGACCTGAAGATCGTATTCTCCGGTTCGTCGGTGATGCGGTTGAAAGAAGAGAACCCCGACCTTTCGGGCAAAGTCGCCTCTTACCAGTTGCGTGGATTCTCTTTCCGTGAATACCTCAACCTGATGTCGGGAAACGACTTTCCGTCTTATTCCTTCGAAGAGGTGCTTGCCAACCATCAGGAGATCGCCACCCGCATCTGTTCGGTGGTGAAACCGATGGCTTATTTTGAAGATTACCTCCATCACGGTTTCTACCCGTTTTTCCTCGAGAAGCGTAATTTCTCGGAAAACCTGCTGAAGACGATGAACATGATGCTCGAAGTCGATGTGCTTTACATCAAGCAGATCGAACAAAGCTACCTGCCCAAGCTGCGCAAACTGCTCTACCTGCTGGCTATCAACGCGCCATGTACGCCGAACGTCAGCCAACTGAGCAAAGACATCGAAACCTCACGCGCCACCGTCATGAATTACATCAAATACCTGACGGACGCCCGGTTAATGTCTATCTTGTACCGCGAAGGCGAAACGTTTCCGAAGAAGCCATCGAGGGTCTATATGTACAATTCCAACCTGATGTATCCCATCCGTCCGGAAGATGCCAATATGCAGGCCGTACGTGAATCTTTCTTCTTCAACCAGTTGATGAAAGACAACCGGTTGAACGAAGCCGACCGGAATGCGCACTTCCTGGTGAATAACCGCTATGCGTTCCGTATCGAAGAGAACGCGCGCGTGAAGAATAACCCCGAGTTGTGTTATGCCGTGGATAAGACCGAGATCGGAGAAGGCAATGTAATCCCCCTCTGGTTGTTCGGTTTCCTGTATTGAACGGGAAGAAAATAACAAATGAGCAAGAAAGTAAGATAAGTTAATTACATACTAATAGTTTATTGGGTTTATGACGAAACAAAAGAAATTTTTAACCTGTGATGGTAACCAGGCTGCTGCACATATCTCGTATATGTTCAGTGAAGTAGCTGCGATCTATCCCATCACGCCGTCGTCCACTATGGCAGAATATGTGGACGAATGGGCTGCCGCCGGACGGAAGAACATCTTCGGCGAAACAGTAATGGTGCAGGAAATGCAATCGGAAGGCGGTGCCGCCGGTGCCCTGCACGGCTCCTTACAGGCGGGTGCCCTGACAACAACCTACACTGCCTCTCAGGGCTTGTTGCTGATGATCCCGAACATGTACAAGATCGCCGGTGAATTACTCCCCTGCGTATTCCACGTATCGGCTCGTACGTTGGCTTCACATGCCCTGTCGATCTTTGGCGATCATCAGGACGTGATGGCTTGCCGCCAGACCGGTTTCGCCATGCTGGCGGAAGGTTCCGTGCAGGAAGTAATGGACCTGGCGGCCGTCGCTCACCTGGCGACGATCAAATCACGGGTGCCGTTCCTCAACTTCTTCGACGGTTTCCGTACCTCACACGAAATCCAGAAGATCGAGATGCTGCAGGATGAAGACCTGGCGCACCTGATCGACCAAAAAGCATTGGCCGAATTCCGCGCCCGCGCCCTGACCCCGGAAAACCCGGTGGCTCGCGGTATGGCCGAAAACCCCGACGCCTTCTTCCAGCATAAGGAAGCCAGCAACGGTTACTATACGGCTGTTCCCGAAGTAGTGGAAGCATACATGAACGAACTGTCGGTCATCACCGGCCGTAAATACGGTTTGTTTGATTATTACGGTGCGCCGGATGCCGATCGCGTGATCATTGCCATGGGCTCTGTTACCGAAGCAATCCGCGAAACGATCGACTACCTCACCGCCCAGGGCGAAAAGGTAGGGTTGGTGGCTGTTCACCTGTACCGTCCGTTCTCTGCCAAACATTTCCTGGCGGCTGTCCCGAAGACGGCGAAACGTATCGCTGTGCTCGACCGCACAAAAGAACCGGGCGCACTGGGCGAACCGTTGTATCTCGACGTGAAAGACTGCTTCTACGGCAAAGCCGACGCTCCCGTGGTGGTAGGCGGCCGTTATGGCCTCTCCTCCAAAGATACCACACCGGCGCAGATCCTGGCCGTCTATGAGAACCTGGCGATGAACGAACCGAAGAACGCGTTCACCATCGGTATCGTGGACGATGTAACCTTTACCTCCCTGCCGCAGAAGGAAGAAATCGCGATGGGTGGCGAAGGCATGTACGAAGCCAAGTTCTACGGACTGGGTGCTGACGGTACGGTAGGCGCCAACAAGAACTCAATCAAGATCATCGGTGATAATACCGATAAATACAGCCAGGCTTACTTCTCGTACGACTCGAAGAAGTCGGGCGGTTTCACCTGCTCCCACCTGCGTTTCGGTGATACGCCGATCCGCTCTACCTACCTGGTGAATACGCCGAACTTCGTGGCTTGCCACGTACAGGCTTACCTCCGTATGTACGACGTGACCAAAGGATTGCGGCCAAACGGCACTTTCCTGCTCAACACCGTGTGGAGCGGCGATGAACTGGCCAAGCACCTGCCCAACAAGGTGAAACGCTACTTCGCTCAGAAGAACATCACCGTGTATTATATCAATGCGACCCAGATCGCACAGGAAATCGGGTTGGGCAACCGCACCAACACCATCCTACAGTCGGCATTCTTCCGCATCACCCAGGTGATCCCGGTGGATCTGGCCATCGAACAGATGAAGAAATTCATCATCAAATCGTATGGCAAGAAGGGCGAAAGCATTATCAATATGAACAATGCCGCTGTGGATCGGGGTGGCGAATACCAGCAACTGACGGTTGACCCGGCTTGGGCAAGCCTGGCGGATGAGGTAGCAGCTCCGAACAACGATCCGGCTTTCATCAACGAAGTAGTGCGTCCGATCAATGCACAAGACGGCGACTTGCTGAAGGTTTCCGCCTTCACCGGTATCGAAGACGGTACCTGGATGCAGGGAACGGCCGAGTACGAAAAGCGTGGTGTGGCTGCCTTCGTTCCGGTATGGAACAAAGACAACTGTATCCAGTGTAACCAGTGCGCCTATGTATGTCCGCATGCTTCTATCCGCCCGTTCGTGCTCGACAACACGGAAGAGGCTGGCGCTTCGTTCGATATGCTCGATGTAAAGGCTCCGGCTACATTGAAAGGGATGAAGTTCCGTATCCAGGTGGATGTGCTCGACTGTATGGGTTGCGGCAACTGCGCCGATATCTGTCCGGGCTTCCGTGGCAATAAGGCGTTGTCGATGACCGACCTTGAGTCGCAACTGCCCGAGGCAGCCAACTGGGACTATGCCGTGAAGAACGTGAAGAGCAAACAGCATCTGGTGGATACCAAGATGAACGTGAAGAACTCACAGTTCGCCACACCGTTGTTTGAATTCTCAGGCGCTTGCTCGGGTTGCGGTGAAACGCCGTATGTGAAGCTGATCACCCAGTTGTTTGGCGACCGCCAGATGGTAGCCAACGCCACGGGATGTACGTCCATCTATTCAGGTTCTGTTCCTTCCACACCGTACCGGAAGAACGAAAAGGGTCAGGGTCCGGCTTGGGCGAATTCCCTGTTCGAAGACTTCTGCGAGTTTGGTATGGGTATGCAGATGGCCAACGAGAAAATGCGTGAACGCCTCGTTCGCCTGATGACCGAAGCGATGGCGCTGGATTGTCCGGGTACTGCCAAAGAACTCTTCCAGTCATGGATCGACAATATGAACGATGCCGACAAGACACGCGAACTGGCCGACCAGATCAAACCGCTTGTCAGCGCGAATGCCGGCAAGTGCCCGCTCTGCAGCCAGATCAACGAACTGAGCCACTACCTGGTGAAACGTTCGCAGTGGATCATCGGCGGCGACGGCGCTTCGTACGATATCGGATACGGTGGTCTCGATCACGTGATCGCTTCCGGAAAGAACGTCAATATCCTCGTGCTCGACACCGAAGTATATTCCAATACCGGCGGACAGTCGTCCAAGGCTACCCCGGTGGGCGCTATCGCCAAGTTTGCCGCTGCCGGTAAACGGGTGCGTAAGAAAGACCTCGGTATGATCGCCACTACCTACGGGTATGTATATGTCGCCCAGGTAGCGATGGGTGCCGACCAGGGCCAGACCCTCAAGGCTATCCGCGAAGCTGAAGCCTACGACGGACCGTCACTGGTGATCGCCTACGCTCCGTGTATCAACCACGGTCTGAAGCTGGGTATGGGCAAGAGCCAGCAGGAAGAAGCCGACGCCGTCAAATGCGGTTACTGGCATCTCTGGCGCTACAATCCCGCTCTGGAGCAGGAAGGCAAGAACCCCTTCACCCTCGATAGCAAGGAACCGGAATGGGATAAGTTCCAGGACTTCCTCAAGGGCGAAGTGCGCTTCTCTTCCGTGGCGAAACAATACCCGAACGAAGCTGCCGAACTCTTCCAGGCTGCCGAAGACAACGCGAAATGGCGTTACAACAGCTACAAACGCATGTTGCAGCTCAACTGGGGAGAATAAACATGAATCATTACTGATTAATTGGTAATAAATGGAGGAGGGGTGTCCGGTGGACGCCCCTCTTTTTAGTTGATGCCGTTGTTTTTTATCAGCGCGTCTAATTTTTTTGTTTGGGCATTTTCCCCGAAGATGCGCACGGCCATCTGCTTTTTCCGGTTTGAGATGGCGCTTGGTTTTAATGTTATATGCGATGCGATGATCTTCTGGTCGATATTTACTTTAATCAAATAGAGAATGAATGTATCGATCTCGTCCATATCTGGTAGCAGGTGTTGCATGTTTCCTATATAGTTGGGATAAACCCGGTCGATGGCTTCATACAACGCCTCTTTGTCTGATACTGTAATTGAGTTATTTGCATGTATGAATTTAGTGTATATCTCCGACTTCTTAAACTCCGCCTCCCTGGTATCATGCAATGTTTTCAGTCCGCTCAGTTCCTTGTCTATTTGGGCAATTATGTCCTCTTTTTGGGCAGATTCCTTTTTAAACAGCTTGAGGAGAAAGAGCATGATGCCTATAAGCAGTATGACAAATAGGATGATAGAATAAAATGTTTGATGGTAGAATCCCTTTTTTTGTTCTTTCTTCTCGATCGTTTTCTGTTGCTGCGTATAGTCAAAGATGGATTGTCCCTGTAGCATGGCCACTGCATTATGATTACTTTGCAGCGAATCCCTGATGTGTTTGTATTGACCGATGAACGTATCGTATTCTTTCTGTTTGTGTTCCATTTTCGCTACTTGGGCCAGATAATAAAGCGCATTTTGCCGTGTATATAACTGATCGCTGAGGATGCTTTTTTGTAAATAGAATCGGGCGGAATCCGTATCTTCCATCAGGATGAAACATTCGCCCAAGGAGAGGTATATGGGTTCTGGCAGATCTTCAGCAAGTTGCATCGCCCTTCGCAGGTAGGGGAGCGCTTCATAGTATTTCTTATTATCCATCAGTATTCCTCCTAATTCGTTCAATATATAGGCTTGTTCTTCCGGATGGTTTATCTCTGATGCTTTCCGATAAAACAGTTCGGCGGAATCTATATGATTTAGTTTATGGTATGTTCTGGCCATGTCGCGAAAAACAATTGCTTTCGAGATCGTATCATTCAGCATCGTAAGATACCGGAGACTTTCCTTCATGCAGGGGATTGCGATCGAGTATGCATTTTGGTAGGTGTAGAGCATCCCTAAATAGCTGTTTATCTTTGCTTTTAGTTTTATATTGTCAGATGATTCCCCGACGGTTAATGCTTTCAGGTAATATTCCTGCGCCTTTGGTGCATCCCCCAATGCCTGGTTCACTTTGCCTGTGAAGAAATAAGCCTTCATCAATTGTTCCCGGTTGTAGTGCGCCTCGTAGTATTCACAGGCGGTCAGCAGGAGGGAA
>JAVBUE010000044.1:0-32871 GCA_031555735.1 Tannerellaceae bacterium
CAACCACCTATGATTGTTTTGGCCTTCAAATGGCAGAAGTCAGCCAGTGGAAGGAAGTGTGGAAGGAAACGCCCAAAAACGAGGGTCCTTCCACAATAAGTGGCTGATTATCATAGGGAGTGGAAGCAGTGGAAGGAAAAAAGGGCAAATCCCCTGTATATATAGCAAGAGGGTGTGCCAATAGCGCATACGTGCCCAGCACCCAGATATGTTATCCGTCACGGCTTGAACTTCAGTCGGAGTTGTACCGGTTGAAGGGGGGAGGAGGTATCGTCGTCCGTGTGGTTGAGGGTGAATCCCAGCAGGCGAACCTTCTTTTCGGACGTATCTACTTGTTTGAGCATGTCGCGGGCGGTATCCCAGAAGAGGTGGAAGGTGGTTACCGCTGTATGCAGGGTGCGGCTGCGGGTGATGGTTTCGAAGTCGGCATACTTCACCTTGAGCGTCACCGTCCGTCCCCGGAACTGGCTCTCTTCGATCCGTTCCCACACGCGGCGGGCGATGTGGTAACCTTCCAGAATGAGTTTGGTGGATTGTTCGAGGTCGGTATCGAAGGTGTTCTCCGCGCCGACGGATTTGCGGATCCGGTGCGGGTTCACTTCCCGGTCGTCGATCGCCCGGGCGTTGGCATAGTACATAGCTCCCGCCTTACCGAAGAGGCGCACCAGGTCGGCTTCGTTGTGGCGCTTCAGGTCGGCGCCGGTATGGATGCCCAGGTGGTGCATCTTCTCGGCCGTTACCTTGCCGACGCCGAAGAAACGTTCAATCTCCAGCCGCTCCACAAACGCTTCGGCATCTTTGGGGAGGACGGCGAAGAGGCCGTCGGGCTTCTTATAATCCGACGCGATCTTGGCCAGGAACTTATTGAAAGACACGCCGGCGGAAGCCGTCAGCCCGGTAGCCTCTTTGATCCGCTGCTTAATCTCTTTGGCGATGAAGATAGCCGACGATTGCTGCTTGTGGTTGAACGTCACGTCCAGGAACGCCTCATCGAGCGAGAGCGGTTCCACCAGGTCGGTATATTCGAGGAAAATCTGCATGATCTGGTCGCTCACCTCCTGATAGACTTCGAATCGGGGAGGAGCGAAGATCAGGTACGGGCAACGCTTCATCGCCGTGGTCGAGGGCATGGCCGAACGTATCCCATACCGCCGCGCCTCATAGCTGGCAGCCGACACCACGCCCCGCGCCTCCGGATAACCCACCGCCACAGGCTTGCCCCTGTATTCCGGATGATCCCGCTGCTCGATCGAGGCATAAAAGGCGTCCATATCGATATGGATAATCTTGCGAACCATGGGGCGAAGGTACAAATTTCAGGAAGAGACGCCCCCGAAACAAAGCAAAAACAAGCCCTGAATCCTCCACCTATGATTTTCCGCCTTTTACTTGCGCAAAAACGACGCAAGTGTGCATTATCTTGTGTTAAAATAGTTTGTCTTTTCGAATGTTTGATTATTTTTGCACCCGACTAAATGATAACTTAGGGTACATACTGATTGGAACAATCTAATAGATCATTACATATGAGTTTAAAAATTATTGTTTTAGCAAAGCAGGTTCCGGACACGCGTAACGTGGGGAAAGATGCGATGAAAGCAGACGGAACGGTGAACCGCGCCGCCCTTGCCGCCATCTTCAACCCGGAAGACCTGAATGCGTTGGAACAGGCCCTGCGCCTGAAAGACGCGCATCCCGGAACGACTGTAACGCTGCTCACCATGGGACCGGGACGTGCTGCCGAGATCATCCGCGAAGGACTCTACCGCGGAGCCGACGGCGGGTATCTGTTGACCGACCGCGCATTCGCCGGCGCCGATACGTTAGCCACATCGTATGCCATCTCGATGGCTATCCGGAAAATAAAGGAATACGACCTGATTATCTGCGGACGACAGGCTATCGACGGCGACACCGCACAGGTAGGTCCGCAGGTAGCCGAAAAACTCGGCCTGACACAGATCACCTATGCCGAAGAAATACAACAGGTAAAGAATGGAAAGATCACCGTGAAACGCCGCCTCGAACGCGGTGTGGAAACGGTCGAAGGCAAGCTGCCGCTGGTAGTGACCGTCAACAGCTCGGCTCCCGACTGCCGTCCGCGTAATGCCCGGTTCATCCAGAAATACAAACATGCGAAGACCGTCACCGAGAAACAGGAAGCGGCTTCCGACTATATGGACCTGCTCGATGCCCGTCCCTACCTCAACCTTACGGAATGGAGCGTAGCCGACGTCAATGCCGACACCAAACTCTGCGGGCTCTCCGGCTCACCGACGAAGGTAAAGAAGATCGAGAACGTCATCTTCCAGGCCAAAGAGAATATGGCCCTCGAACCGACCGACGACGCGATCGACGGCCTCATGCGTGAATTAATTTTGAATCACACCATTGGGTAAATCAGACGATATGAACAACTTATTTGTATACTGCGAAATAGAAGACGGCATCGTAGCTGATGTCAGTCTGGAGTTGCTTACCAAAGGACGCGGCCTGGCTGCCACGCTGGGTTGTAAGCTGGAAGCTGTAGCCGTAGGCCATCAGTTGGACGGTATCGCCGCACAGGTATTCCCCTATGGTGTGGACGTGCTGCACGTGTTCGACGACAAGCGGTTGTATCCCTACACCTCGCTGCCCCATACATCGGTGATCGTGAAACTGTTTGCCGAAGAAAAGCCGCAGATCGCACTCATGGGCGCCACCAGCATTGGCCGCGACCTGGGGCCGCGCGTTTCTTCAGCCCTCGGTAGCGGACTGACGGCCGACTGTACGTCACTCGAAATCGGCGACCACGAAGAAAAGAAAGAAAACAAAACGTATAAAGACCTGCTCTATCAGATCCGCCCGGCGTTCGGTGGTAATATCGTAGCCACGATCATCAACCCCGACTGCCGTCCGCAGATGGCAACCGTCCGCGAAGGCGTGATGAAGAAAGAGATCGCCAATGCCGCATACAAAGGTGAAGTGAAGACCTACGACGTGTCGAAGTACGTGTCGGACGCCGACTTCGTTGTCGCTGTCATCGACCGCCAGATGGAGAAGAGCAAGACCAATATCAAAGGGTCGCCCATCATCGTGGCCGGCGGATACGGCGTAGGCTCGAAAGAAAACTTCCAGTTGCTGCACGACCTGGCCGCTACCATCGGTGGCGAAGTAGGCGCATCGCGTGCCGCCGTGGATGCCGGTTATGCCGAACACGAACGGCAGATCGGACAGACGGGTGTTACGGTTCGTCCCAAACTCTATATCGCCTGCGGTATCTCAGGCCAGATCCAGCACATCGCCGGTATGCAGGACAGTTCGATCATCATCTCGGTGAACAACGATCCGAACGCGCCGATCAACGCGATCGCCGATTATGTGATCACGGGCTCTGTGGAAGAGGTTCTTCCTAAAATGATTAAGTATTACAAAAAGAACACGAAATAAATTGAAGGTAGTTAGTAGTTGGTAGTTAGTAGTTAGTAGATGTTGATGCGGAGATGGAGAAGAGTAGTAGTTTCGAAGACCTTATCGTATGGCAAAAGGCACACAGGTTTGTGCTGGCTGTATATAAAATAACTAAGTTGTTTCCTAAAAATGAGTTATTCGGACTTACTTCTCAATACCGCAGAGCTGCTGTCTCTATAGCTGCCAATATAGCTGAAGGATACGGAAAAAAAGGGCATAATGATAAACTTCGCTTTTACAATATATCCGAAGGTTCACTTAATGAATGTAGATATTACATCTTATTATCGAAAGATCTCGGATATGTGGATCAAGCATACAGCAACCAGCTCTATACAGAGTTAACCGCTATACAGAAACTCCTTTTTTCCTACACCCAAGCCCTGAAGAACAATTCTTCTACTAACTACTAACTACCAACTACTAACTACAAATAAAAAAGCTTATGAATTTCTATCTTGATAATCCCAGCATGAAACACCACCTTCATCATCCGTTGATGAAGCGGATTGTGGAACTGAAGGAACGCAATTATGCCGATAAGGATACGTACGACTATGCGCCGTTCGACTACGAAGATGCGATGGACAGCTACGAGAAAGTGCTTGAAATCGTTGGGGAGATCTGCGGTGAGATCATCGCCCCCAACGCGGAAGGAGTGGATCATGAAGGTCCTTCGGTGAGCAACGGACGCGTAACATACGCTTCCGGTACACAGGCAAACCTCGACGCCGTGCGTAAAGCCGGCCTGATGGGTATCGCCATGCCGCGCCGGTATAACGGGTTGAACTTCCCGGTCGTACCTTATATTATGGCTGCCGATCTGGTGTCGCGCGCCGATGCGGGTTTTGAAAACCTCTGGGGTTTGCAGGACTGCGCCGAGACGTTGTATGAGTTCGGGAACGCAGATCAGCATCAGCGCTACATTCCCCGTGTATGTGCCGGTGAGACGATGTCGATGGACCTTACCGAACCGGATGCCGGCTCCGACCTCCAGGCCGTGATGCTGAAAGCTACTTTCTCTGAGAAAGACAACTGCTGGTACCTGAATGGCGTGAAGCGCTTCATCACCAATGGAGATGCCGATATCCACCTCGTGCTCGCCCGCTCGGAAGATGGTACGCGCGATGGCCGTGGCCTCTCCATGTTTATCTACGACAAACGCAACGGTGGGGTGGATGTGCGCCGCATCGAAAATAAACTGGGTATCAAAGGTTCGCCTACCTGCGAGCTGGTGTATAAGAATGCCAAGGCAGAGCTTTGCGGTGATCGCAAGCTGGGCCTTATTAAATATGTAATGGCGCTGATGAACGGCGCCCGCCTCGGTATCATGGCGCAGGCGGTGGGACTGAGCGAAGCCGCTTACCGCGAAGGGTATGCCTATGCCCTGGAACGGAAGCAGTTCGGCAAGGCGATCATCGAATTCCCGGCTGTGTATGAAATGGTCGCCCTGATGCGCGCCAAGGCCGATGCTTCCCGCGCCATGCTGTATGAAACCGCCCGCTTTGTGGATATCTACAAAGCCCTCGAAGACATCTCCCGCGAACGTAAACTCGAACCCGAAGAACGTGCCGAACTGAAGAAGTACAGCAAGCTGGCCGATGCCTACACCCCGATGGGTAAGGGCATGACCACGGAGTATGCCAACCAGAACGCCTACGATGCAATCCAGATCCACGGCGGCTCGGGCTTTATGAAGGATTATGCCTGCGAACGCCTCTACCGCGACGCCCGTATCACCAATATCTATGAGGGTACGACACAGCTTCAGGTAGTGGCCGCCATCCGCCATGTCACCACGGGAACTTACCTGGATCAGATCCGTGCGTACGAAGCGCTCGACTACAAGCCGGAACTGGAATCGCTCCGCGCGAAGCTGATTGAAATGACTTCCCGTTATGACGAGATCGTCGGCCTCGTAATGGAACCGAAAGACAACGAATACCTCGACTTCCATGCCCGCCGCCTGGTAGAAGCGGCCGCGCATTGTATCATGGGTTACCTCCTCTTGCAGGATACCAACAAAGACGCCAGCTTCCGCCGCTCCGCCGAAGTATATATCAGCTACGGCCAGGCCGAAGTAATCAAGATATACAACTATATCACCCACTTCGACCGCGAAGACCTGGGCTACTTCAAACAGTAGGTAGCAGGTTTGCTGATCCATCATATAGTAAACCCCGGTTTCCTCTTTTACGGGAAACCGGGGTTTGCTTTAATTGTTTCTATGCTATAATTAATATATTACTTAAAAATACCTGTGTATTATTTGAGTATCCTTTACTGATTTAGCCAAAAAAGACAGATTCAATTGAAAGAGTCCACCATCAAATGTTTTTTCATTTGTAATTTTCACAAATGGGCTTATATCCATTTTTAAAACAGCTTGAACGAACTGATACAAATTCTCTTCTAATTCTGAAAATTTGTCTGATTGATTGGCTGGAAATGTGAATACATAATAAGTTGTATGCAGATTCTTATCAAAGTAAAATAAGAAGTGTACCTTGCTGAATTGATTTGGATCTATCTTTTCTACATCAAAGTATTGCTTGAAAATTTTCCCGGCTATCTCGAAAAACTGTTCGTTGTATAAAAATTCAGTATCTTGAGCCGTACCCTTATTTTTATTCACAGAAGGTTCCTTCATATTTTTGGGTGAACACACGATTCTTGACTGGTTATTACTTATGTTGAAGTACTTACTTTCTTGTGCATTTGTGCAAAGAGAAAGTAAAATAGTTGTGATGATTGTTAATATTGTTTTCATATCGCTGACATTATTTTCAGATTAGGATTGTAGGGAGGATTAGGCTTATTAAACAGATCCTGTAATATTCGCGGAGTAAAAGTAGGGAAATGACTCCCAGGACCACTCCAATCTCTACATAATTGATTGAAGCGTGTCGCTTGATTTTTTGGAAAATAACCCATGGTTGTTAAACTGTCAATCCAAAGGATATATTCTACATCGAATCCTGGTGTACTGCCTGATAATAATCCTTTGTAAATGGGAAGATCAGGTGACTCTAAATGATTGGCCAAATCACAAAAAACGTATGCTTCAAACTCGCAATTTTTTTGACTTGTACTCATATTTTCTCCATAATAACAGAGATGCTGTACTGCATGTACAAATTCATGACTCAAGTTGTCAAAGGTAATACTGTTTTCTCCTTGAAATCGAATTGTTTTGGATCCTGTTAAATATTGAGATGGATTGGGAATGGATGGGTCAATTTTAAAAGATAATTTTATTTTTAGTTGATCTAATTTGGTTTTTAATTTATCATATAAATCCATATATTGAGATGTTCTATATGGGAATATGGCAAGTGCATCATCCAATGCGTTTTTTCCCATCAAATTCAGTGTTGAATATGGACCATATACATTTTTTAATTTGTTGAATGTGAAAGTCCATGCAGTTCCTTGTAAGAATCCGACACTTCCACCTCCTTGGCTTGTTGGGTATCCGTTGGCTATGTACGGTTCTTTTCCTCCTGCATTGAGTCCACTGGGGAAACCACCACCACCACCACCTTCGGCCCAGCAATGTGTACCATTATACGCTTCGTAATAAACGCCATTGATCTCAGCTCCGATGTAAGAGTCTGAACAAACGATGGTAACAATCGCTTTTGTTGTAATGGCGTCAGTGTTCTCAGTTATCAATTCTTCTAAAGGATCGCTACATCCAGTAAAAAGTCCTCCAATGATAAGACAGGAAAATAACAACGGTATTTTTTTTTGGAAATAGGATAAATACATATTTCTCCATAATACAACGAATTTAAGATTATTGACTAATTTGTTTTTGTACAAGCTTTATACTCCTCCTTTCTTTTCTTGTACACATTTAAGGTAAATAATAGAAATCTATAATTCTGTTTTTCTTGATAATTACGCAATAGTAATGATGGTTTTTAAAAAAGCAAAATATTTTCTGTTCTATTTTTCAACAAATGCTTTATAACATATTTTCGAGAGGGGTGAATCTCTTTCCATGCCCGCCGCCTCGTAGAAGCGGCCGCGCATTGTATCATGGGCTACCTCCTCTTGCAGGATACCAACAAAGACGCCGACTTCCGGCGCTCCGCCGAAGTATATATCAGCTACGGCCAGGCCGAAGTAATCCGGATATACAACTACATCACCCACTTCGACCGCGAAGACCTGGGGTATTCCAAACGCTGATAAATAAAGGCGTTGAACGTGATTGATTGCACCTGTAATGTAGTAGGATCACATTTCCCCGCCTCTTTTGTGCTTCTTTTCGATAATCCTTTTTATATTTGCCACATGTATATCCTACTTCAAAGGAGCAATGAGAGATTACAAATTAGGTTTCATTTCAAATGAAAGCATCTACAACCATGTCAGGGATACGGTGCGTTTATACCGCAACCATATTGATCTGAAGCGATTCAACCAGAATCTGGTTGATCCGGTCAAGCTAACTTTCGATGCGAAAGTATATGGTAAAACATTTGAAGAGATCATAGAGGCGGAGTGTATCCGGCAGATAGACAAGACGAACACAAACCATATCGGTTATTTCCACCAGAACCTTTTCAAGTATGTAGGTAATGGATGGGAGGTGCCTCCCAAAGGATTTGATGTTGCCAATAACCACCTGCACATCTATGTGGAGTTGAAGAATAAGCATAATACGATGAATGGAGGGGCCGGCGATTCCGTTTATATGAAGATGCAGGATAAGATATTGCATGACGATCAGGCAACCTGCCTGCTGGTTGAAGTGATCGCCACAAAATCCCAAGTTGCCGACCTGCATGAAGGGCGCATTGAAAACAGTGTGTATGAAGAACTACATGCGATCTCTCCCGACACCCTGAAAAGCTTGTATTTACTTTCTTTTAAAACATACGATGGATTCCAAGACTTTTAACGGAACAAAGCAAACTATTTCGGCCAGCAATTTTGCCGATATCATGGGGGTTTCCAAAGCAACTTTACAAAAATGGGAAACATCCGGTTCGTACGTCCCATTTACGGATGCAAAGGGGAACAAGTTTTTTTATGCTTCCGAGTTACTCCATGTTCCTGAAATTAAAGAGATGGTGGAGTCGCCCTGGGAAAAAGAAATGGAGATCCGCCCGAACCGGAGATATCATTCGATCGAATTGTTTGCCGGCGCAGGCGGTCTTGCTCTTGGCATGGAAAAGGCCGGGTTCTCCCATGTATTACTCAATGAGATCGACCATGATGCTTGCGCCACACTGCGTCATAACCGTCCCGGCTGGAAGATAGCCGAGCAGGATATCCGCGAGATATCATTCAAACGGTTTGCCGGGAAGGTGGATTTCCTTTCCGGTGGATTTCCTTGCCAGGCTTTCTCCTATGCAGGCAAGCAGGGCGGGTTTACAGATACGCGAGGAACCCTGTTTTTCGAATTGGCACGGGCTGTACAAGAAATTCAACCCTTTGTTTTTCTTGGTGAAAATGTACGGGGTCTAACCGCACATGATGATGGCCGTACATTGGAGACGATCAAGAATGTAATCAAAGAATTAGGTTATACCCTGATTGAGCCACAGGTTTTACGTGCGATCAAATACCAGGTTCCCCAAAAACGCGAACGGTTGTTTTTAGTGGCTATCCGGAACGATATTGCTGGTAATGCTTGTTTCCATTGGCCTTCTCCCTATCACCGGATCATGACTTTACGTGATGCTTTCTTCAAAGGAACATTATACAATACCGATGTCCCTGCATCCGAAGGACAGAAATATCCCTCCCGGAAACAGGCCGTTATGGAGCTGGTTCCTATGGGTGGTTATTGGCGCGACTTGCCATTGGACATACAACGGGAATATATGGGCGGTAGCTTTGCACTGGAAGGGGGTAAGACGGGAATGGCACGGCGGCTTTCGCTGGATGAACCCAGTTTGACACTAACCTGTGCACCTGCCCAAAAGCAAACAGAGAGGTGCCACCCAACGGAAACCCGACCGCTGACTGTCCGTGAGTATGCCCGTATCCAGACATTCCCCGACGAATGGAAGTTCGGGGGGGCATTATCTTCTCAATATAAACAAATAGGGAATGCCGTACCTGTCAATTTGGCCTATGCTGTTGGAAGGTCGATCATCCGGTTATTGAATGATTTAGGTGTTTAACCCTTTACCCCCATATCGTATATCTTCATAAATTAACAAACATATTACCATGAATTCGAACGAACTTCCCCGTCGCATGTTCCTGAAACAGGCGCTTGCGGTATCGGCAGCTACGGCTGCTCCGGCTATCTGGACATCCGCCCAGGGAGCTGTTCAACCGGCTCATCCGGTGGCTGCTCCGAAAGAGAAAGTGAATATGGCCTTTATCGGTATAGGCAACCGGGGTGCCGATATTGCCAAAGATTTCTTTCATACCGGGCTTTGTAACGTGGTTGCCCTGTGCGACGTCGATATGGGCGGCCCGCAGACACAGGAGATCCTGAAGATGTTCCCGAAAGCCGAGCGCTTCCAGGACTTCCGCAAGATGTTCGACAAGATGGGCAAGAAGATCGATGCCGTGACCGTAGGCGTGCCCGACCATGCCCACTTCCCCATCACCATGGAAGCCATGGCGCATGGCAAGCATGTGTATGTGGAAAAACCGATGGCTCGCACCTTCCATGAGATCGAACTGATGATGGCCGGTGAAAAGAAATACGGCGTAGTCACCCAGATGGGTAACCAGGGACATTCCGAAGCGAACTATTTCCAGTTCAAAGCCTGGAAAGAAGCCGGTATCATCAAAGACGTGACGGCGATCACCGCCCACATGAACAACGTTCGCCGCTGGCATCCCTGGGATCCGCGCCTTACACATTTCCCCCCGGCGGAACCCATCCCTTCGACGATGGACTGGGACACCTGGCTGGGCGTATGCTATCCCCACGACTATAACAAGGAATACCACAACGGGCAATGGCGTTGCTGGTACGACTTCGGCATGGGCGTTCTCGGCGACTGGGGCGCGCATATCCTCGATACGGCGCATGAGTTCCTGGATCTGGGTCTTCCCACGGAGATCAATCCGCTCTATCTGAAAGACCATAACCCGTTCTTCTTCCCGATGTCGTCCACCATCCTGTTCAAATTCCCCGAACGGGGAGATATGCCGGCGGTGGATATCACCTGGTACGACGGCCTCGACAATATACCGGCAGTACCCGACGGCTACGGAGTTTCGGAAATCGACCCGAACATCCCGACCGTAATGGGCGGCAAGATACAACCGGCCAAACTGAACCCCGGCAAGGAGATCTACAGCAAGACCCTCACCTTCAAAGGAGGCTCGCACGGCAGTACGCTGACGATCATCCCGGAAGAGAAAGCCAAAGAGATGGCGTCCCGCCTTCCCGAGGTCCCGCCGAGCCCGTCGAACCACTTCGCCAATTTCCTGCTGAGCGTCATGGGCAAGGAGAAGCCGCGTTCGCCGTTCTCCATCGCCGGTCCGCTCAGCCAGGTGTTCTGCCTCGGCGTATTGAGCCAGTGGCTGAATACGAAACTGCTCTTCGACCGGGAGACACAGCTCATCACCAATAACCCGGTAGCCAACCAGTTGTTGCGCGGCGCCGTTCCCCGTAAAGGCTGGGAGCAGTACTATAAAATCTGATCGGTTTTATCCCCTCATAAGGGCATCTCCAAAGGGGTGCCCTTTTTTTATTGATACAAAAAAATGAATAATATCGGGCTTGTACATTAAACCATCCAAAGAATAGATAGTCAGATAACCACTGTAGCTATGTATATACCGGTATAATATTTTGTAAAAAATGACAAAAAAAACTGTTCGATGGGGGATGATTGGGGTGATTGTCCTCTTTGTGATTGGAATGATTGCATACCCTCAACTGAAAAGGATGTGGTCGCCTGCGGCGGATGAGGCGCCAGCCGGCCCTGCACGGGGAGGCTCCCCCAGGAGCCAGGTATTGAATATCAATGCCGAAGTACTGGCTTATCGTCCGTTGACGGACAAAACCGTCAGCACCGGTAGCGCCATACCCGACGAGGAAGTGAACCTTTCGTTCGAATCATCGGGCAAGATCGTGGCGATCTACTTCACGGAAGGAACCCATGTAAAGGAAGGCGACCTGCTGGCGAAGATCAACGACAAACCTCTCCAGGCGCAACTCAAAAAGCTGGAGGCGCAGGTACCGTTGGCTACCGACCGTGTGTTCCGCCAGCGTACCCTGCTTGAGAAAGACGCCGTGAGCCAGGAAGCCTATGAATCCGTCACCACCGAATACGAAAAACTGATGGCCGACATCGAACTGGTGAAAGCGAATATCGCGCAGACCGAGCTGCGGGCGCCGTTCGACGGCATCGTGGGCTTGCGTACCGTCAGCGAAGGCGCCTACGTGAACCAATCGACGATGATCGTCCGGCTCACCCGCATCTCACCCATTAAGATCGAGTTCTCCATCAACGAGCGGTACGCGTCGGATGTGCGCGACGGTACGCCGATCAAGTTCAGCATGCTGGCGTCCGACGGAACAATGAAGGATTATGCCGCCCGCGTATATGCCGTGGAGAGCGATATCGACCTCACCACCCGTACCCTGAAGGTACGCGCCGTCTATCCGAATACCCACGAAGAAGTGAAGCCGGGTATGTACCTCTCCGTCGAGATCACCAAGCAGGAGATCAAAGACGCGCTGTCGGTACCCAGTGAAGCCATCATCCCCGAGATGGGGAAAAGCATGGTGTATCTGTATAAGAACGGAGTGGCCGAACCGGTCGAGATACAAACCGGGCAACGCACCGAGAGCCATGTACAGGCGCTCGAAGGCGTGAACGAAGGCGACACGCTGATCACCACCGGTGTGATGCAGTTGCGCAAAGGCATGAAAGTAACAATAGACAACCTGAACTAATCCCGGCGTATGGCAACGATTTCCGAATTAAGCATCCGGCGGCCGGTATTATCCACTGTCATCGTACTGGTGATCCTCCTTTTCGGGATGATCGGTTACCAGTCGCTGGGCGTACGTGAGTTCCCGAGCGTGGACCAGCCCATCATTTCCGTCAGCACCTCTTACCCCGGCGCCAATGCGGAGGTGATCATGAACCAGATCACCGAACCCCTCGAACAGAATATCAACGGTATCCCCGGTATCCGCTCGCTAAGCAGTGTGAGCAGCCAGGGAAACAGCCGTATCACTGTGGAATTTGAACTGTCGGTCGATCTGGAGACGGCCGCCAACGACGTGCGTGATAAAGTATCCCGCGCCCAGCGGTATCTTCCCCGCGACTGCGACCCACCCACCGTATCCAAGGCCGACGCCGACGCCACCCCGATCATGCAGATCGGTATCCGCAGTTCGCAGCGTTCGCTGATGGAGCTGAGCGAGATCGCCGAGCTGACGGTGAAAGAACGCCTGCAGACGATCCAGAACGTGAGCGCCGTGGAACTATGGGGACAGAAACGCTATTCGATGCGCCTCTGGCTCGACCCGATGAAGATGGCGGGCTATGGCGTGACACCCCTGGATATACGCAGCGCCGTGGATGCGGAGAACGTAGAGCTTCCTTCCGGCAGCATCGAAGGGAATACGGTGGAACTGTCTATCCGTACCCTCGGGCTGATGTCCACCGCTAAAGAATTCAACGACCTGATCATCAAGGAGCAGGGAGAGAACATCGTCCGCTTCTCCGATGTCGGCCGTGCCGAGCTGGCGCCCGAAGACATCAAGAGCATGCTCCGCCGCAACGGCGAGCCGATGGTGATCAGCGTCATCGTGCCCCAGCCGGGAGCCAACCATATCGAGATCGCCAACGAAGCCTACAACCGTATCAGCCAGTTGGAGAAAGACCTTCCCGAAGACGTGTCGATCGAGATGGTGTATGACAATACCCGCTTTATCCGCGCCTCCATCGCCGAAGTGCAGGAGACGATTTATGTAGCCTTCTTCCTGGTGGTGCTGATCATTTTCCTTTTCCTGCGCGACTGGCGTGTGACGCTGGTGCCGGTGGTGGTGATCCCCGTCTCCCTCGTGGGTGCGTTCTTTGTGATGTATGTCGCCGGCTTCTCCATCAATGTGCTGACGATGCTGGCCGTCGTGCTGGCCGTGGGGCTGGTGGTGGATGATGCCATTGTGGTGACCGAGAATATCTATGTCCGCATCGAACGGGGCATGTCGCCCCGGGAAGCCGGTATCGAAGGGTCGGCGGAAATCTTCTTCGCCGTGATCTCCACCACGATCACGCTGATCTCCGTATTCCTTCCGATCGTATTCATGCAGGGGATGACCGGGCGGTTGTTCAAGGAGTTCAGTATCGTAGTCGCCGGATCGGTAGGTATCTCCGCGTTTGTGGCGCTTACGTTCACGCCGATGCTGGCCACCAAGATGCTCAAGCGGCGGGAAGAGAAAAACTGGTTTTACCGGAAGACGGAGCCTTTCTTCGAGGGATTGAACAGGCTCTACGCCTCCTCGCTCGATGCCTTCCTGCACAAGAAAATATGGGCGATACCCATCGTCGTGGCGATGTTTGCCGCCATCTTCTATTTCTGGAAAACGATCCCGTCCGAGCTGTCGCCCCTGGAAGACCGCTCGCAGGTATCCATTAATATGCGCGGGCCGGAAGGTGCTACCTTCGAGTTTGTCCGCGACTTTGCCGACGGCATCGAAGTGATCGCCGATTCGCTGGCGCCCGAACGGGTGTCCACCATGTTGCGCTCGTTTGGCGGGAACGCCTTCCTCAGCATCGTATTGCCGGATATCAAAGACCGTGAACGGTCGCAGATGGAGATCGCCGATGCCCTCTCCGCCGCCGTACGCAAAGAGACCAAGGCGCGCGCTTTCGTGCAACAGCAGTCCACTTTCGGCGGACAGCGCGGCGGTATGCCCGTGCAGTATGTCTTACAAGCTCCCAATATCGAGATGCTGCGCGAATACCTCCCCGAATTTATGCGGCGGGTGAATGAGAGCCCGGTGTTCCAGATGGCCGACGTGAACCTGAAGTTCACCAAGCCTGAAACACGGATCGAGATCAACCGCGACAAGGCGTCGCTGCTCGGCGTCAGCACGCGCAACATCGCACAAACATTGCAATACGCCCTGAGCGGACAGCGCATGGGCTACTTCTACCTCAACGGCAAGCAGTACCAGATCCTCGGCGAGATCAACCGTCAGCAACGGAATACGCCGCTGAACCTCAAATCCATCTATGTGCGCAGCAATACCGGATCGATGATCCAGCTCGACAACCTCGTCACCCTGCAGGAGAACGTGGCGCCTCCGCAGCTATACCGCTACAACCGCTTCGTGTCGGCCACCGTATCGAGCGGGCTGAACAAAGGTTATACCTTGGGCGACGGGCTGGAAGAGATGGACAAGATCGCCGCCGACGTGCTGAGCGACAGCTTCCGTACCGCCCTCTCGGGTGAGTCGAAAGAGTTCCGCGAAAGCTCGGACAGCCTCATGTTCGCCATGGTGCTGGCGCTGATCATGATCTACCTCGTGCTGGCCGCCCAGTTCGAGAGCTTCAAGGATCCGCTGGTGGTGATGTTCACCGTGCCGCTGGCATTGGCGGGCGCGTTGGCGTTTATGGCGATGGGAGGGGTAACGATGAATATCTTCAGCCAGATCGGTATCATCATGCTGATCGGGTTGGTGGCGAAGAACGGGATCCTGATCGTAGAATTTGCCAACCAGCGGCAGGAGCACGGGCTGACGATGCCGGAAGCGATCCGCATCGCCGCCACGCAGCGCCTGCGTCCGATCCTGATGACCAGCGTATCCACCATCCTGGGGCTGTTGCCGCTGGTATTCGCTTCCGCCGAAGGCGCCAACGGACGTGTCGCCATGGGTATGGCGGTAGTGGGAGGGATGTTGGTGTCAACCTTCCTGACGCTGTATATCGTCCCCGCCATGTATTCATTCATCTCTACAGACAGACAACGGAATAAGCACGCATGAAGAAATTGATCATCCATATCGCCCTGGCGTGCGTCGTCCTGCAGGCTGGCGCACAGGAGACGCTTAGTCTCCGCCAATGTATTGAAACCGGACTGGAACGCAATTATTCGATCCGAATTGTCCGGAACGAACAACAGATCAGCGCCAACAACGCCACGCTGGGGAATGCCGGCGCCCTACCCTCCTTCGATATGAGCGCGGGGATGAACGGGACGGTGACCAATACCACCGGCGACCTCCGTGCCGGCGGCACGGAAAAGACAAACGGGATATCCAACGAGACGGGTAACATCGGCCTGAATATGAGCTGGACCATCTTCGACGGTTTCGGTATCCAGGCATCCTACGAACGGCTGAAAGAACTCCGGCGGATGGGCGAACTGAATACCCGCCTCACCATGGAAGATTTTGTCGCCGCCGTCTCCGGTGAATACTATAACCTGATCCGGCAGAAGATCCGGCTGCGCAACCTCCGGTCGTCGCTCGAGCTGTCGCGCGAACGGCTGCGTATCGTCGAACAGCGGTACTTCATCGGGTCCATGTCGCGCCTCGACCTCCAACAGGCGCAGGTGGACTTCAACGCCGACAGTTCCAACGTGCTCAACCAGTTGCAGGTGGTACATCGTTCGCGTATCTCCCTCAACGAACTGATGGCGTTGGAGAATGTGGAGGCGGAGACGCAGATAACCGACTCGACCATCACCCCCAACTCCTTCCTCGATGAAGCGGAGCTGTGGAACAGCACGATGGAAACGAACGCATCGCTGTTGGCCTCGCAGAAAAATATCCTCCTCTCTGAACTCGATTATAAAAAACTGAAAGGACGCAATTATCCGTATGTACGCCTCTCGGCCGGTTATGGTTATACCGCCAACTGGTATGAGACGGGGACGTACGACCTCCAGCAACGCCTCGGGTTGAATTACGGCGTGACCATCGGATTCACCCTCTTCGACGGGCTCAACCGCCGCCGCGAACAACGCAACGCGCGGATCGCGATCGAGAACCGCGAGCTGCGTACGCAGGAACTCGAACTGGGCCTGCGCGCCGATATGAGCAACCTGTGGATGGCTTACCAGAACAACCTCGACCTCTGGAGCCTGGAGAAGAGTAACCTCGTGGCGGCGCAGGAAAACTATACCATCGCCATCGAACGGTATAAGTTGGGCGAGCTCTCCGGGATCGAGCTGCGTGAAGCGCAGAACAGCCTCCTGGCGGCGGAAGAACGCCGTTCGATCGCCGAGTATTCCACCAAGCTCTGTGAGATATCCCTCCTCCAGCTCAGCGGGCAGATCATGAACTATCTTTCGCCCGAACCTGAAAAGGCAAGCTTTTAAGCGTTGTCCCTTTCAGGAATAATGTATATTTGCCGGATCAGGGCGGATATATGAAGGGATTACTGAAGAAAACTTTCCTGCGGAACACCGTACTGGGTTACCGCAAACTGCGCCACGGGCATGGGCACGGGGTGCATTCGCCGTTTGTGTTCGCCCTGATCACCAAAGTAATCGAAGAAAAAAGCGGGTATTACAGTTACCGGGAGATCGAACGGCTGCGCAGGCAGTTCCTCGGCCGGACGGAGCCGGTAACCATTCCTTCCCGCCGGAAGAAAACGGGGATATACACCCTTCCTCTGGGACGCCTGTTCAGCCGTGAAGCCATCTCCGTACGGAAAGGCACGCTGCTGTTCCGGTTGGCCAACTTCTGCAAGCCGTCCCGTATCCTCCAGATCGGGGGATCGATCGATCTCTCGCCTGTCTATCTCACGGCGTATGCCTCCGCTGTCCGCTGTGTGGTGATGGAAAACCGGCCCGCATACGTTCCTCTTGCACGGGAGATGTGTGGCGAAGGGAATGTTGCCGGTTGCCTGTCGGTCCATGAAGGCGATTACGGCACGGAACTGCCGCAGGTGCTTGCCGTCCTGGGATCGCCGGACTTGGTTTTTTTTAATACCATCCATGAACAATCCGACCCGGTTTGTTTGTTTAGGGAATGTATCAGGCTGGCCAACGAACAAACGGTTTTTGTGTTCAACGAGATCCAAACGAACACCACCATGCGTGCCTGCTGGAACGAGGTATGCGCCTCGCCGGCGGTAACTGTGGCCATCGATCTCTACTCGCTGGGCATTGCCTTTGTAAACAGTAAATTGCATAAACGAACTTATAAAGCGTATTTGAAATGAAGAAAAGTATGATCTATACCGGAGGCGGCGACCGGGGAACAACTTCCCTGGTAGGCGGACAGCGTGTGTCCAAAGCCGATCATCGGATCGAGAGCTATGGAACGGTGGATGAACTGAATGCGTTCATCGGCTGGCTGATCACCCAGGTGGGCGATGAGGCGGACCGGTCGTTCCTCGCCTTCGTCCAGCACAAACTCTTCACGATCGGGTCGTATCTGGCCACTGATCCGGCAACCACCGAGATACAGGTCCAAAGCCATGTCACCCCCGAAAGCATCGAACATATCGAGCGGGAGATCGACCGCATCGACGGAGGCCTTCCCCGCATACGCCACTTCCTGCTGCCGGGAGGGTCGCCTTCTGCCGCCGCCGCGCATATCTGCCGCACGGTATGCCGCCGGGCCGAACGCCAAATCTATCGCCTGGCAGAGACGGCTCCCGTAGAAGAACCGCTGCTGGTTTTCATCAATCGTTTGTCGGACTACTTTTTCGTACTCGCCCGGAAAGAGTGCATTTTACATAATGGCGATGAAATAATCTGGGAGAAAACTTGTATCTAATAAATATTGTTATATTTTTGCGGAAAATTTGAGAAACCCTGCTGCCCTGTGGGTGGTGTAATACTGATTACCCGTTATGTATTGGACATTAGAATTAGCATCAAAACTGGAAGACGCCCCTTGGCCTGCTACCAAGGACGAATTGATTGACTATGCGCAACGTTCAGGCGCTCCCCTGGAAGTAATCGAAAACTTGCAGGAGATGGAAGATGAAGGTGAAATTTACGAATGCATGGAAGACATTTGGCCGGATTATCCAAGTAAAGAAGACTTCTTCTTTAATGAAGAGGAGTACTAACAACCGTAAGAAATAAAAGCTTCCCCCCGGAAGCTGTGAAGGCTGCCCCATACAGGCAGCCTTTGTTGTTTCCCGCTTCTCCGTACGGAGTGGAAACATCCGCATGGGGATGATTTATGGACGGATATAGGTTGCTTTGTGAAAAAGATACTGTTGATTTATTGGCGCGATCCTATTCCTTTCGCTGTTCCACCCGGGTGGAATACATGTCCCAGCCAGGTGGAACATATCTCCCAGCCGGGTGGAACATGTGTCTCACCCGGGTGGAACAACAAAATCATCCGTATGGCTGCAACAAATCCACTATACGCTGGTATTATGTGTTCCTATGGCATGCCATACGATGTATGAATGCTTATTCGGCACCATTTTCATCTGTTCGCTTGATCTGTTCAAACACGGATTGTGTCTGATTGTCTTGTGGAAGTTTGTTTGTCCTCTTTTTCTTAGTTTAGGAATACGGGCAAATATAGGTCTTTTTTTTTCAGCGAAAAAGGCGGTTGATACAATTTATGCGGGCGGTAACCGTTTTCTACATTGTGGACAGTATGAGGAAGATACGATACGGCTGGATGGTATTATTGGCGTGTGTCTGTACCGGGGTGGTGCAGGCGCAGGTGGACGCGCAGTTCAGCCAGTATTTTATGTCGATGGGATACTATAATCCCGGTTATGCGGGGGTGAAGGAAGACCTGAACATCTTCGCCACCCACAGCCAGCAACTGCTCGGGTTGGAGCGGGCGCCGCAGACCACGTTCGTGACGGCGGATATGCCGCTCACCTTCGGGCAAACCACGCATGGCGTGGGCGTGGTGTTCGCTTCCGACCAATTAGGTCTTAAGCAATACACGAACTTCGCCGGGCAGTATGCCTATAAGAAAGGGCTCTTCGGAGGCACACTCAGCGTAGGTATCCAGGCCGGCGTGATGAACCAGACCTTCCATGGCGATGAAATGATCCTTCCCGGACAGGATTCGGAGAATCCCGACGGCGGCGGACAGGGCGGGGGAGATCCGGACGACCCGTCGCTTCCGCCCAATACCACGGTCACCGGCATGTCGATCGACCTCAACTTCGGCGCCTACTATACCCGTAAGGATTTTTACGCCGGCTTCGGCGTGATGCATGCCTTGGAACCGGAGATCAGGCTGGATGATTACGTGGTCGATTACCTTGCCCGCACGTTTAATTTAACAGCCGGATACAATATCCAGACCCGTAATCCGTTGTATCAAATACAACCATCGGTGTTTCTGAAAACCGACATGAGTGTGGTCATGGCCGACCTGACGGCACGGGTGGTGTATAATAAGATGTTCAACGGCGGGGTATCCTGGCGTATCAGTGATTCGGGCTTCAGCACAGCGGTCGTGGTACTGCTGGGCGTCTCTTTCGGCCGTTTCCAGGCGGGATACGCGTACGACTTCCCGACCAACGCGCTGCTCAAAGCATCCAGTGGAAGCCACGAGTTGATGATCAAATACAGCTTTAAGCTGAAAAAGACAAAAACAGGAAAAAACAGACACAAAAGTGTACGTATATTATAAATAGTATATGAAGAAAGTATTAGTTATACTTGCAGCCATGGCGCTGCTTACCGCATGCGGTAAGTCGATGATGGGATCGGGAGGGGAAGTGACCGGCGCACGTACGGTTGCCATCAACGAACCTGCCCCCTACGGCATGGTACTGATCAAACGCGGCGCCTTCGAGATGGGACCGGCCGACAAAGATTCGCTCTGGGGCATCATGCCCGAGACCAAAGGCGTGTCGTTCGATGCCTTCTGGATGGACCAGACCGAAGTGACGAACGCCAAGTACCGCCAGTTTGTCTATTGGGCGCGCGACTCCATTATCCGCGAACGCCTGTCGGAAACCAACGACCTGTTCAAGATTACGGAAGACCGCTACGGCGATCCCGTTCCCCCGCATCTGGACTGGAGCCGTCCCATTCCCTGGAAACGGGCTACCGAAGAAGAGATGGAAGCCATCGAAAGCGTGTATTACACCCACCCGGTGACCGGCGAGAAGATGCTCGACGCCAAGCAGATGATCTATAAGTACGAGTGGTACGACTATACCGCCGCCGCCCTGCGCAAGCACCGCCTGAACCCGGCCGACCGGGTGCGCAATACCGATATCACCGTCGATCCGGACGAGGTGGTGATGATCTCCAAAGATACCGCTTATGTGACCGACGAAGGGGTCATCGTGAACGAAACCATCACCCGCCCGCTCTCCAGCGAATGGGATTTCCTCAATACCCGCATCGTGAACATCTATCCGGATGAGACCTCCTGGGTGAACGATTTCAACAATGCGTATAACGAACCGTATATGCGGATGTACTTCAACCATCCGGGCTACGACGATTATCCCGTGGTAGGCGTCTCCTGGGAACAGGCCAACGCGTACTGCGTGTGGCGTACGAACCTGTACAAGGAATCGATCAACCTGCCTGCCGGGCAGGCCATCGAATCGTTCCGCCTGCCCACCGAAGGGGAGTGGGAATATGCCGCCCGCACGGGAAAGAACGAATACAAATACCCGTGGGCTACGGATGAGCTGCAGAGCGGGAAGGGTTGCTTCCTCGGTAACTTCAAACCGGGCGACGGCGACTATACGCACGACGGGCACATGATCACCTCCCGGGTAGGATCCTACGCCCCGAATGAGTTCGGCCTGTTCGACATGGCGGGCAACGTGTCCGAATGGACTTCCACCTCCTATTCCGAATCCGGTCCTTCGCAAATGAGCGACATGAACCCCACGCTGATCTATAACGCGGCCAAGGAAGACCCTTACGCGATGAAGAAGAAAGTGGTGCGCGGCGGTTCGTGGAAAGATGTGTCGCAGTTTATCCGCTCGGATATGCGCACCTTCGAATACCAGAACGAACAGCGTTCCTACATCGGATTCCGCTGCGCCCGTACGCAGGTGGGATTCTCCAAATCCAAAGGTAAATAAACAACAAACCACAGATCGTATCTGATTAATTGTATAAAAACAATGGGAAAATACAGAAGATATAAAAACAGGGCAGAGATGTTCCTCTCCAGTGAAAGGGGAAAACGAATACTGAACTTTACCTATAGCTGGGGCGCGTCGATCGTGATCCTCGGTACGATGTTCAAACTCCTCCATGTGCCGTATGCCAACTGGGTGCTGGGGATCGCCATGACGGTGGAGGCTTTCGTATTCTTTATCTTCGCCTTCGAAAAGCCGAACGCCGATTACCAATGGGAAGATGTGTTCCCGGTGCTGAAATCGAAGAACCCGATGGATCGTCCGGACTTTACCGGGCAAACCGTGGCTTCGATGATCAACGCGGAAGAGAATATGGACGACGACTCTTCCCTCGGCGGCCTGCGCCTGAACCTGGGCGGGGGAAAGAAGGTGGCGACCGGCGTGATCTCTGATCCGCTCGCCGTCTCGGAAGAAGATACGAAGAACCTCTCCGATAGTATCCGGAGGCTGAACGCCGCTTCCGAACAGATCTCCAAAATGGCCGAACTGACGGAAGCTACACAGAAATACCTCGAACAGCTCTCGGGCATGTCGGACCATATGCAGCGCTTCAGTGAGGTGACGGGTTCGCTTACCGACGTATCGGATACATTGCTGCATTCCTATAAGTCGATCACCGACAATTCCGACGGTATCCACCAGAACGCACGCGGCTATGTGCAGCAGATGGAATCGCTGAACCGCAACATCTCCGGACTGAACACGATCTATGAGATACAGTTGAAGAGTATCAGCTCGCAGATCGAGTCGATCGAACATATCAACGGCGGCCTGAACCGCATCCGCGAGATGTACGACGGATCGGTGGTGGACAGCTCTGTGTTCCGCACCGAAACGGAAAAGATGACGCGCCAACTGGCCGAACTCAACCGCGTCTATGGCCGCCTCTTGCAGGCGATGACGGTGAATATGCCGGGCGCAGGCTACCAACAGCAACAACCGATGCCGCCGCAACAGCCCGTACAACAACCGCCCTATACCGCGCAGGCGGGTTATCCGCAGCAAGGCTACGCCCAGCAACCGCCCTACAACGACCCGTATCAGCAGCAACCGCCGTATAATAACCCCGTTAAGTAAGACGCAGCATGGCAATAGGAAATAATCCGAACTCCCCCCGCCAGAAGATGATCAACCT
This sequence comes from Tannerellaceae bacterium, assembly GCA_031555735.1. GTDB lineage: Bacteria > Bacteroidota > Bacteroidia > Bacteroidales > Tannerellaceae > JAJDIA01. The sequence continues at coordinate 22,591 of JAVBUE010000044.1, forward strand.
GATGTACCTGGTGTTCATCGCGATGATGGCGCTCAATGTCTCTTCGGAGGTGTTGGACGGATTCGAACTGGTGGAAGGCAGCCTGCGGACGACGATCGATAACTCGGCGCACCGCAACGACCTGGTATCGGGTGAGATGGATGCATACTATCAGATCAATCCCGACAAGGTACGGGAGTGGTACGAAAAGAAGAACATCGCCAAACAGGCTTCCGACAGCCTGTACAACTACCTGCAGGAACTGAAGATACGGATCGTGCAGAAAGCGGATGGCGAAGAGGGGGATGTGTTGAATATCGACCATAAGGAAGACCTCGAAGCCGCCTCCAGCGTCATGCTGGCGCCCGTGGTGGGGGAAGGGAAGAAGCTGCGGGAGACGATCGACCGCTACCGCGTCCTGATGGGCGATATGATACAGGACTCCGTCAAGACGCGTATCCTCGAAGAGACCCTGAATACGAAACCTCCCCGCAAAGCCGGTATCAACACCCGTTCGTGGGAAGAAGCCTTGTTTGAGAATATGCCCGTGGCAGCCGCCGTTACCCTGCTCACCAAGATACAGAGCGACGTGCGCTATACGGAAGGCGAAGTGCTGAACAACCTCTTGAACAGCGTAGATGTGGGCGACTACCGGGTCAACCAGATCACCGCACAGGTGGTTCCCGAAAGCCAGATCGTGATGCGGGGCAGCCAGTACCGGGCGAATATCGTCCTCTCGGCTGTGGATTCCACGAAGCGCCCGGCCATCTATGTGAACGGGCAGATGCTGCCGGAAGACAACCGGGGGTTGTTTGCCGTCAATACCGGCTCCGTAGGTACGTTCCCGCTCAAAGGATACATCGAGATGCCGAATGCGGATGGCAGCATGTTGCGCCGCGACTTCGAGACGCAATATTTCGTGACCGAACCGAGCGCTACCGTAGCGCCTACGCTGATGAACGTGCTCTATGCCGGCTATAACAACCCGATCAGCATTGCCGTGCCGGGTACGCCGAGCAGTAACATTACGGCTACCATCACCAACGGTACGCTCACCCGCACCGGCGACAAATGGAACGCCCGCGTCAATACCGTGGGGCAGAATGCCGTGGTATCCGTACAGGCGCGCATGGCCGACGGACGGATGGTGGAAATGGCGAAGACTACGTTCCGCGTTCGCAAGCTGCCCGATCCGCTGCCTTATATCGAATTTAAGGAAGCCAGCGGCAATATGCGCCGGTTCAAAGGCGGCGTGATCGCCAAGCGTAACCTGTTGGAAGCGGGCGGCGTACTGGCTGCGATCGACGATGATATCCTGGAAGTGGATTATACCGTGGTGCGCTTCACGCTCACATATTATGATTCGTTCGGCAACGCCCAACGGGAGGTGACCGAAGGATCGCGCTTCTCCGAACGGCAGCGCAACTACATCTCCAACCTCGCCCGCGGCAAAGACCTGCTGATCACCGGCGTGGTAGCCAAAGGCCCGGATGGTATCGAACGTACCATTCCTCCCATTCAAATGACAGTAAACTAAGCATCCAGATATGAAACGCTTGTATTATATAGCAACACTTCTTTGCCTCCTGGCTGTGCCGGCCACATCCTTCGCACAGGAAAACACCGGGGGCAACACCCTTCAGCAACGCCGTAGCCCGGAAGCCTCACGCGGCGCCCGCGACCAGGAGAAGAAAGAGAAAGACGGCATGCCCGAGCTCACCGTCCGCGCCCAGGATATGAACGACCGCCAGACGCAGGAGATCGGCAACGCCCGCTGGATGCGTGTGATCTACCGGGAGATCGACCTGACGAAGGAGAAGAACGCTCCGCTGTATTATCCCACCCGCCCGCTGAACGGTACGATGAACCTCTTCACGATCATCTTCCGCCTGATGAGCGAAGGCAAGCTCACGGCGTATGAGTATATCCCCGATTATGAGGTGTTCGACGACGCGCACATCGTCAAGTTTAAAGATGTGCTCGATCGCGCGTACATATATCATGAGGAGATACCCGGCAAAGCAGGGGAAGCGCCTTCGTATGTGATCAATGAAAGCGATATCCCCGCCGGTGATGTACAGGCCTATTATGTGAAAGAGGCCTGGTATTTCGACCAGAACAATTCCGTGTTCGACGTCAAGACGCTCGCCCTCTGCCCCATCATGACGACGACCGACGATTACGGTGCGCAGCAAACCATGGCGCTCTTCTGGCTGCCGTATGAGAACATCCGCCCGTATATCAACAGCACCTATGTGATGACTTCGAGCATCAACAACGCGAAAACGTTCACGCTCGATGATTACTTCCGCCGCCGGATGTTCGACGGGGAGATCATCAAGACGGAAAACCTGATGAACAAAACGCTTCCGCAGTTATATCCCGAAGCCGATTCGCTGCAACTGGCGCAGAAGCAGATCGAAACACAGCTCACCACTTTCGAGAAGTCGCTCTGGCTGCAACCCGACACGACCGTCGTTGCCGATGGCAAAGACAGCAAAAAGTCAACCAAAGCAGCCTCCACTTCCACCCGTGGCGCTAAGACTACCACCACCAAACAATCCGCCCCCAAACCGCAGAAATCCACCTCGGCGCCTACCCGCACCGTACGGCGTACACGGTAATTTTCTTTATCTTATTGCCATTGCCTACCTATAAATAATGTACTTTTGTAATCTGAAAGCGAAAAATACGGTACAAAGTAGCAATTAGATAGAAAGGCATGAACAGAATAGTAAGCAAGGAATACTTCTCGGCCAATGTAGTCAAGCTGGAAGTGGAAGCGCCCCTGATCGCTCGCAGCCGCAAGGCAGGCCATTTCGTGATCGTGAAGGTAGGTGAGAAAGGGGAACGTATCCCGTTGACAATCGCCGGAGCGGATACCGCGAAGGGAACCATCACATTAGTCATACAGGCGATAGGCTCTTCATCCCAGAAGATCTGCGCGCTGAACGAAGGCGACTGTATCACCGACCTGGTCGGCCCGCTCGGACAGGCAACCCATATCGAAAAGGTGGGTACCGTGGTATGTGCCGGCGGCGGTGTGGGAGTAGCCCCGCTGATGCCGATCGTGGAAGCTTTCCACCAGGCGGGCAACCGGGTGATCGTGGTTCTTGCCGCCCGCACGAAAGACCTCATCATCCTCGAAGACCAAATGCGTGCGAACTCCTCCGAAGTGATCATCATGACCGACGACGGCTCTTCCGGCACGAAAGGGCTGGTGACCAACGGCGTGGAAAGCGTCATCAACCGTGAACAGGTGGATCTCTGCGTCACCATCGGCCCGGCTGTGATGATGAAATTCGTATCCGCCCTGACCAAGAAATACCATGTGCCTACCGTGGCGTCGCTCAACACCATCATGGTGGACGGCACCGGTATGTGCGGCGCCTGCCGGGTGACGGTGGGCGGCAAGACGAAGTTCGTATGCGTGGACGGTCCCGAATTCGACGCCCACCAGGTGGACTTCGACGAGATGATCATGCGCCTCGGCGCTTATAAAGATGTAAAGAAGTAATCACCCACTGATGGAAACACCCATGACAACAAACGAACGGATCGCCGCGCGCCGCTCCGAGCCCTGGCGGGAAGAGTTGCGCAAAGCCATGAAGAATAAAGAACGCACGGACATTCCCCGTGTACACATGAACGAACTCGACCCTGTTTACCGCAGCCGCGTACGGAACGAAGAGGTGAACCTCGGCCTCACCGCCGAACAGGCGATGCGGGAGGCGAAACGTTGCCTCGACTGCCCGAACCCTACGTGTATGAACGGCTGCCCGGTGAGCATCAACATTCCTTCTTTTGTCAAACATATCGAAGTGGGCGAGTTCCTCAACGCCGCCAAAGTGTTGAAGGAAACCAGCGCCCTGCCCGCCGTATGCGGCCGCGTATGTCCGCAGGAGAAACAGTGCGAACGCGAATGTATCCACCTCAAGATGAAAAAGGAGCCGGTGGCGATCGGTCACCTCGAACGCTTTGCCGCCGACTACGAACGGGAAAGCGGCGAGATTTCCGTGCCCGAAGTAGCCGCGCCGAACGGCGTGAAGGTGGCGGTGGTAGGGTCAGGCCCCGCCGGTCTGTCGTTTGCCGGCGATATGGTGAAACTGGGGTATGAGGTGACGGTGTTCGAAGCCTTGCACGAGATCGGCGGTGTGCTGAAATACGGCATCCCCGAGTTCCGCCTTCCGAACCGGATCGTGGATGTGGAGATAGACGGGCTCCGCAAGATGGGCGTACGGTTCATCACCAACTGTATCGTGGGCAAGACGATCAGCTACGACGATCTGCATACGGATGGTTTCCGGGGTATCTTCGTGGCCAGTGGCGCGGGATTGCCCAATTTTATGAATATACCGGGTGAAAACCTCGTGGGCGTCATGTCGTCCAACGAATACCTCACGCGTGTGAACCTCATGGATGCCGCCAATCCCGAAAGCGATACTCCCGTATGGATGGGTGATAAGATCGCCGTTATCGGTGGGGGGAACACGGCGATGGACTCTGTCCGCACCGCCCGCCGCCTGGGAGCCAGTCGCGCCATGATCGTGTATCGCCGCAGCGAGGAAGAGATGCCTGCCCGCATCGAAGAAGTGAAACATGCGAAGGAGGAAGGCATCGAATTCATGACGTTGCATAATCCCATCGAATATATCGGCGACGAGCATGGCCGCGTCCGCCAGATGCGCCTGCAGAAGATGCAACTGGGCGAACCGGATGCTTCCGGACGACGTAGCCCGGTGCCCATCGAAGGGGCGATAGAAACGATTGAGGTGGACGGTGTGATCGTAAGCGTCGGTGTATCGCCGAACCCGCTGGTGCCGAGTGCCTTCAAGGGACTGGAGATCAGCCGGTGGGGGACGATCATCGTCAATCAGGACACCATGCAGTCGGCTTTGCCCGATGTATATGCCGGGGGCGACATCGTGCGCGGAGGTGCTACCGTGATCCTCGCCATGGGCGACGGACGGAAAGCGGCCGCAGCCATGCATGCCCGTTTACAGGAACACTAAACACACTACAGCAATGAAACGACACAAGGGACTATACATCATATTTATACTCTTGTTGACAGTCGCCGTCCTGCCTGAGGCGTTCGCCCAACAGGCGCGGTTGAAGCTGGGGGCGGAGCGGCTCGACGTGATCACCCGCCTCACCGCAGGCAAGCGTGTCGCGCTTGTCGTGAACCAGACATCTATCCTCGAAGACCGTAACATCCACCTGCTCGACGCCTTGGTGGAGAAGCGGGTGGATATCCGTAAGATCCTGGCGCCCGAACATGGTTTCCGGGGTACGGCCGATGCCGGCGAGTTGGTGAAAGACACCAAAGACCCGCGTACGGGCATCCCTATCGTCTCCATCTACGGCAAGTCGCGCAAGCCTTCACCCGCGATGCTGGCGGATGTGGATGTGGTGATCTTCGATATCCAGGATGTGGGCGCCCGTTTCTATACCTATATCAGTACCATGCATTATGTGATGGAGGCTTGCGCCGAAAACGGGAAGGAATGTATCGTGCTCGACCGGCCGAACCCGAACGATTTCGTGGATGGCCCGATGATGCGCGATGGCTTCGAGTCGTTTGTCGGCATGCACCACATCCCGGTGTTGCACGGGCTGACGGTGGGCGAGCTGGCGCGTATGATCAATGGCGAGCATTGGCTTACCTCCACGCCGGACACCTGCCGTCTGCAGGTGGTGACGATGGAGCACTGGAAACATGGCGATCCGTATTGGTTGCCGGTCAAGCCGTCGCCCAACCTGCCGAACGACCAGTCGATCCGCCTCTATCCTTCGCTCTGCCTGTTTGAGGCGACGAATGTGAGTATCGGGAGGGGTACCTATTTCCCCTTCCAGGTGATCGGCGCGCCGGATCCGAAGTATGGCAGTTTCCGCTTTACGCCCGTTTCTCTCCAGGGATTCGATGCCAATCCGCTGCTGAAGAACAAGGAGTGTTATGGGGTGGACCTGCGGGAGTATCCGTTCGAAGGGGGCTTCACACTTCGCTTCTTCCTCGAATTTTACGAGAAGGCGGGGAAAGACCAAGCCTTGTTCTTCGCCCGTCCCGCCTGGTTCGATACGCTGACCGGCTCGAAGGAAACGCGTAACCAGATCATCCGCGGCCTGACGGAAGATGAGATCCGCGCTTCATGGAAGAAAGACCTCGACGCCTACAAAGCCATGCGCAAAAAGTATCTGTTGTATAAGGATTATTGAGGATCCATGTCAACACCCCATGGAGCGGTTTCCTTTTCTTCCTACACGGAGTTTATTTTTGCAAAACATCTGCCACGGTGCCACGCGACAGGCTTTATCTTATTGTTCATGAGTAAGTTAGGCGTGTGGTAGATACCCGTGGCAGATCCGTTTTCCCGCCTTTTTGCTGCCACATCTGCCACGCGCTGTCGCGTCCTGCTGTTTAAGTCATCAAAAGCCATGACAGGATCAGTTTCATCCGGATGGAACAAAAGTTTCATCCGGATGGCACAAACAGTTTCTAAGGGTGAAACAAACAGTTCCATTAGGTGGAACAAATAGTTCCATTAGGTGAACCTTTTTGTTCCAATAGGTGGAAACCCGGAGCGTCGCCGCGTCGCTGGATAGGCAGTTCCGGCCAGTCTTGAATAGAGGACTCCACCGGGTTTTGACATTGATCCCATATCCGGCGATGCGGCGTTCCGACTCGTAGGGAGGACATAAAAAAAGCGTTGAAATCTTCGGATATCAACGCTTGACCGACAAAGACATGTCACATACAATTAGTTTTGTTAAAAATACACAAATAATTATTTCGTCTGCGGAATTAATCGAATTTTCCACTATTTTTGTAAAATAACGCTATAAACATTTTGAATTGATTTATCAATTACCCTAAATTTACTGCAATGAAAAAATTAGTTCATTTAACATCTCTGTTTCTTCTATTGACTTGCATGACAGCTTGCACTGATCAATTAACAAAAGATGCAAAAACTATCCCCTCCAATGAGGAGATAGAGCAACTTGACATTGATGAGTATGCAAAATTCATCGATAGTCTTGAAAAAGAGTATGAAGGGAAAACAGTTTATCATAATTTTAATAGACCGGACTATTCTAATGCTATCGATTCTTTGCGTGCAAATAGCATTGAAGAAGTGTACAATGCCCCAGTGATCGCAACTAAAGCCAATGAAGCGGTTTTTGGTCCTTGGGGAGGGAATGGAGGTGCTGCGTTTGATGCAAGAATGATTCTTTATCCAAGTGAGACTTGGAAAAAACTTACTGCTATTATGATCAGGCATGGTGCCGTAATTGATGCAATACAATTATATTGGATAAATAACTTAAATCAATCTTCACGTTCAGCGGTGTATGGTGGTGCAGGAGGGAGTCAATCTTGGCTCTATTTAGCTGCAGGTGAGTACATCACTGGCATTAGGGTATATAGTGGAAACAAAGTGGACAATTTGACATTTATCACAAATTTCAACGTATATACTTATGGAGGAGTTGGTGGAGCAAATAGAACCAACTTAAATTTCGGTGCTTCAGGACTCCAGATGCATGGGATATATGGAAGGTCAGGAAATAAATTAGATCAACTTGGCGTTTATTGTTATCCTAACAATATGTTCCCGTAAAGCATATGTATTAATATCTGACCTATGTACGATTACCTGATTATTGGCGCCGGTTTGTTTGGCGCCGTAACTGCTCAAATCCTTCATGAGCAGGGCAAACACTGCCTTGTGATCGATAAACGCAGCCATACCGGAGGCAATATCCATACCGCAGAGATGGACGGTATTCCCGTGCACCTCTACGGAGCGCATATCTTCCATACCGATCAGGAAGACGTATGGCGGTATATCAATCGCTTCGCCAGCTTCAACCATTACGTAAACTCGCCGTTGGCCTATTACAAAGGGAAGCTCTACAACCTTCCTTTTAACATGAACACCTTCAACCGGCTGTGGAACGTCAATACACCGGAAGAGGCGAAAGCCATCCTGGAGGCACAATGTAGCTGCTACAACCACATCACGCAACCGGCCAACCTCGAAGAGCATGCTCTGAAGATGTGTGGCGATGATATCTACTACACTTTCATCAAAGAATATACCGAGAAGCAATGGGGGCGACCGGCCACGGAACTGCCTTCGTGTATCATCAAGCGCATCCCATTCCGGTTTGTGTACAATAATAATTACTTTGATGATCCCTACCAGGGCATTCCGAAGGAGGGGTATGATCACCTCATCCGACAGTTGTTGAAGGGTGTCGAAGTAAAAACCGGTACGGATTATTTCCGCCACCGCGACAAACTGGACAGGCTTGCGCCGAAAAAGATCTTCACCGGTTGTATCGACGAGTATTTCGGTTACAGCCTCGGAAAGTTAAAATACCGCAGCCTGCGGTTCGAACACGAAAGGCTGGAGACCGACAACTACCAGGGGAATGCAGTAGTGAACTACAATGAAGCCGCCGTTCCCTATACCCGCATCATCGAGCACAAACACTTCACCTTCGGTCAACAACCCCATACCGTCATCACCCGTGAATATCCGCAGGCCTATACCCCTTCGGAAATACCCTACTATCCGGTGAATGACGCGGCAGACGCAAAACTGCTGGCCGCCTACCAAAGGCTACAGTCGGAGCAAACGGATGTTATTTTCGGGGGACGTCTCGGGCAGTATGCCTACTTCGATATGGACGATACCGTAGCCGCCGCTATCTCTGTGGCCCGGCACGAATTGTCGGCTTAACCACGCTAACACCCCCCAGCCATGTACAAATACTACCTCTCCAAGAATTACAAAGAACGCGCCAGCGCGGGAAACAAAGCCAAAACGGATGTGGAGCAAACAGTGCAAGCGCTGGGCTATGTACCCGGCGGCTTGCCGCAGACCAGCTATCGGAATCCGCTCCTGGGCTTTCTCCTCACCCTCGCAGGTGTGCTGAAACTGGCAGTGACGGTGTCGGCAGGCGATGTGGTACTCATTCAGTATCCCTTCAAGAAATACTACGCGTTCGTCTGCCGGATCGTCCGCCTGAAGAAAGGCAAGACCATTACGTTGATACACGACCTGGGCGCCTTCCGGAGAAAGAAACTGAGCATCGAAGAGGAGATCAGGCGGCTCAGCCTCTCCGACATCCTCATTGTCCACAACGAGCACATGAAACAATGGCTGCAAGGGAAAGGCTACACCCACCCCATGATCTGCCTGGAGATATTCGATTACCTGTCGGATACTGCCGCCACGGACGCACGCCCTGCCGTCGAACAACCCTGTAAGGTCATGTATGCGGGAGCGTTGGGCATCCGGAAAAACCGCTTCCTCTACCTGCTCGGCGAGAAGATCCACGCCTGGCATTTTGTTCTCTACGGACCGGCCTTCGATGCAGAGCAGATGAAAGAAGATGCTCCTTTCGCCTACAAAGGATTTATCCCTTCCGAGCAACTGATCAGCCAGGCGGAAGGCGATTTCGGACTCGTATGGGATGGCGATGCCACCACCTCCTGTTCGGGTAATTACGGCGAATACCTGAAACTGAACAATCCCCATAAAACCTCCCTCTACATTCGTTGCCACCTACCGGTGATAATCTGGAAAGAAGCAGCCCTCGCCACGTTTGTAGCCAAACACAACATCGGCCTCTGCATCGGTTCGCTGGAAGAACTGGATACCCTTCTCCCCTCCATCACCCCAGACGAATACGAACGCATGGCAGCCAACGTCCGCCTCATCAGCGACAACCTCGCCTCCGGCTATTACATCACCCAAGCCCTCCGGGAAGCGGAAAGGCTACTCTGCTGTGAGGATTTTTAAAACGCTCCGGTGGTGCGGGTATTCTTTCATTCGTTCGGAGTCTTTTCAGACTCTCTGTTCTATGTTAAAAAGGTTGTCAGTCATACTTTGAGGGTGAAAGTTGGGTTAATATAAAAGAGGGATTTTAACCCATCAATGAGGCCATAATTATAGCCTATAATCACAAGTTGTTATATTAGAGTTCCTTCAATAGTAACCTTTCAGTAGAAGGGGAACAGATTCAAAAACAAATATGTTCTGCTTCATAGGAACTAACTGTATATCGGATAATAGTAGGAGTCTCTTTCCGTTTGCTACCAGTCTCTTTTTGTTTATCCGGATGTTTTTGTCCCATTTATGTTCTTTCAAGAGGTAAGAATATGAAAAAAGCCTTCCAAACTGCTTGTTTGGAAGGCTTTGTACTTTGTTTTCTCTAAAGTGTCTTTTTAGAGTGGAGCGAAAGACGGGACTCGAACCCGCGACCCTAACCTTGGCAAGGTTATGCTCT
>JAVBUE010000053.1:0-7239 GCA_031555735.1 Tannerellaceae bacterium
CGGTAAACAACGGGAGGATATGGATACATTTGAGCTTGAACGGGGAGATGCATTTGATACGGTAAAGACAAGTACCAAGACATTGCGCCATGCTGAAACAAGCCAGATTAAATATGATTTGGTGGGTAAGGTGGCAGAAGGAACAACACTTACACGTAGAACAACGGCTTCCATTCTGCAACAGTTGGATCCGGCACGATTGATCATGTTCAAATACAATCCCGAAGAGTTTATTTCTAAAGTGATCAAGCTGATCAAAGAGCAGAAGGCGACAATGATTGTGGAGCATATCTCATATAATCAATTGGACGGTGGCTATGATACCGCTATTTTTACTGCTGATAAACATTCGCATAGTTTGGATAAAGCGTTTAAAACGAAAAGGCATATTCAGGATTATGTATTTACGGATGGCAGTGCAGCGTATAGTGTGGAAAGACGATTTGCCGAAAATTTGGATAATGCAGACGAAGTATGCGTATATGCTAAACTTCCGAAAGGTTTTGCCATTCCTACGCCGGTAGGTAATTACTCACCCGACTGGGCCATAGCGTTCAACGAAGGCGCAGTAAAACACATCTTTTTTGTGGCTGAAACAAAGGGGACAATGGATTCCCTCCAATTACGCCCCATTGAACAAGCCAAAATTGCCTGCGCAAAGAAGTTGTTCAACGAACTATCTACCACCAAGGTGAAGTACCACGATGTAGATAGTTACCAGAGTTTACTGGCGATTATGGAGGTGTTGTAAAGCATGAACGAGATACAATAAGTGATCTAAGGAAAATTCATTACGAGAACTACATTTCAGATTTTTACAAAGAAATAAAACGGATATAAGGCAATTAATATGAGATTGGCCTCCCCGTGACATCCCCCCTCATGTCACACTTATTCCCGTCTCCAAGCGGCCGTGACATGTGACATCAACAAAAGGAAGAGGGGCTGAGGAGAGGAGGCACACACACGATTTGTTATACCTTCATGCTATTTAACTTTTTTTATACGTAGTGTAACCTACGAAAGCACTACATTAGAGCCGCAAATACGAATGCCTCTATATGAGCATATCCATCAAAGGTTTACATAAAGTTTATCCGAACGGAAACCACGCGTTAAAAGACATCAACCTGGAGATACCCACCGGGATGTTCGGCTTATTAGGGCCGAACGGGGCGGGCAAGTCCACCCTGATGCGTATCCTGGTGGCATTGATGGAGCCTTCTTCCGGCGAGGTGGATATCTTCGGATACGACCTGCTGAAACACCGGAAGGAAATTCGTTCCATCCTCGGCTACCTCCCCCAGGATTTCCGGTTCTTCGCCAAGTATAAAACGTATGAGTTTCTTGATTATGCCGCCCGCCTGTCGGGGATGACCCACGGCCGACAGCGCAAGCAGGCGGTGGACACGATGCTGGAAAGCGTCGGGCTGTTCGACGTGCGCGAACGGTATGCCAACAAACTGTCGGGCGGGATGAAACGCCGCCTCGGCATCGCGCAGGCGCTGATCCACAATCCGAAGGTGATTATCGTGGATGAACCGACCACCGGCCTCGACCCCGAGGAACGGATCCGCTTCCGTAACCTACTGTCGGACGTGAGCGAGAAAGGCGTAACCATCATCCTCTCCACCCATATCGTGGGCGATATCTCCAGCTCGTGCAAACATATGGCGCTGATGAACCGCGGGGAGGTGTCTTTTTGCGGTTCGCCCGAAGAGATGTTACGCCGCGCCGAAGGTAAGGTGTGGAAGATCCGGCTGACCGGCGAAGACCTGCACAAGGTGGATGCCCGCTATCCGGTGATCTCCACCATCCCGTCAGGCACTGGCTGGGAGGTGCAGGTGGTGGCCGACGAAGTGACGGGCTTCGACGCCGAACCGTTCCCGCCCAACCTCGAACACGCCTACGTATATTATATGGAAGAGAAGTTGAACCAGTGGACAAACGATTAATCCCTATATCCTATGTCATTTATCCGGAATATACGATCGGTAGCGGTTTATGAAAGCAAGATCCTCCTCAGGAGCTGGTTCTTCCGGATATTCTCCCTCATGGCGCTCTTTTTCCTGACGGTGTTCAATGCGGTGGTACTCTTTGGCGACGACGGTGGCAACTGGCCATTCAAAGCCATCGCCTCCAATTTGCCTTACGTATCCCTGCTGCTGCTGAATACCGGACAGGCGGTGATCGCCATCTTCCTCGCTTCCGATTTCGTGAAGCGCGACCGCAAGCTCGACACCTCCGAGGTATTTTATGTCCGTCCCCTGAGCAACGGCGAATATGTGTTCGGCAAGATTTGGGGGAACCTGCGGGTTTTCATCCTCCTGAACCTGGTGGTGATGGGGATGGTGTGCCTCTTTACCCTGATATCGCCGGAGGTGACAACCGAATGGAAGTCGTTCCTCCTGTACTTCCTGATTATCTGCGTCCCGACGCTGGTCTATATCATCGGCCTGTCGATCTTCCTGATGTCTGTCTTGAAGAACCAGGCGCTTACGTTCGTGATCCTGCTTGGCTACATCGGCCTGACGGTGTTCTACATTGGGAGCAAGTTCTATTTCGTATTCGATTACATGGCCTATAGCCTCCCGCTGATGAAATCGTCGATCGTCGGGATGGTGAACTACGAGACGGTGCTCATCCACCGGGCGATCTACCTGTTTGCCGGGCTGGCGTTTATCTGCTTCACGGTAGTGCTGTTCAGTCGGTTGCCGAACAACCGGCGCAGCAATTACGGATGGATCTTTACCGGCATCTGCTTCCTGGCGCTGACGATAGGCTGCGCGTATAAACATGTGGACACGATCCTCGGCATCGAGAGCAGGCGCGCTTTGTATGTGGAGGTGAACAATACCTACGCCGGTACGCCCCGGATGGTGATCGACCGGTACGACCTCTCCGTCGCCCAGGAACCCGGACGGCTCACGGTGGACGCCCGGCTGACGGGCGTGGCTCTCGAAGCCTCTCCCTCTTTTACCTTCTGCCTGAACCCCGGGCTGGAAGTGACGGGAGTCGGCGAAGGAGGACAGGTCGCCTCCTTCACCCGTGACCATCAGATCCTCCGGGTGGATTTCGGACGGACGGTGGAGAAAGGCGATTCACTCACCTTTACGATCCGGTATGGCGGAGTGGTGGACGACTCCTTCTGTTACTTAGACATAGCTGATGAGGTGATCCAACTGGAAAACCGGGATGAGCTCCTCAACATCGCGAAAAAATATTGCTTCCAGCAAGACAACTATGTATTGCTCATCCCTGAAGCTTACTGGTACCCGCGACCGGGAACGGGATACAGCGACCGGAACCCGGACTGGCTACAGACCTATTTCAGCCGGTTCGACCTGCGGGTGAAAACCCTGCCCGGGCTACAGGCGCTGTCGCAGGGAGAAGGGGTGGAAGAAGCCGACGGCTCGCTGGCGTTCTCCGCCGGCTATCCCATGCAGGGCGCTTCACTGATCATCGGTGACTACCAGCGGAAACAGATCGTGGTGGACAGTACACAATACAACCTGTGGTATATCGACGGGCACGACTATTTCTCGGCCGAATTGGACACTATCCGGGATACCATCCCGGCGCTGATCCGCGATTTCCGGCAAAACCTGGAACGGACATTCAAGCTGGAGTATCCCTTCAGCCGGTTTAGCGTTGTGGAAGTGCCCGCCCCCTTCTTCTCCTACGCCAGAGCCTGGACACAGGCACAGGAGACCATGCAGCCGGAGATGGTGCTCTTCCCCGAAAAAGCATGGCTCTACAACGAAGCGGATGTCCGCAAGCGTTGGAAAGACCACATCCGCTGGGCGGGATACAGCGACCGCTCGATGGACGAGAGCGAGGCCAAAGTGCAGGTATTCAACGATGTGATCGGCCTGTTCCGGCGGGAAGAGGGCAGACGCCAGTTTTCCGAAGGCGAGCGCGGACGTACCCGTATCACCACCAACGCGAACCCGATATACGTCTTTCCGCAGTTCTATAATTTCCGGTACAACATCTTTTCGCCCCAATGGACGGTAGCCAACCGGGTGGTGGAGCTTTACCTCCAGGAAAAGCAGGACAACGCCGGGTGGGAACGGGAGGTCAACGGTATCTCCAACAACGAGAAAGCCTCCCTGCTGTTGGAGAACCATACGTTCAAGGAGCTGCTGTCGAAGAGCGACTATATTGATATCATGGACAATATGATCAGCCTCGAAGCGGCGGATCTGTTTGCCGAAGCGGAAATCGACCGGGGTGTACTGGCTTTCCGGGATTCGGTGTATAGCGTCCTTTCCCGCAATACGTTCCGGAACATCCGGTTCGAAACGTTGCTGGATACGTTGGAAAATATCAGCGGAGCGGCCATCACATCCCGGTTGGAACGGTGGGCGAAGCCTCATCCCCTGCCCTATTATACGATCCGGAACACGGAGGTGGCGCATGTGACCAACAAAGGGATGGAGCATTATGTCCTCTCCCTGACGGTCGCCAACGAGTCTGCCATCGACGGCATCGTCCAGGTGACGATCCAGGTGGGCAGCGGTCGTGACCAGCTTCCCGATCCGAAAACTAAACGGAAGATCAGTATCGCGGCAGGGCAAAGCCGTAAACTGGTATCCGTATGGGACGAGATGCCGCGCGAGGTACAGATCAGCACACTGATATCCAAGAACCTCCCGAACCTCCTCACCTTCCCGATACGGAACGTGATCGAACAGAAAGGGCAGGCGGTAGCTGCAGAGGGTGATTTTATCGTCCCCCCCTTTACACCGAACCTCGCCGAAGAGGTGATCGTGGACAACGAAGACACGCTGCTGTTCTCCCTCTCGAAACCGGCGGTGTATGGCCTGCTCCCGCAATGGCTCGACAAGGTGGAAGAGACGCCATTCGCCTACGCCGGCGTATCGCCCTGGCGACCTCCCCTGCAGTGGACGGCCACCACCAATTCGGGGTATTACGGTACGCATACCCGTTCGGCCTATGTGATCCGGAAAGGCGATGGCAGCCAGTGGGCGAAATGGAAAGTGCCTGTCCCCTCGCCCGGCTATTACGGGGTGTACTACTGGCCGTTTAATGCCGAGATGCGTGGCGACCGCCGCCGCGACAATGCCGAATACCATTTCAAGGTAGAATACGGCAACGAAACGGAAGATGCCTATATGGAATTAAAACGGTCGGATGAAGACTGGGTGCAGATCGGGATGTATTATTTCGATACCGACACCATCGTCGTCACGCTGACCAACAAATGCGAGCTGCGTACGATCACCGCCGACGCCGTCCGCATCGTGAAGAGACAATAAGCATGCAAGAATACCTATATTATATAATGTATAATACCATATGCGACGAAAATTACCGGTACTAAAGAAGAAGCTGCTGTTCGTAGCGATGTTGCTCGGCACGGTTTCCATCGCCCACAGCCAACAGGTGCTCACTATGGAGGCGGCGATGGAGATTGCCTCGGAAAACAGTCCCACCCTGCGGCGTTCGTACATGAACCTCGAACGATACCAGCAGATGCTGATCGCCCAACGGGCCTCGTTGAAGTCGAAGTTCTCGCTGAACCTCAGCCCATTCGGTTATTCGAAAAACAGGCGGTTCGACAACCGTTTCTCGGAATGGTACACGAATGAGACACTGACGTCGAGCGGTACCTTCCGGGTGGATCAGCCAATCCTGCTGACCGACGGGGTGATCTCACTGATCAACACCTTCGGATGGCAGAACAACGATTCGTATATGGACGGGGTAAAGAACAGCAACAAAGCCTATAGCAACGACCTCTACCTGCAACTCTCCCAGCCGGTGTTCACCTACAACACCCGCAAGATGGAGCTGCGCCGGATCGAATACGACCTGGAGAATGCCAATATCAGTTACGCCCTGCAACGCCTGGATACGGAGCGGCAGATCACCAACCAGTTCTACTCGCTCTTCATGGCGCAAAGCAACCTGGAGATCAGCCGCGATGAACTGGCGAACGCCCAACAGAGCCATGAGATCATCCGGAATAAGGTGGAAGCCGACCTCGCCGCCAAAGACGAGCTGTTCCAGGCGGAACTGAACCTGTCCACCGCCCGTTCGACGGTGGAAGAGCGGCAGGTGTCGCTGGCCAATGCGAAAGAGCAACTGAACCGGACATTGGGCATCGACCTCAAACAGGATATCACGGTAGTGGCCGACGTGCATGTAACCCCCACAAACGTGGATCTGGACAAGGCCGTCACCCATGCCCTGGGCTCACGCCTCGAACTGCGCCAGCGGGAGATCGAGAGCGATGAACTGGGTTTCGAGCTGACGCGCGTGAAGGCGCTGAACGAGTTCAAAGGGGATATCTCGCTGTCGTTCGGATTCATGGGCGACAACCCCGAGCTGGGAAAGGTGTATAATAACCCCACCCAGAACCCGCGTATCGCCATCACCTTTGCCGTGCCGATCTTCGACTGGGGAGAAAAGAAGGCGCGGATCAAGGCGCAGAAGATCGCCCAGGACATCAACCGCATGGAGCAGCAGGAAGACCGCATCGGTATCGAAATGGATATCCGGCAGGTATGGCGCAGCCTGGAAAACCTCAAGACACAGATCCGTCTGGCCGAGCAGAATGTGACGAACGCGCAACAGACATACGACCTGAACCTCATCCGTTACCGCGAAGGGGATATCACCGGTATGGATATGAACCAGTTCCAGACGCAGTTGTCCAATAAGAAGATCGCCTATTCGCAGGCGCTGATCAATTACAAGATCGAACTGCTGAACATGAAGATCCTTTCCCTCTTTGATTTTGAGAAGAACACACCGGTAGTCCCATTAAATAACATCATACAATAAGTCATCATGAAATACGATAAAGTAATCACCGCATCCCTTTTATCTGCGATCCTGCTGGTATCCTGCAACGACGGGCCGCAGGGAGGACAAAACGATATCGCCACACCCGTGTCGGTGGAAGAACTGAAGAAAGGACCCATCAGCAAGCTGATCAATACCACCGGATCGGCCAACCCGCTGTATGGCGTGGAGCTGAACGCGCTGACCACCGGAGCGTACAAGCTACAGGTGAACCCAAAGACAGGCCGGGTATTCAAGCTGGGCGACCAGGTGGCGAAAGGGCAGACCATCATCCGCCTCGAAGATACGGAGTATGAGAACACCATCGCGGTGGAAAGCAAGAAGCTGAACCTCGAAATCGCCGAACAGGAACAGGGAAAGCAGAAGATGCTGTATGAGAAAGGCGGCGTGACCCTGAGTGAGATG
>JAVBUE010000092.1:0-24794 GCA_031555735.1 Tannerellaceae bacterium
GAGGAAGGGTATATCTTATTGTCCATAAATAAGTTAGGTGTGTGGCAGATACCCGTGGCAGATCCGTTTTCCCGCCTTTTTGCTGCCACATCTGCCACTGCTTTCACTCCCTTTCATTATCAGCCACTTACAGTGGAAGGACCCTCGTTTTTGGGCGTCTCCTTCCACACTTCCTTCCACTGGCTGGCTTCCGCCATTTGCCGGGGGCAAAAACGTTGTCAGAATCTCAATCTGCATCTGGATGTTGTTGTGTCAACGTTTGGATGTTGGTTGAACAACATCCAGACGTTGTTGACACGAGATGTAGATGGCGATTTATCAACATCCAGTTGGAAAAACTGTTAAAAACTACCATAGGTGGACGTTTTATCTACCATAGGTGGATGTTCAAACAAACATAGGTGACAGATTGAACAACCACCTATGATTGTTTTTGCCTTCCAATGGTGGAAGTCAGCCAGTGGAAGGAAGTGTGGAAGGAGACGCCAAAAAAACGAGGCCCCTTCCACTGTAAGTGACTGATAATGAAATGGGAGTGGAAGCAGTGGAAGCAGTGGAAGGAAAAAGGCAAAACCCCTGTATACAATATGCAGTTTATTGTAGTGTATTTTTCTAATTCAAAACAGCTTCTCAATAGGTGAACCTTTTTGTTCCAATAGGTGAAACCCGGAGAACGTAATCGCCTCACACCTTGCGCCCTTGGATCGTTGACTTAGCACACAATACAGCTCCTGTTCCATTTTTCGTTTTCCCACCTCATTTTCTCCTTTTTAAGGGGGAGAAAGGTGGTGGAATCGGGAAATTCGGATATATTTGTACGGTAGGAATAAAAACCATCGGAAAAGAAAAGATCATGTTTCGGAAAACCATTACGATATGCGCTTGCGTTTCACGCTCTTTTGTGGATAAGGAGAAGGTAGTCCGCCTGGCAAACCAACTGTTGGATGCGGGTTGTGCGGTGACGATCTCTCCCGATTTATGCCGGCAGGCCATCCAGGACAGGCCAGGAATGGAGGTGGCCGCTTCTTCCACCGTACTTGCCTGTTACCCGCGGGCGGTACAATCGCTTTTCCGTTCGATAGGGCTCGATCCCGCTCAGCTGCTGGATATCCGGAATGATGAGGTGGAAGAGATACGCTGCCAACTGGGCATAATAACACATGCCGGTACGGACGAAAGGAAAGGCGAAGCTTTATACCGTGAGATGCTGGCCGCTTTTCCGGCAGAACCGGGTACGGATGCCTGGTATCCGGTGATCGACAAAGACCGGTGTTCGGAATGTGAAAAGTGCCACGATTTCTGCCTCTTCGGCGTGTATGCCGTGGAAGATGGGCGGGTATGGGTGAAGCAACCGCAGCAATGCAAGAATAACTGTCCCGCCTGTGCACGGATCTGTCCGTCGAAAGCCGTGATATTTCCCAAATATGAGAAGTCGCCCATCAACGGCGGCGAGGCCGAAGAAGAACAGGCGGTATCGCTGGATACCGGAACCCTGTATGCCGAAGCCCTCCGGACGCGCCTCGAACACCGGCGCGCCAGTGTGTCACTCCTCCGAAAAGACAAACCATGACAACCGCCGATTATATCGCCACCTTCAAGGCAGCCCTACGTGTGCCCCGTGAGTCCACCCCCCGCCTGGTGTGGAAGTTTATGTACAATTTCGGCTGGCGCAGTATGCTGAATATCCATCGGTTCGAGAAACGGCAAGCACGGAAACAGCCGTTCTTCCCGGCATTCGTGATGATCTCGGTCACCGAAAGCTGCAACCTCTCCTGTAGCGGTTGCTGGGTGACGGCGGGCGGACGGAAAGCCCTTACCATCGAACAGCTCGACGGTATTATCCGACAGAGCAAACAGAAAGGGTCGTACTTCTTCGGGATCCTGGGGGGTGAGCCGTTGATGTATAAGGGATTGTTGGATGTGATGGAGCGTCATTCCGATTGCTATTTCCAGTTATTCACCAATGCCACGCTGCTGACCGATGAGGTGGCGATACGCCTGCGCAGGATGGGCAACGTGACACCGCTCATCAGCATCGAAGGACTGAAGGAGGAAAGCGATGCTCGCCGTGGAAAAGACGATGTATTTGAGCGTACCCTTGCCGGTGTGCGTGCCTGCCGGAAAGCCCGGCTGATCTTCGGGGCGGCGGCAAGTATCTGTCAGAGTAACTTCGATGAGCTGGTGAACAGGTCTTATATCGACCTGCTGGCAAAGGAAGGTGCTCATTATTTGTGGTATTATATCTATCGCCCCGTCGGTGCGGAACCCCATACCGCCAATGCCCTGGATAAGGAGCAGATCCGGCGGCTGCGGCAATTTATTGTAGAGCAACGGAAAAATGCCCCCCTGTTTATTATCGAAACCTATTGGGACGATCAGGGGAAAGCGCTTTGTCCGGCCGCTACAGGTCTGAGCCACCATATCGCACCGTCGGGAGCGGTTGAGTTCTGTCCCCCGTTGCAGTTGGCGAAAGATTTCCTGAATGCCGACGCGTCCAACCTGATCCCGCTGTTCGAAGACTCGGCGTTTCTGGCAGACCTCCGGCAGATGACGGCGGAAACATCCCGTGGCTGCATCCTGCTGGAAGACCCTGCCAAACTGGTCGCTTTCCTGGAACAACAGCAGGCGCTTGAAACAACGACGCGGCGAACCGTGCTGGAAGAGCTCCGGCGGATGACGCCGCTTGCCGGACATGACATGAAAGGGGAGGAGATCCCTGAACAAAATACACTCTATCGCCTGCTGAAGAAACGCTATTTCTTCGGCTTTGGCGCCTACGGCTAATATAGTACATCCGATGGAAAGCAAACAGATATACGACATACCTTCTTCGCCGGATGTGCGGAACCGGTTACGGAACGAGATCGATGCGTTCATTGGCAGCCGCTCGTTCCGTCCGCCTGTGTCGATGGAGCAACTGTCGGAGATAGCCGACCAGCTTATCCGCGAACAGGCGCTCGATCCCGGTATCAAAGGATGGATCATGGTGGAAGCGCATAACTGTGTGTGGCGGGATACCGTAGCATCCATCCCGTACGACAAACGGATCCTGTTGCTTCCCCAATGCCTCCGCCATGCCGGAAAATGCGAGGCGGAGATCGACGAACTCGGACTCTTGTGCCATCGTTGCCACCAATGTACGATTCCGGACCTGCAGGACCAGGCGGAGAGCCTGGGAATGATGAGCCTCGTTGCCGAAGGGTTTACGGCGGTGATGGGATTGATCGAGAACCGGGTGGTGGATACCGTCATTGGCGTCAGTTGCCTGGCTTCGTTGGAAAAAGCGTTTCCGTTGATGGTGGATCATGCGGTTCCCGGTCTGGCTATTCCCCTGAACGGGGACGGATGCAGGGATACGACGGTGGATTATGGGTATGTGAGCCGGATGATCCGTATGCGTTCGGACAAGCCCGTGAAGTTGCTGGATTACGACTACCTGAAATCCACCATCAGAGAATGGTTCTCTTCGGAGAATCTGACCCGGCTGTTGTCGCCTGCCGACCACCAAACCTCGGCCATCGCCCTCGACTGGATGAAGGGCGACGGTAAGCGGTGGCGTCCGTATCTGCTGGCTGCCACGTACCTGGCGCTGACCGGCGAGGCGGAAGTGCCCGAAGCCGTCCAACTGGCTGCCGTGGGGGTGGAATGTTTCCATAAAGCATCCCTCGTGCATGATGATATACAAGACAAAGATACCCTGCGATACGGACGCCGGACGGTGAATGCCGTCTATGGCGATTCCATCGCGATCAATGTGGGGGATGTGTTGCTGGGTGAGGGTTACCGCCTACTGGCGGCTACCGGGAATATCGCCTTGATACAGGCCGTTGCCGATGCGCATATCGCGCTCTGCAAAGGGCAGGGAATGGAATTGGAATGGAGCGTGTCGCCCCGTCCGCTGACGCTGACATTCGTGTTGGATGTATTCAATCATAAAACGGTGCCGGCTTTTGAGGTATCACTGCTTATCGGGCTGCTCTGCGCCGGCGACGAACCCAAGCTGCGCGAAGCATTGCGATTATATACACGAGCCTTGGGTATTGCCTATCAATTGCAGGATGATATCGCTGATTTTGAAACGGATGAACCGATTGCGTTACGTCCGTCGGCCATCCTGGCTATGCTGTGTGAACGGCGTGATCCTCTCTTTGTACAGGAAATGTTGCGAACGGACGATTTGAAAGCGTTCCTGACCCATCCGGTATCCAAGCCGTTTCTGGATGAAGCGATTGAGGAAGTCCGTGACCTGGCGGCGTTTCATCATAAGCTGGCGTTGGATATGTTGCAAGATATAGACAATACGGAATTGAAGCGATTGCTTTTCCGGGTAACCAAAAAAATATTAAAATAGCCTGCGGGTGAGATGAAGCGGACGATTTCATACAGGATGTTGGAAGCCCTTCGGCAAGGGAAAGATCGTTTGGGCAGGGAGGCGCTTGAACGGGTGATCGCTTTTGTCGAATCACAACGGATGCCCGACGAATCGTTCCGGAACAAAAGCGGACACTCCGACCTGTATTATACAATGTTCGGCTGGACTCTGTCATATGTGTTGGGTATCAGACAGGAGGTGCGGAAGATGCACCTGTATCTGGATAGCCTGCCGGAGACGGAGATGGATCTGATACACAGGGCGGCCTGGATGCGTTGCCGGTTGATTTGCCGGTTGCAGGCAAAGACGTGGTTGCCTCTCTTCTTCCGGAAGGAGTCTCACAAGGATTTGAACCCGGAAAGAACGGACTACTATCCGAATAACGACCCTAATGCTCCTTATTCCTGCTTTATCCGCCTGTGTATGCAGGAAGATGGGAAGGGGCGGATCGACGAGAAAGAAATGATTCTGCATACCCTCTCCCGTTACCGTATCTCCGGTGGCGGGTATGCCAATAAAGAAGGGGCGTTGTCTGCCACCACCAATGCAACGGTAGCGGCGTTGGCTGTACGGGGACAATTGGCAGGATATGATATGAATGATGATGTGACATACTTGTGGGGAATGCAGGATTCGTCGGGTGGTTTCCTGGCAACGGACGGTTCACCCATGCCTGATCTGCTTTCTACTGCCACCGCGTTGTTTATGCTGCGGTGCTATAGGATGACGCCTTTCTACGCAGCCGGTGATATTATAGATGCCCATTGGCTGGATAACGGGGGCTTTGCCGCTACGCTGCTGGACGAGGTGAGTGATGTGGAATATACGTTTTACGGACTATTAGCCTTGGGAACATGTCAGGTGATGTAAAGAACAGGGAACAGCAGATCGAAGAAATGATTGGCGTGTTGCAGGCAGAACTACTGCGGCGACGTTCGCCGGATGGTATGTGGCGGGGGTATCTTTCGTCCAGCGCGATATCTACTTCCGTCTCAATATTTGCTTTATGGATGATAGACCGTGAGAAGTATGAGGGGCATATCCGGAAAGGGGGGGCGTGGTTGAAGGATACCATGCAGCCCGACGGGTCGTGGGGCGATACGGTGGAGAGTCCCTCCAACCTGACGGCTACCCTGCTTAGTTATGCGTCTTTGTGCGCGGTAGATGCTCCTCCGGCTCAGGCCAGGGAATACCTGAACACCCGTTTCGGCGGCTCAACCGACCAGCATATCATCAAGGGGATACTAGCCTATTATGGGAAGGACCTCACCTTTTCGGCTCCTATCCTGGTGATGTGCGCCCTGGTGGGTGTGATCAGCCGGTGGGACGATATCCCGCAATTGCCGTTCGAACTGTCGGTGTTGCCGCAAAAACTTTTCCGCTTCCTGCAACTGCCGGTAGTGAGTTATGCGATACCGGCGCTGATTGCCGTGGGGATTCTTCGTTACCGGAAAGGGAAAAAGAATATGTTCTCTCCGCTGCGGGAAGCGTTTATCAACAGATCGATGGATGTGCTGGTCAAGCTCCAACCGGACAACGGAGGTTTCCTGGAAGCGGCGCCGCTGACAGCGTTTGTCTCCATGTGCATGAGTGGGGCTGGTTACCGGGAGCATGTTACTACACAAAAAGCGGCTGGCTTTTTGGTTGATACGGTACGTGCAGACGGTTCCTGGCCGATCGATACCGACCTGGCCGGATGGGTGACATCGTTGAGTGTGAAAGCACTGGAGAATGATATCCCCGACAAATGGCAATTGGCCGACCGCATCCGGCAGAACGCCTTTACCTGCCGGCACCCGTTTACCGGTGCCATGCCGGGAGGCTGGGGATGGAGCGACCTGCCCGGGGCTGTACCCGACGCGGATGATACGGCAGGGGCATTGATCGCCCTCCATATATTACTCGATGGGGAGCGGGTTCCCGAAATAGAAAAAGGAATGGATTGGCTGTTGGCATTACAAAATAACGACGGGGGTATGCCCACGTTCTGTAAAGGATGGGGAAAGCTTCCCTTTGACCGGAGCAGCGCCGATATTTCGGCGCATGCCTTCCTGGCAATCTGCGTATGGCGCGAAACATTTCCTCCAGCTTTGCAACAACAGTATGCGAAAGCCGCTGACCGGTTGCTCTCCTGGATGGAACGCACACAGGCTCCCGATGGCTCGTGGATACCGCTCTGGTTTGGCGACCAGGATGCGAAGGATGAACGTTCGCCTGTATATGGAACGGCTGTCGCGGTGGATTATCTGGCGACAACCGGTTATTCCCGGGCTTTGCGTATGGCAGATAAAGGGAAGAAGTATCTGCTGTCTGTCCGGAACGCCGATGGCGGATGGGGGGGAGCGGCAGGCTTGCCTTCGAAAGTGACGCTGACGTCCCGTGCCCTGAAAGCGATCACCGCGTGTGGCGGAACCGATCCGGAGCCGGTAGTGGCGGGAGTGGATTATCTGTACCGGATGTTCCGGGCAGGGGAGATCAACCGGAACGAACCGATCGGGCTGTACTTCGCCCGTTTGTGGTATTCGGAAGCCTTGTATCCGCTTACGTTCTCCCTACAGGCGCTGAAACAGGTGCGGGAGTTCATGGTAAAAGAAGAACAAAAATGATACGGAGATGAAGACTACACTATTGCTTTGCGCGCTTGCAGCCGCCTTTTCGCTCTCGGCGCAGGATGGGATTCAATGGCGGGGCGACCGCACGGGTGTTTACAAAGAGACCGGCCTGCTGAAGCAGTGGCCGGCGGAAGGGCCTGCTTTGCTTTGGCATTTTGACGGGTTGGGTAATGGCTATTCGTCTGTATCGATCCACCAGGATCAGTTGTATGTGACCGGTTATCAGGATCAGAAAGGGTATCTGTATGTGCTGGGAACAGACGGCAAACTCCGCCACAAGGTGATGTATGGGGCCGAATGGGATTCGGACGGCTATGTGGGTGCACGCAGCACGGTGATGCATGATGATGGAAAACTGTATGTCGTCAGCGGACTGGCCGAACTCTCCTGCTTTGATGCCGGTACGATGAAACGGGTATGGCAAAAGGATTACCGGAAGGATTATGGGGCGGAGAATACGAAACACGGTTGGAACGGACCGCCCCTGATCGTGGGAGAGAAGCTGATCATCGCCCCGGGAGGGACTGAACACAATGTCGTGGCGCTCGATAAAGCGACGGGCACGATCCTTTGGAGCTCGCCGGGGAAGGGGGATATGTCGGGCTACGGGACGCCTGTCTTTGTCGCCGATCAACAGGTGCCGCAAGTGGTGGTGATGATGGCGCACCATATCATCGGGCTGGATGTGAAGGATGGCAAACTACTGTGGTCGCATCCGCATACGAACCGCTTTGGCGAACATCCCAATACTCCGGTCTATAGCGACGGGATGTTGTTTTGCACGAGCAGTTACGGGAAAGGCTCTGTCATGCTGCGCCTCACGGATGGCGGCAGGGGCGTGCAGCAGGTATGGGAACTGAAGGAACTGAGTCATAAAACGGGACATGTGATGAAGGTGGGTGGTAATCTCTACGGATCGGGCGACAGGGCGAACTGGTATTGCGTGGATTGGCATACGGGTGTCGTCAAGCATACGAACCCGGTGCTGGGCGCGGGTACGATCGTTGCGGCCGATGGATTATTGTATTGCTATTCCGAGAAGGGGGAAATGGCGTTGGTCAAACCGGAACCGGCAGCCTTTGAAATCGTGAGTACATTCCCTGTCACACTGGGGACGGAGCAGCATTGGGCGCATCCGGTCATCCACCGGGGTGTGCTCTATGTCCGGCACGGTGATACATTGATGGCCTATAAAATCAACTAAGGGTGGAAAAGAAAAAGACAGTGGCGTGGATTACGGCAGGGGTTGCCTTCCTTTATGCGGCAATCCTGGTGGGATGGCAGCTTTATACGCCGCCGGATAAGCGCTTTGTCTTGCAGGAACCGGGTGCGGATCATCGTCCCCCGGGCATGGAACGAAAGGCGGATGATGTGCTGATCGGGGAGTTCTTCATGAAGTACGACGATCATGCCTCTTCCCTGACGGGCAAGTGGAGCAGTTTCCGGGGTGAACAGGCTTCCAATATCATTGTCACCCACGAGGCAGTGAATACATCCGGCGAGGATTATCCGGTTCTGTGGCGTGTGGATACGGGCGAAGGACACGCCGCCCCGGTGATCTATAACGGACGGGTGTATTTCCTCGATTACAATGAGCAGCTTGACTCAGACGCGTTGCGTTGTTTCTCGCTGGAGACCGGCAAAGAGCTGTGGCGAAGATGGTACCGTGTCCCCATCAAACGGAATCACGGCTTTTCACGTACCGTCCCGGCTGTCGGCGACGATTATATTATCACCATCGGCCCGCAAGGACATGTGATGTGTTGCGATCCACTGACGGGCGACCTGAAATGGTCGTTGGATATGCAACAGGTATATAAAACCGAAGTGCCGTTCTGGTACACCGGCCAATGTCCGCGGGTGGATGAGGGTATCCTGATCCTGGCGCCAGCGGGCGAAGAGACGTTGTTGGCAGGGTATGATTGCCGGACGGGTGAACAGGTATGGACGACACCGAATACCCTGCATTATAAGATGTCGCATTCGTCCGTCATGCCGATGACCTTGCACGGGAAGAAGACGTATGTCTATATCGGCGTAGGAGGTGTTTGCGGGGTTTCGGCGGAGAAACACGACCGGGGTACATTGCTATGGAGCGCCTCCAAATGGCAGCCTTCGGTGGTGGCGCCCTCTCCGGTACAGGTATCGGCAGGTCGTATCTTGATGGTGGCGGGATATGGGGCAGGGGGCGCTTTGCTACAGGTGGAGCGGTCGGGAAATAACTGGACGGCTTCCGTGATCGACCAGTACAAACCGGCTGAGGGTCTGGCCAGTGAGCAGCAGACACCGATCCTGTACAACCACATGCTGATCAGTATCCTTCCCAAAGATGGGGGGGGCGACCGGAGCAAGCTGGTGTATTATACGCCGGACAACCTGCATAAGGCGGTGTGGACCTCGGCGGCGGATGAGCGTTTCGGACTGGGTCCTTACCTGGTTGTCAATAATAAACTGTTCGTATTCAAGGAAGATGGCGAACTGTATCTGTATGAACTGGCCGCCCATCACATGACACTGTTGAAAAAGCAACGGGTGATGGAGGGGGTGGATGCCTGGGGACCCATGGCGTATGCCGACGGGATGCTGATCGTGCGGGATGCACATACTCTATTATGTCTGAAAGTAGGACAACCATGATACATCACAACGAACATAAACAGAAGATATCACGCAAGCGATTTTTCCAACTCTGCGGTACGTTGCTCGCAGGGGGTAGTATCCTGGGCATGACCGGCGTCTTGCTGCACAGGATGTACCGGGCGCCGGACCTCCCTTTTACCGGTTCGGGAAACGGGGGGGGAGTATCCGGAGCAGCGTTTGTTTCGCCTTATCGATTGGTTTCATCGTTCCGGGTGACCGACCGGATAGAAGGTTTTGAAATCGATGGCGACACGCTGGTCGTGGCTGCCTCGAACAGTGTGAGTATGTACAATCCGGCAGGCGTGCTGCTGGATAACTTCGCTATCGGTAGTAACCTGCGGGATCTGGTTGTATGCGAGGGGTTGATCTACCTCTTGTTCCCTTCCCGGATAGCAGTCTATACGATGGAAGGCGAATGGATCCGGGATTGGGAAGCGTGCAGCGACCAGTCTGATTATTGCTCGATGGCGGTAATGTCCGATGGTGTGTTTGTCACGGATGCCGCCCATAAAAATATCTGTAAATATACTATCGAAGGAGGCTTTGTGACGGTGATCGAAAGCCCGAACGGCTTCATCATACCCAGCTATTCGTTTGGGATCACGGTGGTGGACGGAATGATCTTCTGCTCCAATCCGGGCAGGCACCAGGTGGAACGTTATACGCCGGAAGGTACGTATGCGGGCGCTTTCGGCAAAGCGGGCGGCGCTCCCGGCTTGTTCGGCGGGTGCTGTAACCCGGTACACCTGACTTCCACCTCTACCGGAGAGCTCATTACGTCGGAAAAGGGGAATCCCCGGATCAGTTGCTTCGGCACGGATGGGCAGTTCCGTTCGATCCTGCTGGACAGTAACATGTTGGGGGGCGGCAATACCGCATACGATGTGAAGGTACGGCACGACAAGGTATGTATTGCAGGGAAGAACCAGGTATCCGTGTACCGATATGATCCGACGGCGGCTGCCCGGACAGCCTGTGGGGATTGTAAAGTGAACTGTCCCCTGCGAAGTGGTGTAACAATCTGATACGACGATGAAACAAGAGATACATATACATAAGAGCCCCATGGCGCGCCGCCGCTTCCTGCGTCTGCTGGGCACGACGGTGGCGGGCGGAACCATCCTGGCGGTGTCTGGGGTATTGGCGCGTAAGGTGATGGGGGCGGAGACGGCTCTCTGGCAGATCGATCCTGCCAAATGTACGCAGTGCGGACGGTGCGAGACTCATTGTGTGCTGGCGGTGTCGGCGGTGAAATGCATCCATGCCAATAAGGTGTGCGGATACTGCGACCTGTGTGGGGGGTACTACCGCTCGAATGTCAAAGAGCTGAATACGGCAGCCGAAAACCTGCGGTGTCCCACCGGAGCGATCCAACGTACGTATGTGGAAGACCCGTATTTCGAATATACCATCAACGAAGATTTGTGTAACGGTTGCGGCAAGTGTGTGAAGGGTTGCGGTTCGTTTGGGAACGGTTCCCTGTATTTGCAGATCAAACGCGACCTGTGTGCCAATTGTAATGAATGTAAGATTGCGACCGTATGCGCGTCGGATGCCATCAGGCGTGTACCGTATGCACAAGCCTATTTATTGAAAGACTGACCCGATGAGAAGAAGAGGACTGACATATCTCTCCCTGCTGTTTGCCGGTATTGCCCATGCGCAGAACCGCTTCCCCAAGCCTGATTTTGAATCGGGTTATCAATATCCGGATATCACGTATGCCGTACCGAACGAAGCCGTTTGGGTGGGGATAGACCTGCTGGTACTGGTGTCCTTGATGAGCCTGGTGTCCTGGGCAGTGATCAGAAAGCGGACTCGGCAACCGGTGATCTGGACATCCGTACTTTCAGTGGCCTATTTCGGCTTCTTCCGCAAGGGGTGTGTTTGCAGCATCGGGTCGATCCAGAACGTTACGTTGGCGTTGGTTGATAATGCCTATGTGCTGCCGTTGTCTGTTTTGCTCTTTTTCATCCTGCCCATCGGTTTTGCCTTCCTGTTCGGACGGGTGTTCTGTGCCGGGGTATGTCCGTTCGGGGCGTTGCAGGAACTGGTCAATGTAAAGAATTACCGCCTGCCCCGGCCGGTAGCCGTCACGTTGGAGATGATTCCCTGGATATACCTGATCTTTGCCGTTTTGTATGCGGCTACCCGGAGTAGTTTCATCCTCTGCCGGTTTGATCCGTTTATCGGTATCTTCCGCTTGGGGGGAGATATCGGATGGATACTGGTTGGCGCAGGATTCCTGGTTGCCGCCGTGTTTACAGGCAGGCCGTTCTGTCGTTTCCTTTGTCCGTACGGGGCATTACTGAGCCTGTTCTCCCGGGTGTCGGTATGGAAAGTGCGTATCACGGTACAGCCCTGTATCAATTGTGAACTATGTCATCATGCCTGTCCGGTGGATGCCATCTGTCCGCCGTACGATAATAAGGTGAAAGAAAGCCGTCAACAGGGGGTGAAGCGGATCGTGTTGTACGCGGTCGTCCTCCCGTTACTGATGGTGGCGGGTGCGCTGTTGATGCGTTCGGTGAGCGACAGCCTCAGCCGGGGAAATAAAGAGGTCCGCCTGTATGATTTGGTCGTGCAGCACGAAGCCGCCCCGCAGGATGTGCTGTCCCTTGAACTGGAGGCATTTTACGGGCAGGGGGGTACGATAGAGGGGATCACCGGGACGTATGAACAGATACGGGATGCGTTCAGGCTGTATGCCACCATTGCCGGAGGGCTGATCGGCCTGGTGATCGGCTGTACCCTGATCCGTTTGTCTGTGAAACGCACCCGTCGCCTCTATGAGATTGACGCCGCAGCCTGCGTGGCTTGCGGCAAATGTTTCAGTTATTGTCCCCAGTATAATATAGAAGTCGAATCCGGAAACAAGATATCATGAAGAAAGAGATTCTCAGAAATATAGCCATCGTATCGGCCGTTTTTATCGGAACGTTGTCCATCATGCTGATCACGAATTACTTCCAGGTAAAGGGCTCCACGCCGTTGCAGACAGAGGTGATCGAGACCCTGAAACAACTCAACGATGCGAATGCCAATCATCCGGTCTTACAGGAACAGATACGCCAGTTAGACCTGCTGGCGCGGAAAGCCTATTTCGTGCGGATGGATCACCTGATGGCGGGCGTTTATATCCTGCTGGGTATGCTGGCGGTATGCCTGGTATGTACAAGGCTGTACTTCGCACGGGAGAAGCATATCCCGGGAAAGGAGATTGATCCGATAGACGAATGGGTGGTAAAGAGTTATGCCCGGCGGTATATCACCTGGGGAGCGGCCGGACTGGCTGTCGTCGTCCTGTTCTTTGCCGTGTTGAGTTCTCCTTACCTCCTTCCGAAGGAAGTTTCTCCATCCGTGGAACAACCGGGACCGGTGGCTGAAGCGGTCAATGCCGCTATTTCCGAAGATCAGGGGGGATTGCCGCAAGTGGAGGTCGTCTCTGTCGATACGGTAAGCGCCGGACCGGTGGGTGCTGTGGATGCTGTGGCGGATACCACGGCAGTCCGGGCTACTCCGCACCCGACCGTGTCTAAAGTAACCCATAATGCGTTCCGGGGCAATACTGGCAATGGCCAGTCGTCTGCCCGGGGTGTCCCTGTCAAATGGGACCTGGCGAATCGGACGAACATCGCCTGGAAACAGGATATCCCCCGGCAGGGACAGAATTCACCGGTGATCAACGGAAACAACATTTTCTTCAGCGGTGCGGATAACCAGGCGCGTGAGCTGTATTGCTACGACCTCACTACCGGCGAGAAACGCTGGACGCTGGCGGCTACCGATATCCCCGGATCTCCTGCCCAGGTGCCTGCTACGACACCGGATACCGGACTGGCGTCGTCAACGGTGGCAACCAACGGGGTTCAGGTATGTGCGATCTTTGCGACGGGCGATATTCTCTGTGCCGATATGGACGGAAAACGGCTGTGGGCAAAGAACCTCGGCGTGCCGGGTAATCATTATGGATATGCCTCGTCGTTGCTGGTGTATGGAAATACGGTCATCGTACAATATGATAATACCAATAACCCGCGGGTGGTCGCGTTGGATATGGCTACCGGCAACGAACGGTGGAGCAAGACCCGTCCGGAGAAGGTCACCTGGAGTTCACCGGTCATCGCACAGGTGAACAACAGCCCGCAGTTGGTGTTGATGGGAAATCCGGGTATTACGGCGTATAACCCGGGTAACGGTGAACAACTCTGGCGGGTGGAATGCCTCACGGGTGAAGTGGGCGCCAGCGCCTGTAGCGCCAACGGGCTGATCTTCGCTGCCAGCGAATATTCCAAACTGGTGGCGATCAACGGCGCAGACGGAAAAGTGATGTGGGAGAGCAATGAGTTCCTGCCCGAAGTATCCAGTCCGGTTGCTACTAAAGACAATGTATATCTGGCCACCAGTTATGGTGTGGCGGCTTCCTTCCATGCACAGACCGGCGCATTGCGGAAAGAACACGAGCTGAGCACGGAGTTTTATTCCTCTCCCATGCTGGTGGAAGGCAAGATCTTCCTCTTCAGCAATGAGGGTAAGATGCATATCTTTTCAGCCGATGACGAGTTCCGTCTGCTGGACGCCTTTGAAACGGGCGAACGGACAGTCGCCACTCCTGCTTTCACGGATGGTAAGATCGTAGTGCGGACGGAAAAGAGTATTTACTGTGTAACGGCAAACTGATATGGCATGTACGTGCGAACATAATATACAGGAATCACAGGAGGCATTGCTGGCCCGTGTGGATGCTGTGATCGACAGGATAGGCCATATCCGGCCGCTTATCATCCCTTTGTTGCAGGCTATCCAGGAGGAATTCAGCTATCTGCCTTCGGCGGCGATCGAACGGTTGTATGAACGGACGGAGATCGACCGGGCGCAGTTGATCAGCGTATCCACTTTCTACGCGCAGTTCCGCCACATCCCGTTGGGGAAACACTTAGTCAAAGTATGTACGGGAACGGCCTGCCATGTGAAAGGAGCAGGGAATGTGTATGACGCTTTCCTGCGTGAGCTGGAGATCGATGAGGGGAGTATGACTACCCGTGACCGGTTGTTCTCGATCGAGAAAATCGCCTGCCTGGGTTGTTGTACGCTGGCGCCGGTGGTACAGATCGATGAAAAGATATACGGTCATGTCCTCCCCGGCAGGGTGAAGGAGGTGATAGACGACTTTCTGGCATTGCAAGCCGGGAAAGCAAAGGAAGACGCCCGGACTGCCAAACGGCAGGTGGCGGGCGAGATCCGTCTGGGTATGGGATCCTGTTGTATGGCGAGCGGTTCGGCGGATATCCATACCGAACTGCGATCGGCCTCCGCCCAGTTGGGAATCGAAGTCAACATCAAGCCAGTGGGCTGCGTGGGGGTATGCAACCAGGTGCCGCTGATTGATGTGGTACTTCCGGATGGCTCCATCACCCGCTACCCGAATGTGAAGGCAGCGGAGATCAAAGAGATCCTGCACCATCACTTCAAACCGGCGGGGCTGCTGAAACGGGTGAAGAACAGCCTGCTGAACCAGGTGGATACCTTCCATACGGATCTCACCTGGGACAATGTGATTTGGAAACCCGTGAACGAACGAACCGGCGTGATCGATAGTTTCCTGTCCGGCCAGCGACATATCTCTACCGAAGGATATGGTTTCCTGGGACCGTTGAATATCGACGAATATATCGCCCATCAGGGCTTCGACGCCTTACAGAAGGTCCTTGGCTCACAGACCCGGGAGGATGTGATCCGGGCTATATGTGGAAGCGGACTTCGCGGACGTGGCGGCGGCGGTTTTCCCACCGGAAAGAAATGGGAGATCGTAGCCGCTTCCGGCCAATCCGGAAAGTATGTGATCTGCAACGGCGACGAAGGCGATCCCGGTGCTTTTATGGATCGTATGATGCTCGAATCGTATCCTTTCCGGGTGATCGAAGGCATGCTGATCGCCGGTTATGCCGTGGGAGCGGACAAAGGGATCTTTTATATCCGTGCCGAATATCCGCTGGCGGTGACCCGTATCCGCACGGCGATTGAGCGCTGTCGCGAACGAAACCTGATCGGCGCGCATATCCTCGGAAGCGACTTCTCCTTTGAGATCAGCCTCTTCGAAGGGGCGGGAGCCTTTGTCTGCGGAGAAGAAACAGCCTTGATCGCTTCGATCGAGGGTGAGCGGGGGTTCCCGAAACAACGTCCGCCTTTCCCTGCTGTGGAAGGATTGCATGGCAAACCTACGTTGGTCAACAATGTGGAAACACTCAGCCAGATCGCCTATATCCTCCGGGAGGGGGACGAGTGCTACACGCGGATTGGCACGCCGGGCAGTAAGGGTACCAAAGTGTTCGCGCTGGCGGGTAAGATACGGCACGGAGGACTGATCGAAGTTCCGATGGGTGTTACGCTCAACGAGATCATCGACGGGATCGGGGGAGGTGTGGAAGGTGGTGAAAAGTTGAAAGCCGTCCAGATCGGCGGACCTTCGGGGGGGTGTATCCCCGCGCATTTATGTGATGTGCAGGTGGACTTCGATGCCTTTAACCAGATGGGTGCCATGATGGGTTCGGGCGGACTGGTGGTTTTGAGCGAAAGCAATTGCATGGTGGATGTGGCGCGTTATTTTCTGAGTTTCACCTGCGACCAGTCGTGCGGCAAATGTACATTTTGCCGGGTGGGGATACGCCGTATGCTGGACATCCTCAACAAACTGTGCAGCGGCAAAGCGGAGCGGGCAGATATCGATAAACTGGAAGAACTGGCGGTCAATATCCGGAAGTCTTCTTTATGTGGCTTGGGCAAGACAGCGCCCAACCCGGTATTAACCACGCTGGCGTATTTCCGCGAAGAATACGAAGAGCATGTGCAGGGTATCTGCCGGACCGGAACCTGTAAAGATATGGTCCGGTACGTGGTGACCGACACGTGTATCGGTTGTACCAAGTGCGCCAAAGCCTGTCCGGTAGGCGCGATCCCTTATACGCCGTATGAAGTGCATACGATAGATATGAACGTATGTGTGCGCTGTGGCCTGTGTATAGATGAATGTCGTTTTGACGCCATTCACAAACAACCGCTGACAGCCGCCTCTTGTCCAAC
Source organism: Tannerellaceae bacterium (assembly GCA_031555735.1). GTDB lineage: Bacteria > Bacteroidota > Bacteroidia > Bacteroidales > Tannerellaceae > JAJDIA01. The sequence goes on from JAVBUE010000092.1 coordinate 16,705, forward strand.
CGAACAAACACGATAACGATATGGTAACCCTCACAATCAATCATACCCCGGTGGAAGTCCCTGACGGCGAAACGATACTGGAAGCTGCCCGCCGGATCGGACTGTCGATCCCATCCCTGTGTTACGCCCGGGGAGCGCGGCATCAATCATCCTGTATGGTTTGTGCTGTCCGGAACACGGTCACAGGGCAGATCGTCCCTTCCTGTACCTCCCTTCCCACCGAAGGCATGCAGATCGATACGGAGAGCGAAGAAGTGCAGACCATCCGGTCCTTGTCGCTGGAACTCTTGCTGAGCGACCACCGGGCGGATTGTGAAGCGCCCTGTTCCCTGGTGTGTCCGCAGGGGTTGGATGTGGAGCGCATGCTGGGTTGGTATGATGCCGGACAAACGGCTGGGGCATTGCGACTGATTGCCGGAGCGTTTTCGTTGCCGGTGATTGCCTGCGACACCTGTAAAGCCCCTTGCGAAAAGGCTTGCCGCCGGGGTACGGTGGACGAACCTGTCGCCATCCGCCGGATCATCCGGGAGGTGGTGGAGAAGGAGGCGCTTCCTTCTGCCGGTACGACGAAAGACCTTTCCCTACCGGACAAAAGCCGCTTCCTTTCCCGACTGGGGCGATTCGCTGCGAAAGAAAAAGAATACCTGAAAGAAACGGTCACCACCGGTTCCCGTTGCCTGCATTGTGCCTGCGCCGGACGAAGCGGTTGCCGGTTGCGCCTGCATGCGACGGAGGCAGGTATCAAACGGCCGCGGTACGAATCCTCTTCCGCGCTCTCGGCGATGCAAAAGACACATGTCGGGGGAAATATATGGTTTGAACAGGCGAAATGCATCCGTTGCGGACTCTGCGTCTATAACAGCGACAACGGTTTCACCTTTCAAGACCGCGGATTTGGTATGCAGGTGGTACTGCCTGAAGAGAACCGGCAGCATATCCAAGAGGAACTGGCGGCTCTCTGCCCGACGGGCGCCTTGTATGTGGATACATCCTTTATTCATCCTGAACAACCATGAATCGATTGAAACTCCTCCTCCTCCTCGGATGGATCGGTGCGGGCTGTACCGGCTCGTCTCTTTTTACGGGCGGCACGGGCGACCTGGACTGGCACCTCTTCCGGGGTGACGCTTCCCTGAGCGGCTATACGGCGGTCGAACTGCCCGCGCAGCCTACGCTGTTGTGGACATTCAAAGGCGGTAGCCGTACCGTGTCATCACCGGTGGTGGATCAGGGTACGACCTATTGGTGTGATAACCGTGGACGTCTGCGCGGTGTGGACCTGCAAGGCAATCCGGTGTTCGATTATGACCTCAAGACTGCTGTCGAGGCCACGCCGATGATAAGCGATTCGATCCTGTATATCGGTCGTATAGACGGGAATATGAGCGCCCTATCCCTGGCCCGCAAAGATACGGTATGGCATTATGAGACATGGGGACAGGTCTCCGCCTCGCCCAACAGTCTCCGTTTTGAAGGACGGCAAGCCGTGGTATTCGGCAGCTATGATAACTTCCTGTATTGTGTGGACAGCCGGACGGGTGCGTTGATCAGCCGGTTCGAGACCGGCTATTACCTGAACGGCGCCGTAGCATTGTGGGGCGACTATGTACTCTTCGGAGGCTGTGATGCCTGGCTGCGGGTGATCAACTGTAAGACGGGTGTACCGGCTGATTCGCTCCAGTTGGATGCCTATGTGCCGGCCTCTCCGGCGATCATGGGCAACTATGGCTATGTGGGCGACTATTCCGGGAATATCTACGAGATCTACCTGGATAAAGGGAAGATTGCCCGCCATCGGATCATACGGGCGGCGGGTGGCGATGAGGGCGGCTTCATCTCCGTTCCCGCCCTCACCATGGACCGGGTCTATGTGTTGTCCAACGACCGGCATGTATATGCCATCAACCGGAAGAATGGCCATATCGACTGGAAATACCTGTTGAAGGGGACTGTGGGCGAAAGCTCGCCCGTTGTGGCCGGCGACCGGATGGTGGTTTGCACGAAGAGCGGCATCGTCTCCATCCTGGATGCCGCCAAAGGAACATTGGAGTGGGAATATGATACGGGCGAACAGATCGTGGGTTCCCCTGCCGTTATCCGGGATCACTTGCTGGTGCTGACGGCGAAAGGAACCCTGTTCTGCTTCGGGAATAATAAACGTAAATAGTGATGTCGATGATCAGATTATCAGGAATCAGGAAGAACTACCGGGATGGGGAGAACCGCTTGAACCCGGTGTTGCGAGGGGTGGAACTGGAGGTGGAGAAGGGTGCTTTTGTCGCCATCAAAGGACCATCCGGGTCGGGAAAGACCACGTTGTTGTCGATTGTAGGCACGTTGATTCGCCCCGACGAAGGTACGTACCGGTTGGATGGTGTGGAGATGACTGCCGGGGGAATCGACTTGTCTGTCGTCCGTAACACGCAGATCGGCTTTGTCTTTCAGGATCACCGCCTGTTGCCCCAGTTCACGGCGTTGGAGAATATCCTCTTACCCGCATTGGCGTATGCCGACCGTCCTTCGCCCGAGACTCTTGCCTATGCCCGCCGATTGATGGAGCTGACACAGATCACCGGCGTAGCGGCGCAATACCCGCATACGCTGTCCGGCGGGGAAGCCAGCCGGGTAGCTGTCTGCCGGGCGTTGGTCATGCGGCCGTTGCTGTTGCTGGCCGACGAACCGACGGGGCAGCTCGATAGCGAGCATGCCCGCCGCATCGCGTCCCTGCTACAGGAAATGAACGGGCAACTGCACACTACCATCCTGATGGTCACCCATTCGGATGAAACATCGGCCTTCGCCCAACGGGTACTGGCACTAAAAGAAGGGATGCTTCGATGAACATCCGTACGCTGACATATCAGAGTCTCCGATATTTCTCGCGCTACTACCGCCTGGTGGCAGCGGCGGTGCTGATTGCCGTATCCGTGATCGTGGGCAGCCTGGCCGTAGGTGATTCGGTACGCGCCACGCTGGAAAAACGGGTGGCCGAACGGCTGGGGGATACGGAAACAATCCTCTTCGCCCATAACGGTTTCCTGTCGGAGAAGCTGATGGACGCCGCGCCGTTCAAGGCATCGGCGAAGGGAGTCTTGCTGACGAACGGGTTTGTCTCGCTGAACGGTAAGCTTATCCCTGTCATTGTCTGGGGAACGAACGACCCGGCCATCCCTGCCGGATCCGTCCGCATCAATCAACCCCTGGCGCGGGAGTTGGATATCCTGCCGGGTGCCGATATGGTGCTCCGCCTGCCTGCGACAGGGCTGGTGCCGTCGGGCTCTCTTTTTGTCAGCGAAAACTATACCACCAGCCTGCGCCTCCGGTGCGACGGGGTGGTGGATGCTTCCGCCGGAGGTAATATCAGCATGAAGAACGAGCAGGTGCTACCCTTCAATGTCTTTGTCAACTATCCCGAACTGGCGGAAGCCCTCGAAGTGGAAGGGAAGATCAACCTGATCCTGGCTTCCCGGAAGGTGTCGGAAGAAGAATGGGAGGGCGTGTGGACGTATGCCTCTTCCGGTTTGTCCGACTATGCGCTTAACGGTTGTACGGAAGTTCGCTCCGACCGGGTATTCCTCCAGCAAGAGGTGGTGGAGGCTGTCTGCCGGCAGAACCCCGGAGCCAACCGCCTGTTTTCTTACCTGGTGAATTCGATGGAAACAGGCGGGCAGTCTGTTCCCTATTCCTTCGTCACGGCGATGGACCGCTACCGGGATGTGCCGCTATCCCATGATGAGGTGATCCTGTCTGATTATACCGCCCGCCGGTTACAGGCGGCTGTCGGCGATACCGTCCGCCTTACCTATTATACCTCCGGCGACCTGAAGACGCTGGTGACGGATACCGCCCTTTTCCGGGTGAAACAGATCGTTCCCCTGGCTGATCTGCAGGCTGATCCGACGCTGAGCGCCGACTTTCCCGGCTTGTCGGATGTGGAACGGTGTACGGAATGGGACAGCGACCTGCCGATCGATATGGATCAGGTGACCGATGAAGACGAACGGTACTGGGAGCTCTACCGTACCACCCCAAAAGCGATCATTGCCTATGAGGCCGTGGTGGGCGAGTGGGGGAACAATTACGGTACCGCCACCGCTATCCGTGTGTCGGGCGACTCTGCTGACCTGTCGGGAGTAAGGCCGTCCATGTTCGATATCCGGATGGTCTATCCCCGGGAGACCGGGATGTATGCCGCCCGTAACGGCGTGGATTTCTCCGGGCTCTTCCTGGCGTTGGGGTTCTTTATCATCCTGTCGGCGATGTTGTTGCTGATGATCCCCCTGGCTGAGATGTTGTACAGGCGACGGGAAGAGATCGGGTTGATGCAGGCGTTGGGCTATCCGCGCAAACGGATCATCGGGCTGTTGTGGCGCGAATCGATGCCGGTCGTGGCAGGGGCGTCTGTGGCGGGGATGATCGCCGGCCTGCTTTATACCGCAGTGGTGATATGGCTGTTGGGCAACGTATGGAAAGGGGCGACGCAGACGGATGGCTTCGGCGTGTATCCCGCGGCTGCTACGCTCGGCATCAGCCTGCTTGCCGGCTTCCTCTTGTCGCTGGGTTTCTTGCGGATGGCGATTGTACGCGCCCTGAAAGAACAGAAGGAGCCTGTGCGGAGACATGTATCTGGGTTGAAGCAGCAGCAGGCGGGGCTTGTCTGTTGTACCGCACTGGCGGTGGGTGTGCTGGCTGCCAACTGGCTCTTCCTCCATTCCGTAGCGCTCTTTGTGGGCGTGGGGGTGGCGCTGATCGGTACGGCGGCCTGGTGGGGCGATTACCTGATTTGCCGGAACGGAGCATCGGATCGGGCGGCGGGGTTTACTTCGTCGGGATTGGTGTGGGGTAGGCTGTCAGCCAACCGCAGGCAGGCGCTTTTGTCGTTCTTCACGCTGGCGACGGGTGTGTTTATCGTCTTCTCCGTGGGACTGAACCGGCAGGGATTTGCCGACGGCAGCCGGTTGCGGCAGGGAACAGCTGGTTATACCCTCTGGTGCGAAAGCAGTATCCCGGTCTATCATAACCTGAACACGGAAGCGGGACGGGAGAAGCTGGCGCTGACCGCCCTGCCCGCACACACACAGGTATTGCAATGCCTGCGTTATACGGCCGACGATGCCAGCTGCCTGAACCTGAACAAAGTAAGTACTCCTTCTGTGCTGGGTGTGGATATGCAGGCGTTGGAAGCCGGCGGGCTGTCGGTTACTCAAAGCGTATATGAAGGCGACGGCCCGGCTGTGTTCGAACAGTTGCGTGCGGCGCCGGACAGCGTGTATCCCGCCCTGATCGATGCCACGGTATTGCAATGGAGCTTGGGAATGAACCTGGGCGATACCTTATATTATATAGGCGACCAGGGCCGGCGTGTGGCGATCCTCCTCGCCGGTACGTTGCCGAACACCCTCTTCCAGGGGCATATCCTCCTGGATCGTTCGCTTTTTTCGTGTATTTGGGGAACGATCGGCGGCAGCGAGGTATTCCTTCTGCGGACGGAAGAAGCCCAAAGCGGGGAGGTGAAAACACTCCTCTCCCAGGCGTTGAGCGAATACGGCGTAAGAGTTTCCCCAGCAGGCGAACGCCTCCGGCAATTCAATGCGGTGACGGATACATACCTGACGATCTTTCTCACACTGGGCGGGCTTGGCCTGTTGGTGGGGGTCATGAGTTTCCTGATCGTGATCCGCAAGAACCTCGTGATGCGCCGCCGGGAGATCGGATTGTATCGATCGCTGGGTTTTCCTCCGGCGAGGATCGGGCGTCACCTGTACCGTGAGAATGTGCTTGTCCCGTTGTATGCCATTGGTGCCGGGGTGCTGTCTTCGCTGGTCGGTGTCAGCGTCAGTTTCCGGAATACCGGGATAGGCCTATGGTTGTTGGCTTTGCTCTTTACCTTGTTGCTGACAGGGTGCGTGATCCTCTTTGTCCACCGGTCGGTAACCAATGAGATCCGAAAAGAGTTCGATGCGTAGAGGGGTGACATCTGTGTACGCAAGGTGATCTTTTGACACACCCCGCTATTAACGCATGGCCACCCTGAAATGGAATAATGTTCCCCGGAATGGAACAGTGTACCATTTTAAAATGGGACACCGGATGTAGGCGCCTACAGCTATTTCGGCAAAACTGCTTCCACCCTCCACTCATTAGGGTTAATCCGTTGTTTATTATATGGATTACGAAGTGGAGGATGCTTTCATTTTCCTTCCACTACCCTCTTCTCCTTCCACTCGAACACATGCTAAAACTATCATAGGTGGATGTTTGAACAAAGATAGGTGGATGATTGAACAAACATAGGTAGAAGATTGGACAAGCATAGGTGGATGATTTTAACTGTTTTACTCGTTGACAAATGTAAAAAACCGATGTCAAAATTTCCATCCGTATCTGGATCTTGCACAAACAACACCTATATGTTGTTGCAACGACATCCAGATGTTGATAGCACAACATCCAGATGTTGATAAAACAACAACCAGATGCAGATTTTAATTATGTCATCTTTTTTATCACCGTATTCAAGCGGATGTGACATTGTGACATTGTGACATTGCGAACCGGAAGACTCACTGAGAGAAGTGGATGATACCCCTTGTTTATTTCAGCCAGCGGTCGAGCCAGTTGAAGAAGACGCGCTGGAACAATACGCCGTTTTGCGGTTGGGCGATCCAGTGGTTTTCGTTGGGGAAGAGCAGCATTTCAGCGGGTATGCCGCGGAGCTTGGCGGCGTTGAAGGCGCTCATGCCCTGCGACGAGAGGATCCGGTAGTCCAGATCACCGTGGGTGACGAGGATGGGTGTATCCCATTGTTCCACGAAGAGGTGGGGTGAGTTGGCAAAAGTCTTCTGTGCCACCTTATTACTCTTATCCCAGTACGGGCCGCCGAGGTCCCAGTTGGCAAACCATAGTTCTTCTGTTTCCAGATACTGCTGTTCGAGGTTGAAGATACCTGCATGGGCAATAAAGGCTTTGAAGCGTTTTTGGTGGTGTCCCGCCAGCCAATAGACGGAGAAACCTCCATAACTGGCTCCCACGGCCCCGAGATGCTCGGCATCCACATACGGCTCCTTCGCCAGGGCGTCGATGGCCGAAAAATAGTCCTGCATATTCTGTCCGCCGTAGTCGCCGCTGATTTGTTCGAGCCATTCCAGGCCGAAGCCCGGCAGGCCGCGGCGGTTGGGGGCGACGATGATATATCCGTTGGCCGCCATGATCTGCATATTCCATCGGAAGCTCCAGAACTGGCTCACGGTGCTTTGCGGTCCGCCCTGGCAGTACAGCAACGCCGGGTATTTCTTCTGCGGATCGAAGTTGGGAGGATACACCACCCAGGTCAGCATCTCCTTGCCGTCGGTGGTCTTGATCCAACGGGGTTCGCTTTTCGCCACGGTGAGCTGGTCCATGATGGCTTTGTTTTCGAAGCTGATCTCCGTGGCTTCACCCGTTCCCGGGTTGACGTAGAACACTTCCGTAGGGCTTTCCATCGACTGGCGGAGGGCGATCATCTGTCCCGCCGCCGCGTCCATACCTACGTAGTCGTACTGCCCGGAGGTGACGGGATGGAAATGGGCATCAGTGCCCACATGCCAGATATGCGTGAGGGCTTCCTTGCAGATGATGGCGTAGAACGACCGGCTGTCGTCCGTCCACCGGAAGGCGTCGATGTTATATTCGAATCCCCGGGTGATCTCCGTCTTTTCACCCGTAGCGAGGTTGGCGGCGAAGAGGCGTTTGATGTCCGACTCATACCCGTCGCGTTCCTGGCTGATCCAGGCGATCTGTTGGCCGTCGGGCGAGAAGGCGGGGGCGGTATCGTAGCCCATCATGCCTTCGGAGAGGTTACGTGTTTCTCCCGTCGCTACATTATATAGATAGATATCCGAATTGGTGGAGAGGGCTTGCTGCATGCCCGTCAGTTTGCGGCTGGCATAGGCGATGAGCTTGCCGTCGGGGCTCCAGGCGAGGTCTTCGATGCCGTTGAGCGGCTTCATCGGACATTCATACGGCTCTCCTTCCATGATATCGGTGGCGGCGCCCATCTGTCCGTTGGCATCGAAGGAGGCGATAAAGGGGTGGGGGATGGTTTCCACCCA
>JAVBUE010000075.1:0-52198 GCA_031555735.1 Tannerellaceae bacterium
ACCAACCTCTTCGGGACGTATGAATACCAACCCGATGTGATCATGGGGGAGAAATTCCTCGAAGGGGATAAGATCATCCAGACCTGGAACAACCAAAAGAACTGGCAACGCGTCGCCACCCGCGCCACCGTCCGCGTAGGTCCCATCCAAGAGATCCTCCAGGTATCGGTTAACGGCGGGGTGAACCATTATATCAGCAACGGCAATCACTACCGGCATGAATATACCAACTGGTTCGGCAATGTGGAAGCCACCGCCTCCTACAAGCGGTTCATGCTGTTATTCATCCTTGAAACCAATTGGAACTGGTTTTTTGGCGAAAACATGAATGGCGGAGAGAATATCCACATGGTGATGCTAAACTACAACTACAAGAACCTTTCGGTGGGAGCAGGCATGTTCAACCCGTTTATCGACAACTACAAACAGGATTTCGAGAACTGGTCCAATTACGCCTCTTACCACAAAACCAATTATGTGAACGAAAGCTCCCGCTTTGCGTTGGTCAAGCTCACCTGGAACTTCTCCTTCGGACGCAGCTTCAATGCCGGCTCCAAGCGGATCAACAACAGTGATGATAATTCGGGTGTGATGAGTACGGGTAAGTAAATAATCCGTTACTTTACAAATTGAATAATAATATGTAACAAATCGGTAAACCAGATGAAGAAACAGTTGATCGTTTGCAGTAGCATCCTGCTATCCCTGCTTGTGGCTCCCGCAGCCCATGCCCAGTCGGACCCGTCGAAAGAATCCGTGATCCACGTCAGCCTCTTCGACCCCATCGGCACCAATGGGAAAGAGGCGAAAGCATATACCAACACGTTTTCGTTCAACCTGCTCTATGGCAGATCGAAAAGCGAACGCGCCTTTACACTCTCCGGGCTGGCTTCGGTCATCGAAGAAGAAGCCAATGGGGTACAGATCGCCGGATTGGCGAACGTGATCGGCGGAGACGCCAACGGCATCCAACTGTCGGGCCTGGCAAACGTGACCGGAGGTAACAGCCGGGGACTCACCATCGCCGGGTTATCCAATATCAGTGAGAACGCTACCGGCGCGCTCGTTTCCGGTCTGGCGAATATATCCGAAGATATGAGCGGGCTGAGCCTCTCGGGATTAGCCAATATCGCCCAAAACACCACCGGCCTCCAGGTGGCAGGACTGGGCAATATTGCCGCCGACGCACAGGGCTTCCAGGTCAGCGGCATCTTCAACCGTACCGAGTCGTTCAGCGGCTTCCAGATGGCTGGTCTCTTCAACAAGACGAAAACGGTAAAAGGCGTACAACTTGCGTTGGTGAATATCGCCGAAGAGAATGATTATCCCATCGGGCTCGTCAACCTGGTGAAAAACGGGGAGAAAAGCGTCAGCCTCACCTTCGACGAACTGCAAAACCTCACTACGGCTTTCCGCTCCGGCGGCCGGGTGTTGTATGGTATCCTCGGCCTGGGCTACAACTTCAAGTCGTCCGAAAACCTGATGGCGTTCGAAGGGGGTATCGGCGCGCATATCCCTTTTCCCTGCACACAGGCGTTCCGGATGAATACGGAGCTTACTTCGACGGTTATGACTCAGTTTTCCGACGCGGCCTGCCGCAGTTCACTGCGCCTCCTCGCCGCTTGGAAATGCCTGCCGTCGCTGGAGCTCTTCGCCGGCCCTTCGCTCAATTACCTGCACACCGATGAGCCGGAGCTCTTCGACCTCCTGCCCGATCATGCCCTCTGGAAAGAGTCGCCCATCGCCGACAAATGCCTCTACATCGGCTACCAGGCAGGGATACAGTATATCTTCTAAGAGCACCTCTATCAACGGCATCCTAATGAAGTATTACCCTCATTAGGAAGAAGTAGCATCGCGATTAGGTTGTTTTTCTCGTTCCACATCGCTGGACAGTTCATCCCACAACTGTGAACACTCCGTCCCACAGTTGTGGGACGAAGTGTTCACGGCTGTGGGACGGAGTGTTCACAGTTGTGGGACGAAGAGACCACAGTAGTGGAAAGAAGAGACAATCCTAATGCCGGTAACAGACGATCCTATTGTTGACGATACTTCTTTCTATTGTTGACGATACAAGTCAGGTATCCGTTTTTTCTTTTTGTAACAAACTTGCATTTTTGTCTCATAAATGCCCCTACGCTTGCGAATGAGAAGAATCTCTTTTTTTTAGATAGGAAAGTGGGAAGAAGAAGGCTGGCGGGATCACTACATTTGCTTTGTTAATTATAAAAATCATGTAGCATGAAAAAACCAGTTAAAAGAAAAGGGATGAGGTTCTTATCCCTGATGCTCACGTTGAGTATGTGTTGCGCAAGCTACCTTTTTGCACAAACAGGAGTTCTTAAAGGAACAGTAGCGGATGCAAACGGTGAGACCGTAATCGGTGCAAGTGTGATGGTAAAAGGCACAAGCAACGGTACTGTCACGGATCTCTCGGGAGGTTATACACTCTCCAATGTAAAGACGAACGATCTCATCGTTTTCTCTTACATCGGATTCACCAGCCAGGAAGTCAGGTACCAAGGGCAGCAGATGCTGAACATCGTGCTGGAAGAGAATGTAAAGGCGCTCGACGAGGTAGTCGTCGTCGGTTATGGTTCACTCAGTAAACGGGAATTGTCAAGTTCGATCGTACAGGTGAACAAAGAAAACTTCCTGCAAGGTGCGGTGAACAACCCGATGGAAATGTTGCAAGGGAAAGTAGCCGGTTTTATTGTAAACCAAACATCTCCCGCCAATCCGAATTCATCAGGCACAGAACTGCAAATCCGCGGAGCCGCCTCACTTACGGCCAGTAACTCTCCACTTGTTATCGTTGATGGGATAATCGGAGCCGATTATCAAAGTATTTCATCACAGGATATCGAGTCGATGACGGTATTGAAAGACGCCGGTTCGGCGGCGATCTACGGTACACGCGGCGCAAATGGTGTAATCCTGATTACCACAAAACGGGGGACAGGCAAAGAAGGGACAGCGCGTATCACATACGACAGTTGGATTGGCCTGAACTCATTCAAAGCAAAACCGCGCGTATTGACGCCCGAAGAGTTCCGTGAAAAAGGCAGAGATGCGGATTACGGTTCTTCTACCAATTGGTGGGATGAGATCAGCCGCGAAGGTCCCGCTTACGACATCAACCAGTATTTATCGGTCGATGGATCATTACGCAATGGCTTCTATGGCATGTCGGTGAATTACCGCAAAGCGACCGGCGCCGATTATGTTTCCAACCGTGAAGAATTTGGCGGTAAGCTGCAGGTTCAACAGCGTGCCCTCAATAATTTGCTGGAGCTGAACGGTTCGCTCAATTACCGTAAAACCACCCAGAAAGAAGGCGATGCAACCTGGGGCAGTGCATTAACAACCAACCCCACGATGCCGGTATGGGACGATGAAACAGGGAACTATTATCAGCCGACAACACCTACCGGCGCTTCACAACCGGCAAGCCGCCTGGCGCTTACCGACCGCCCGAGGGAAAGCAATTATATCTTAGCCTTTGCCGAAGCCAAGTTCCATATTATGAAAAAAGCCCATCAGGCATTGAATGTCAGCCTGAGCTACTCCCTCAATCACCAGACGAGAGATGATTATAGATACCGGCCCTCCAATTCAAGCGATTCTTTCTGGAATGGTTACACCGGCCGCGCACAAAGGGATTACTCCAAAAACGGGACAAACAGGCTCGAATTACTGGCAAATTATAACCTGAGCGTGAACGCTCACGAGTTCAAAGTAGTAGGTGGATACAACTACGAAGAATATAATTATGAAAGCCTTAGTACCGAGAATTTCAACTTCGCCTTCGACCAATTGAAATGGAATGATATCGGTTCGGGTACTTATCTGAAAGACGGAAAGGCCAATATGAGTTCATCCAAATCCAGATCCAAACTAATCGGGTTCTTCGGTCGCATCAATTATAACTGGAAAGGCTTATTGATCGCTTCCGCATCCTACCGGCGTGAAGGTTCCACCAAGTTCGGTGAAAACAATAAATGGGGAGATTTCTATGCCGGGTCGTTGGCATTTGAAGTAGCCAAGCTGTCGTTTATGGATGCTTATCCATTTATAAACAGCCTGAAACCGAGAGTGTCTTACGGTGTTACTGGACGTTCAGACTTTGATCCCTATTTATCCATGCAAACGTATCAGGCAAAGGGGCAGTATTATATGGACGGTAACTGGGTCACCGGTTTTGCACCATCGGTTAATGCCAACTCATTACTCGCCTGGGAAAAGGCGGTTGTTACCAATATTGGTATTGACCTATCCTTCTACAACCGGTTAAGGGCATCCTTCGAATGGTATGATCGCCAGTCGAAAAACCTATTGTACAGATATACCGCTCCGCAACCTCCTTTCCTGTACAGCGACATCACGGTAAACGTGGGAACCATCCGTAACAGAGGGATTGAATTCACGGTGGATGGCGACATCCTGGTGAATACACCGGTGAAATGGAGTTCCGGCATTATTGCCGGTACCGGATCCACAAGTTTGGAGAAACTGTCGAATGATGTTTTCAAATCCAGTTATCTTAACTTGGGATCAACCGGAGGAACAGGTTCGACAGACTATAATTTCCGTGTGGAAGAAGGAGGAAAAATCGGTCAGTTCTGGGCATTGGAATGGACAGGTGATATTGATGAGCATGGTAATATGTACGTGTATAACGCAAATGGAGAACCGATATTAATGACCGAGGCCAAATCGAGCGACAAACGTCTCCTGGAGGCGAATGGCGTACCCAAACTGGACCTGTCGTGGAATAATACGTTAAAATACAAAAACTTCGACCTGAGCATATTCTGGCGTGGCGCTTTCGGTTTTCAAATATACAACAACATGGTTTCAAGCATCGGCCTGGAAGGGGGCGGTAACTCCAACCTGTTACTCTCTGCCTACGACACGAAGCTGAAATATGCCGGAGGTCTTACTTCCTCCTACTTCCTTGAAGATGGCGATTACGTAAAACTGGATAATATCACATTGGGCTATAACTTCCGTCCGAAAACAAACAACTACCTGGAGAACCTCAGGGTGTATGTAGCGGCGAAGAATATTGCCACAATAACCAGCTATACAGGTAATAATCCTTCCATTGTCCGCGTAACCGGTTTAACACCGGGTATTGACGGCAGTGGCGCTTATCCGCAAGCCACCTCATTTACAATCGGCGTGACAATGCGAATTAAATAATCATAGAAATAAAACACGATACAAATGAAACAATTACTATATATGCTGATAAGTGCGGTCACGCTCGGTTTTAGCCTGCCATCCTGCACTGACTTGGAGGAAGATATTTTCAACAAAGTATCTTCAAGCGAATACTATAAAGACGAAACCAGTGTGAAGAACGCAGTGGCTTCGATCTATGAGACCGCCTGTATGGGATACGTGGAATTCTTTATGTATCTGGCTGAGTTTCCGGCCGACCAGATTGCCTGGCGCGTCTGGAACGGGGGAGGTTGGGGATACGACAATGGGGAGAAATACGTACTCTCGATCCATAATTGGAATTCAAATTCAACCATTATCCGTCAGACATGGAGCAGGGCATGGACCGCTATCGGCCAATGCAACCTGATCCTGGCTGATTTGGAGAAGATCTCTCCGGAAAGCATCGGTATGACAGCCGCCCAGATCAATAGCTACAAAGCGGAAGCGCGTATGCTTCGGGCGTGGGCTTATTATAATGTATTCGAAGTCTGGGGAGGCGCTATCCCTATTTATACATCCGACGATATCAGCCAACTTCCGGCAAGCGCAAGCGCCGATGGCGACTTCAACTCGGGATGCAAGAAAGTATATAATTTCATCATGGAAGAACTGGATGCATGCGTCAATGATTTGCCCAAAGGCAAAGTCGAGCGCATGAACCAAGCCATGAACCGCGTACTGAAAGCACGCCTGTTATTGAACGCGCCGGCATTCATCCAGGAAGATCATTTTGCCGAATGTGCCACATTGTGTGAGTCAATTGTGGGTGGCACATACGGTACGTATTCCCTTGCGACCGACTATCGCGCTATTTTCTCCACCGGCAACCAGGATTGCCCGGAAGTGATCTTCGCCTACGCAACCGGATACGGCCGACTGAATAGCGGCAATACACGTAACATGCCCTTCCTGCCTTACAATATATGGGAATTCCTGGGAGGAACATATTCCGGCGCAAGCGGATGGAACTGTACCTGTATGGTGCCTTCGTATGATAATTCGGGCAACGTACAGACATGGGGCGGAACTGATAATCCCGTATGCTTCCTGGATGCTCCGTATAATGACAAATTGGGCGCGCCTTATGAACGGTTTAATGACAAAGACGTAAGGAAACAAAACTTCTTATTTGACCCGGCGACCAACTCCTATAATGGTTTGTTTATCAAAGGACCCGTTCTGAACAAAACAACGGGTGTATCGCTCAAAGGCGACGCCGACAGAAACAAACAAGACCTGGTATATGTGGACCAGGTAGGTACGTTCCAGAACAAGGGCAGAAAACTTGAAACAGTCATGTCGTCGCGCTGGGGAGAAACAAACTCCGGCATCCGGCTACTTAAATACCCGATGGCGCCAGGTTATTTTGATTACCGTGATATCTATGAGGTAGAATTCCGGTTGTCGGAAGTAGTCTATATGCTGGCTGAATGCCGGATGCGCGCCGGTAACGCCAATGCGGCGAAAGAGTTGATCAACAGCGTTCGGAAACGCTACTTCTCCTCTGCCGACTGGGCTGTTGTCCAGGATACTCCGGGCAGAGGATTTACGGCCTTTGATCTGGACTGGGTACTGAGCGAATGGGGTCTGGAGTTCCTGTATGAAGGACGCAGGCGCCGTACCGACCTTCGCCGGTTCGACAAATTCACACAAGGACAATGGTGGTTCTTTGGGCGGGCTACGGAAGAAGGGAGCCTGCTTCCGCTAAAGCGTGACCGTAAATTTGAATGGTATCCTATACCGGAAACAGCATTGATGGTCAATCCGAATCTGAAACAAAACCCTGCCTATCTGTAAGCATCATGAAAAGGAAATTATATCTGATTAGTATCATCCTCTGTGTATTAGGGAGCACGGTCGGTTGCAAAAAGTCGTTCCGGCTACCGGAAATCGATGATATTGTCATGTATCAGGTGAATCCGTTGGTATTCGCCGAAGAACAATCCTTTAAAGCGGTGGAGGGCTATATAGACTCCATCAAGCAATTAGGAGCCAATATTGTCTGGTTTATGCCCATCCACGAAAAAGGACTGGAAAAAGGCACCGGCTCTCCGTATTGCATCAGGGATTATTATTCTGTGAATGCCAAATACGGGACAGTAGAAGACTTCAAGCGGCTGATAAAGGCTTTCCACGAAAAAGGGATGGGTGTTATCATCGACTGGGTACCGAACCACACGTCATGGGATCATCCCTGGATGGCGCATAAAGACTGGTACACACAAGACAGCCTCGGCAACGTTATCCATCCGGCCGGAACCGGTTGGCGGGATGTGGCCGACCTGAATTTTGATCATCCTGACTTGCGCCAGGCAATGATCGACGCCATGAAGTATTGGGTAACCGATGTGGGAGTGGATGGTTTCCGTTGTGACGCGGTGGACTATATGCCGGCCGATTTCCTGAAACAGGCGAATGATACGTTGTTACACGTCACCGATCATCCCCTGTTACTACTGGCGGAAGGCAAACGCGAAGATCATTTCCAGGGAGGATTCGACCTGAACTACGGGTGGGACCTGACCGGAACCATGAGACGCGTATTCCAGCGCGACAGCAGTGCCCGCCTCATCTTCAAAACCAATGAAGAAGAGTATGCGGCTATACCTCAGGGCAAGCATAAACTACGTTTTATCACCAACCATGACGAAACCGCCCGCCGCTCTCCCATTGAAGAATGGGGAGGTGAACGCGGCTCCATGTCGGCTTGGGTGATTACCACTTTTATGCCCGGTTGCCCGTTGATTTATAGTTCCCAGGAGGTGGGGCATCCCTCGCGTATCCGCTTCTTCAGTTATGCTTATGTGGACTGGAACGCGAACAATCATTTGCGCAAGGAATACGAAAAGATCATGGCTATTTACAACGCGAATGAGGTGGTGAGAAGAGGAGAGTTAAAAACCTATCCGATGGATGATGTGGTTTTGTTTGAGCGATACACCGGCGACAAGCGTTATGTGATTGCGGCGAATGTAAGGAACAGTCGCCAATCCGTCACAATACCTGCCGGGCTGGCTGACCAATCGTACACGGACCTTTATACCGGTTCGCCACTTCATCTTGGCGGGGAATTAACGCTGGATCCCTACGAATACAAAATTTTGAAACTGAAATAACAGCATACGGATGAAAGTAACATTCATATCAGTATCCCTATGCCTGATGGTTAGCCTGAGTGTTTTCGCCGTGTCGAACGAAGCGAAAACACTCACCTACCCTGCTATACCGGGCCTTGTGACCAGTCCGGATTTTAACGTGAAGGCGAACGGACAGGATGTATGGACAGAAAGGCTCGGAACCGGAGGAATGGAAGATTTGAACATCGCCAACTTCTCGTGCGCCGGCAGACAGACCATTTCCATTACGGCATCGGAGGATATTCAGAACTATGTGATCCATCCC
The DNA here is from genome assembly GCA_031555735.1 of Tannerellaceae bacterium. Lineage (GTDB taxonomy): Bacteria > Bacteroidota > Bacteroidia > Bacteroidales > Tannerellaceae > JAJDIA01. Next base: position 8,635 of record JAVBUE010000075.1, read on the forward strand.
AAAAGCAAACCGTTGGCAACACAGGTGAACGGGCGTGAATTGACCTTTACGCTCGATGGTCCGGGACAATTCTACATCGAGATAAACAAGCTTCCTCATTTAGCACTGATAGCGAATCCACCGGAAGAAAAAATACCCTCTCCCAATGACCGTGGCGTCGTTTTTTATGGGCCGGGCGTACATGATGTAAAGGAAATCACACTCCAAAGCAATCAGACAATCTATATTGCCGGAGGTGCTACGGTGAACGCGAACGTCAAAGGCGACAGCCTGGAGCATGTAAAGATACTGGGCAGGGGTTATCTAAACGGCAGCATACGGATCAATACATCGAAGGACGTGGAAGTCAACGGAATCTTTATGCGAAACACGCGCGGATGGGCCAACACGATCACAGATTGTTACAACACGGTCTATGAGAATGTGAAAGTCTTCTCCTACCGCGGCGTATGGGGATTGGATGGCATCAATCCCGTTTCGTGCAAGAACTTTGTCATCCATAATTGCTTCATTCGTACCCGCGATGACTGTATTGCCATTAAATCGCCTTCACGGGTAAAGAACACCGACTCGGATTCGATCCGTATTACAAAATGCCTGTTGGTTGGATGGGATCATGCCGATGGTGTCACCTTAGGGTTCGAGCTACAGGGAGGGAATGTCAGGAATATATATGTTCGCGACTGTGATATCGTGCGGGCAAAGGGACAGGGCAGAACCGGCGGACATGCCGCCTTCAGTATCGTTTGCGACGGAGCCTCGAAAGTATCCGGTATCTATTTCGAAAACATCCGTGTCGCATCGGATATAGAATACAAAAACCTGGAGATCATTCTTACCGAAGGAGCACGATACGGAGACGGGAAGATTGGCAGCATCAACGGCGTTTATCTCAACGATATCCATTGGGAGAATGCCGGAAAGCCGTTCGTTATCGCCGGTGTGCCTTCGCAGTTAGTCGAGAATATCACTTTCCGGAATTGTTATGTGGGAGGGAAATTGCTTACCAAACCGGAAGATGCCGAATTCCAAATGGAATTTGTGGGTGAGATACACTTCATCCCCGGAGGCAGTTATACCCTCGACCGTTACCCGAACGGCGGGGTATCCAGAGACAGTAATATCCCGGGATTCAGAAGAGAAAGGTAGTTGTCCAGGTCGTTCTTTAGACCTGTTAAAAGCGCCTCCGAATGTAGTAAGGAGGCGCTTTTTTATCGTATGCAACCCACTCAATCGCCGCTTAGGCTTTTGGCGTAATCAGAGGGGTTCATCCCGAATTGTTTGATAAAGCTTCTGCTGAAATAAGACTGCGAACTAAAACCGACAGCCTCTGCTATTTCATATATTTTCAGTTGCTTTTCCTGGATAAGTCCGGCGGCTTTTTTGAGCCGGGCAATACGGATCAGGTCGTTGGGAGTAAGATTCGATAGCGCATTGATCTTACGGTATAAGGTCGGACGGCTCAAGTTCATCAGGTCGGCAATCAGGCCTACGTCCAGATTGACATTGGCAATATGGGCATGAATAATTTTATCCAACCTTTCCAGGAATTGTTCGTCGGCTTTGGTATAGGCCATACTTTTCAGGTGCACAATGGGCGACTGCGAATAGGCATTGCGGATATTTTCCCGATTGGTTAACAGATTCGCGATCTGCGCCAGGAGGACATCCACGGAGAAGGGCTTTTCGATATAAGCATCCGCTCCGCACTCAAGCCCTTCGATCTTGGATTGAATGGTATGCCTGGCTGTCAGTAATATCATGGGGATATGGCTGTATTCCAATGTCGTTTTCACCGCTTTAAGTAAGGCAAATCCATCCATAAGAGGCATCATGATGTCGCTCACAATCAGTTGGACACTCTGTGATTGCAGGCTTTTCATCGCTTCTTTGCCATTATTGGCGGCAATCACATTGTAATGCTGATTGATTTCATGACTCACATAATGCTTCATTTCCAGATTGTCTTCGACAACCAGGATGGTAGGTAAAGAGCTATCCATGTTGATGATCGGTTCGCTTTGCATACCTTCTTTCTCCTCTGCCAATTGTATGGTATGCGGTTGATTGACGGGCAGGCTCACACGGAAAAGCGTAAAAGGAGCAGCCTCGATTACTTCGAGTGTACCCCTGTGCATTTCCGCCAAGGATTTCGCCAATGGCAATCCTAATCCGGTGCCGGGTTGGCCTTCTTGTTCCCCGCGGAAAAAGGGTTCGAATATCTTGCCTTTCATCTGTGAAGGGATGAGTTCTCCATCATTCCTTACATCAATAAAAAACAATTCGCTGTTTTCCTGATAAGAAAGAACGATCTGAATCATCGTCCGGGCATGTTTGACCGCATTGGATAATAAATTACTTATGATCTTCGTACAGGATTCCGGGTCGATAAAGGCTTCATGATTCAATGCCTGTATTTGGATGTCAAATTTAAGTCCCCGGTTCTCTACCGTATCCCGGAAACGCTCGCCTATCTCCTGAATGAGTATTTCCAAATCTGTCTTCACAAAGTTAAGTTTGTAGCCATCCAATTCCGTTTTACGGAAATCCAATAACTGATTGGCAAGGTCAAGCAACCGGTTCACATTCTTACTGACAATGGAAAGATAGCCTGATACCCGTTCCGGCAGCTCATGTTTCATCGCCTTATCCAGCGGGCTTTTAATCAGGGTCAATGGTGTACGTATCTCATGCGAAATGTTGATAAAGAACGTGATCTTGGCCTGGTACAATTCTTTCTCTTTCTCATTTTCAAAAATTTTCTTCTTCTGGGCAAGTTTCCGTTTATTCTGCCGGTCATACAGGTAAATTCCTCCGATCAGCAACGCTGCGACAAGTAATGCATAGATCGCATAAGCCGTATTGGAAAGCCACCATGGAGGAAGCACTGTAATGGATAATACGGTTGTTTCATCATTCCATATACCGGATACGTTGGCCGCCTTTACTTTAAATGTATAGTTACCAGGGGCCAGATTCGTATAAGACGCAAGATGTGTATCTTTTAAATACGTCCATTTATCCGTCAATCCTTCCATGGAATAGGCATATTGCATAATCGTTGGGGAGTAATAGCTCAGGGCGGAAAATAGAAGAGTAAAAGTAGATTGGTCGTAAGCCAATACCACGGAGCCGGAGGAGTTGAGGTTGGATACCACATGCTCGGGTCCGTCATAAGACATCATACCCGTGATAGATACCTGTACCTTATCATAGATTGTTCGGATCTCTTTGGGGTTAAAACTGATCATACCCCGCACTGTTCCCAGGTAAATACGTCCCTGTTCATCCTGGCAACCGGAGTTATAATTGAACTGATTCATGATCAACCCATGCTCTTGCGTATATACGCTGGTGTAGTCTGTCTGCGGATTCAGACAAACCAAACCATTGGTGGTTGTTATCCACAAATTGCCGTACTCGTCAGGCAGAATACGGAATGTCATATTTCCAGGCAACCCGTTTTTTGTCGTGTAGTGCTTTACGGTACGACGCAGCGGATCAAACACCCTCACGCCATCATTGGTAGCAAACCAGAACCGCCGTTCACTATCCTCCACAATGTCGTTGATGGAATGGTCCTCATTCGGGAAGATGGTCTCTTTATCAAATTTGCCGTATGTCCCGGTAGATGGGTTATAATAATGTAGCCCATTGCTACCCGTGCCGGCCCAGATAATCCCTTCGTGATCCTGATAAAGACTTTGGATACGGGTCTCCGGAAACTGGCTCATGTGTTCAAAACTATCGATCAGGGGATTATACCTGAACATACCACGTGTAGTCGCCACCAATAAGAGATCTCCCAATTTCCTCATATTCACCACCGATACGCGTTGCTGAAAAGAGGGAGATATCAAAGAGTACCTTTTCACAAATTGCCCTTTGGGTAAGCGGAGACGATCAACTACACCGGCAATACTCCCGACCCAAAGATCATCTCCGTCGGCCACAAGACCATGAATATTGATATGAGAAAGGCTTCGGGTCGTTACGTCGGGACGAATATTGGTAAATATCCCTGTTGCCGGCTCATACCTGTTGATTCCCGCATCTTCAGTGGCGATCCAGACCTGGTGATAGCGATCGGTACAAATATCATGCACGACATTTCCTTCCATTGTATGCCTTTCCTTACCCGGATAGGTATAGTATTTATCAAAGAACTGGTAAGGTGAATAATAATTAATCCCGCCGGCATATGTTCCCAGCCAAATGCCGCCTTCCTTGTCTTTATACAAACTGACTACCAGATCGGAAGATAATGCATAAGGATCGTAAGCACGATGCCTGACAGTAGTGTATTCATGGGTACGCAAGTCATATACAATGAGCCCCGACGTAGTAGCTACCCATATCTCACTGGGTGATTTTTGCAGGAAATCATGGACATTGATCTCTAATCCGTCCTGATCATGTCGGAAACAATCCCGGATCGTTTGGGTCTTCAGATCCACTATTTTCATCCCATATGTTTCCGTGCCAACTAACAACAACTCTTCCGTCTCCGTTTGTATTGCCTTAAGGCTGGTGATCGTGCGGGAAGTAATCTGTAAAGAGTCCGGAAATACGTTTTTTTCACTAAACCCGCCGCTTATTGGATCATAAACATAGACGAATCCCTTGATGCCACCGACGCATAATCGCCCATTTTGATCCAGACAAAAGGTTGATGCCCGGTCTTCATTCGGTAATTCATACGTTTCGATAAAATCTGTGGCTTGCACATAACGGACTAAATTCATTCCCATGATCAGCCATAAAGCGCCATCCGTGTCCACCATTATTTTATGTACACGTACGCCTTTGGTAAAAGGCAGTAAAGAAAAAGTACCGAGAGATATATGATAAAGATATGCTCCACTTGAAGTACCCACCCATAAGGATTGTTCATCACCCAAAGCTAACGACATTATCCAGTTATGCCCGATAGATGCGGGTTGATCGGGATCTTTACGAAAGACGGCAAATGAATAACCGTCGAAACGATTCAGCCCCTCTCTTGTCCCGATCCACATAAAACCCTGCCGGTCTTGTACACAAGCGGTAATGGTGTTATAACTTAAACCGTTATCCACCTGATATTGCCGGAAATAATACGCCTGTTCTGCTTTCACAAAGCTGCTTAGGCATAATAGTATAAATAGACATGCTCTCATGCGGGTACCATATTTAATGGTAAATGTAGCAGATTCATTTAGATCAAAACAACTATCCGGCGTTAAAAAAACGCCTAACCATGGCTTTGAGAAGAAATTTCATAAGAATGATAGGATAATGAAAAAACGGTCGCATGAAAAGCCCTACTTTTGAGCTCAATCTTAAATATCACTATCATGAAAAATTTGATTTATGTATTTGTATGTGTGGTATCGTTTACCTGTCAATCATTGTTTGCACAAAACATCGACAAGGTAGAGCCGATATTTTGGTGGAGTGGCATGAAGAACCCTGAACTGCAACTCATGGTGTATGGGAAAGACATCGCCCAGTTTAATGTATCCGTGGATTATCCCGGTGTATTCCTTAAAAGTGCGGTGGCTTTTGAAAGCCCCAATTACAAGATTATCTATTTAGATATCGCGAAGGCGCAACCCGGAAAGTTTGACCTCGTCTTTACGAAAGACAAGAAAAAGTTGGTCTATCCTTACGAGTTGAAGCAACGGCGATCCAGCATGGACGACATCAAAGGCTTCGGCTCTGAGGATGTATTATATCTTGTCATGCCCGACCGCTTCGCCAATGGAGATCCATCCAATGATCAACCGGAAATGCGCGGGAAATATACGGTTGACAGGAAAAACCACAGTGCGCGTCATGGGGGAGATCTTGCAGGTATAGATAGAAATCTGGACTATTTTGTGGACTTAGGCGTAACGGCCATCTGGCTCAATCCTGTATTAGAAAATGATGCGGAACGAGGTTCTTATCACGGTTACTTTGCCACCGACCTCTATAAAATAGATCGCCGGTTCGGAACCAACGAAGAGTATGTCCGGCTGATAGAAAAGGCGAATCAGAAAGGTCTTAGTGTGGTGATGGATATGATTTTCAATCACATCGGTTCGTATCACCCCTGGGTGTTAGATCCGCCGGCTAAAGACTGGCTGAGCAAAAGCCCCAGCCCCAGAGGGAATCATGCCAAAGAAATCTATTACGATACCTATGCTTCGAAATATGATTCGGATGTGATGAAGTATGCCGGCTTCCATGTGGATGTTGACACGAGAAATGAGCATGCCGGTAAGTACTTTATCCAGAACTCCATCTGGTGGATCGAATATGCAAGGATCGACGGTATCCGGCAGGATACCTACCCGTATGCGGACATTGATCTGATGCGCGAATGGAATATCCGGGTCTTGGAAGAATACCCGCAATTCAATATCGTAGGCGAAATATGGACAAACCATACGGTGGGTTGTGCCTGGTGGCAGCGCGGCAGTACGGTGAATACAGGTAAGAGTACCGAACTGAAGTCGGTGATGGACTTTCCCTTAATGACCATGGCCAGTGATGTCTTTAACGATACCAGCCGGATGGGTAGCATACAGAAAATCTATGAACTCCTGTGCTACGACTTTGTATATCCCGACATAAACAACCTGTTGCGATTCCTTGAAAACCATGATACAGACCGTTTCCTGCGGAAGATGCCTGAAAACCTGAACGCGTTTAAACAAGGACTGGCTTTATTGTTGACCATTCCCGGTACCCCTCAATTATATTATGGCATGGAGGTGCTTATGAACGGACTGCGCAGAGACGGGGGCGATGGTAATATACGGCGTGATATGCCCGGTGGATGGCCCGGAGATACCGAAAATTGGTTTACACGTAATGGCCGCTCCTCTTTACAAAATGAAGCATGGGATTATGTATCCGGTTTATTAACGTGGAGAAAAGGGAACAAAGTTATTTCCGAAGGAAAGATGATCCATTTCCAACCACAAATGGGAGTGTATGTGTATGAACGAAACCTGAATGGTAAAAGTGTGATCGTATTCCTCAACGGAGGCAATACAGAGGTGAATTTACCTTTGTCCCGCTATGCCGAAATCCTTCGCGGTAAGAAACAAGGGAAAGATGTCATTACCAAACAAACGGTTTCTTTAGGTGACACCTTACCCATCAAAGCGAAAGGGGTTTACATTTTAGAGATGTAACTCCCTACAGGAACAAATCGAGTAGGAGATAAGTGAGTGAAACGTGTCTGTCAAAAGCCATGACACAGGATCAGTTTCATCCTGATGGCACAAACAGTTTCTAAGGGTGAAACAAACAGTTCCAGTAGGTGAACCTTTTTGTTCCAATAAGTGAACCTTTTTGTTCCAATAGGTGAACCTTTTTGTTCCAATAGGTGGAAACCCGGCGTGGCAGATGTGGCAGCAAAAAGGCGAAAAAACGGATCTGCCACGGGCATCTGCCACACATCTAACTTATTCATGAACAATCAGATAGCCCCTGTTCCGTGGCACCGTGGCAGATGTTTTGCAAAAATAAACTCTGTGTAGGAGATAAAGAGGGTTCATGGTTTCAGGCGGTTGATCGAAATTCAAATTAGAATAGAACCATGCCGGGCGAACCTAAAAAAAAGCGGATGCTCCGAAAAGAACATCCGCTTTTTATTGTTATCTGTGGGGACAGATGTTATTTAACCAGGCTGGTGAAGTCGGCGTTGGTGGCATACTTCGCAAATTCCAGATCCAGTGCAGCTTCTTTAGCCATGGATCTGTCTTTGGCGATGGCCGATCTCAGGTTGCTGATCACACCGGCGGCGTTGTTGGTACGGGCGGCAACGACAGCTTTCAGATAGTCTGTCGTAGCATCCGGAGCAGCAACGGCATCCAATGTCTGCTGTGCTTTGCTATAATCTTTCGACAGCAACTGTGCCAAGGCAGCGTTGTTGCTCTTGATGGAACCGAAAGAGTTGGCAGCTTTGGCATAGTCGCCCTGTTCGAGCGCCAATACACCCAGTGCTTCGCTCAGTTCGTTCACGCCTGCAGCGCTACCGAAGAGCTGTTGGGCTTTTGCCTTGTCGCCTTTGGCCAATGCGATGAGACCGAGGTTCATATTGGCTTCCGGATTGGCTTTCACCTGGTTCGATTTGTTGAACATTTCTTCAGCCTTAGCCAGGTCGCCTGCTTTGAAGCGCATCATACCGATGTTGTTCCAGGTACGGTAGCAGCTCGGATACAGTTCGGATGCTTTCGTGTAGATCGCTTCTTTTTCTGCGGCATTGTTGGTCAATGTAGCAGCATAGAGGATTTCTTCGATATTCAGGCCTTTCGGGTTGCTCTTAGCCAGTGAACTGATTTCTTCGTCAGACTTGCCAATGATTTCGATGTTGGCAGTCAGGCGTGAACGACGCAGCTGCGGCAGGATTTCGTCAGCCAGTGTGCTGAATACGGAAGAGATGTTTTTGATTTCTCTTTCCCGTTGTTCGGGATCTTTGTACATCGACAGCACGCGCAGTACGAGGTCTTTGTCCTGGATGTTTGATTTGGATACCAGTTCCTGGAAGCCTTCCCAGTCCTGAGCGGTATAACGGGCGTCAACCGGCACATCCATTTTCTGTTTCTTCAGTTCGCTGGTCAGATACTTGGATGTATTGGTTTCACGTTTTTCAGCCAGCCCTGTGTTCAGTTTCACACCACCATCGGGAGAAGCGTACGCGGAGATTTCGATGGCAACGTTCTGGTTCGGTGCTTCATCGGCATTCTTCACGAGGTTCTTCCAGTCGGAGATTTCCTGTTTGCTCAGTTCTTTCGAACGGAGTTCAGCCTGTTGGATGAGGAACATGATGTTGGCATTGTGCGCTTCCTTAATAATACGCTGGAACTTATCGGCAGCGATTGCGGGGGTAGCGGTACCGGCATTGGCCAGTTCGGAAGTGGAGATAACGCCTTCACCGATCTTTACATCGGGCAGCGCCACTGTTTTGCCTTTGATCTTGGCATCGAATGTCAGGTACAGTTCCGACTTTTTCATTTCGGGCTTGTAGGCGAACGATGATTTCAGGGTTACATTGCCACCGGCAGCCTGCGGGATCACCTGGTTGTTGCCTTTTACTTTTTCACCCTGGTAGGTGTAGGCGGTACCCCAGGCTTCGCCTCCGGCATAACGGAGAACAGGTGTTACGGTTACAACGGCGTTCTTGTTAAACCATTTAGCAGGATAGGTCGCGTTAATAGTAACGGGTACTTGGCCTCCGATAGCTTCCAGCGGTTGCGGTTCAGCTTTAATGTATTCGGAAGCCAACGGTTTCAGCTTGTTGGAACAAGATGAAAAGGCTAAAATTGCTGCCATCATCAGCAATGGCAAAAATAGCTTTTTGTTCATAATTTGATGTAAGTTTAAATGTTATATATGAATTAAATTACTTCCCTGATCAACACGTCTAAACACACATGCAAAATTAATCCTTTTTTTTATTATGAGTGGTACAGAATCGGCAAAAACTTTGCCATAGAAGGTGATTTCCTCCGTATGCGGCAACACCGGGCGTTCAGATCAATTCAAAACACCATTTTTTGGGTATAAGCAACCCCTTTGCAGACTACTTTCACCACATGGAAACCACGGACAGGATCCGGCAGGAGGAGGGACGTATAGTTCGCTCGCAACGGTACATATTGTATTCTTTTCCCGTCGGCCGAGTAGAGTGCGCAGGTTCCGTGCTCCTCCCCGTCGGGCAAATACACATGCAGGATCCTCGTCGCTGGATCGGCAAAGATACGTACGGGGGAAACAGGCGTCGCCGCTTCATTCGCCACGCTGTGGGTATAGCGGATCAGCGGATCGACATACAGCGACGTCTTGAACAGGATGGAAGGAGAAAGAGGCGCCTCCAGCCAACCGAGGCTGCTGTTTACCCAGGTGGTATTCCGCTTTGTGGACGACGGATTGAGGTTGAAGGTGGAGAAATAGGTTTTCTCCGGCGCCGTGACGATCCGGTAACTCACGAAAAACTTCCCGTTCACCTTCACCGGTTTACTGAAATGGATGTAACTCTCCTGTTTCCGGTCGAGGGGCTTCTCCGATTCCAGGATCGTACTGTCTTCCTGGACAGACAGGTTCAGGAAGGTGGGATGGAATGTTTCCGTATGCAGCAACGTCTCCGGTTTTTGGGCGCCGCTATATACCGAAACGGTTACTTCCATGGCGGCGGTATTCCCAACTGCCGAGGCGACGAAGAAGGCGCCGAATATCTTTGCCTCCTGTGTTACCTCATACATTTCCGCATAATCGGTCACTCCGTTCATATTATTGCCGAACAACGGGATCACTTCCGAACCCGAAAGCGTCGTTACCTGCACGGAGTCGGTCGAGCCGCTTGCCCGCACGTTGCTCAGCCGGTACGCGTTCGTATTGGCGTAGGGATCCAGCCCCGGACATTCCAGCAACCCTTTGTTCTGCGGATCCAGCCAGTGTTTCAACTGTCTGCCGGGTGCAGGATCAGCCGTCCACACCTGGGAAAGGGCGAAAAAGTAATCGTTTACCGGCTTGGCGCAACTGGAACTGCCACCGGACAGGCCGCCGATCACCCGTCCCCGGTTGTCGAACAGCGGAGAGCCCGACGATCCGCCCGCCGTGCATCCCTCCGTCCATGCATCCACCAGCAGGTGGGCATTCTGGGCAAACGGGTAAGCCATTGTATTATAGGTAGTCAGCGTCAACTCCCCGTCAAACCAGTTGATGCGTTTGACCGAGCTGCCGGGATGGTGGAGATTGGCATATAACGGTGTGAATTGGCCGGTGGCGTTCCATCCGGCATAATAAGGGCGATAATAGACGGGGGGCGTCTCCAACAGTTCCAGCAACGCCATGTCGTGCTCTTCGTTGACGGCATGGAAAAACGCCGAAGCCATCGACATCTCTTCCGTTCCCCGCAAAACGGGGTTACAGGTCGGACTCTCGTAGTTGAAGAAGGAAATGACCGTACCCGCCACATGCACATAATCGGGATTCGAGATGCGGAACTGTTCGTTCAGGCAATGCGAGGCAGTCAGCAGATACGGCGTTTCGTCGCCTGACGTATTATTCACCAGCACACCCGAGCAACCGGTGATACCGTCAACGATCAGCAGGACGACGCTGCGCGCCATCAGGTCCGTGCCATCTTCTTCGTTCACCTGGCAGGCGGCGGCAGGCATGCAGTGGAAGGTCGATTTGGTATCCGCCGGCTCTTTTCCCCGGAGGTCGCGGTAGGCATGGTTCACCTCTCCCACCCGCAACCGGCCCGGAAAGGCGACACCCACAGGTTCCTGGTATTCGATGATCAGCTCGTCGCCCTGCACCGGTGCGACGGGCAGCATCCCCAGGGCGGAATTATTCAGGTGGTTGAACGCCCCGAGCACATGGCTCTGGTCGCTGTTATAGAGGAACAGGCTCGCCCCTTCAGGCAGCTCGTATTCCGTGAACAGTACATTGATGGAAAGCGCTCCTTTGGAACGGATGCCCAGCCGCCATACCCGGGTGCCGTCCGCCAGCAGGAAAGAAGTACCCGAATTTGTCCGGTCGAAATCCGTCATGAATTTATAGGCAAACCGGTATCCACTGCGCAGATCGCTCTCATTCAGCGCATTGAGACGCATCTCCTCTTCCACGTCAAAAGACGGCATCTCCTTAAAAAGAGTATAAGCGTCGCTTTTGGTGAAAGTAAACGGCAAGGGTCGTCCTCCGTGGCTGATCTGCGCCAGGACGGAGCAAAATACCCCGGCCCACAGGATTGTCGTTGCAATTATCTTTCGCATGATAGGGCAAATGTAACTTATTTTTTCAATGAAGAGGCCGTTTTCTATTGATAATTCTGTACTTTTGCCCTTCTAACAGCATTATACTAATTCAATTAAAGACAGCGATCTATGGCAACACCTCCGTTTACGTACCAGGAGCCATTCCCCATGGGGAAAGACACTACCGACTATTATCTGTTAACAAAAGAGCATGTTTCCGTCGGTGAATTCGAAGGAAAACAAGTATTGAAAGTGGAAGCCGAAGGACTTACCCAACTGGCGAAAGCCTGTTTCCACGACGTGTCGTTCTTCCTTCGCCCGGAGCACCAGCAACAGGTTGCCAACATCCTGGCCGATCCCGAAGCCAGTGATAACGACAAATATGTAGCCCTCACCTTCCTGCGCAATGCCGAAGTATCCGCCAAAGGCAAGCTGCCTTTCTGCCAGGATACGGGTACGGCCATCATCGCGGGTAAGAAAGGCCAGCAGGTATGGACCGGTTTCGACGATGCCGAAGCCCTGTCGAAAGGGGTATATGAAACCTATACGGAAGAAAACCTCCGCTATTCGCAGAACGTACCCCTCGATATGTACAACGAGAAGAACACCGGCTGCAACCTGCCCGCCCAGATCGACCTGTATGCCACCGAAGGGATGGAATACAAGTTCCTCTGCATCGCCAAAGGCGGCGGATCCGCCAACAAGACCTACCTGTTCCAGGAAACAAAGGCGCTGCTGAACCCCGACACGCTCGTGCCCTACCTGGTAGAGAAGATGAAAACCCTGGGAACGGCCGCCTGCCCGCCTTACCATATCGCCTTCGCGATCGGCGGCACATCGGCCGAAGCCAACCTCAAGACCGTCAAGCTGGCCTCTGCCAAATACTACGACCACCTCCCCACCTCCGGCAACGAAGGGGGTCAGGCGTTCCGCGATATCGAACTGGAAAAGCAGGTACTCGAAGCGGCGTATGGCATCGGCCTCGGCGCACAGTTCGGCGGCAAATACTTCGCACATGACGTGCGGATCATCCGGCTGCCCCGCCACGGCGCTTCCTGCCCGGTAGGGATGGGCGTATCCTGTTCGGCCGACCGCAATATCAAGGCGAAGATCAACAAAGAAGGGATCTGGATCGAGCAGCTCGAAACAAACCCCGGCCGCTTCATCCCCGCATCCCTGCGGAATGCCGGCGAAGGCGACGCGGTAAAGATCAACCTCAACCAGCCGATGGCCGATATCCTGAAGGAACTTGATAAATATCCGGTAGCCACCCGCCTGTCGCTTTCCGGCACGATCGTGGTAGGGCGCGACATCGCCCACGCGAAACTGAAAGAACGGATCGACCGCGGCGAAGGCCTCCCGCAATATGTGAAAGACCATCCGATCTATTACGCCGGTCCGGCAAAGACACCGTCGGGCATGCCTTCGGGTTCGTTCGGGCCGACCACGGCCGGGCGTATGGACTCGTATGTCGATCTCTTCCAGTCGCAGGGCGGCAGCATGATCATGATCGCCAAAGGGAACCGCAGCCAGCAGGTAACCGACGCCTGCCTGAAACACGGGGGCTTCTACCTCGGCAGTATCGGCGGCCCGGCCGCCATCCTGGCACAGGAGAGCATCCGGAAAGTGGAATGCCTTGAATACCCGGAACTCGGCATGGAAGCGATCTGGAAGATCGAAGTGGAAAACTTCCCGGCATTCATCCTGGTGGATAACAAGGGCAACGACTTCTTCAAACAGCTCAAACCGCATTGTACGAAGGCATAGCCATCTGCCGTCCGATCCGTGAACCACACTGCCCGGGTACTTGCCCGGCCGGAAAACCCGGGGATATGGAAACAAGGACGTATCACACATTGTTGTTAAGTAGATGCCGTACGGCATACTATCATATATGTATATGTTTAACTAATTGATTTGCAAAATGAAAAAGTATGTAGCTGAAATGATTGGAACCATGGTTCTGGTACTCATGGGATGCGGAAGCGCTGTATTTGCAGGCACCTCGCAACCATTCGCCGCAGTAGGGACATTGGGGGTAGCGCTCGCATTCGGGCTTTCCGTAGTAGCAATGGCTTACACGATCGGGAAGATCTCCGGTTGCCATATCAACCCGGCCATTACCCTCGGGGTATGGCTGAACAAAGGGATGTCGGGCAAAGACGCCGGCATGTACATGATCTTCCAGGTGATCGGCGCCATTATCGGTTCCGGTATCCTGTATGTACTGGCGAAGGATTCGGCCTCTGCGACCACGCTCACCGGCGCCAATGGGTATGCCGACGTGGTACAGGCGTTCGTAGCGGAAACAGTCTTTACCTTTATCTTCCTGTTGGTGGTGCTGGGCTCTACGTCGAAAGGCGCCAACAACGCGTTTGCCGGCCTGGCGATCGGTCTGTCCCTGGTGCTGATCCACATCGTGTGTATCCCCATCACCGGTACGTCCGTGAATCCCGCCCGCAGCATCGGTCCGGCGCTGTTCCAGGGAGGTGAGGCCCTTTCCCAGTTGTGGCTCTTCATCGTAGCTCCGTTCCTCGGCGCTGCCCTGGCGGCCTTCACCTGGAAAGCCATCGATACCGAACCGGCCAAATAACAGCCGCCCGTTCAGGGTATAACAGAAGCGGGTGAGTCGTATCGACTCACCCGCTTTTTGTATGATCAAAAACGAAGACCAGCGAACGATGCTTACAGGATTCCCTGCGCCATCATGGCTTTGGCCACTTTCATGAATCCGGCGACGTTGGCGCCTTTCACGTAGTTGATCGTGCCGTCGGGCTGGGTACCGTATTTGGCACATTGGGCATGGATTGATTTCATGATGCTTTTCAGCTTCTCATCCACTTCTTCGGCCGACCAGCTGAGCTTCATCGCGTTCTGTGTCATTTCCAGACCGGAGACGGATACACCACCGGCATTGGCGGCCTTGCCCGGCGCATACAGGATGCCCGCTTCGAGGAATGCATCAATGGCCTCGGGGGTGGAGGGCATGTTGGCGCCTTCGGAAACGGCGAAACAACCGTTGGCAATCAACGTCCGGGCGTCGTCGCCGTTGAGTTCGTTCTGTGTGGCGCTCGGCATGGCGATGTCGCATTTCTCCGCCCAGGGACGTCCGCCTTGTACGTACTTGCAGCCGTATTGTTCGGCATATTCACGGATACGGCCCCGGTAGAGGTTCTTCAGTTCCATGAGGTATGCCAGTTTATCACTGTCGATCCCTTCCGGATCATAGATATAGCCGTCGGAATCCGACAGGGTCACGACCTTGGCGCCTAACGACAGGAGTTTCTGTACCGTATATTGAGCCACGTTGCCGGAACCGGACACGGCCACTACTTTGCCTTTGATATCTATCGTACGCGTTTTCAGCATCTCCAGCAGGAAATAGACATTCCCATAACCGGTCGCTTCGGGACGGATCAGCGAGCCGCCGAACTCAACCCCTTTGCCGGTAAACGTACCGGTGTTTTCACGCGCCATCTTCTTATACATGCCATACATATAGGCCACTTCGCGACCGCCTACGCCGATATCACCGGCGGGCACATCCGTATCCGGACCGATATGGCGCCACAGCTCCAGCATCAATGCCTGGCAGAAACGCATGATCTCGGCATTGGACTTGCCACGCGGGCTGAAGTCCGATCCTCCTTTACCACCGCCCATCGGCAGCGTGGTGAGGGAGTTCTTGAAGGTCTGCTCGAAAGCAAGGAATTTAAGGATGGAAAGATTGACGGATGCATGGAAACGCATCCCTCCCTTGTACGGACCAATGGCGTTGTTATGGTGTACGCGGTAGGCCATGTTGGTATGGACCTGTCCTTTATCGTCGGTCCAGGTTACACGGAAAGTGAATACGCGATCGGGAATGCAAAGGCGTTCGATCAGGTTGCTTTTCTCAAACTCGGGATGTTCGTTATACGCTTCTTCGATTGAACCTAATACTTCGGCCACCGCCTGGTGGTACTCCGGCTCATTGGGGAACCTTCTTTTCAAGGTTTCTAACACTTCTTTTGCTTTCATAGACTTATACTATATAGAATGATATACCTATCAACTGATCTACCGTTACTGTTAGCAACGGCGCAAAGGTAAGCCTATTTTTAAAACCGGCAAATATTTGAAAGACAAAATGAAGAAAAAATATCTAATTGCTTATTATTAGAAGAAATACTATCATAATGTCACTCATCGTGGTTTTTTCTGCTCTTATAGATAGGGACGAATACAATGATGGCGGAAGCCACCAATGCAAAAATCACACTGAAATCGATGGTCGCACTATAGGCCAGCAACAGATAGCAAAGGACTCCCCAGAGGATCGTAATACAGATCGCCTGGCTGTTTGTTATTTTTCTTCGTGCCATTTCAGAGGTTATTATGTGTCAGTACCATGCTCGCAAAGAAAAGAAGCGCCAGGCATACGGCCAGGAGGGCAAACAGGATCATAATCTGTTGCCCCAGTGAGAAATTCCGCAGGAAAGGGATATGCCGGGCGATCCCCGAGAGGTTCCGGATCTCCGGCGCCACTTCCTCTTCCTTCGGCAGGTCGTAGCCGTTCGCCTCCATCACCTCAAGTGCATGGGGGACGGCGCTTTCCAACAGCTCCACACGGGTGCCGCCTATATCCACCATACCGGCCAGGACACGGTTACTGTACTCATTCCGCAGATAACAGTCTATCCCTTCCGATTGCAGCAGGGCAAGCAATGCCTGCGCCTCATCCGGTTGTGTAAACCGGGCAATCTCTACCATTTTGTCTTCCGATTCCATACGCGTTCATTATGATCGAGTAAATGTAACGCATTATTACAAATAAACAGAACGGATTTAGCTAAAAATATCCCATTTAATTCGCACCGGACTACCTCCTTTCAATAAATTTGCAGAGTGACAGCAAGTCAAGTGACTATTCATACATATCCTACATGAAGATGAAGAATGTAATGCTATTTATTTCGGCAGGTATTCTCTGCCTTTCCTGCCAGTTAAAACGCGACCAGGGCAAAGAAGCAGAAGCAACCGCAACAGAAGAGACCTCCGTTTCCAAACCTTTCCCTGAGTTGGAAGGTGGCGATGTGTTTTATAAAAACAAAGATCCCTTCGGAGAAATTATCGAATTGAAAGGGAAACACCTGACGGCAGATACCGCGATCTTCAAATTAAGGGAGCCCAATGTGATTCTCCGTGACGGGAAAATGGTGGTGAAAAACTTAGGTGGAGACGGACCTGTCCTTCTATTTAATTATCCGGGCCTGGAGTTTATTGCTTACCGTGGAAGATTTGGTAACGGACCGGATGAGTTCCATTATCCCGAGCTGGTTTCGACCAATGATCCGAACTTATTGTGCTACCTGTTTGAGTTATCCAATGAGAAACTGTATAAAATGGACAGGTCGGGCACCCTAACACATTCTGTTTTCCCTTGGAAAAAGACCGACGGAAGTCATTTCAGCCAAAAGAGTGACATCAAGAATATCGGGGTGGATGAATTTATGTATGTTGACAATAGTAAAACAGGCAAAAGTATCTTCCGGGCATACCTGGAAAATGACTCCGCGCACACTCAAGAGGTCATGAGCCTGAACCTCAACCCAAAGCGGAAAGGATGGGGCAATTACGTCGGCGACTTCGGCATCAACCCCGCCAAAAACCGGATGGTCTATGCCTACAAATACTTCAAAATACTGAAATTCATGGACATGGATGCTAAAACGATCAAAACCATCAATTTCGAGAAAGAAGAATTTGACGAGGGCACGCTATCGTTAGCCGATGGGATGGACAATAACGTCACCCATTACTGGGGCATGTCGGCACAAGACGATTATGTATATTGCCTCTACAGCGGACGCACCCCTATGGTTGTAAGCCGGGAAAATGCAAAAGGCGAACATTATATCTACGTCGAACAATACGACTGGAATGGCACCCCCATCCGCAAGTTTAAACTGGATCAGTGGGGATACTTTTTCGTGGACGAAAAAACGGACAAACTCTTCCTCCTGTGTCATTATGAAGACGACCCGTTCTTCGAATTCCAGCTCCCGGCCAATTAGAAGTTAACCACCACCTCGGCGCCTACCTGCAAGGGTTTACCTAATTGCATAAAGGGTTGGCGGTCTTCTGAACCGTCATATTTGGAGGTGTCGAAGTAGAAGGCGGAGTATTGCGTGTCAGTGAGGTTGCGCCCCCAGACATTCAGGCTGACGATACCTTTGCGAACTCCGGCCTTGGCATTGAGCAAGGCGTAGAAGGGCTGGGAGATATCGTTCCGTTCCGTCCAGTATATTTCACCGGCGCCGGTGCATTGGGCTCCTATGGTAAACTGGTCAATCCATCTATTACGGAACAGATGGGTGTATTGCAGACCGGCACTTACCGTATGACGCGGGGCATAGGGGATGTATTTACCGGAAAAATCTTCTTCGCCGTTGTTATAGTCGCGGAAGGTAGCGTGGGTATAGCCGTAGTTCACATCGGCAGTCAGTCCGTCGGCAATCGTGGCACGGAGAGAAGCCTCGGCGCCATAGCTGCGCGCTTTCCCGGCGTTGGTCAGGATACGGCCGCTACCGCTATCGACAAATTTCGTCAATTGGATATCCTTGATGTCCATATAGAACAATGTCAATTCTCCTTGCAGGATGTTGGGTGCCAGTTCACTGCGGACGCCCAGCTCGTAGTTCCAGCTCTGCTCGGGTTTGTACGCCGCCACCTCTTCCAGACGGGCAGGCTCTTTGACGGTAACCGGCGCCATGTCTTTGAACGCATTCATGACGTCGAACTGCATCCGCGACTGCATCACATCCGCCGACATCTGCACATTGTATCCCCCCGCTTTATACCCTTTGGCGGCAGACAGATAGGTGACCGTACGCGGCGTACATTCGTACTTCAACGCCACCTTCGGCAATACCTGCCAGAAATCCTGCGAGATGCTTTCGTCGATCACAGAAGCCGGATACATCGAGCTGATATCCATCGGCGGAACACCCGGACTGAAAGACATGCCCAGGTTCATCTTCCCGGACGATTGATAGTCCAGTTTCTGTTTCTCATAATCAAGACGTACACCGGCGGTCACCGACAACCCATCGATCAACAGGTTGTTGTACGTGGACTGATGAAACAAAGCCAGCCCGTAGGTTGGCGTTTCAAACACACCCGGTATCAGCAGCTCTTCATTCAGCACCGTCAGCGAAGGCATGCGGGGGTTTTGTTCTTTCAGCGTGTCGAATACCCGCTGGAAGATATCCTTGATCCCGTCTTGTTTGAAGGTGACCGGCGCTTCCGTATGCAGGTCGTCATAGAAGCCATACATCCCGAACGACCACTGGTAGTTGTTGGAAGGGATATTGCTTCTGACCGCCAGCTCCTCACTGAAAGCCTGCTGCTTTTGTTTCTGATTCAGAGTAAAAATGGAACGGGGTGTATAATCCTGATCCATCTTCATATCGTCTTTAAAGTACTGGTAACCGGTGGTACTGCTCAACAGGAACCGGTCGGTTTTATATTCCAGCGACAGGTTGTTTGTCCATACCGTGCGTTGATACGAACCGGGATCGTTGTAGTTGACAGGAGCGATCGTATTTGTCTGCGGATCATACTTCCCATACGGGAAAGCGCCCTGGTCGGTATAATCGACATTGGCAGAATAAGCGGCAAGGAAATTGGGTTTGATGCGCCAGTCCAGCTTTAGCCGTCCACCGGCGGCTTCTTCCTGATCAGCCTTTTCACCGGTAAAAGCGTTGGTGAAGAAGCCATCGTTCCGGTCGTAGTACCCACCCAGCGAAATACCGATGTGATCGCCCAGCTTGTGATAATGCGACGCCTTGGCATTGACCTGCCCGTAGTTGCCAGCCGATACCGACAAGCGTGTTCCCTGGTAATCGATCGGGGAAAGGGTATAGACATTGATGATTCCCCCCATGGCGTTCCGTCCGTACAACGTACCCTGCGGACCTCGCAGCACTTCGATACGCTGGATATCCATCAGGTCGAAATCGAAAGTGCTTTTATCCATATAAGGCACATTGTCCACATACAGGCCGACCGTCTGCCCGCTGCTACGGGCGCCGATCCCGCGGATATAGATAGCCGAGGTCATCTTCGAACCATAATCGGGCATAAACACATTGGGGGCGAAGGTACTGATATCCTTCAACGCATCGATCTGCCGGTTCTGGATCATCCGGGGCGACAGGATCGTGACAGCGCCCGGCAGGGTGCGCATATCATTAGTTTCCTTGGTGGAAGAAGTGACAACCACCTCATTCAATGCATACGTGCGGAGGGTGTCGGTTTCATTCACTTTGTCATTATCTGCCTTGACAGACTGTAGTCCTGCGGTGAAGGTAATTAGAAGAGCGTACAATATCGGTCGCTTCATAACATGTTGTTTGATTAAGGCTGCAAAATAACATAAAAGAGCGGCGCCGGACAATCACTATATGTAGTGATTTTACACCCGTCGCCGCTTGGTATCAATTTCCCGCCTGTTATAATTCCCGGATCTCCAGGTTGTCGATCACCAGCATACCCTTGTCGGATTGCGAAACAGACAGGAAACAGCCGGCGGCGTTATCCGTACGGAAAACGATCTCCAGGGTGCTTTCCCCATCCAGCGGACGTTCAAACAACGGTTCTTCCCGGCCGGGAGAGAAACCTTTGATCCGGAACGCACCCGGATGGGAGGATTTATATGGGAAGCGGATACGATAAGAGGTATGGGGTTTGAACCGGATCAGCGAAGGCATGGTACGCATCACCTCTCCCCGCCCCTGATCCAGTATCTTGAGGGAATGATCCCCGTCAATCACATCATCCGTATAGGGATCATGCCGTTCACTCAGGTGGATCTTCGCCTCAGACGGACGCGCCAGCATCCAGCCGCCCCAACCGAAATCGACATGTTCAAAATCTTCGAAATACATACAAGCCTCTTTCTCCGTCAGCGTTGTTTCCATCCAGCGGATATCATCAAAAACCACGGAAGAGGTATCTTTACCCCCATCCGCCGTCAGGCTTAGCAAAGCGCTGGTATGTCCGGCCGGTTGGGTGAACGACACACGCAATAACTGGTAATAGCCCCCCCTTTTGTCGGAGTTGACCTGTGTGTTTTGGAACGTCGTTTCATCGATGGCGGATGAGGCCGGCTTACCGCCGTTGCGCGATACTTCCAGCCTCGCGTTCCGCTTCCCGTTCACCTGCACCCAGGCATACACGCTATAGCTCTTTCCCCCTTCCAGTCCGGCTATGAGCTGCGACACACCCGTCCGCTTCTTTCCGGACAGGTATAATTCAGACTGCCCGTAGGCTGTCTGCCGGATAGCTACGCCTGCCGCATTGCCCACAGGTTGCCAGTAGCGGAACGTCTGGCTGTCGAAGCCCATATCCTTCACCGGGCTGCCGTGGCTCCAGTCGGCCGCCAGCAAATCAGGAGCCAGCCTATTATATATAATGTAAGGGACATCCTTTTCCGCCGTTAACCGGATACGCCCATCCTTTACGTCCAGGATACGTGGAGCCATCCGCCCCGTATCCGTGAGGGCATAGCAATACACCTTGTCCATTCCTTTCCAAGAAGGGGGCAATGTCCATTCGGTAATTCCCCCTTCGGGATTATAGTGGTAAACCTTCTCCGGAGATTGCTGCGGCCAGGGGATACACACCACCGCACCTTGTTGGATCAATTGCCCGTCGGCATACATGCGGGTGACGCTATCCGTCCGTACCACTTCCGTCCCGTTACGAAACCGCAGACGGCCGGCATCGGCATAGATCACCGGCGATTGCATCAGATAGCGGTAGGGCAACTGGTTGGTATAGAAGTTGCAGATCGCCCGGTGCATATCCTTCCCGTTCTGCCATCCCTGGAAACCGATGGATGCACCCCGGTCGTACCCGCCCCCGAACAGCGAATCGTTCGCGAACGCATCTTTCCGGTGTCCATGGACAAAACGCGAGATCAGGCTTTTCGACTCGGGATGATAATGGATCCACACCCCGTACCGGTTGAACACACTGGGATCTTCCGTCCACGCCGCCCAGCCCCGCTCACGGAACAGGCGGGCGGTGTGGTACGCCAGGTAGCGGTGTTCGCGATACGTATCGATATAGATGAAGTCGAGCCCGTCCACCTCTGTCTTCAGTTGGTTGAGGCGCTGTTCGAAACTGCCGCCATACACATCGGCCTCCTTATTCATCAGATACGCCTGGTCGAGCCATTTCCAGGCCGGGATCTCCGACACGATCTGTTTGTTGTACGCCGTCGCTGCCGGGTGTGCTTCGCTGGCATTGATATGAACACCGATGAAGGCGTTATACCGTTTGGCTTCTTCCACCAGGGTGTTCAACTCCTTCAGTCCGCCCGCACGGGTATTGTAATGGCCGCCATAGTCGGGGTGTCCGGTATCATGTCCTTCAGCCTGGTAGCCTTTCAACTCAAGCATCTGCCGGAACCCGTCGGTGAGGTAATACACCTTTTTTATATTATCCAACTGGCGGAGGAAAGGAAATTGGGCTTCACTGGCGAAGTTCATGGTGATGGTCACGTTGGAATTCTTTACCCGTTCCACGCCGTACGGATCGGGATAAACCTCCGCCAATGCCACGGCGCCATCCTGCCAGTTGACCGTACCGTCTCCGTTCCGGTCGCCCGTAAAGATCACTTTCCAGGAAGGATACTCGGTAACCCGCTTATCCCGTCCGCGGTAGATCCACTCGTTGTTCCCGATAAAGGTCCGCTGTCTGGCGGCATCGGAACGATAGATGAATTGCCTGGATTCGTAAACCGCGTTATTATCCAGGCTGACAGCCAGCCGTTCCTGATTCAGGATCACGATAGCGGCGGTTTGTGGGATTGTGTCCGGCTCTTTCACAGCCAACGGACAAAAACGGTCGGAGCCTTCGTTCACAGCGAAGGAGAGAGCCGCCCGGGGAGCATCGTTCGGCAGCGAAGCCATGTATTGCCCGGGGAAACCGATGGTATAAACCCACACATCGCCAGATTCACGAAAGTTCTTCATCCGGTATTCCACCGTCTCTCCTTTTAAAGAGCATTCCACCTCCAGGCTCACCTGGAATTCCGGCACTTCAAGCAAATAGGAAACCGCTTGTGGGTGGATGCGCAGCCCGGATCCCTTCACCGGAGTATCGATTCCGTTCAATGTGATATACGGACAAACGGCTTCATTGGCAAGGATCGTATCCGTTCCCCACCGGTAGTACAACGGCGTGGGAAAGTCATTGGCCATCACCACTGAAAAATCCCCCTCCGTCAATGTGAATGTTCCCGCAGGTGCTACCGAGGGAAGTACGGAGGTCTCTCTGCATGTCATCCGCGACACCACCGCATCTCCTCCTTTGTGCGCCCGGAGACCTACTTTCCCGGCCTTGTTCCCCATTCCGGGCACGTTCACAGAAGCTGCGATCTCACCGTCGATCCGCAGGCGGATACTCTCCTCCCTAAAGTCGATCTGTATATCCCGGGGGTGCCCCTTATACAGCTTGGCGATATCCCGGGCGATCTCCTTCCGGAAATGCGGCGTTTCCACAAACCAGGCCGAATAGCCGAAGATATCGCTGGTGAGGTCGCATCCCACATACACCCATTCCTCCGGAGAAAGATAACGTATGATCACCCCCGTGTGCGAAGCTTCGTTCTGTGGGGTGATCCGGTAAGACACCGATCCGTTACGTATCACCGGCGAACGTTCGCACACCAGGAAGAGGTTGCTGTCGGAAGCCAGGCGGATCTGTCCGTCGCCCACCGTAAAATGACCCACTTCTTTTCCGGGGACAGGCAGCCAGGCATCCGCCGCCTGATCCGTCAGGACAACCGGTTGTTGGGCGTTCCCCATACAGACAAAAAAAGCCAGCAAAGAGGCGGAATAGAAAAGGCGCAGAAATGGATGCATAGACAAAAAATGGCGTGTTTATAATTCGATATCGTCTCCCGCCACCCATCCGTTCATGATGGCATAGAAGGTCAGTCCGGATACTGTTTTGATACCCAGCTTGCCCGTAATATTTTTCCGGTGGGTAAGCACCGTGTTCAGGCTGATATTCAGTTTGTCGGCAATATCCTTGTTGGTAGATCCCCTGACGATCAGTTGCAACACCTCAATCTCGCGGGAGGAGAGTTCTTTAGTTCCCTCCGGGGCATTGGTGTTTGCTCCTTCAGCCGTAAAAAGCTGCCCCAACTGTTCGATCAGCATTTCCTGCGTACTGTCTGTGTGCAGGAACAGGCCTCCGGAAAACAAGCCGCCTTTCGACGTTTCCGTCACCACGATTACCTTATTCCGCCGCGGCAGAAAGAAATCAGCATACAACAGGAACGAGTCAGCCCCCGTCACATAATAATCAAAGGTATCGCCATGGGAAGAAGGCAACGACTCCACTTCCGGGAAATGAACGGCTTCCACCGGGGAGAAATAATCCGCCAACAAGCTTTGCAAGCCGATACTCCGAAGGGTATCGGGCAGGATGATCGCTATACGTTTGGTTCGATGCATACAGGAAAACCGGTTACCGGCAGAGTTGTTCCATCGCAGCTACCATCGGCAACAGGATGCGGTAGCGGATACGGTTGTGTTGCTTCATATCTTTTTCAAGGCTGTTGATGCCGAAGAGGACGGCATAACAGAGGTTTTCGTCGTATTCACCGTTCAGGTGCTTCACCATGATGCTTTTCAGGTCGCCCAGCAAGGCTTCGATCCGGTCTTCTTCCGGTTCGGCGGCGGCCAACTGCAACGATCCGCTCATCTGCCTCCCTTCCAACTGCTTGCTCAACGCCAGGCAGTAGGGCAACCATTCCTTTTCATCCTGGGTGATGCGCGCCATCAGCTCTTCCTTGAACGAAGAGAAGAACTTCCCGATCAGCAGCAACGTATGATTCTCCGGCGCCCCCATGGCGATAAAGGAAGCCAGGTGACGTTCGATATTCGGAAGCTGGTAGCGCAGGTAGTAATGGTTGGTCTTGATCAGGTAGTCGATGATCTGCGACGTATGGAATGTCTGTAGTTTCTTTTCCGGGAAATACTCCTCGTTCAGAAACGTATTGATCACTGTGAGCAGGAAATCGGTATCCAGCCCATACTCCTCACAGACCGCTTTCGCCGATTTGTCGCCCAATCCCAGGCGGATACCAAACCGGTTAATAACAGGAATGAGTGAGGGGTGTTCTTCCACCACCTCACTCAATACTATATGGGGATGCACTAAAGACATGGCCGTATCAGGCTTGTTCCCATTGGTCGCGCAACAGCTTCAACGCTTCGGGAAGCACGACGGCACGATCACCCTGGCAACCACATTCGAAGCTGACATACTTATCGTATCCGATCATCTTCAATCCCTTGAAACCGGCCACGTAATTATCCGCATCACCGTCTTCACCCGGCATGCTGCGGCGTTTACGGCTGGCCATATGTACGTGTTGCAGGTACTTCCCGGCAGAAAGGAAAGCGCCCATATCGCAGGTCTCTTCCCAGGTCATGTGCCAGAAGTCGCCCAGGCAACGCACGCCCGGATTGTCGATATCCCGGCAGATCGAAGCGGCATCGGCCACCTGGCGGAGGTAGAAAGCCTCACGGCGGTTGAGCGGTTCCAGGATCACGGTCGTACCCCGCTCAGCGGCAAACGTACCCATTTCCTTGAACTGTTCGCACAGGAAATCACGCGTTTCCATCGTGTGCGGAAGCACCGGTACCTGCGCGTTGAACGCCGGCACGATGATCACACCCGTAGAACCCAACTCACCGGCTGCCGTGATGATTTCTTTCATCGTATCCATGCACTTCTGGCGGATAGCCGGATCGGTTGACAGGATGAATCCTTCGAAACCGGCACAGATCGCACTCACCTTGATATTGCGTCCGTTCAATGCCTGTTTGATCTCATCCACCCGTTTACTCAATCCGCGTCCGCCCGGTTCGAAGCCCACGATGCCGTGCTGTTCCATATAGTCGAACTTCTCGCTCAGGCTACTGCCCGGAGCCGTACCTTCCTGGAAAGAAAGTTTCAGTTCCACATTTTTATGCGCACAGGCATTATCCTTACAACAGGCCCCTTCTTCCTGCTTCGCCTTGGGCGTACAGGAGGAAATGGCAGCGCTGCCTACCGCCAGCGCTGCTCCTGAAAGGGATGTCCGTAAAAAATTCCTTCTATCGATTGTCATATTTACCGATTCCTATGATTTCTTTTCCAACGGTTTGCCCGGGACGGGAACAGTGAAACCGCTCATATCCATCTTACCCAGGTTGAGGTCTGCCGGCATATAATCCAGTGCGGCAGCCGACATCGCTTCCCAGGTCGTCTCAGCGCCTGTATAAGCGGATTCGCGACCCATGATGGCGGCCATACAAGCAACGGCTGTTTCCGACGCCTGGTCGATCACCTGTTTGCTGCGGATATGGTTGATCCAGTTCACATGTTCCAGTGTATAAGGATCCGTTTGTTTGAAGGCTGCTTTTTCCGCTTCCTTGTCGTATTTCCAGAGCACGTTGCCGGCCAGGTCCTTGATTTCCATTGTGGCACTGTTCCAGGAACCTTTCGTGCCCTGAATGAATTCACTTACATTGTTCGCACATCCGTCTGTCTGGCGGCACATGCTATGCAGGTGGATCCCGTTCTCCATCGTGAAGTCCACGCTGAAGTTATCATATTGGTCGCCCGTGATACGGCGCTGGCGCGAACCGAAGCCCACTGCCTTCACCGGTTTCAGACCGCTGAACCAGGTAAACACGTCGATATTATGCACATGCTGTTCCACGATATGGTCGCCCGACAGCCATTTCCAGTTCACCCAGTCCTTGATCATCCATTCGCAATCGCTCCATTCCTTCTGGCGTTCGCGGAACCACAACATGCTCTGATTCCAGTAAACCACACCGCCGGTGATCTCGCCGATCATCCCTTCCATTACTTTCTTATACGACTCCACGTAGCTGCGTTGGTGGTGACGCTGTGTCCCTGTTACCACGCACAGGTTCTTGGCGGCAGCCTGTTTGGCGGTAGCCATGATGGTACGATACCCTACCGGATCCACGCAGATCGGTTTTTCGAGGAACGAATGTTTACCCTTTTCCGTCGCATATTGGAAATGGATCGGACGGAAGTTGGGAGGCGTGGCGACAATCACCACATCTACACCGCTGTCGATCACCTGCTTGTACGCATCCAGACCTACGAAGCGTTTGTCGGCGGGGATGTCGATGTTCTTTTCCGATTTCAGCTTACCGGCCAGATCGTCCACTCTTTCCTGGAACGTGTCACCCAGGGCTACGATCGTCACGCCATTCGCCGCGTTGAGGAAATTGAAGGCAGCGCCCGAACCACGGCCACCACAACCGATCACGCCGGCTTTCAGTTCCTGTCCGTCTGTCGCCAGATCCACCAGGTTCGGGATGTAATACGTTCCCGCTTGTTTCAACGGTGTTACCACGTTGGCTTTTTCGCCACCGCCGCAAGAGGTGAATACGCTGGCTGCCCCACCGGTGCCGACTGCTCCCAGAGCACCTGCCATTGCAGAGCTCTTCAGGAAAGAACGTCTGCTGATACTGTTTTCTTTTTTCATGAGAATTATTTTAAGATAAAATGAATAAGCTGTTGATCACTTCGCCTGCAAAGCGGCATCCGGTTCGCACACCACGCGGAAACCGATCCCCCGGATATCCGAATACCACCAGATACTCTTCGGCTGCTGCGGGTCGGTCTTCAACCAATTGTCATGTTTGGAACAGTCGCGCGAGGCGGCACGCAGGTCGGCGGCATCCGAGGTATAGTTGCCTCCGCGTACCACCCATTCGGCCCCTTCGGTCACCACCGGGTCGGTCACGCTCTCTCCCCCCTTGCCGTAAGCCTCGGGATCGTATTTATCGGCGCAATACTCCATCACGTTCCCCATCATATTCTTCAGGCCGAACGGGTTGGCTTTGACCATCGACGGTTCCTGTGTCCGGTTATTGCTGTTTTTGGCATAGATCACATACGCGCTGATGCTATCCGTCTTGGCAGCGAAGAACTTACGCCAGAATCCCTGGTCGGAGAAGTCTTTCGGGCTGCCGCCGAAGAAGTAAGGCGTTTCCGTACCGCCCCGGGCGGCATATTCCCATTCGGCCTCGGTAGGCAGGCGGTATTTTTTTCCCGTCTTGAGAGACAGCCACTGGCAGAAGGTCTCCGCCGCGTAATGCGTCATCGTGATCGCCGGGCGCTCGCCCCCGCCCCATCCCTGGTCGGGGAAGCCGAACGGCGGTGTCGGTCCGGTAACCGCATCCACCTCCGGGTTGCTGTTGTTGGCATACACTGTCTCGGGTGGCGTGCGTCCTTCGCTCATCGTGCTGGCATAGAAAAGCCAGTACTGATCCCAGGTCACCTCCACCTCCGCCATGAAGAACGGGCTGACGGTCACGTTACGTACCGGCGCCTCATCTGCCCGGTGGAACGGTTCTTTTTCGGCGCTCCCCATCCGGAACGTACCTCCCGGGATGGCTTTCATCCCGAACGACACCATTGATCCGGGTATATGTTCCGTATAATCACAGAAACTTGTCACCGCCGCCGGTTCTTTGAAATACAGGCTGGTATCGACAGCGGCCGATGCCGCCATCCCCGGAACGCCTGTCAGCTTTCCGTGGCTGTAGTTCGGATTGTAATGCCCGGCATCGAGGTGGCAACTGATACATTGAAGGTCCAGTTTTTTCTCGTTTTCATCGTAGTATAAGTGGGCCGTGATCCCGTCATCGGTAATCCCTTCGGGAAAGAGGTTCTGGTGGCATTCCTTACACGACTCGTTCGGAATGAATTTCACCGCCTGGTCCAGTTCGGATTTATAGTCCCAGTCGAAATCGGCGCTGTCTTTGGTGAGGTATCCCCAGAGGTCGTGGATACCGAGTTTGGCTTTCGCCGAATAATGATCCCACGTATGGTTTTTCGGCGGGAGGTGGCAGTCCACACAATGTACCTTCACCCCGCTGCCGTTATTCACGTGTTTGGATAACTTCCAACTGTCTTCCACATGCGGATGGACATGGCAGATCATGCAGGAAGCGTCCGTGGAGAGATAGACGGATGTATTATAGACGGCAAGCATCACCCCCATCCCACCCAGGAGACCCAGGCAAAGGATGAATCCCTTACTCGTATAAAACCTTTTTTTCTTATGCTGCTGGCGTGTACTGCCGTAACCGTTCTCGCTCATGTCTTTCAGGTATCGTTATTTGTTGACAGTCTAAATTTGCTTTAAAAACGGCAATAAAAGTAGCACATTTCTTCAAAAGGAAGAAAGATTATGTACACGAATTGCATCTTTCACCCAAAAAAACCTCATTTGCGACGGATTTGACTGTTTTTTATGTGCACGCCGACAAAGAATCATCCGTTCCGCCGCTTGTTTTACTTCAGAATGTGTACATTTGCCACCATCGTAAATCAATGTAATTATGGCCAGATACAAACGCATTTTGTTAAAGCTCAGCGGAGAATCGCTGATGGGAGGTAAACAGTATGGGATCGATGAAACACGGCTGAATGAGTATGCCACACAGATCCGGGAGATCGTGGACATGGGCGTACAGGTAGGGATCGTGATCGGCGGGGGAAATATCTTCCGCGGATTAAGCGGCGCCTCCAAAGGGTTCGACCGGGTGAAAGGCGACCAGATGGGCATGCTCGCCACCGTGATCAACAGCCTCGCCCTCAGCTCGGCGTTGACGGCAATGGGCGTGAAGGCGCATGTGCTGACGGCGATACGCATGGAACCGATCGGCGAGTTCTACAACAAATGGCGTGCCATCGAACTGCTCGAACAGGGGCATGTGGTGATCCTGTCTGCCGGCACCGGCAACCCCTTCTTCACCACCGATACCGGCTCGTCGCTGCGCGGGATCGAGATCGAAGCCGATGTCATGCTGAAAGGGACGCGGGTGGACGGTATCTATACCGCCGATCCGGAGAAAGACCCGACAGCCACCAAATTCACTGATATCACGTACGACGAGGTTTATACCCGCAACCTCAAGGTCATGGATCTCACCGCTACCACGATGTGCAAGGAGAACAACCTCCCCATCATCGTGTTCGATATGGATACGAACGGCAACCTGAAGAAGGTGATGAACGGCGAGAATATCGGGACGCTGGTGCATAATTGAGCCGGCGCCCATCCCGCTCCTTCTTTCGACGATCTTCAACCAACAAGCATACTACCATGAAACACACCTCCATTTCCAGAAGACAGTTCCTGGCTTCCTCCGGTGCGATCACCGGAGCTGCCCTGGCTACCGCACAACCGGTATTCGCGTCGGCAGCCGATGCCCTATCCGCTATCCCGCAACAGACAAAGAAACTGCGTGTCGCCCTTGTCGGCACCGGCTCACGGGGTTGCGGCATGTGGGGAAGCGACCTGGTACGGATGTATCCCGACCGACTCTCCTTCGTCGGCCTGTGTGATATCAATCCCGGGCGATTGGCTACCGGCAAACGCCTCATCGGCGTGGATTGCCCCACCTTCACCGACTTCGAACAGATGATGCGGGAAACGAAACCCGACCTGCTCATGGTATGCACCATGGACAGTACCCATCATACCTTTATCGTCCGTGCCATGGAACTCGGCGCCGAAGTGCTGACCGAAAAGCCCATGTCGATCGACGAGCAAAAGATACAGGCCATCATCGACGCCGAAAAGCGGACGGGCAAGAACTGCCGCGTCACGTTCAACTACCGCTATTCCCCCCACCGGGTGAAGATGTGGGAACTGCTACGCGCCGGTGAGATCGGCGAACTGACGTCCGTCGATTTCCACTGGTACCTCGACACCTCGCACGGCGCCGATTACTTCCGACGCTGGCACCGGTTGGTGGAATGTGGCGGATCGCTCTGGGTACACAAGGCCAGCCATCACTTCGACCTGCTGAACTGGTGGATCGGCAGTGATCCCGAATCCGTGTATGCCCTCGGCGCGCTCGACCATTACGGGAAGAACGGCGCCTGCCCTGCCGAGAACTGCCGCGCCTGTCCGCCGTCGTCCCGGTGTAAGTTCTTCTTCGATATCCTGAAGAACAATACGTATAAACAATTGTATGTGGATAATGAGCAGCACGACGGGTACCATCGCGACGGCTGCGTATTCCGCAAGGATGTGAATATCTTCGACAAGATGGCTGCCACCATTAAGTATAAGAATGGCGTGCAGGTATCTTATTCCCTCACCGCCTACTCTCCTTACGAAGGCTACCGGATCGCCTTCAACGGCACGAAAGGACGGATCGACGCCTGGATCGAAGAGTCACGGCCGGTATCTGACAAGAGTTACGACGAGATCATCCTCTTCAAGAACTTCGGCAAACGGGAATATATCCAGATTCCGTTCGGCACCTCCGGCCACGGGGGCGGCGACGACCTGCTACGCAACCAGGTATTCATCCCCGGCACGCCCGACCCCTACCAGCAATGCGCCGGTATCCGCGACGGAGCCCTGGCCTGCCTGATCGGCATCGCCGCCCGCAAAAGCATCGCCAGCGGACAACCGGTGCAGATTGCCGACCTCACCTCCCTCCGCCCCCAGGAGACGAAAGAATACAAGCGGTTGCTGTTATAACAAGGATTCTGAATGCTGCGCCAACATTACTTCTTTCAATTACCCCAGCCATCTATCCGGATAAAAATAGTTATTCTTATCCTGACTTTTCTTCTCCCGGGATGTACACCATGGCAGAAAGAAAAAAAATATGTGGTTGGCCTGTCGCAATGTATGCTGGACGACGCATGGCGACAAACGATGCTGAAAGAGGTGGGGATCGAGGCTTCTAACTACGACCATCTGGAGGTGGTAATCCGTAATGCGGATACAAATAACAAACAACAGATTGAACAAATACGCGAACTGATCAATCTTCCGGTAGATGTACTGATCATCTCACCCAATGAATCGGAAGCCCTGACGCCTGTAGCAGAAGAAGCTTTCCAGAAAGGTATTCCAACGATTATCACCGACCGGAAAATTAATAGTGACCTCTATACAACATTTATCGGAGCCAGCAATTACGAGATTGGTCAGGATGCCGGCCGACATGCCGCAGGCATCCTGCCTCCCAACGCCGTAGTACTGGAAATATGGGGATTAGAAAGTTCTTCACCTGCCCATGAACGTCACGAAGGGTTTGTAAATGCCCTAAGTGGACGACCGGATGTTTCATTTATCAAACTCAGTGGAGAATGGCGGTATGATACTACTGCCATGCGCATCACCCGGATGAATTTACCTGAACGGATTGACCTGATATATGCCCACAACGATATGATGGCAATTGCCGCCCGGGAGTATTTTGTAAAACAGGACTCTGTCACAGGGAAACAGAAATACATTATCGGAGTAGATGCCGTACCGGGAGCCGGACTGGAGGCGGTCTCCGACGACAGGATTGATGTCTCTTTTATGTACCCTACCGGTGGAGAGGAAGTGATTCGTGCTGCCATGCAGATACTAAACGGAGAACCAATAGACAAATATATTCCACTGCAAACAGCGGAAGTCAATCCCTCTATCGCCCGTACACTGCTCTTGCAATCCGGCCAACTACAGAGCTATCAGCAGCGTATCGAGGGGCAAATCAAGCGTTTGGATACATTATACGGACGCTTCCGCTTTGTACAAAATTCATTGGGCATTATTTCTTTCTTAATGATCGGTTTTGTAGTGTTGACAATATACGTGTTCCACATCAACAAGAAGATACGGCAAACCAACCGGGCCTTACAAGAAACCAATCGCAAGGAAGAGGAACAACGTAAGAAACTGATTGCCCTCAATACGGAGATAAAAGAAGTAACCGCGCAGAAACTGCAATTCTTTACCAATATATCACACGAGGTACGTACTCCGCTCACACTGATACTGGCGCCCTTGGACCGGTTGACGGGATTGATGTATGATTCACCTCACCTCTCCGACCTGTTGCTGATCCGGAAAAATGCCGACCGGTTGTTGCGCGTGATTAACCAAATGCTTGACTTCCGCAAAATTGAAAACCGGCAGGAGAAACTAAAACTCAGGGAATCCGATATCGCGCTCTTTATTCGCGAAGTGATGAGCTACTTCGACAGCATGGCTGCTGTGCGCCATATCCATTACACATTCGTTTCCGATATAAAAAAAAGTTGTATGTTGTGGATCGATACGGATATGATGGAAAAAGTGCTGGTAAACCTACTCTCCAATGCTTTCAAGTTTACACCCGGGAACGGAATGATCCGTGTCTGCCTGCAAGAAGAGGACGACACCGTTTTCATACGCGTGGAAGATAACGGAACGGGCATCCAGGCTCCACATATCCCTTATCTGTTCGATCGCTTTTACACCGAAGACCCGGGAACAGGCACAGGCATAGGCCTCCACCTGGCTGCGGAATATATCCGGATGCATCAAGGTGAAATTACAGTAGAAAGCATCCCCAATAAACAAACACTATTCACCATCCGTCTCCGTAAAGGTAAAAAACACCTGGATGGACAGGAAATGATTGAACTACCCGCACCCGATATCTTCTATGAGGCTCCCGACCTGGATAATACGGAAATGAACACAATGCTGTCAATCACTTATCCCTACACTATCCTGATCGTGGAAGACGATGAAGAGGTACGGACTTACCTCGAACGTGAATTAAAGGGGCATTTCACCATTTTCATAGCCTGTAACGGCAAAGAGGCCCTTTCCGTATTGGACAATACCGAGATATCCCTCATCCTCAGCGATGTAATGATGCCTGAGATGAATGGATTCGAATTGTGCCGGACAGTCAAACAAAACGTATCCTATAATCATATCCCGCTTATCCTGCTTACTGCCCTCACCGACGAACGGCAACGCCTATTCGGCGTTTCCCGCGGAGCAGATGGCTACATACAGAAACCGTTCCAGATCAATTATGTGATTATTAAAATTATCAGGCTCCTGGAAGAACGGAAACGTTTTCGGGAACAACTGCTCAACAAATTACAAGAAAACCACCTGTTGATAACCGAACCTGAAAAAGCGGAGAACATAGACGACCTGTTCCTGCGTCGTTTCCTGGCACAAATAGATCAGATATATGCTGATCCTCAGTACAATGTGGAGCGTTTAAGTGATGCCCTCGGAATGTCGCGTGGACATCTGCATCGTAAGATCAAAGAACTGACCGATACCACTCCGGTAGATTTCCTCCGTAACTACCGGCTAAAAAAAGCCGCAGTATTGCTCCGACAGCATCAACTAACAGTGAGTGAGGTAGCCTATCAAACAGGTTTTTCCTCTCCTGCCTATTTCACAAAATGTTTCAAGACCGTATATGGCACTACACCTACGGAATACCCCAATTCACCGGCTATACCAGATCTGCCGTAAAGCATAAGAAGCTGTTTTGAATTTGGATCAACCGTCTGAATCCATGAGCCGTCCTTATCCCCCTCACGGAGTTTATTTCTGCAAAACTTCTGTCACGTTGCCACGCGATTAATGCAGATACATTTGTCATATTCCTGTTACAAATGTCACATGCACTTCCGGATGCGACATTTGTGATAGCTTCTGTTTGATTTGTTATCAGATCAAATTAGCTGACGCCGATATATTTGCACCCAAACACCATAAAAACAATTTTTAAATTAATGCGCATGAAAACATCAGCTATCGGTAAAGTGTGGATAGGATTCCTTTTGCTTTTCCTTACACACATTGCTCACGCACAACAGTTATCCGTCACAGGAACTGTCGTTTCGGGTACCGACAATTTTTCAGTCATCGGAGCTTCTGTCCTACAGGCAGGAACAACCAATGGAACGGTGACCGACCTTGACGGGAAATTCGCTCTCTCCGTCCCTAAAGGGGCTACGATCCGGATCAGTTACATCGGATTTATTTCTCAGGAAATAAAAATCGAAAATACTGTCCCCCTAAATATCATATTAAAAGAAGACGTCCATGCACTGGGTGATGTGGTGGTTACCGGATACTCCTCCCAGAAAAAAGCCGACCTCACAGGAGCCGTTTCAGTGGTGAAAGTGGATGAGATCAAGACCATCAACACCAGCAATGCCATCCAATCACTGCAAGGACGGGTACCCGGTGTCTATATCAAAAACACAGGTAGCCCAAACGGCGACGTGGATGTGAAAATCCGTGGCGTATCGACACTGGGGAACAGCAAACCTCTCTATATTATCGACGGTGTACCAAGTACGCGCTCCATGAATGATATTGCCGTATCGGATATCGAGTCCATTCAGGTATTGAAGGATGCTTCAGCCGCTACCATCTACGGTTCACGTGCTGCCAACGGGGTCATTATCGTCACAACGAAAAAAGGGAAAGCAGGCGGAACAAACATAGAATTTCGTACTTCATTGACAGCTTCGATGTGGCAACGTTCACTTGATCTGCTGAATGCAGAAGAACATGGTGTCGTGAAGTGGCAAGCAGCGATCAACGACGGCGTGCTGAAAGATCCCTCGTCCAACGCCAAAGTAGGCGACTATACCTATGACTGGAATCGTGACGCCAACGGGGATGCAGTGCTAAACAAAGTGATCATGCCCGAATACCTTCAGGTAGGAGGAGTAAATGTGATGAAAGCGGCCGATACAGACTGGATCAAGGAAATCAGCCGCACTGGTTTCATCCAGAATTACAATGTGACCCTTACCACAGGGACAGACAAAGGTCGTGCTCTCTTCTCGGCCGATTATTATGGCAACGACGGCACAGTAAAAGGCACCTATTTCGACCGTATCACAGCCCGTATCAACAGTGATTATAAACTGTTC
This sequence comes from Tannerellaceae bacterium, assembly GCA_031555735.1. Lineage (GTDB taxonomy): Bacteria > Bacteroidota > Bacteroidia > Bacteroidales > Tannerellaceae > JAJDIA01. Next base: position 44,175 of record JAVBUE010000075.1, read on the forward strand.
GACGGCCGCGTGGTGATCGGCGAAAACCTGACTCTCTCCAAAACCCGCAGTTCGCTTCTAAGTGGAGGAGGCCTGCAGGATAATGCCCGGACCATCCAACCGTTGGTACCAGTTCATTCACTTGATGGTGGGTGGGGTGGCCCCAGCAGCGGGATGAGCGACCGACAAAATCCGGTACGCGTGATTGAAGACAACAAACAGAATCATGAAGACCTCTTTCGCCTGTTCGGCGATATCAACCTGGATGCCGAGATCATAAAGAACCTTCACTTCCGTTCCAAACTGGGGTTAGATTATACCGGCTATTGGAAACGTAACATGCAAAAGACATATGTATCAGGCTTTATGACAGAGAATACCGCACGCCTGGATACAGATACGAATTATGGCGGCAACTGGGTATTGAGTAATATCCTGAACTACAAGTTTGACTTAGGCAAACACGGATTCGACATGTTGGTGGGTCAGGAAATGCTTAAATACCGGTTGGAATGGATGTCGGGCGGACGTGACGGATACCTGATAGAAAACCCCGACTACATGTACCTGGATGCAGGTGAATCAAACTTCCGTAATGGAGGATCTGCCACCACATATTCGCTGTCGTCGTTTTTCGGCAAGATAAATTACAATTACGACAACAAATACCTGGCTTCTTTCACCCTACGCCGCGACGGATCCTCCCGCTTTGGCGAGAACAACCGTTGGGGAACTTTCCCCGCATTCTCCCTGGGATGGCGTGTAAGCGAAGAAGCATTCTTTAACGGTGTGAAAAATGTGGTTTCCGACCTGAAACTACGCTACGGATGGGGACAGACCGGCAATCAGGAGATTGATAACTACGCAGCATACGGTCTTTACAATGCCGTTTATTATACTGACCCTACCTTTGAACGCGACAGAGGTACGGCATACGATATCACCGGAACAGGACAGGGTACGCTCCCTTCCGGATTTATCCGCACCCAACGCCCCAACGAGAACCTGAAATGGGAAGCCACCACCCAGCATAACGTAGGGATCGACTTTGGGATCCTTGACCAGAGATTTAGCGGATCACTGGATTATTTCTTCAAGGAGTCGAGCGACATTCTCGTGAAACCACCCTACATCGCGACCATCGGGTACGGTGGCGACCGCTATGTGAATGGTGCCAGTATGGAGAACCAAGGATTTGAATTCTTGCTCACCTATAACCAGCAGATAGGCGAGGTAAACCTTACTATTACCGGAAATATTGCCAGTTACCGGAACAAAATCACCGAACTGCCTGAAGATGTGGTGAATTCATATCCGGGCAATGGCAACGACCAGACCATCCTGGGTCGCCCTTGGAGATCCATCTTCGGATATATAGCCGACGGTCTTTTCAAATCACAGGCCGACATAGACGCGCATGCCGAGCAGGCCGGTAAAGGGCTGGGGCGTATCCGTTACAAAGACCTGAACGGTGATGGTAAGATCAACGACGAAGACCGTACATGGCTGGGTGTTGAAGACCCCGACTTTATCTACGGGCTGAACCTCGCCGCCACCTGGAAACAGTTTGACATCACTATGTTCTGGACAGGACAGGTAGGCGCCCATGCATATAATAACCTGAAAGAATTCACAGACTTCTATGGTTTCTTCGGCGGACAAAACTATGGCAGCAGGCTTCTTGATTCCTGGACAACCACGAATCCGAATTCAACCATTCCTGCCGCGTCTGCCAGCAATGTGAACAACGAGAACCGTACCTCCAGTTACTTCGTGGAAAACACTTCTTTCCTGAAAATGACCAATCTGGAGATTGGCTACCGCCTGCCCGTAAATGCACTGAAAAGCTTCCGCATCCAAAACGCACGGGTGTACCTGTCGGGGCAAAACCTGCTGACACTGCATAAAGGATGGGGCGACAACGCCTTTACCGGAGCCGATCCGGAAACACCAAACATGGCTTATCCGGTACCCCGGTCGTTCACCTTCGGGCTTAACGTTTCTTTCTGATCATTTTAGCAACCATTAAACGAATAATAACACATGAGAACGTTCAAATACATAACCATGGCAGCAGTCCTGCTGCTCCCGATGACGGCCTGCGATTCCTTTCTGGATGAGTCACCACAGGCAGTATCCGGTACTGACAACCTGAATAGCCCGGAAGAAATTGAAAAAATGGTGATCGCCGCCTATTCCGGTTTGGGGAATGACAACTATCAACGCGGCATCAATGCACTCTGGCCCTATGGCGATCTGAGAAGCGGTGATTCCTACAAAGGAGGAGCCGGAGCTGGAGATATGGGAGACTTCAACCTCTTCGAGACTTTTGTATATATGCGCGACGACGTCGGTTACCTGGATCAGAAATGGTATGGCGAATATATCTCCATCGCCCGTGTGAACGACGCTTTGGGACGAATCAATAACATATCCGAAACCGAGTATCCTAAGAAAACAATCCGCCAGGCCGAGATGCGATTCCTGCGGGCACATTTCAACTTCGAATTGAAAATGCTGTTTAAGCACATTCCGTATATAGACGAGAATGAACCGACAGAAAACTATATCAACATCTCTAATGTACAGTACAGCGATCAGGAACTGTGGGATATCATTATCTCTGAATTCCGTTTTGCCGCAGCCAATCTGCCTGAAAACAATGAAGAAAAAGGCAGGGCTAATAAAGGTATGGCAAAAGCCTATCTTGCCAAAGCATTATTGTATGCCGCCTATGAGCAGGATGAGCAGCACAACGTGACCAACATCAATAAGAACAAACTGGAAGAAGTGGTAACAATCTGCCGCGAACTGGCCGGACACTATTCACTGGCCGCCGATTTTGCCGAAAATTTCCTCTGTGAGACAGAAAACGGACCGGAATCGATCTTTGCCATCCAGCACTCACTGAACGACGGAACGCTTCGTGGACGCCTGGACTGGGGCGCCATGCTGAACTATCCGATGAATCCCGAATATGGTTGCTGCGGATTCCACCAGCCTTCACAGAATATGGTGAATGCATTCCGTACAGATGATAACGGCTTGCCGTTGTTTGATACATTCAATGACAAGAGCCTGAAAACGAGCGATGATGTACTTGCCAACAATGTAGATCCACGTCTGAACCATACCGTCGCGATTCCGGGACTGCCATACAAGTACAACCCTGAATTCATTTTCGACGAAAGTTGGAACCGCGACACGCAAACCTACGGAGCCTTCATGTCGATGAAAGAAACCGTATTGCCGGACTGCCCTTGCTTTGCACGCGCCAATCCATTCATGTCGAGCTCAAAGAACCGGGATATCATCCGGTATGATGATGTAGTATTATGGGAAGCCGAAGCACTGGTTGAACTGGGGCGTCAGGAGGAAGCGTTACCACTGATCAATACAATCCGCGAACGTGCGGCAAAAAGTACTCGCCGCTTAATCGACGTACAAGGAGATCCTACAGGTAAATTCAAGATCGCAACCTACATCCCGGGGCAAAACTGTCCGGCATGGACACAGGAGTTTGCCCGTACAGCCCTGCGTTTCGAACGCCGTCTGGAATTTTCACAGGAAGGTTACCGTTTCTTCGACCTGGTTCGTTGGGGTATCGCTGCTGAAACAGTGAATACATACTTCGCAACGGAAAAAACGCGGCGGGGAGCCTACATGAGTGAAGCTAAATTCACAAAAAACCGCGACGAATATTTCCCTATTCCGAAAGCACAGATTAATTTTAGTAAAAAATTATATCAGCAGAACTATGGCTGGTAGTTTAAAGGCATAAATATATGAAACACAAAAAAAGTCTATTGATGATTGTTGGTATGGTTTGCTCATACCTTATCCCTGCACAAGCAGATGAAATAACAGTGTCTATCACCAAGAAATACCTGAACCTACCGGTTTCACACCAGGTAGATCGGCAAATAATGACTTGGGAAGTAGGTGGGGAACCGGAACGAGCCTTCGATATCCGTCTTGCCAATGCAACACCCGATTACTGGGTATTTGCAGATGTATCCGCCCTGAAAGGGAAAACAATAAAGATCAGCTATCCCGGCACAGCCGCCGGGTTAGCAAAGATCTACCAGGACGACACCATCGCCGGGCAAGACAGCCTGTATAAAGAAAACAGCCGCCCGCAACTTCACTTTTCCTCCCGCCGCGGATGGATCAACGATCCCAACGGGCTCATCTGGTATGAGGGCGAATACCATCTCTTCTACCAACACAACCCATACGAACGCGACTGGGGCAATATGCACTGGGGACATGCTGTAAGTAAAGACCTGATCCATTGGCAGGAATTATCCGATGCCCTGTATCCGGACAAGAACGGAACGGCCTTTTCGGGAACAACAGTGATCGATTACGGCAATACGGCCGGTTTCAATAAAGGAAACACACCCGCGATGATCGCCTATTATACGGCAGACAGTCCGGAAAAGCAGACGCAATGCTTTGCCTACAGCCTGGACAAAGGACGCACCTGGACAAAATATGCAGGTAATCCGGTGATCGACTCCAATGCCAAATGGAAGACTAAAGATACCCGCGATCCGAAGGTTTTCTGGTATGCCCCCAACAAGGAATGGGTAATGGTATTGAATGAACGCGACGGGCACTCTATCTACACCTCAAAGAACCTGAAAACATGGACGTTCGAAAGCCATGTCACAGGGTTTTGGGAATGTCCCGAACTGTTCGAATTACCCGTCGATGGCAATACCGCCAATAAAAAATGGGTGATGTACGGAGCAACGGGAACCTATATGATCGGTTCGTTCAACGGAAAGCAGTTTACGCCAGAAGCCGGGAAGTACTACTATACCACCGGAGGGTTGTATGCCGCCCAGACGTATGCCAATATCCCGGCCTCCGACGGAAGGCGGATTCAGATTGCTTGGGGACGGTTACCGATGCCCGCCGGTGTACCGTTCAACAACCTGATGCTGATCCCTACCGAGCTGACCTTACGCACCACCAAAGAAGGTGTGCGCCTGTTCAGTTATCCGGTCAAAGAATTTAATCAACTGACGGATAAAGAATACCGGTGGAACAACCTGACAGCCGATGAAGCCAGCCGTAAATTGCAGGAGTTCAATCACGCTGATGTATTGAAGATACGGACTACATTCAAGCTGTCTCACGCCACCGATGCCGGTCTGAACCTGTTCGGACAATCCCTGATCATTTACGACATGAACGGGAATCGGGTAAATGGCGTATTCTATTCGCCCGAAGATCGTACCAGCATGGAGATCACAGCAGATATTATCCTGGATAAAACCTGCGTGGAAGTCTTCATCGATGGTGGCGCTTACTCTTATTCTATGGAACGTACTCCCCGGACAGACAATAAAGAAGGCTTCCGTTTCTTCGGGAATAATATTGAAGTAAAGGAACTGCATATATCCACCCTGAAAAGCATCTGGTAAGCGATGAATACTCGTATATATAAGAAACCATTGGTAGTCGGCATCGGCGAACTGTTGTGGGATGTATTTCCCGACCGGAAGAAAGCGGGTGGAGCTCCTGTCAACTTTGTATATCATGCCACCTGTATGGGTGCTGAAGGCTATGCCATCAGCGCCGTAGGTAATGATGTATTGGGTGTAGAGATCATTCAGGAACTGGAAAAGAACCGGATCGGTAATTATATTGAGCAGGTAAACTATCCTACCGGAAGCGTCTTGGTGGAACTCCATCAGGGGGCGCCTGCCTATTCCATCATTGAAGGGGTCGCCTGGGATCACCTGCCGCTTACACAACAAGCGATCGACCTGGTGAAAAAAGCCGATGCTGTTTGCTTCGGAACCCTGGCGCAACGCTCAGCAATATCGCATGAAACAATCCGGACTTTGGTGAACTGCACACCCAAAAAGGCCATCCGCTTTTTCGACATCAACCTACGCCAGCATTATTACTCAAAGGAATTGGTTATTGAGTCGCTGGAGCAAGCCAATGTGTTCAAGCTGAATGATGAAGAATTGCTTACCCTGCGACTGATGTTCGGGCTGGAAGGGAGTGATGAGGCGGTATGCCGCTGGTTTATGCAGGCTTACGAACTGCATTACCTGGTACTGACAGCCGGTAGTGCATTCAGTACCATCTATTCCCATACGGAAACTTCAACCATCCAGACCCCGGTTGTAGAAGTGGCTGATACCGTAGGAGCAGGCGACTCATTCTCGGGTGCATTGGTCTGTTCATTGCTACAAGGGCAGCCTCTCCGCGAAGCGCACCGGAGAGCCGTAGAAATTGCTGCATTTGTATGTACCCAACACGGCGCCTGGCCTTCGTATTCAAAAAGTAAACAGGTATGAAAGAAAAAACCAATTTGATGAAACTCCTTCCCATCATGCTCACATTCTTTGTGATGGGATTTGTGGATCTGGTGGGTATCGCCACGAATTATGTAAAAGCAGACTTCGCGCTTTCCGATACGCTCGCCAATCTTTTTCCGTCGATGGTATTCTTCTGGTTTCTGGTATGTTCGGTTCCGACGGGCATGCTGATGAACCGGATCGGACGACGCAAAACCGTATTGATCAGCATCGCAGTGACTATGGCAGCGTTATTGCTTCCCCTGATAGGCTATAGCTTTGTGATGATGATGTTATCATTTTCCCTGCTTGGTGTCGGGAACGCACTGATGCAGGTATCGCTGAATCCGCTATTATCCAATCTCGTCAGTAATGATCGACTGGCCAGCTCACTCACACTGGGACAATTCGTTAAAGCCATCGCTTCCTTCCTGGCTCCCATTATCGCCGCCTGGGCGGCAGCCTCACTGGGTGACTGGAAATATTTATTCCCCATCTTCATGGTGGTCGCCATGCTTTCAATCATCACCCTGGGGATGACACAGGTAAAAGAGCAAGATGAAGCGACACAAACCTCTACCTTTGCCCAATGCTTCGCACTGTTGGGCGACAAGGTAATCCTACTCTCCTTCCTTGGTATCATCTGCCACGTAGGGATTGATGTAGGCACCAATGTGACAGCACCCAAAATACTGATGGAACGTTTCGGTATGGCTCTATCCGAGGCCGGCTATGCCACCAGCCTCTATTTCCTGTTCCGGACAGTCGGATGCCTGAGCGGTACATTTATCCTGGCGCGTTATTCCTCGAAATTGTTCTTCTTCATCAGTGCATGCCTGATGGCAGCCGGGGTAGGAGGACTATTCTTCCTGCATAACATTCATGCCGTGTATGTGTGCATTGCATGTATCGGACTTGGAAATTCCAACATCTTTCCGATCATCCTTTCGCAGGCGATGCTTCACTTGCCCGATCGTAAGAATGAGGTATCCGGCCTGATGATTATGGGACTTTTCGGAGGAACCATCTTCCCTATCCTGATGGGTGTAGCATCCGATGCGATTGCTTCGCAAACTGGCGCCCTGGTGATCTTAGCCGTAGGGGTAACCTACCTGTTATTCCTGACGTCTAACAAGCGGTTGTTGTAAGCGGAATCCGGCAGTTGTACTGTCAAATAATTATACATCACTGTCAAATAAATGGACAGTGATGTATAATTATTTTTAACCAATTTGTTATTATTCAGCATATTACATATCTGGCACGCCTTTTGGGATAGTGTTGACACTAAACCATGTATGTATGAAACAGCTATTCTACACATTCCGATACCTGATCCGTGGCAGAGGCAATAATTTAGTGAAGATTGTTTCCCTGACCCTGGGACTGACCGTTGCATTGATCCTATTTTCGAAAGTGGCTTTCGAAGTCAGCTACGACACATGCTATCCCGACGCAGAGAGGTTGTACCGCCTGCAATCCATTATCAAGATACATGGAGAGGAAGCCTTTAATAACCACATCATCAATGCACCCGTACCGGCTGCCCTGAAAGAGAACCTGGCGGAAGTGGAAGAAGCTACCGTGATCATGTCACAAATCGTAGAGACCAATATCCTGCGCGATAAGATCACGTATAAAGAAAAAATGGTAATAGCCGAACCCGCACTCTTCAACCTGTTCGGTTTCCCTATCATTGCAGGCGATTTAGAACAACTGGCC